>CAMEOT010000008.1 GCA_945929965.1 uncultured Lachnospiraceae bacterium
TCAAGGTTTTAAAGGATTTAAGAACAATAAAAACAGGTAGTTTTTGACACTACCTGACGATAAGGGGGGGGAGACTATATGAATGCAATAATGGTCGATAATTGGGCGGTTCAAGAGGTTATTTATAATAGTTTTAATACTCAAATGTCAGAGGAGTATGCAAAATACTTATCTGCAATCGTTTTGTGGGATAAAATATATTATGCTGACAATGAACATACATGCGCTTGGAATTACTTACCTTCGGCAATAAGATCTGTGCTAAATCCAATTCAAGATCACAATAATTTATTTGAAGACGAGGCGAGACAATTATATCGCGACAGATACTCACTATACCCGGAGATAGTTGCAAAGAGAGCTATACGGTATATGCTCTTTAGCAGTTATTGTGGCTGTAATTACTTTCCGTGTGCTGAAAGAGCTCATTTTTTGAAAGAAAATAATCCATATGGAATAATAAATGAGGTAAGTAGATTTGATTATATAAAAATACTAGATGAAGAAATAAATGAATATTTTTCTAAGATGTTTGAAAAATTAGGAAGATACGATTTTAGGATTAAAAGACCTGTGTTAGTCGACTTCATAATACAGAACACCAAAGATAAAGAATCTTATATTGATTCTGCACTGAGAATAAAAGAAGAAAAAGAGGTTGTACAATATAGGAAATATTTATCAGATATAGAAGTAGCGGTAGAACAGAAGCAATGGAACGAATTGAGTGATATGATTGCTTATTCAGAAGAAATTGTGAAAAATACAGTTAGATTAGATTATAAGAACATCGGATCAATAGATGTGACGATAGCGCCGGTTCCGGCGATATCATATTCAAAGAGCATTGAATTAAAAAGGAAGAAAATACGTTTAAATTTTTTAGAAGAATTGGGAAAGTTTGCGTTTATGGGAAGGATAATAGAGTGAGAAACTTAAAAAAGAACAAGCAAAGACTGTACTACGCAACATACAGTGATGAAATTCCCGTCTATGAAACGGACGAGGATGGAAAAATAAAATACACTGAGGTTGACGGAGAACTGGTTCCGATTCAGATAGGTATTATGGCAGGCTATAACAAGCCTGTCATTTTTTATGCCAATATTGCGAGATCCGGCGGCGAAGCAGAAGCTAAAGAGTATGGCTTTGATATCGGCTCATATCAGGCAATTTTATCTTCATCGGATAAATCCTTGCCTATCACGGAAACGAGCCGTGTTTGGCACGAGAGAGAGCCACAGTACCATGAGGACGGTTCGGTTGACGGGGACAGTGCAGATTACGCAGTCCTGGCGGATAAATCATCTTTGAATGTGAAGAAGTTTCTGCTGAAAAAGCTGCCGAGAGGAAATGAGTGATATGGCAAAGAAGATATCGTTCGGATTGTCTGTAAAAGAGGTTCAGAACGCTATAAAGGAGATTAAGGAATACCAGAACAGTCTTACCGGGAAATGTGAAGAACTGTGCCGGAGGTTATCAGCCGAAGGGATAGTCATTGCGCAGGCTCACATCGGCAGCAGCGGCTTCGGAAAGTATGTTCGGCTGTCCACTGAAATCTGTCCGGAGAAAGCCGGATGCAAGGCAATCTTCTTCATGGAAGATTCACAGAAGATCGTGAGCAAATGGCAGAATCAGGATGGTGTGCAGTCAAAAGAGATTTCTCCGGCATTGATGCTTGAATTTGGAGCTGGACTTCCGGCACAGAATCCGGCGAACATTCCGGGTGTTGGAACTGGAACATACGGCGCGCACGGCAATGAGCCGGGATGGTGGTACATGGACTTGGAAGGTCAATGGCACTATGCAACTGGCGTTTCCCCGAAGATGCCGATGTACAATGCTGGTAAGGAACTAAAAGACAAGGTTGTGGAGATCGCAAGAGAGGTGTTCAAAAATTAAGGAATATCCGAGGTGGTAAATTTCGTTGCAACCACGCACCCGATGGGTTAAAAGAGATGCAGGAGCTGCGACGCCTGCCGGATAAGTTTGGAGGTAAGATGGCTGGGTTCGATTGGAATGAGTTCTATACAGTCTTTGAGAAAAAGATGAAAAAAGCATATCCAAAGTGTACAGTCGGTCGCTACGTAACACCGAAGAACACACAATTTCCGTATTTGGATGTTTCCCTGGGAGATAATTCCGGTGGCAATTATGATCTGCGGGGGAATGAGGGTAGCCAGCGCCCGTTGATCGTCATTACTGCCTATGCCACTGGATCCGCAGCAGACGGGATCTGCAATGCAATGAGCCAGGCGGCAAAGAAGATCATGTTGTCCTATGGATTCCAGTGCCGTGGCGGACCTATACCGGTTTCCAACGCATCAGACCCGAATATTTCCCGGTGGGTAGGAAGATACCAACGGACATTTGGCAGTGGAGATACACTGCAGCAATTTAATTAAAACCCATCGAAATCGAGGGGGTTAGACAACAAAGGGTCGTAAGGCTCTTATTTTTATACCGGTTACCGAACAGGTAATCGCTGACCGCAGAAAGATAGCGGTAGAAAGTGAGGAAAAGATGGCAGAACAGGCTTTATCAACCATTGGTGTGACATTTGGCTGGGGTATTGGTACTTTAACCACACCACCTACATCATGGAAGGAAATTGAAGAGTGCATCAGCATTGGTGGTGTAGAAGTAACCAAAGATAAACTGGATGCAACTCCGTTGAAGTCCAAGAGAAAAAAGTATACCGGAGGTCACGAGGACACCGGTGGTGAGTTGCAGACTGTATTCAATAACACGGATACTTTCGACAAACAGTGGGAAGAGATGCTGGAGGCTTACGAAGGAAGAACAGCTACACAGTGTATGTGGTTCTGCTCATATCATCCTAAGAAAGCTAAGATGAATGTGTACATTGTTGAACCTGGATCACTACCCGCACCTGAGTATGCAGTAGGAAATGTGTTGCAGTATACGATCAACAATACTCTGATAGATTTACCGGATCGTATCACCGCAGTGGAGCCTACTGCGCCTGGAGCCGGCGGCTGATAAAAATTAGTAAGCAAGGAAAACGGGGCGGTCTTAGGACTGCCCCTTCCCCTATAAACAGGGAGAAAGGGAAGGAATATGAGAACTATTACTGTAAACGGAACTGAATTAAACATGGTATTTACTTACGCTGCGGCAGAGTGCAAGGAACTGGTGCAGAGAATGTTCAGCGTAGTGTCTGGATCTTATATTTTGAAAAACAATAGTGAAAACAGAGCAGAAGCGGTGCTGGATGGTACAGCAGAGATGGTTGCGGAGATTCCGCAGATCTGCAGTATTGCATTTTATGCCGGATTACTGGAAGAGAATCCTGCTTCCTTTGAGGATGCAAGATCCATGATGCGTACCTACATGGAAGAAAATGAGTTGTCCTATGCTGGACTGTATAAGCAGATCAAGGCGTGGATGGAGGAGGACGGTTTTTTCAAGCTGTCCGGTCTGACAGAGATGTTGGAGGAAATGAGTCAGAATGCGGAAGAGAAGATTCAGAAGCAGCCCAAGGCTCCGCAGGATCACCGGAAGAAGTCAACTTCCACAAAATAATCTGGGAGGATCACTTCCCATTGGCATACGCCATAGGAATCTCTTTGGAGGAATTTAAGCATATGACCCCGACAGAGTTGGGGTATTGCTTGAATGGCTATGAAATGCGCCGGAAGATGCAGGACAGGGCAGTGTGGGAATACTTCGGCACCTATGGTTTGTCTGCTGTTAGGACGGCGGTAGAGCATTGTCTGGCAGGCACCAAAGCGGTATCGAAGTATATCGAGAAACCAAATCTGCAAGATGGAACATTGCAGAGCAGACCTCTTACGGAAGAGGAAAAAATGTTAGAAGTAGATAAGTTCTTTGCACAGGAAGAAGCAAGAAGAATTAACTGGCGGAGAACACATAAAAAAAAGACGGAACAGCAGGGCGGCGATGCGTCATAGCATTGCCGCTTTTTATGGCATTTACTATTTCTGCAACCTGTGATAAGATGAAGGTGTGGAGGTAATGCCTATGGTATGCAGATACTGTGGATACGATATGGGTAGTGATGAATTGCTTCTCTGCCCGAAGTGTTTTAAAAGCACGGAACTGAATGAAGAAAATATAAAAAACATATCTGCTACAATACGGCAGATGAAACCAAAGAGAAAGAAATCAGTAGTGCATGATTATTCGGAGGAAGAGATTCTTGCCTTAGGGTTATATCCAAAGGATGAAGGATACAAAATGAGCCTGATATCTCGGATACTTGGCAAATAATATATAGAAATCAGAAGGAGCGGTTTTTCCGCTTCTTTTTTTGTACTGAAAATTACCGGCTATTGAATGGATGATAGTCGCTGACTTATAACAATTAGAAAGTTGGTGAGTTCGTGGGAGCAGAAATTGACCGCTTAGAAATAGAGGTTGAGACACAGGCCACAAAAGCAAATAATGCTTTAGATAAACTAGTTGGAAAACTGGAACGACTCGCCGGATCCCTTGGTAACATCGATGGAAATGCCCTTACAGGACTTTCGAAGGGTATCGATAGCCTGAGCAATTCCATGCAGGGAATGAAAAATGTTGGAACGGTTGACTTTACCAGACTGGCTAAGAATATATCACAGATCGGAAGCGTAGATACTTCCGGCATAAATAAAACGGCAAATGCGATTAACCGCATTTCTTCATCTTTAGGACAGCCGGAATCTGTGATAAATGGTGCAGCAGCGATTGGAGAACTTGCAAAGGGTATATCTAAGCTGGGAAATAAGAGCGTTATCACAGCTATCGATAATATGCCAAAGCTGGCAACGGCATTAAACAGCATGATGAATACCCTGTCTAAGGCTCCTACGGTTAGCAGTAATCTGATCAATATGACTACTGCGCTGGCAGGATTGGCAAATCAGGGCAGCAAGGTAGGAAGTACCACCCGGAGCATGACAAGCAGCCTTAATGGCTATTCTGCGAGCGCACAGAGGGCATCTAAGAGCAGTAAAGGACTGGCGTCTGTATTCGGATCACTATACGCAAATTTCTTCTGGGTAAAGCGTGGAGCGGATAAACTCTGGAAGTCCATTGAGACCTCTATGGACTATGTGGAGACTCTGAACTATTTCGATGCTGCCTTTGGACAGGTTGCAGAGAGTGCAGTCTCCCAGTGGGAAGACGCAGGAGCAGAATCAGCGGAAGCCTATTATAAGTCGTTCAGTGACCGTGCAAAACAGCTTACCTCTAAAATGACAGGGTTCTCTGTGAAAGACGATGGAACCTTACAGGCAACGGGGCAGCCAAGTCTTGGTATTGATCCCGAGAAGCTGATGAACTATCAGGCCACCTTCGGTCAGATGGCATCCTCTATGGGAGTTACCGCAGAGACATCATTGAAGCTGTCGCAGGCTCTTACAGAAATCGGTGGAGACCTTGCATCCGTAAAGAACCTTGATTTTGACAAGGTTTGGAATGATATGGCATCCGGCCTTGCCGGAATGAGCCGTACACTGGATAAATACGGTGTTAATATCCGTAATGTAAACTTACAGCAGAAGTTAAATGAACTCGGTATACAGGCAAATATCACGGCGCTGAATCAGAATGACAAGGCACTTCTGAGAGCAACCATCCTGTTGGACAGCACCAAGTATGCTTGGGGAGATCTGGCTACTACGATCAACCAGCCTGCAAACCAGTTGCGATTGATTGAGAGCAACTTCCAAAACCTGTCCCGGACCATAGGCAATCTGTTTTTGCCGATGGTATCTAAGGTATTACCGTATGTCAATGCTATGGTGATTGCCTTACAGAGATTGGCTACATGGCTGGGAAATCTGCTGGGAATTGATCTTAGCAAGGTTACATCATCCGTAGCCGATAGTAGTTTTGATTTCGGATCCATTGCCGATGAAGCGGAAGCGGCTACAGAAGCAGTCAATAAGCTGCAGAAGGGCATTCGTAAGTTCGATGAATTGGATGTGATTACCACCTCTTCGGGATCATCTTCCGGCAGCGGCGGTGGTTTAGATTCCGGGTTGTTGGATGATGCTTTCAACAAATCCTTCGAGGAATATCAGAAAGCCTGGGATGAAGCCTTTGCCAACATGGAGAATAAGGCACAGGATCTTGCCGATAAGATTGAGAAATTTTTCACGCCGGTGAAGAAAATCTTCCAAGATCTGTTTGATGGTGACTTCTTCGCCGCCGGACAGGATACTTCTAAACTGGTGGCTGGGATTTTTAACTGGTTCGCCGATGCAATCGCGGCGGTGGATTGGTATAAAATTGGTCACAATATCGGAGAATTCCTTGACGGGATTGACTGGATAGATGTATTTAAGGCTGTAGGTCGTTTTATGTGGGAGGGAATCAATGGAGCGTTCGAACTGTCAGCCGGTCTTTTCAATGCAGCACCTATCGAAACAGCCATTATTACAGCAGTTGGACTGATGAAATTTACCAAGTTAGGAAAAATTGTAGCAACTAAGATTTCAAAAGCTATAATGGGAACAAGTCTTATCGTAGCAATTACTAAGGCATGGAAGTCTTTAGGTGGTCTTGGAGGAATTCTTACTACTGATGTTGCTACAATAATAGGAGCCGGAACGCTTACAGAGATTGGAATGACTGTAGGCGCAGGAATCATCGGAGGAATTGCAGCTGCATTTGTTGGATATAACTTCGGAAAAGAAATTGGCAGTTGGATAT
This sequence comes from uncultured Lachnospiraceae bacterium, assembly GCA_945929965.1. GTDB lineage: Bacteria > Bacillota > Clostridia > Lachnospirales > Lachnospiraceae > Acetatifactor. The sequence goes on from CAMEOT010000008.1 coordinate 6,682, forward strand.
TCAAAGATGATAAAGATTTTTATGATAATTTTTCGTGGTTAGGAGAAGGAGGATTCTTTGATACCATAATTAATACAGACATACCGACATTAGCTGATGCATGGAGACGCATGGTTGTTGATATGTCTGGTATGAATGGAGTTGTAGATATTGCTTCAGATAAGGTAAGTAAGCTTGTTGATTTATTCAATATCAGTAAAATAGACATAACAGATACATTCGGACTTGCATCGGCATTAAAGAACATGGGGCCATTTGTAGAAAATTGGTATCAGAATAAAGTCGCACCGTGGTTCACAAAGGAAAGATGGGAATCATTAGGAAGTAACATCGAAAAAGCACTTTCTGAAGAATGGACTGCATTTTCGTCTTGGTGGCAAAATGTAGGCGGAGCCGAATGGTGGAAAAGCGTACAAGAATTATTTACGGAAGATAAATGGAATTTTCCGGGTATTAAGAATGGATTTGAAAAAGCATGGAATAATGCTGTTGCAATGGTAAAAAATATATGGTCTGACTTTGCAGAATGGTTAAACCGTAAACTCAATTTTTCGTGGGATGCAGTTAATATTGCAGGAAAAGAAATAATTCCGGCTGGATCAATAGATTTAGGTAAAATTCCTAAATTTGAAAATGGAGGATATGTTCCCAAAAGTTTCAGTATGTTTATGGCTGGTGAAAATGGAAATCCTGAATTAATGTTCACAAAAGGCGGAAAGACTGGTGTTGCACCTCCCGAGGAAATTACCGGTATCATCAGCGCAATAGTTAATAGCACCCAGCAGGAGATGGAAATTTTACGACAGCAGAATGAATTACTTAGAGGAATTCTTAATAAGCAGTTCGGAATATCTACTGACGATATAGGGAAAAGTGCAAGAAAATATGCTCATGAATATTACAGAAGAACAGGAGAACCGGCATATACATGGTGACAAAATTGATAAAATGTGATATTTTTGACTCATAATAAGAAACCAAAGATAAAAAGGGGGAGCTTTATGAAACAGAGTGGTTTTGGAATCGCATCTTTAGTACTGGGAATAATTAGTATTGTGACGGTATGTATAGTTATAGGCATTGTTCCTGCAGTACTGGGATTGATTTTTGCTATCATTGCATTGTGTCAAAAAAATAAGAAAAAAGAAACTGCTATAGCGGGACTTATTTGCTCGGTGGTAGGCATTGCGCTGTTTATCGTAATAGTAATTATTGCAAATAGTGGTAACAGTGATAAAACGACTGCTTCTGTGGCACAGGAAACGGTAGCAGAGGTTGAGAAATTAAATACGCCGGAACCAACAGCAGAGCCAACGCCTACAGAAGCTCCTACACCTGAGCCAACACCGGAACCGGTCACACAGTTTGAGTATGAGGGAATGACGGTAAAATATTTAAGGCATGAAGTAATGACGGATTCTGTAGGTCAGAAGGTACTGGTAGTATATTATGATTTTACAAACAATTCAGACGAAAATCAGACTTTTGATTATGCGTTCTCTGATAAGTGCTTCCAAAATGGTGTTGAGGTAGAACCTTCTTACTGGCACGCAAATGAAGAATCAAAGAACAGTGGTAAGGAAATAAAGCCAGGAACGACATTGGAAGTGGCATCTTCCTTTGTACTGGGTGATTGCATGGATGATGTGGAATTGGAAATTGAGCCGTGGATAACACTAAAAGAAAATATTCTCTTCTCAAAAAATTTGGAACTGGAATAAAGAGATAAGTGGCTCCTATGCGGAGCCACTTTCTGAAAGCTATAACATAGAAAGAGCAGCATTGAAGCTGCTCTTTTTGAGTGCAAGGAGGATGTAAAATGGAAATAGTATTGTGTATAGTGATCTCTATTATTGTTTCGGCAGTAGTATCCATACTGATGCTGAAATTTTTCGCTTACAAGTACTTTGAGGTGATTGACCAATATATTAAAAATATACAGAACGATACTATGTCAATTATTAGGGAAACAGCAAGAAATAAATAATTTTCCCAAAGATGTCAAACGTACAATTTTCTTTTCTAACTCTAGCTCATTGTCTGGAAATTGCAATTTGGCATTTTTATAAATTGCGGTTTCTTTAAAACCTAAATACAAAGATTCGTCTGTAAAGTGATCGTCAAAAGGTATTTCTAGTAGACCTAAGCGAATAAGTGAAGAAATAGAAATGGTCTTTTCACCTAATTTCATATTATTTGGTCCATCAATAAAAATATTATGTGACAAAAGTTGAAATGAACCATTTTCGTCTACTATTAATTTTAAATTACAAATAGGCTTCTGATAATCAGTTTTGAAAAATTGTAATATTTTTGCATCGTTTGGGCTCATTTGCCCAATAATTTGAGCAAATGAAGGATGAACATTTTTTTCAGAGTCGGTTGCTGAAGTAAGCAAAGCAACAAAAAGCCGACGAAGATCGTCTTCTTCAACACAATATTTTGCTTCATCAAGAGTTTTAAGAACCATTTGTGTGGTAGGTTCTTTACGACGTTGTTCGGGGACGGTTTCCAAGGAGTCTTCTAATTCTTTTTTGAATTTTTCAAGATCTTTGGTATATTTAATACGGCGTTTTTCAGCTAACTGAGAAATCCCACCAAAGGCGAGAAACCAACAATCCGACAACGTTTGCCCAATGCCTTGAGTTGGTAAATCAGTTACATTTTTAATTGCATTGTCTACGGATTCGGGAAGATTTGCATTAATATTGATGTCAGTCATATAGGTGTACCTCACTTTCCTTTGTCTTGTGTATACTATCATTATAATTAGTGATAAATTAGGTTTCAATGATAAAAAGCATAGGACATATTTCGATATAATAGCATATCTACTTCGATAAATCGAAAGACTGGAGCTATTGAAAAAATACGGATTCTGTATGACAATGGTAACATAATAAAACCGTGAATGCGGGGAAAGTACAGGGGATAAAGGTATGAATCAGAATGCAAAAAAGATGAAAAATGTTTCAGTTGCCAATTTTAACACAGTATTTCTGTTAGACAATGATGTAGAAGCACCATTGTTGGAATATTTTGATACAATTGTAATGCCAGCATTACAAAGTGGGATTCAAAGAACAGTTAATGATGATAAATACATTATTATGAATACGGAAGTTGAAGAGACAGAGGATAAAGAGTATGTCTTAAGAGGATATATTGTTAAGAAGACAGTTTTGGAGAGACTTTCTGATTTGGATAGCGATGGCAATCTGATTGAAATGGATGACAGATATAGTGCAGCACCATTTTCTCTGTTCATAATATATCTGAAAAACCATAGAATGATTTATGTAGAGAATCAGAAAGGAAGCCCTAAATTAAGCAGTTTTCGGTCTACAATAAAATATATAATAGATTCTTACGTACGAGAGCAGAATAGATTGCGTGAGGAAGAAGGTGAACCATTGTTGCCGATTCCACTGGTAAATGTGGTGGGTATACCTTCAAAAAATAATTTGACCAATGAATTGAGAGAAGTTGAGAAAATCAACCAACTGACATTAAGATTTTTCCCGCTTAATGGTGATGGAGATATTGACTTTTCTGGAAGTCTCGGATACTTGGCAAATGAAGCCAGAAAAAGACTTGGATGTAAAACGGGTGCAATAAATTATAATTCTCCTGATAATATTCCTGGCGTAATAGATGTATTGTCTGAGGCAGAAGGAACTATTGAGCCTATACTTAAAGTAACGGATAGAAACAATGTTAAAAAGACAATCAGAAATGATAAGATGTCGGAAAGGATGAAATTGAACATTTCTGGAAACAATCTTAGAGAGGAAATTCAAAATTCTATAGTTGAAGGAAGCAGAATTGATAGTGTACAATATACAAGTCAGGAGAATGCAGATATTTATTCTAGGAATGTGAGAAAGATTATACCTTTTTTAGAAAGAAAATAGGGGATGTGAATTGATGGAAAACAAGAGCAATCAGGCTGATACGCTTTTACTGATGCTAAAAGAAAAAAAGTCAGAAGATTTGCTAAAAGAGTCATTTGATATTTTTTTTGATATTAACAAACATAATATAATTTCACGAATTACAATTATACTTATAAGTATTATATTCGCGTTAAGTATTAGTATAATGGACACTGTCGTTATAATGCGAGACATATCTGCAATGATGCTTGATATTGCAATTGCGGTATTTGGAATAGTGTTTACAGGATATACATTATTCCAGGCGGTGTTAAACCGAGAAATTATATCTATCTTCATAAAAGATATTAGAAAAAATACAAAGAGAAAAGATAATAAAAATGTACTTCATGAAACAAATTGGAATTTCATACAATTAATGCTTCAATTTGCTGTTATGATGTTTGTAAATCTGCTATTAAGAATATCGTTATCGATTATAACGGATGATTTTCAAATATTTAGACTTCAGCCATTAAATATTACAATTGCATTTGTTTTGTTATTTCTTTATTTTTATCAAGCATTTGTAATATTATGGAGACTTATTGGTTTCCTGCATAATATCTATGAAATTTTCAATGCATATGCTGTTTCAGAATATGTTGAAGCACTTAAAGAGGATGATTCAAAACAATAAATAATATTAAATGTGAGCACTTACCTTCGGGTAGGTGCTTTTCTTATACGCAAAATTCCGGCTGCCGACCAGATGGCAGCCGCTAACCGGAACAATTAGAGGTGGAGATCATGGCTTACAGTGGATGGCTCTTAAAGATTGGAAATTACACAGTGGATGAAGAACGGTTCATCAAAGCTGAAAGCTACAGCCCTTATGCCAACATGCAGGTACTGGATCCTTGGACGGATGCAAACGGATATGAGCACATCAATGCCGTAGATCTGAAGGCTTTGAAGGTGGAGTTTGAAACACCGGCTGGACTCACGAATGATGACTTCAAAGAGTTCATGGATAGGATCCGTGAGAATTACGTGGAGGGTAAGGCACGAAAGTGTATAGTTACAGCATATATCCCGGAATATGATGATTATGTGACCCAGCTTTGCTACATTTCTAATTTTCAACCGCAGATCTATGGAATATATGATGGGAAAATTCATTATAATTCCATTCGGTTCGCAATCATAGGAGGTGTGGCAAATGATTGAGTATAAGTACGAAGATCTCTTCCGGGATGGAACCGATAAGCAGCTGAGTATAGTGTCCGCCGATGGAAAGGTGAATATCACTAATTCAGAGATCCATTATGAACAGTTCGAGCTAAAGGAAAGCCTTTGCTCACAATCAGAACTAACCTTTGGGGTCTGCGAAGCCAGTCAGATAAAATTTAAGATATCAAATGTATTTACATCGATGGTGGGAATGCAGCTTGCAGTTACCACTACTTTAGAGGGGCAGAAGGATGCTCCTTTTTCTTTTGGAAAATATAGAGTTGTATCGGATAAACCAACTGCAGACCGCCGGTACCGAAATGTAACGGCTTATGATGCCATGTATGACATTTTGAATGCGGAAGTATCTGGATGGTATAAGGGTTTGACATTTCCGATGACACTTCGACAGTTCCGTACCAGCTTTTGTGCTTATGTCGGCGTAGATCAGGAAGAAATCACGCTGGTTAACGATGATATGACAGTGGAGAAGACCATAGATCCCGGAGAACTCCCAGGAAAGACGGTTATAGAAGCCATCTGCGAGATCAATGGCTGCTTTGGACATATCGGTCGAAATGGAAAACTGCGGTATGTGGTGCTGGAGCAGATGATAGAGGGTCTGTATCCTGCAGATGATCTGTATCCTGCAGATGATCTTTACCCGGCAGATCCGATGGGAACCACGGAGGTATCTCGTAGCCACTATATCTCTTGTCAGTATGAGGATTTTATCTGCCAGCATGTAGACAAATTGCAGATCCGCCAGGAAGAAAATGATATTGGGGCAATCTCCGGTACCGGTGATAACTGCTACATCATCGAAGATAACTTTTTAGTGTATGGCAAGTCTGCTGCAGACCTGCAGACCATCGCAGACAACGTCCTCAGCGTGATTGGAGTCGTATGGTACCGTCCGGCACAAGTGGAAGCCCGCGGCAATCCCTGCCTGGAGGTGGGGGATGGCATCCTGCTGCATACGACCCGTGAAGATGTGTACACTTACATCTTGCAGCGAACCATGAAAGGCATCCAGGCACTCCGGGACAGTTATACAGCGGAGGGCGAGGAGCACAGGACCGGACAGGTCAACGGGCTGCAGAAGCAGATTATCCAGTTAAAGGGAAAAACAAATGTGCTTACCAGGACGGTGGATGAAACCCGTCTGGAAATGAAAGATATCAACCAGAACCTGTCCACGCAGATCAGCATTAATGCGCAGCAGATCCTTACCAAGGTATCCAAGGACAATATCGTATCGGAAATCAATCAGACGGCGGAGACGATTAAGATCAAGGCTGAGAGGATTGACTTAGTAGGTATCGTTAATGCGGAAGAGATGAGAATCAAATATGCCACCATAGAGACGTTGAATGTGACCAAACTGGAACTGAATGATCTGATTGCCACCAAGGCCACCATCGACTCTCTGAATGCGGTGAGCGGTCGCGTGGGGAGCCTGGAAGCGGATCATGTGACAGTCTCTGATCTGAATGGTGTAAGCGCCCGTTTGGGAACGGTAGAAGCCAACTATATCAGTGCTGGAACCGTAAAGGCTAATTACATGGAAGTAGCTAACTGGACATCCTCCGGTGTAATCAAAGCAGAGAGAATCAGTGCAGCTACTATCGTTAACAAGCTGTCCAGTGTGGACCTGATCAGCGTACGGGCAATGAGCATATCGGGATACGTAAATTATAAAGGAACAGTAGTAGCATGGCGGACCAAGAGCATCAATGGAACTGTCATTACCTATTTAGGACCGGAGGATTAATGAATGAGCAATTTAGAAATCAAGGAATTTAGCCAGGCAATTACAAACTTTGTGGATAGCTCCGGTTTGCCGGAAGAGGTCAAGCGTATGGCTCTGCAGGAGGTTCTGACACGTCAGGAGCAGAAATCTAGGGATGCATTACTGGCGGAGATTGCGGCTAGGGATGCCGAGGAGCAGGAGGTGAAGCAGGATGCAGAAAGCGTATGAACCTACAGTATGGAAAAACAAACCATCGATTGATACTCCGCTGAATGAAACGAATCTGAATAAATTGAGTCAGGGTGTGAGCGAGATCGATAACCGTGTAATCACTTTGGATCTGACCAAGTTTGAGAAGACGGATGCACAGTCCTGTATCAAAAAGATCGAGTATGACAAGGCGACAGGTAAGTTTACCATCACAGCGGTCTCCGGCGCACAACAGGTCATTGACACCATGCTCGAAAAGCTGGCAGTGAATTTTGACTATGATCCGGATACACAACAACTGATCATCACGCTGGACGATGGCACTCAGAAGTCAGTGGACCTGTCTGCGCTAATCACACAGTTTGAATTTGTGGACTCCGATATCGTTTACTGGACCGTGGGGACAGACGGAAAAGTAAAGGCTGATATCAAAAACGGTAGTATCACTGGCGAGAAGCTACAGCCCAATTATCTGGCAGACATTACTATCCAGGCGGAGAATGCAAGCGCATCCGCGATGGCAGCAGCAAAGTCAGCGACGGCGGCAGAAGAATCTGAAACGGCGGCAGCTCAATCTGCCGAATCTGCCAGGGTGTCTGCTGAGCAGGCAGGGATCTCTGCGGATAATGCCAGTGCAAGTGCCACAGCGGCAGCAGGATCCGAGACGGCGGCAGCCCAGTCTGCAGAATCTGCGCAGACCACCAGCAAACACGCAGAGGATTTGGTTGAGGATGTTACACAAAAGCTGGAGACCGGTGATTTTAATGGACCACCTGGAATACAGGGTCCGAAAGGTGACAAGGGAGATAAAGGTGATAAGGGAGACAAGGGCGATCCCGGCGAAAAGGGAGACCGCGGAGACAGCGGTGTGACAGTCCCTATCAATGGACTTTACTCCCTTGCAGGAGACAGCGAGGGAAATCTGTGGTGTTATTACACGGATGGGGCAGATGCACCACAATTTTCTACGGATGACAATGGAAATATCTATTATATAACACCGGATGCATAGGAGGACGGATTATGGCAAAGGTATTAATCGGTAATTTTAAAGGACCTAAGGGTGATATCGGTCCGCAGGGAGAGCAGGGAGAGCAGGGAGTGCAGGGCATCCGAGGATCACGCTGGACAGAAGGTACAGCAATCACTGGGACAAGTACTACACCTACGGTATTTAGTGGCACAGGTATTGCGGACGCGCTGGCAGAAGATTTGTATATTAATACAGATACCGGAAATGTGTATCGGTGTACGATCGCCGGCGATGCTGCTACTGCGAAGTGGGTATATGCCTGCAATCTTAAGGGAGTAAAAGGTGATCCCGGCACCAAAGGAGACAAGGGAGATCAGGGTGATAAAGGTGACAAGGGAGATAAAGGTGATAAGGGAGACAAGGGCGATCCCGGATCCACATCAACGGTAGCGGATGACATGACCGTAGCATTTACCGAGGCAGCCACCAGGAAAAATATTGCAACTGGCGAAAAAATGTCTGTGCTTATGGGCAAAATCAAGAAGTTTTTTACTGATTTGACTGCCACGGCATTTGCTCAGATGATCACCAGTTCGGAGGATCTGATGGCTACCAAAGTGACCGGATACGTGCCGGATGCCAAGGCGGTAGCGGATACATATACTGAGTTAAATAGGAAGTTAAATGGAAAATTAGAAATAGAGTTGCTTTGGGAGAATCCAAATACAGGTGTAGATTTTGAAGCACAAGAGATTGGATTGCCTACATTGAGCGAGTATAGTTTCTATTTCATAATTTTTAGTGGATCTACATATGGTGGTGGTAAAACAGAGGGTATTAACACCGGATTTATTCCCATTGATAGATCCACGGAATTGCTGTATCTGGGTTCTTATATGCGTTGGAGAGGTGTTACACGTTCTGATAATGGTATTAGTATCGGGCAAGGTAATTCGGTTCAAACGTACGGAACATCAACAAAGACAAATAGTGTGTGTATACCCGCTGAAATATATGGTGTAAAGTAAATTGTCCGATGCGATTAACTACTTATTTTATGTCAAATCCATGTAAGTAAAATCTGTGGATCTGCCGGTACCGAGTCCGCAAATAGCAATACCGAGATACACTGTCTTACCGATGAGATTACTTACATCAAAAGGTTTTAACGCATCATCAGACATAGGTATGGTTCCAATCTGCACTGCATTTGTCGGGGCAAACATTGATGTAGTAGACCCAGGAGCCTTTGCTACAGGTTTGCTGGTGGCATAAAAAATCATGGCAGTATATCCGTTTGCTTTTGCTCTCAGAGTACCCTTGGTAATAGCTATCGGGTTAGTGGTAAATGCCACAGCCTGCCCGCTGCCTGCGGAGCTGGCACCACCCACATACGGAGCGTAAAGGGTCATCTTATCAGATCCCTTGGTGACGGATGCAGTGCCATTAGAGGAGTTTGCAGTGGATACGGACCATCCTCCGGTGACATCGGTGCACTCATCTCCATTATTGTAGAGATACACGGTCTGCATGTTACCTGCTTTCCAGTCATTCCAGGTACCATCATAATAGATCTGCACCGTATCGGTGTCAGCGTTGTATTTGACACTTAAATTCCTATTTAGCGTAGTAGATCCAGAAGGCGGGCGCAGCCACAAGAGCGCCAGAAAGGAGTCCTGTTATGGGCTATATCAAATTTAAAAATAAAAAGGACACACAGCTGGTCGTAGTGTCAGAGGAGAGCTCTCATGTGATCCGGATCACCGGAGACAATCTCGTAGTAAATACCAATGGCTTCCGGCTCTACTTAGATGCCGAGTGCAAATATCCGCTGGATAATGGCGAGTATGAGGCATATACCACGCTGTACCGCAAGGGCGACGGCTGGTACGAGTTGTCTGACGACGGCTCCGTCTATACTGAACCAGTTGCACCGGTGCAACCTGAGCCTACTGAGGAGGAGCTTGCAGAACAGGCACGACAGCAGCAGATTAGCCAGCTAACTGCGCAGATCGATGGTCTTAAAGCACAGATTGCCGCCAGTGACTATAAGGTAATCAAGACCTATGAGTACACTCTTCTCGGCGAGCAGACCGAGTACGATATGGAAGCTGTCCACGCAGAGAGACAGGTTCTCCGGGATCAGATCAACACCCTGGAGACACAGCTGGCAGATCTGACAGCAACTGCAGAGTAGGAGGATGCCTATGAGAGTGAGAGACGGTCCCAAACAATAAAACATAGTAACCAAGAGCCAAGGGCCGATTGCTTCCTTCCGGAGGTGACCGGCTTTTATATTGAGAAAGTGAGGTAAATATTATGAATGTAAGTGCAACCAAAATGACTATATTAACCGTTTTCGGAGTCATCGGCAGCTTTATTGCTAATATATTCGGTGGTTGGGGAGAAGACATGATCACGTTACTGATTTTTATGGGAACGGATTTCCTGTTAGGGGTATTGATTGCGGCCTTTTGGCAGAAGAGTAACAAATCCGAATCTGGCGCACTCAGCTCATACAGTGCATGGAAAGGACTCGTTAAAAAGGGTGTAACACTACTGATTGTTCTGGTGGCACACCGGTTGGATATTATGTTAGGTACCGACTACATCCGGACAGCAGTGATTATTGCTTTCTGCGCAAACGAACTGATTAGCATTGTAGAAAATTTGGGAATAATGGGAGTTCCTCTTCCGGTTGCTATCACAAAGGCAATCGAAATCTTACAGAACAAGTCTGATGTAAATAAGGAGGGGTAAAAATGTTGACAGGAAATGGATTGTCAGAATATGCAAGAGTGCACCTGGGAACCCCGTATTTTTACGGGGCTAAGATCCCGGAGGGGGCACTTACAGAACGTAAGATGAGTACCATGCACGCTATGTATCCAAAAGTAGTGACCACCTCCTATATGGCAAAGGCAAGGCGCAAGGGTCAGGTTGGCAAGGTTAATGTGGACTGCTCCGGTCTGATCGCCGGATACCGGCAGCTTAACATCGGATCCTACCAGCTCTATCAGACCGCCTACACTCGGATGCCGATTGCAAAGATCAATGATTTTGCGCCCGGAGTTGTCCTCTGGAAATCTGGTCACGTAGGGGTGTATATCGGCAAGGTAAACGGAGTGCCGATGTGCATCGAAGCCAAGGGGATCAATTATGGCACAGTTATGACAAAGGTATCCGCGACAAAATGGGTGTGTGGCTTGACCTTTAAGGACATGGATTACACCTATGATGTAAAGGTGCCTGGAACCTGGAGGGGAACAAATCCTTACACAGAGCCTACAACGACGGTGACCAGTCCTGCGCAGGCTGCTAAAAAGAAAATCACGATATATATCAGCGATGGTGAGGAAGTAAAATGGGTGCAGTGGGAGTTAATGCAAGCAGGCTTGCTGACCGAGAAGGATATCGACGGTATTTGCAGATCCAAGACTGTGGCAGCAATCATTAAATACCAGAAGTCCTGTAAGATCACAGCGGACGGACTGGCAGGAAAGACCACCAGAAAATACCTGAAAGCAGCATAATGTGCAAGCGGTATTTTCCATTGACGGATCAGCAGAAGGTATGATACTCTAAAATTACCCATTGAATCCTTCTCATGGTTTATCATGGGAAAAGAGTGGCGAACAAGGAGGGGTGTTCGCCACTCTTTTTATATTAACTAGGAATTTAAGTGTCAAATACAATACCGATACTGATTATATTTCCGTGTATTACGACGGCTCATGGATAGATGTGCTTCCGGCTTATGCACAATGGTCAGGATCTATATATAATACCGGTACATTTGATGAACGAAGCGGTATTACAGGTGCATACACGGAATTACAAAAGACATCCGGGAGTACCATATATATTGAAGCAAGCAGAATATCATTGCACTCCGTAGGTCTTGGAAGTGCATCTGGCATAGCAAGGATGAAATTTACTGACGCTATTGATTTTACAAATATTAAATCTATTAGCTGCGTAGTTACACATAGCTATGTACGCTATATGGAGCAGGCAATACCAGGCTTGTACATTAAAATTTTAGATGCAGCTAACAATGTACAAGCCCAGTTACTAATCTCTGAAAACTGTACAAATAAAACATTTACCATAAATACAGCAAATTTAAGCGGTAGATATTACATCTGCTTGGAAGCAAATAGTGGTTCGTGGAGCACTTCATCTTATGGTACTTCTTATGTAACTAAAATAGATGCAGTTTTATAAACAATCATGCCAGCCACATTTTTTCGATGTATAGATTATAGTAAGGGCATCCTACATACGAATATAGTCCGACAAACAGATTTTTGTATGTGTCCGAAAAACCGCAATTTTTAAGATCAAAGACATATTCTGTCATTGTAGTGTTGATTGTCTTTGTTACTTGCTTCCCGGAATTATGGTTGGAATTTGTCGCCGAATCTATAATAAGTAGAAGCGAACTGGAGTCGTATTTATCCAGTTTACATGTAATATGTAATTTCTTTCCAGCAACAATATGATCTATTATATTAGGTATACTGATCATTATTCCGACAAACACACCACTTGGCTGACCATTAATTATAAGGTAATTTGATATTGTCTGTGTGGCAGCATCTCTACCAGCAAGTGCGCAACCATTTACGTAATTGCCATTAACGAATAGGTTAATCACTTGTAAATTTGCAGATGACCAGTCGGTCCAGGTGCCATTGTAATAGATCTGCACAGTATCGGTGTCAGCATTGTATCGGATGTTTAAATTCCTATTTATTCATTATTCTTTATTTGATCTATGTAATTCTGAATTATATTCCATATATAGGTTAAATTGCCAACAACACAACCTAAATGTGCACATGAGCCACACAGAGCCGTTCGAACATGGTAGGATATTTCTGCAAAGATTACCATATCTTGTAGTTGCAAATATCGAACAAATGTTCTATAATAACAATATCGCTACTTGGACGTGCGGAAGTGAAAGGGTGGTTACATTGGACGTAAGAGAAACTGTGGAGTATCCTGCGGAAATGACAAATGAGGAGTACCGGATTGAACTGGATCGGATGTTTGGAGAATTGGATGATAACCGGTTACTTAGATATTTCTATATTTTTGTGTCAGAAAAAATAAAGAGGGCGCAGTGAGCGCCCATTAAATTTTTTGAATGTCAGCATTGTCTACAACCAAATAAGTATTTTCTTCCATAAGAGAGATGTGATAATCTTCGGTAAAATTTTCATAGGTTATAGCATCCTCTTCCTTTTTGAACTTTTCATAGCTTGGATAAAGCTGAATATAACCTGTTTTATCTTTTCTTGAAGTAAGAATGTAACCCCCAAGAGGTAAATCTCTTCCAACGAGATATTGGCCGGCTGGATAAATCCCTTTTTCTTTATTGTACATGGTCTGGCTCTCCTTTATAGTAGTTGAAGCATTGGAACTATCGGCTGCAATGATGTCTGTTTGTACTTGCGAAGGAGACAGAACTGTAGGAACTGAAATGCTGCTAACTACATTGGCTGCCGGTGATTGCAAAACAGGTGTAGATAAATCCTTTTTAGTAGAGGGAGTGGAAAATTTCGCCCCCTTTTTGCGATTGCATTTCCAACATAGGGTTTGAAGATTGCTTTCTGTTGTTAATCCACCTTTTGATATAGGAATGATATGATCTATTTCTAACAAAAGGTTAGGCTCTTGACGGACAGAGATACCACACAATTTACAAGTATAATTGTCTCGTGCTAATATTTTCTGGCGAAGACCGCTCGTCATGAGGGCACGTTGTCCGGCTACACTTTTCTTAAATTTTACAACTTCCGATAGATAAAATATAAATCGGTTTAGATTATTGATATCCATGAGGATATCGCATTGGGTTGAAGCATATCCACCGGAACTTGTGTACTGAAAGATATATGAAGGAAAATAAGTTGTACTAAAATCGATTGGTTCAAAGCCTATTTTTTTCTCAAAATTTCTTTTCCCTATCAATTTTATAAGAGACGGGATATCATTTCGTAAACTTCCTAATATTTCAGTCTTTTCATTTCGCAAAACTACTTTTCCACGTTCAACAGATTCAAAGTTATTAAGTACGGTTTCTACATTGTTTAATGTCTCTTCGCAAGGCTTAAGATTGAAATATTTACAGATGTATTTAAAAGGTTGCTTGCGAGCATTATCGCATACAGATCTTGAACAATTATAAACATTAATAGCTTTCTTCTGTCTTTTTAATTCGGGTCGCTTGTAATTCCAGGAGCTATTGTCGTGGTAAGAAGAATTACCATAGTCCAGTTGATTAGTACCCAAATGGGTGTTTTTAAGATTTTCTATATGATGATTGAGATCATTGCAATCATTAACGTATTTTTGTGTTCGGTTTTTTAGAGCAATAAACTTATCACTTCTGTAATATGAACATTCATATACTTTCCAACATATCCAAAGAAAAACTAAAATCAATAATAAAATCCCCATAATAGTCCCCTAATATTATTCTTCGTATAGTAAATTAATAAGTTCAAGAATGTGTTTTTTCTTTCGGTCATCAAGAGAGTAGTACTTCTTGATGGCTTCTTTTAATTCTATATCTTCTGAAATGCGAGCATCAAGAGATGCGTCATCATCAGAATACTTATCTTCATTACCATAAACAATAAAATTTGAACTTACATTTAAATATTTAGAGATCACTTCCATTTTATCGTTTTTTGGCATACTTTTTCCAAGCTTCCAGTCAGATAAGGTAGCGGTTGCAATACCAGTATCCTTTGAAATACGGTAAGGGGATATGTTTTTTTCTTTTATTAAAGAAAGAAATCTTGCATACGATTCCAGTCGTTGTTGAACTTTTTCTTCCTTAGTTTCGGTGTACTCTATGGATAAGTTAGACATATAAACTCCTCTGAGGAAAGAAAGAAAACTTTCGCATTTTACAGTTGACACAGAAAGAAAACCGTGATAAAGTAAAGATACGAAAGAAATCCGATATATAAAAACGGAAAACTTTCTTATCCGGATTTATGATTATTTTTCTTGGCAGAATAAGTATATCGTATTTCCGTGATAGTGTCAATGAATTTATTGCGGAAGGAGGGAGTTTATGCCTAGTTACGAGAAGTATGCATCTATAAGAGATGCAAAAGGAGTTTCTGATTATCAGGTATGGAAAGATACTGGGATAGCGACAGCTACTTTGTCTGACTGGAAAAACGGAATTTCAAAGCCGAAAACCGATAAGTTAAAAATTTTGGCAGACTACTTCAAGGTATCTATTGATGATTTTTTGGAGTAAGAAAGAAAAATTGAATACTGATAGTTGAGAAGAATGTCGATATTATTTGTTATTTTGTGATGGATTGCGTTTGAAACGTGAGAAATCAGTTGATACAATGAAAATGTGATGGCGGTACGGTTGACAGTTACACAAATTATTAAGAAATGGTTATCCTTAGTGATTCGACCGATGTAGTGATCGGTTTTGTCTGAAGTGTCTTATCTACCGTTTGGCAGCTTTATCATAGGCATAGGTTGCCCAGCTTTTGCAAACCGAGGTCGCAATGCTGGTGAATGTAAACAACGTGCAGAAATCCAAAGAGTAGAGCCAGGATCCTGCAAGTGATACCACGAATGCTATGATGACTTCCATACAAAGCTCCTTTCGGAATTATGTCCGCCATCACATCTTCATTGTATCAACATAACAAAATAGAGACAAGATAATTTTTCCAACTATCAAAACGGTAGTTGGTTTTTTATTGCAAAAAAATAGATATAAGCAGTAAGGAGGTGAAGAAGGTGAGGCTAAAAAAACGAGTAGAAGCACTAGAAAATGGATTTCGGTTGCTTGCAAACAAGAAAATGGACGACAATATCCAGTTTACTACATATTCGGAGAATGGAAAGAAATATCTCGTTCTCTTTGGTGTGGCAAATGGTGTGTCATGGAGTAAGCATTTTATTGTGGAAGGAATCGCAGATGATAAAGGCATCAATACGGAACACATCCACAATGAAACATTGTTTCGAGAGATTACAGCTTTATAGATGGAAAGGAGAAGAATGAACGAACTACGGATTTTTAGCTCTGATGAATTTGGTCAAATCAGAACGGCAGAGATTAATGGCAAACCTTATTTTGTGGCTTCTGATGTTGCAACAGCTCTTGGGTATGCGACTCCGCGTGACGCAATCGCAAGGCATTGCAAGGGAGTCGTGAAACGCGACACCCCTACATCTGGTGGTACGCAGGAGTTGTCATACATAAATGAGGGTGATGTATACCGGCTCATTATGAGATCAAAATTGCCTGCGGCGGAGAAGTTTGAATCCTGGGTTATGGACGAGGTGATCCCTTCCATCAGGAAGAACGGCGGCTACATAGCTGGGCAGGAGAATTTATCTGACGATGAATTGCTGGCCAAGGCACTCATGGTAGCACAGAACAAAATTGCCGAGAGAGATCGGATCATTGCTGAGAAGCAGGAACACATCGAGAAGATGCGTCCCAAAGAGATCTTCGCCGATGCCGTATCATCCAGCCACACATCTATTTTGATCGGAGATCTTGCAAAGCTGATCTGTCAGAACGGGAATCAGATCGGTCAGAAGCGATTATTTGAATGGATGCGGAATAATGGTTACCTGGTTAAGTTCGGTGCATCAAAGAATATGCCGATGCAGAGATACATTGAGCAGGGATTATTTGAAGTCAAGGAATCAAATGTGCAGAATCCGGATGGATCGGTAAGGATCACCAGAACGACAAAGGTGACCGGGAAGGGACAGGTTTACTTCGTGAACAAGTTTATAGGTGAGACATCATGAAAAGAATGATAAATGTGTTTCTACCTATTATAATGTGGTCTTTTGTCGAATTTACATCTACGGCACAGCCCGCCGGAACATACATATCGGAAGATGCGCAGGAAGCCTGCGTAAAGTATGGCGAGGAATACGGCATCTGCCCGGAATTGCTCATGGCAATGATAGAACTGGAGTCCTCCGGCAGACCGGATGCGGAGAGCGGCGGCTGCAAGGGACTGATGCAGATATCTGATCGGTGGCATAAGGACCGGATGGAACGACTGGAAGTGACGGACATCTATGATGTGGATGGCAATATCCATGTAGGAGCTGATTATCTGGCAGAACTATTTGAAAAATACGAAGATGTCGGTATTGTCCTCATGGGTTACCACGGAGAGAAGGACGCAGCTACAAAGACAGAATTAAGTGATTACGCAGACTGGATATTAACCAGGAGTGCGGAGCTGGAAAGGATGAATGGGAAATGAGATACATTGGAGAAGTGAAAAGAGCAGAGGAAGCAACGATCAAGGCACTGGTAGCAATCGGAGCATTATATGTTGACGATACTGGTATTCATGCCAGTGAGCCTGGAATTTACTCAAATAAAGAAAGCACCCACGACCGCTAAATCAGAAGGTGCTTTCAAGAAACAAAGTAACTATAACGCTACTTTTGTGCCAATTTTAGCACAAAGAGAAAGGAAATGCAAATGGATAACAACATTAACAGAGATAACAATAGAGTAGTCGTGGAGGGAATAGTGGAAGATGACTTCCAGTTCAGCCATGAGAAGTTTGGTGAAAAATTCTATACATTTTCCCTTGGATGTAAGAGAGAAAGCGGCATTGTAGATTATGTGCCGGTTATGGTGTCAAACAGACTGTTTCCTGTAAAAGAAATCAAAGCAGGTGATCAGCTTAGTGTAGAGGGCCAGTTCAGATCTTTTAATGAGCATAACAGTATTAAGAATAAGCTCCGTGTGCATGTCTTTGCTACTGAGATTTATGGTGGCGAGGAGATTTTCAATAAGAATGAAATTTTCTTAGACGGCTATCTTTGCAAGAACCCTTGGTACAGAAAAACTCCACTGGGAAGAGAAATTGCCGATCTGCTGTTGGCCGTGAACCGACCCTATGGCAAGTCCGATTACATCCCATGTATCTGTTGGGGAAGAAATGCACGGTATGTAGACAGTTTGGAAGTAGGATGCCACATTAAGATATATGGCCGTGTGCAGAGTCGGGAGTATCTGAAGAAACTGGATGAAAATACACAGGAATTTAGGACCGCATACGAAGTGTCTATTATGAAATTGGAGGTAATTACGGATGAAGAACAGAGCGATTAATGCACTTGTGGAAATGGGTATGCCGGCCGATATTAAAGGATTTCAGTACATTGTGGATGCAATGTGCCTGTTTGAAGAAAAAGAGTGGAGAAATGGAAAGACAACTGTACTCTATTACAAAATCGGAGAAATAAACGGTGTGAAACCGCAGAACGTAGAACGATCCATTCGACACGCTTTCGAAGCAACACTTGCTAAAGGAAATCCGAAAGCGGTGAAAAAGTATTTGTCGTTTGAATGTACTACGAACGGTAGCCAGCTGCACTTATTGTATATCAGGTTAAAACAGCAGGAAGAGGAAGGAGAATCGTAAATGAAAGCTACATTGAAATCATTACATCTTGAAAATTTCAAGGGGACCAAGGATAAAACCTATGAGTTTGGTAAGTCCACCAGAGTGAGCGGCATGAACCGGATTGGAAAGACTACGATTGCAACAGCGTGGTTCTGGTTGCTGGCGGACAAGAACTATGAGCTGGTTAGTAATCCGAACATCCGCCCGGACGACGTTGAGGAGTGTGTACCTACGGTTACGGCTGTTTTGGATGTGGACGGTAAAGAAATCACCATTGCCAAGATGCAGAAACGTAAGGTCGGCAAGCCGGATGCAAACGGGATCTCTAAGGTGACACTTACCAATACATATGAGATCAACAGCGTGCCTAAGACAGAACGAGACTTCAAGGCTGATCTGGAAGAATTGGGCTTGTCCTTTGACAATTTCCTTGTATGTTCACACCCGGATGTATTTACCGGTCAGAAGCAGGCTGATATGCGTAAGGTACTGTTCAAGATGGCATCTGCTAAGACAGATGCGGAGATCGCGGCAATGAGCGAAGATACGGCGGATGTGGCGAAGTTGCTTGAATCCTATAAGTTCGAGGAAATCGAAGCCATGAACAACGCGTCCAAGAAGAAAGCTGTTGAGCAGTTGGATGCTATCCCGAATCAGATTATCGGTTTGGAGAAAGCCAAGGTTGATGTGGACGTGGCGGAGCAGGAACTTGCCAAGGCTGATCTGGAACGGAAGATTGCCGAGATAAACCAGAAGATCGTCGGTGCGGGTAATGCGGTAGAAAGCCTACGCCAGGAAGAAATGCAGTTGCAGTTTGATATGTCCGTCATTACACAGGATATGAGTAGAGAACTTTCTGCAAAGCGTAGAGAACTGGAAAATAGCTTAGAGAATTACGATCCTGTCGTGGAGAATATTCGGAAGAATATTTCAAAGACAGAGGGGCAGATCGCCGACAACACCCAAGCTATTGCCGATGCGGATGTAGAGCGGAAGAAGCTGGGCGAGCAGTACAATGCCGAGAAAGTCAAGGTATTTGATGAAACCTATTGTTTGTTTGATGCAAAGAAGTGGGTATTCGATGAATCTACAACGGTTTGTTCCTTATGTGGTCAGAAGTTGCCGGAAGATAAAATCGAGCAGCTAAAGGCTGACTTTGAAAGGCAGAAAGAGGAAGCCAGGGAAGATGCCATGAGGAAGCTGAGAGATGCCAAGAACAACTTCGTTGCTCAGAAAAATTCCAATCTGGAAGAAATTAAGAAAAAGGGCTTTGTCCAGAAAGATCTGATCGATGAACTGACAAGGAAGAACGCAGATTTGCAGGTGGTAATTGATGATCTGAAGGAGCAGGAAAAGGTAGCTGCTGCACGTAAGGAAGAACTTTCCAAGCAGTTAGCCGAGATTCCGGAAGAAGCTGATTATACGCAGAACGAAGAGTATGTGACGCTAAATACCAGGCAAAATGAGGTGCTGGCAGAAATCGAGAGATTACAGGCTGCCGACGATGCGGAGCTCGTAGCATCCCTCAAAATCGAAAAGGCTGATCTGAGATCGCAGATGGAAGAGGTCAACAAGATTATTGCGCAGGCTGCAAATAATATCCGTATTGATGAGCAGATTGCAGATATGCAGAAAAAGCAGCGTGAGTATGAACAGGCAAAGGCGGATGCAGAGAAGATTCTCCACCAGTTGAAAGAGGTCTCCAAGCGCAAAAATGCGCTGCTTGTAGAGGAAATCAACCAGCATTTCGGTATCGTCAGTTGGAAACTGTTTGACTACCAGAAGAACGGCGAATACAAGGAAGTCTGCGTACCTATGGTGGATGGGAAGGAGTTCGGAGTTACCACCAATACCGGCAGAGAGATCCAGGCGAAGTTGGATATCTGCAATAGTTTCCAGAAGTTCTTCGATATGTATGTTCCCATCTTCCTTGATGGTGCTGAAAGCTTGAACGATGAATACATACCGGCGGTAGATACGCAATTAATTCTTCTGACAGTAACAGAGGACAAGCAGTTGAAAGTGGAGGGCGTGTAATATGAACTACATCAAGGCAAAGTTTTCCAGCGGCTCCCGGAGCTATACATACCGGACCGTGGATGATGTAAAGGCCGGGGACACGGTAGTAACTGCCAATGGTGCAAAGCTGACGGTTACGGATGAATCGGTGGATATGGCATGGGTGGAAACTTACGGTGTTAACAAGGTGGCGGCTGTAAGGAAGTATGAGGAGCCGGTAGATGCCGGAGAAAGCGAGGATAAGTAATGGAACTTGTAAAAGAGACAACCATTTCCGTTATGACTACGGATGGGAAGAAGATCGAGAGGGGAGACACGGTGGTGTTCAACCTGGAAGACCGGTGTTGCACCGGTGTGTTCATGGGAATTGGCAAGAAGGGCGCATTGATGTTTGACAGCAAGATCGTAGGAACCGGTGTGAGATTTCACATTATGCCCCGGAGCATCAAAGAGATCTATAGGGCAGAGGTTAAGGTGGACATGGGATTCATGAACCCGCCTGCAGAAAAGGAAAGAGAGGAATAAATTATGATTATATCAGATTTCGGAAATGTAAAGGTAGAAGGTTTAAAGCCTGTTGTCATGGCAGAGCTTGTATCACTGCTGAAATGTTTAAGGAATAGCCTTGGAGAGGCGGATTACAATTGTGTTTTGCAGGATGTGAACAATTCCAAGTTGGTTGAGGATGAGCAAGGAGAGTCAGATTCAGAAGAAAAGAAAACAGAGTTCGAACCGCACTTAATATTTGAAAATATAGTCGGAAGCGAAACAAATTATGGTCCCATCGGAGACGAAACCAACATTTGTGATATCGCAGGAAGAAAGTTAAGTGTTGGAGATACTGTAGATTTGTATGTTATGAATAATAATGCAAAGCTCAATTATTGCGGAGAACGATCCATTGTAAGAGTTGATGATGAAGCTTTTGTTATGGGGGGTAAAAGGAGTAGTGTTCGATCGTGGAATAAATAATGTCAACGTTGAATGGGTCATTATTCTGAACAGACGGAACACACAAGTTGTTGATGGTGAGACGGTCGATAACATCAAATATATTAAAACAGAAAGGACTGGTAAATAATTATGGCGGAAGCAAAGAAACAGGAAGTAGCATCACAGGGGAAGCAGCAGGCAAGTCTTGTCGTAAATAACGCATTTGTGGATGGTTTGGTTGTACAGTTGCAGCAAAAGGAGAAGTTTGGTCTTACTTTTCCTAAGGGATATAACTATGCCAACGAGTTAATGGGGGCATATCTCATTTTGAAGGAGACCTATGACAATAATAAGAAATGTGTACTTGAAAGCTGCTCGCAGGTATCTATCGCGAACACACTTATGGACATGGTCACCATGGGATTGTCTATGCAGAAGAAACAGTGTTATCCGGTAGCTTATGGTGGAAAGTTGCAGTGCCAGGTATCTGTCTATGGTAACACCTGTGTGGCAAGAAATTATGGCATGAAGAACATTGATGCCATGTGTATCTATGAGGGGGATGAATTCAAATATCATATTGAGAACGCCCGGATTGTGATTGATTCCCATACGCAGGACTTCATGAACATCAATATTGACAAGATTATCGGGGCATACGCAATCGTGACGATGGATGATGGCGACCAGTATGTTGAGCTGATGAATATTTCCATGATTAAGCAGGCATGGAAACAGGGATTCGGATATAAGGAAAACGGATCCGGAACACATCAGAAATTCACAGATCAGATGGCAATGAAAACGGTTAAGAATCGTGCATTGAAGTACATTATCCGTACATATGGCACCCAGATGCTGAATGATGCCTACGACAATGTAGAAGCTGCGGAAAACGAAGACAGAACTGTGCTGGATATGAACTATGATGTAGCGCAGAATGCAAACTCCGAGGATTTCCAGCCGGATGAACCGAAAGTAATGGAAACAGTAGAAAACCCTAAGATGGCATCCGAACTGACAAGGGACGATGCTGACGTAGTTGAGGATGCAGATCTGCCGGACTTTATGAAGTAGGGGGGTCAGTATGAATCTTCCAAAATCTGAATTGAGTAAGCAGGAAGCACTGCAATTATGGAACACATGCCCTTCGGATTATGCCAAAGAACAAATGATTCTTAGTAACCATGGGATTGTTTTTTCGGTGATGAAGAATTTAAGCATTCCTTTGACTGACGAAGATATGTTTCAGACGGGAATCATCGGACTGCTAAAGGCTATAAATACCTTTGATACTTCAAAAGGCTATCAATTTTCAACCTATGCATTTCCAATTGTGAGAAATGAACTGCTTATAGCATTTCGTAAAAGCAAAAGGTCAGTAGTGGCAGCATTCTCGCTGGATGATAATGCAGATATAGGGAATGGTGAAAGCGTTCCTTATGCGGAAATGATCGCAGACGGCAAAGATTATGAAGAAAATGTAGTGAATTCCATGCTTGCTCAGCAGATTTTTGAAAGGTTGGAATCAAGGGAAAAACATATTTTCACCATGTTCTTTGTAGAGAGTAGAACGCAATCTGAAATATCCAAAGCACTTGGAATTTCACAGTCATATGTTTCGAGAATTATTAGTAGCATGGGAAAAATGAAGCGGAAAGGAAGGAAAACCAAATGAGGATAATTAGTCAGGACGGCACGCTTGATATGCCGTATGAACAGGTGATTATTCAGAGATTTAAGGATGAAATTTACTTTCTGAATAAGAATCTCACAGGGGTAGAACACCTTGTTGGTGATATGGTTGTTGCTAAATATTCTACGGAAGAAAAAGCACAGAAAGCCATGAGTGAGCTGAAATATGCGTACTTGTCGTACAATCAGCTACAAATTACCAAGGAGATTCCAAAGGCTGTTTACGACGTATTTCCAGATAAAATGATCAAGGCCGTGTATGGGGCATTTCAGTTTCCGGCAGATGAAGAATTGGAGTAGCCTATGGAAAAATATTTAAGTATTATTACAAATTTTGGATGCCACGGCAAGTGTCCGTATTGCATTGTCAGAGAAAACGACATTAAAGTACCAAAAACAACGATTGGTGGTCTCGATAATCTGACCAAGGCTTTAAAAGAAACAAATAGAAATATTATTTCTATTTCTGGTGGTGGCGACCCATTACATGAGTATGAAAAGCATGTTGATTGGTACAGAAAGCTGTTTTCAATTGTAAATAATTATCATGTTAATTGTGCTACATACAGTATTCCAGTTGAAATGCATACAAGCTACACGACAGACGAAAGTACATTTCCGTTCTACGATTGCAAAAGGGTCGTGTATCATCTAAACACATTTGAGCAGTTGAAGCACATTCACAAAACCGGGAATGAAATCGTGAGAGTTGTTTATGTGGTAACAAAAGATTTCACACTTGAACAGATCATGAATATCGCAATGTTCGTAGCTGACAGTAAAGAAATTGACGAATTGAGTTTTAGACAACTTGTTGATAAAGGGTATAAGGTCACTGATTATTGGCAGGATGTATTGAGATTCGGGCATAAGAAATTGTGGTGGTATATCGAGCAGTACGATTATAACCTCTATTATGCAGAAAATAAGATTTATACAAAGTTTTCAGAGATTGGAGAAAGCAATGAAACTTAAAGTCTTAGGTTCCGGTTCGTCCGGTAACTGCTACATCTTGGAGAATGACGAGGAAGCATTAATAATCGAAGCCGGGTTGCCTTTCATGGAAGTCAAGAAAGCGTTGGATTTCAATGTGATGAAAATTAAGGCGGTGCTTATTACCCATGATCACGGTGACCACCGGAAGTACTGGTTTGAGTATGTGAGGGCTGGCATTCCAGTATCTGAGCCGTTCAAACTGGATGGAAGCAGTCTAGAATTTGACAATTCACAATTCAGAGTGATGGCTTTTGAAAACCAAGATAAGTCCGGCAGATGGCTACATAACAACGGAGACGGTTCAGAATGTCCGTGCTATGGATTCTGCATCATGCACCCGGATATAGGCAGTTTGATATATGCTACAGACACCGAATATGTCCGATGGCGGTTCAAAGGAGTAAATCACATTCTTTGTGAAGCAAACTACGATATGCAATTTGTCAATCGGGACGAGCCGAACTATGAACACCGCCTACGAGGGCACATGAGCCTTGATACAGCACTTAAATTTATTTCTACTAACGATAACCCGGCATTGAGAAATGTCGTTCTAATTCACTTATCAGATAAATGCGGAGATCCCGCAGTATTCCAGAAAAGAGCAAAAGAAGTATTGAAATATGATACCGATGTCTATGTGGCACATAAAGGGTTAGAGATCAGCTTAGACCTCTGCCCGTTTTAGAAAGGTGGAATGACTTATCAATAAAGTAATCCTCATGGGAAGATTAACCAGAGATCCCGAAATTAAATATTCACAGGGAGCTACCGCAACGGCAATCGCCCGCTTTCCACTTGCAGTAGATAGAAGATACAAGCGTGACGGTGAGCCAAATGCGGATTTTATTAATTGTATAGCGTTTGGCAAGACCGGTGAGTTCATCGAGAAATACGGCTACAAGGGAACTAAGTTCGTTGTGGAAGGACGCATTCAGACTGGCAGCTATACCAATAAATAAGGACAGCGTGTGTACACCACGGATGTAGTAGTCGAGAACGTAG
Organism: uncultured Lachnospiraceae bacterium; assembly: GCA_945929965.1. Classification (GTDB taxonomy): domain Bacteria; phylum Bacillota; class Clostridia; order Lachnospirales; family Lachnospiraceae; genus Acetatifactor. The sequence goes on from CAMEOT010000008.1 coordinate 31,822, forward strand.
AGTTTGCAGAGAGTAAGAATGCTTCCAGCGGTGGCAATAACAATGATGGCTACATCGGTCAGCACCTGGGAACTGCAAATGATGGATTCATGAACATTCCTGACGGCATCGACGAAGAACTGCCTTTTAATTAGGAGGTGTGGCATGAAGAAGCAAAAACCTTCGGAGGTGATCTCTGGTTTTCTTTCGTTTTTGGAGCAGATGAATGCAGAGCATATGGAATGTACCAAGACGGTTGAAACCTGCAGCCAGAGAAACATAGATTACCTCCATGATATGGAATTTGCAAGAGATAAAAATGCACGGAATCGAGTCGCTACGAAAATACATAACAATCAGGTTGCCCGGCGGGAAGCAAAAGATCGGGCGATGGAGACGGAACATATTGCAAAGTTTTTCACGGATAAGAATAACCGGGCGTTTATCGGATCAATGAAACGACTTCTGAAGGACCAGCAGAGCCGGGAGAAGTTCTTAGAGGGTGAGCGACACTATGAAAGAAGGGTAGGTGATGGTGATGCAGATGATACTGGAGGACAGCAGACAGCAGGAAAAGAAGCATGAGACCAAACATAAGTACTTCCGAGCAGCAGACATCCACTGGAATCGCACAGCGCTGTACTGCGGAGACTATACCCTTCCGGCGGATCAGAGCGTGTGCATCGACACCAAGAAAGATATTCAGGAGCTGATCGGGGATATCCAGGTAAAGACGATCACCAAGAAAGAACTGGAAACAGAAATAGACAATATTTTTGTGAAGTATCGTTTATTCGGAATTCTTCCCAGTGAGATTTTGAACATTATCTGGCAGGATGATACAGATCGTTTTCCGGAGAAAGAGATCAATGATATCTGCTTTCACAACGGAATCCCGGAACGTGCTATAAGCGAATTTCAGCTTCTTTATGTTAAGCGGCGAGGATTCTTTCATCGGGGACTGAAACGGGCGCAGAACAGCGGAATACGGCTCATCGTCCTGGTGGATAACGAGGAAGGTGTCCAGTCGATTGATGATCTGTTTCGGTGGAGAAATCCGAGGTTAGATATCTGGGTTAATAGCCGGGAAGTGATCGGAACATGGAAGAACGGTAGACCACGGTATAAGAAAGTGCAGAAATATCCTTATGCAATGACCGGGGAGCGGCTGGCAAAAGCCTGCCTAACCATGCAGTTGAAGTACGGCGTTGAGTTTCAGTTCTGTCGACCGGAGGAAGCTGGGAAGAAAATACTGGATTTACTCGGTGTAGGGTGATGCCTATGAGCAACACATCGTACATTCGGCTTAATCGAAAAATTTTGGACTGGGAATGGTATGGAGATATCAATACCTGCAGGTTGTTCATTCACATGCTTTTGAAAGCCAACTGGAAGGATGGGGAGTTCAAGGGAAAACACATTCCGAGGGGATCTTTTGTCTCCTCTTTCGGAAAGCTGGCGGAAGAGACACAACTTACAGTGGATGAAGTGAGGACAGCGGTAAAACATCTGATTTCTACCAAGGAGATTACCAAGCAGGCATACTCAAAATTTACCGTATTTACGGTGAAAAATTATGATGATTACCAATTTGTCCCAAGCAACTTACCAAACAAATCCCAAGCTATTCCCGAGCAGTTCCCAACAATAGAAAAAGGAAAGAAAGGTAAAAAGAAAGAAAAGAACAGATTCAACCAGTTCCAACAGAACGAATACGACTATGAACAGGTTGAGCGTGAGATGGCTTGCAATTTGAAAGGTGATAATAATGGGAAAACTTAATGTGGCAATAGCCATGATACATAAGCTGCCGATCGGATCCAGAGTACAGCTTGAAGATGATTACCCAGACACAATCCATGAAATCTACGGGTACACGGTCAATGCCGATGGGGCGTACATGGAGTTTCGGGATGGAACAAGGCTTGATCTGAACAACCTGGGGCAGATAGCGGAGGTGGTCTGATGGAAATGTCAAATGAGGAGATCATCCGGAGATATAAGCAAGCCAAGCATAAGGCATCGCAGATACAGATCCTTGCAGATCTCAATGCCTGCCCTAAATCCAAGATTTTGGAGATTGTCAGCGATAACATAGCCCCTAAGCATCCAGCTCCGGCACAACCGAAGGAACAGCCGGAAACGTTCAAGGTGGTGGATAACCTGGCATCCTTTGAAGAGTATGTCGTAAACCGTATGGATGAGATAGATGGGCAATTAAAGGCGCTGGAAAAGGAATATGCCGATTTATCGGTTACATTGCTGACAATCGGAAGATATGGAGAAGAGAGGGCATCGGTGCATGAGTGAAAGATTTTATGATGAGGATGAACTGTATGATATGCAGAAACATCCCAGCGTACGGGAAATCCGCATCGGACGCACGAAGCCATATGACTGCAGCTATCCAGTGATGGCGGAGAGACCGCGGATTCCGGAAAGGAGTAAGGAAGATGGCAATTAAGCCGATTTTATTCAATACAGAAATGGTTCGGGCAATTCTGGACGGACGAAAGAGTTGTACCCGGCGTATATGCAAAGATGCAAATGAGTATACCGTACCGGATATGGATTTTTACAATGCTGACATGCGGACTTATGCAGTACATAACTTTGCTGATAAGGAGCAGATGGAACAGTTAAGTACAGTGGAGAGAACCTGTCCTATCTGTCCTGGCGATATCCTGTATGTTCGGGAAACATGGGGTATCAGCAATCTGGACGATGAAAGAAAGATGGCCTATATAGTATATCGAGCATCTGAAGAGCAGGAAAACGAAGGCTGTCGAGAAGTGCATCTCCCAGATGAAAAATTTGAAAAGATGTATGAATCTATGGCTGAAAGTGAACCAGAATGGCACCCATCTATCCACATGCCGAAAGAAGCAGCTCGTATCTGGCTGAAGGTTACGGACGTAAGAGTAGAGCGGTTGCAGGATATTACTGCTGATAGTATTCGCAATGAGGGACTTTCTTCCTTAGCCGTCCATTGTGGAGATATGGAGATTGCATTAAAAGAATGGGAAAATCTCTGGAACAGTACTATCAAGAAATCCGACATTGACAGCTACGGTTGGGGCGCTAATCCATGGGTGTGGGTTATCGAATTTGAGCGATGCGAGAAACCGGAAGGAGTGTGAGGTATGGCTAAAGCCGTATGGATGTGTTGGAATTATGTGATATGTGTACAGAAAATATGGGGTAGCGAAATGCTACCCCATCCCGCAAAGGGTTATGATGACTTACGCTTTGATGGAATTGACGTGAATTTTGCCTTTTCCATTTCTCTGAAAGCGTGTTTAACTGCTACGGTTGCGGCTTCGGTTGTTATATTCTCAATAAAAGCATCCCAACCGCCTTGCTCTTTTACATAGTGTAATTGAGCTGCTGTCCCATGTAACAGTTTGTTATCGTCAGATAACACTTTGAGAGAGCATTTTCTCTGTTTGCTCATGGCGTCACCTCCTTTCATTGAGAATTATATCACATTTGATATGAGGGAGATGTATGCGTGGAATATAAACTGTTAGTTGTCGAATAATTAAATCGAAAGGAGTAAGAGGTTTGCTGGCCAGCGTGAAAGAGCTCTTTACTCCGAGAAGAAAATGGAATCAGTACAGGAAAGGATGGAGCGGATTGGAGCTTATGCAAAGATTGCTTCATTCATGCAGAAAGAAAAGCAGGATTATAGTTTTAAAAGAAAATATGCACAGATCCGTGCGGAAGAGTTCCGTAGGGAGTGCGATAACAGAGGACTTAATTGTCATGTATCAGTAGGCGGACTGGATAGCATTATCCTTTACATATTCCTGAAAAAGGTATGCAACATTGATGTTCCAGGAGTATCCGCATCATATCTGGAAGACAAGAGTATTCAGAAGGTGCACAGGGCAATCGGAATTATCAATGTACCACCGTTGAAACGCGAGGACGGAACCTATTGGAGTAAACCGAAAGTGATACAGGAATTCGGATTCCCGGTAATATCTAAGGAAGTGGCAGCCAAGATAGAATTGCTACAGAACCCTTCCGAGAAGAATAAAACTGTGCGCCATGCCATTATTACCGGGGAGACTGGGGAATATGGTGGGTGGCAGAAAGATTCTCGAATGAAGCTTAATCATCGATGGCTGAAGCTGTTCGGTGGGTATGAGAACGAAAACGAGGGATGTGATTATCAGAAGCCTGATTTCTTGGTATCTTCCAAGTGCTGTTATTACCTCAAAGAAAAGAACTGTGATGACTGGGGAAAAGAGCATAACAGTGTACCGTATTTAGGGTTGATGGCATCCGAGGGCGGCAGACGTGCCAAGAGCCTGCGGATGAACGGCTGCAACTACTTCGGAGCATCCACAATCAGATCAGCACCGTTTGCTATTTTTCACCGGCAGGATATTCTGTCCCTGGCACTGGAGATGGACGAGCAGTGGCGGAATGGATGGAAAGATGAATTCCATGAGCAGTTATTACGTGAGGGCAGACTTACAGAGAATTTTGTGATGCCCGATTCGCTGATCCCTGAGATCTACGGGACTATTGAGAAGAAACCGGACGGAACCTTTTATACTACTAAAGCGCAGCGTACTGGATGTTCTATGTGCGGTTTCGGAATCCACATGGAAAAGAGACCGCATAGGTTCGACCTGCTGTATGAAAGCAATCCAAAGGAATGGGATTATTTGATGTTCCATATGTGCAAAGACAAAGATGGAAACGATTATGGTTGGGCGAAGGTACTGAAATATATCGGAGTCGGATGGGATCCATCCACTATCGGTGGTAATTGCAAAGGGCAGATGAGCATAGATGATTTTATAAAATAATGAGAGGAAACAGATATGGTTAGATTAGAAGGAACCAAAAGTGCGAGAGTAGTACAGGTGATTGAAACAAAATCTGAAAGAGGTCTTGGAACAGAAAAAGACCCAGTAAGAGAAGTTATTCAATACTGGGACTTTGAAGGCAATTTTTTAGCTGAAATGGACACGGAGCATTGTTTACCCGTAATAGAGTATGAGGCAAAATCCATTAAGGAATCTATTTTACCGGTTCAATAGATTCTGCATCTTCAGTGATTAGTATCATGCTGATAAAATAGACGGTTGCTTTGATGAATTTTTTCATATCTTGGACATCGCGACTCTCTTGTTTGCGGATGTAATGAGCCTCATCATTGCCAATCCAGGCAGAACGAGTAGCTAAGGTTGCTATATTTGTCGAGTTAATATACTTTGTAATACATTGGCTCAATGTCATGGATTTTATTTTATCAGATTCACTTGGATGAGTATGGATAGCAAAGTCTTTTACTAGAAATTCAAGTGATTTTCGGTAACCTAATCCAGCAATTTCATCCAGATTGTATGTTTCAGCAGCAAGAGCTTGATTATATATTTTTGCAAATTGTGGAGACATGGCTTTTACGTTGTCATCAAATGATTCTTCGCGATAAGAAATAGGTCCAATGTTAGTAGGACCAGAAGAAACATATTCGTTTTTGTCTAAATGTACTTTGTAGTCAGCAACAAAACTTCGCTGACATGAAGTACACAAGAAATGCCCATGCATGAGGTAGGGAGAAGTTCTTTCCAAATGAAACATATTTAGACAAACGGGTTTGATTGCTTTTTTACATAATGGGCATTCATTAACCTCTTCTGTCAAAAAAGAAATATTGGATGAAGAATTTGGATATTGTTTGGAAGTATATGTAGTTTTCATGTAAATTCCTCCTTTATAAGGAATTTTATCATAGTAGCAAATAAAATCAATAAGCAAGAAAGGAGCCGAACCTCCGGCCGGGGTAACGATATATCGGGTTCCTTTTGGAAATGGAAAACAGAAAAAAGAAAATAAAATGCGAGATTTACAGAGATTCGATGCAGAACTATAAGAAGTATGCTATACCACCGGCACAGCTTATCATAGCTGATGTTCCATACAACGTAGGGAAGAACTTCTACGGAAGTAATCCAATGTGGTACAACGGAGGTGATAACAAGAACGGAGAAAGTAAACTGGCAGGAAAAGCGGCGTTCAATTCAGATTTTAATTTCAATCTGTATGAGTATTTTCACTTTTGTAGCAAAATGCTCAAAAAGGAAGATAAGAAGCCTATACAGAGAGGAAGAAGTTCAGATAGTCCATGTATGATTGTGTTCTGTTCATTTGAGCAGTTGCCCATTCTGATCAATGCCGCAAAGAAACATGGATTCGTAAATTACGTACCGTTGGTATTCTGCAAAAATTACAGTCCGCAGGTATTGAAAGCAAATATGAGAGTGGTAGATGCAACGGAATATGCACTTATATTATATCGGGACAGGCTTCCAAAGTTCAGAAACGGGTGTCAGACTGATGAGAACGGAAAGAATATCCGCGGAACAGGAAAGATGATTTTCAACTGGTTTTCCTGGGAGAAGGACGGAAAAGAGATTCCAAAGATCCACCCGGCGCAGAAACCGGTCGCAGTTTTGAAGAAATTGATAGAGATATTTACAGATCCTGGAGATGTGGTTATCGATCCGTGCTGTGGGAGTGGAAGCACATTGAGAGCGGCTGCAGAATTGGGACGAAGTGCATATGGGTTTGAGATTGACCGGAATTTCTATGAGCGGGCAAAGAATGAAATGCTGGTGTTTACGGATGACGGTCAAATGGATATTACGGATTTTCCGGAGGTGCTGCCATGATCATCGGTTTACATGATGCGGAAAAAGAACACTTTAAAAGCAAGACATTTCCGAATTACGCGCTCATGAAGATTTCTGCATGGCATAAGTTACAGGGGGATACGGTTGAGTGGTGGAATCCGTTAATGAAATATGACCGGGTGTACAGCTCCAAAGTGTTTGATTTCACTCCAGTCAATCCATATCTGCCAGATGATGCGATTCGTGGAGGATCTGGGTATAGGGATCTTCCAATGAATCAGGAACTTCCACCGGAGATTGATGCAATGTTTCCTGACTATTCCATCTATCCTGAATGCGACTATGCCATAGGCTACCTGACCAGAGGATGCCCAAATCATTGCAGATGGTGCATCGTTCCAAAGAAAGAGGGAGGGATCAGGCCATACAGAACATGGGAACAGCTGGCAAGGCCGGATACGGACAAGCTGGTTTTGATGGATAATAACATTCTGTCCTGCGAACATGGGATTCGGCAGTTAGAAAGTCTGATCGGGAGCAAATACCGCATTGATCTTAACCAAGGAATGGATGCTCGTCTGGTAAATGACCACATAGCAGGCATTCTGGCACAGCTGAAATGGATACGGTTTATCCGGTTTTCATGTGATCAGAAATCTCAGATAAATCCGATCAGGAGAACGATTGAATTGCTCGGGAAACATGGTGTAAGGCCATATCGCATATTTATTTATCTGCTGGTGACAGCTGATATTGAGGATGCTGCAGATCGGGTGGAAGCACTGAAAGGATATACCGGAATAAATCTGTATGCGCAGGCGGAACGTAATGAGAGACTTGGCATTATGCCAAATGCAGCTCAGCTGGAATTTCAACAGCGATATGTCTATGGCGGATGCTATAGAAAAGAGACATGGAATGAATACTGCGATAGAAAAGGATTTGATTGTAAAAATGAAAGTGAGGTGATGGCATGATAAACGGCGAACTTATTGTAGATAATTTTGCCGGCGGCGGGGGCGCATCCACTGGAATAGAAATGGCAACCGGATACAGTGTGGATATTGCCATTAACCATGATACGGAAGCTATCCGGATGCACAAGGCTAATCATCCAAACACAAAGCATTACTGTGAGGATGTGTGGCAGGTAGATCCGGTGGAAGCCTGCAATGGTCATCCGGTAGGTCTTGCCTGGTTCTCACCGGACTGCAAACACTTTTCTAAAGCCAAGGGCGGAAAACCCAAAGACAAATTTATCCGCGGTCTTGCGTGGGTAGCCTGCAGGTGGGCGGGACTGGTACGACCAAGGGTGATCATGTTGGAAAACGTGGAAGAGTTTAAGACCTGGGGACCGCTTAATAGACGGCATCATCCGATTAAGGCAAAACAGGGTAAAACCTTTGAAAAATTTGTGCAGCAGCTTACAGATTTGGGTTATGAAGTGCAGTTTAAGGAATTGGTTGCAGCCGATTACGGTGCGCCAACCATGCGAAAGAGATTTTTTATGATTGCGCGGTGTGACGGCAAGTCGATCATCTGGCCGGAGCCAACACATGGACCAGCTGACAGTGAGGCTGTTAAGTCTGGTCTCTTAAAACCGTATGTGGGTGCATACACGCAGTTGGACTTTTCATTGCCGTGCCCGTCCATATTTGATACCGCGGAGGAAATTAAAGAGAAATATGGAATCCGGGCGGTACGTCCGCTGGCACCTAAGACGATGGAGCGGATTGCACGTGGAATCAAGAAATTTGTTTTAGATAATGCAGATCCGTTCCTCATCGAAATAGGGTATGGAGAATCAAAATGGCAAAAGAATCCGAGAGCATACAGCATTGAGAAACCTTTGCATACCATTGTAGCAAAAGATAAGAACTTCTTTGTTGCTCCGATACTCACTCAATACCATTCTTACGAGAAAGACGGATTGAGAGGTCAAGGCATAGAAAAGCCTATTATGACAGTAGATGGATCTAATCGATACGGACTGGTTACCTCATTCCTGCACAAGTATTATGACGGTGGCTACAAGGGAGCAGGAGAGAGCATGGAGAAGCCATTGCCGACAGTCACCTCATGGGATCATAACAGTGTGGTGACGGCAAACTTGATCCAGATGAATAATCACTGTGACGGCCGGGACGTGAGGGATCCAATACCTACAATTACAGCCGGCGACGGGCACTTCGGAGAGGTTAGAGCCTTTTTGATTAAATATTACGGACAAGGTACCGGACAGGATATTAAGGAACCGCTGGACACGGTTACAGCGCAGGATAGATTCGGACTGGTAACCATCAATGGTACTGATTATCAGATTATAGACATCGGACTGCGGATGTTGGAACCCAGGGAACTGTACGGATGCCAGGGATTCCCTGATGATTACATAATTGACCATGATTACACAGGAAAGACCTACCCGCGCAGTGAACAGGTCCGCCGATGTGGCAACGCTGTTTGTCCGCCTATACCTGCAGCACTGGTAAGAGCAAACCTGCCGGAATTATGCGTGGCAGAGCGTACACCGAACATGAGAATAGAAGTAGAGCAGACCGGGCAACTCCGGTTTGCGTAGGAGGATATATGGGAAAGAGACATTTAACACCGGCAGAGATCAAAGAGCAGTGCAAGCGGATCGCCCGGGAAAGCCGAATGGCTGACCGGACACCCTGGACTGCTATGGGAATCATCTGCAGCTATGTGATCATGCGCCGGGAGGGATTCAAGGGGCAGAGAATCAGCAGGCTGGCGAATAAAGTAAATGAGATGGAAGCTGACTGGTCCGCGGGCAAGGTTGATCTGAAAGAGATTAGCAAGCGGCTGATGGATAAGGCTGGATGGTCCATTGAGTATAAAGCCTATACCGAGGATGACATCACCGCCCGGAAGGGGTCCTATCAGTACTGGCTGGATCAGAAGCAAATCGGACCGCAGAACACCATTAATGAGCAGGCTACAAGGTATATGCTGTTTTTCTTCACTGTTTTGATGGATGAGTACGGATTCGGCAAAGACCGGCTCACTCGCGTTGAAGAATACATGAATGAGTTGTTGCTGTCATACCAGCAGGACAAGACTACTGTCAGAGAATGGTCCCATGCGTTGCTCACAGAAGCCGGGGTGGTCATGGAACCGCCGGTGGATCCGCTTACACAGACTGCAGGAAGCATTATGACCGGCTGATTTGAAATCCTTGGAAGAAAGTAAAATCAGGAACTAAAAAGTGAAATTGATATTTGAGTTGTTGCTTGGAAACTCAAAAGCAAGTCAGCAAGTTAAAATCCCCCGGTAATACGGGGGAGAAATCGAACTACTGAGGAAAATTCGGTAGTTGGGAAATTAAAGAAAGAGAGGATATGCTATGAGCAATAATGACAACATAACGGAAGCAGTGCACGGACTTGATATATTTACAAAAAATTGGTGCATGAATTGCGCAGAGACGGATAGAACGAACGATCTTGTATTTCGGTGTAAAGAATGCGAATTTTATGCGCCAAAAGGAATTTGCAAGATAAAGAAATTTGCAAGTGAGCATAAGAGTGATTACAACATGAATGATTTTGGATCAATGGGAAGCCATTAGAAAGGAAAAATAAGATGAATAACCCGGATGAATTAACAATCCATGTAATGCACGGATATGATACGATCGAATCTCCTACTGGTGAGAAGTGCTTCGGATGCTATGTGCAAGGACAGAATGAGATCTATATTGCTGACGGGATTCCCTGTGATCAGTTTTTCTTCACCCTGGCACATGAGTATGCACACTTTTTGCAGGATGCCGATGGGAGAGAATTTGACGAGGAAGAAGCGGATGCGTTTGCAAATAGCGTAACCAGAGCTGAGAATGCACAAATTGCTGAAGTTATCACAGAGTACCTTATAAATAACAAAGATTTTGTTATTTCGATGATTAAGGACAATGACAAGGAAATGTTGCAGGACGAAATATTACAAGAGTTAACTTAGGATTTAGAAAAGGAGTGAACATAGATGGATAATAAACAAAATACTTGTTGCCATTGCAAACATTCAGAAGGAATAGAGGGGAGAAATGCAATGCTCGGTTGCAATATTGATAAGAAATTACACGATATGGATGATAAATGTAGGTGTTTTGAAGCGTGTTATAAGTTTGATTTAAAAACAGGATTACCAGTAAGAAGTAAATAACTAAACTGAAATATGGTATAAAATGTCACGACTTATAACATATCAGTCCGGTGGATTAGGATTTAGTGGAGGTAGAGAATATGAGTAAGACAGAGATCTGTCAGATGTGTGATAACTATTCTGTGCGCAACAAGTGTGATCAGAAGAAAGATTGCAAAATCATGAAAATTATGAACGAAAATGCAGCATTAAAAAAGCAGGTGAAGGAATTAAAGAAGGAACTTTCGGAAGCAAAGTTAAATATGTCATACATGATAGATCCCAATGCCATCGGCGATAGAAATGATATGGGATGGTAGTTTTGGGATTTAGCGAGGTGATTTATTATGACAATACCAAAAACAATTGAAAAATATGCAAGTGAATATGCAAAAACAAAATCTCAAAAAGCCTATCAGAAAGTAGTTGACTGGCTTAATAAGTATACCGATGCCGATGGTATAGATATTGGAGAAATATCTATAGTATCAAAACCAACAGGAGACAAACAACTTGAAGATGGCGAATATTGTGAGCAATGGTCAGTTGGATTCGAGGGAGATAGCTTTGAGGGATATTATTATCATAAAATGCGTGAGAATGATAATTATTTGAAATACACATATTTTTGTTAAACTGAAAGTTACATAAAACAAAATGTCCTGCACCGGGACAAATCCACGAATACAGAACATTTGTTCTCTTCAAACAAATAATACCATGACTTGAAATATCTGTCAATGGTCTGTTACATAAAAACAGCGGTACACCCACCGACCAAAGTAAGTTGTACCGCTCTCACGTCTGGGAGTATTATACCACACCGGTGATCCCCAGGCAAGGAATTTGTGGAGGGTTACGGATATGATGGACAAAAAAGAGGAACTGAAGAACAATATCATGCTGAAAATGCGCTATCATCTGGACAGCCAGGAGCTGGATCTGCTTGGAGTGGTGCTGACGGATGAGCTGACCAAGGTAGAGGTGGATACGCCGGAGACAGAGCTTGCTACGGTGGATAACACTAATGAGTATATTATGGATCTCTTTATGCTAAAAAAGGCGCCAAAACTGTCAGACATGACTGTGAGACAATATACAGATGCGGTGCGGAGGCTTACAGATTACTGTCAAAAACCGCTTACAAGGATCACCAGTATGGATGTGGAGTGTTGGCTTAATAGCATTAAAAGCTGCAACAGCAACACATCCCTGAATAATCAGCGGCGGCACCTCAGCGCATTTTTTACATGGCTACGCAAGAGCAAAATTGTAAGTGAGAATCCCGTGGAATCGATAGAGCCCTATCCGGAGCAGGAGAAGCCGGTGGATCATATGGAAGCGCAGGAGTACGAGGAGCTTAAGAGCGGATGTACCTGCAAACGTGACCGCGCCATGATGGAGCTGCTACGGAGCACGGCAATCCGCGTGGGTGAGGCGGAACAGCTTAATGTAAATAATATTGACTGGCGAACCGGATCCGTGCTGGTGTACGGGCAGAAGACACGTACCTACCGGACAGTGTACCTTGATGATATCGCACTAAAGTATCTGGGAGAGTACATCCAGGAGCGCAGGTGCAGCATTAACAGTCGGGATCCGCTATTTGTAGCGGAGCGTGCTGTGAAGGGAGAGCACAAGCGTCTGTCCAGATCTGGGATTCGTTCTGCAGTCAGAACAATCGCGCAGCGTGCGGAGGTTGAACGCCGGGTATATCCACATCTCTTCAGGAAGACCACGGCCACCAATATCTGTAAGCGTGGCGGTACTATATGGGATGCCGGACATTATCTGGGACACAAGGACCGGAGCACGGCTGGGCAGCATTATGTTGCAGAGGATCAGGAGTGCATGAGATCTATTTTTAGGTTGAGAGTGGCTACCATGTAAAAAATTGAATAGTGACGGCGAAAATGATATAATTCCTTTATTATAATATAAAAGGGGGAATAGAAATGTCCGAACCAAAATGTAATGATAAGGGAGTTATTGTCAGAAAGTGGGAAACAGGAGATTCCGAATGCAATGCTTATAGTCAAGAGTATGAATGTGGCGCTGTATATCATAACAACTTTATGGATGTAGTTGGAAACAGAGATCACGATTGCTTTTGGGATTGTAGCAAATGCAAAAAGGGAAGAAAGTGAATTTATGAATCCACAGGCCGGCCGTCAATTTTTGATGACTGGCTTTTTACATACTTAGGATGATTATATTGGAAAGGAGAAAGGGCGGCGCAGCCTATGGAAGGTATCTCCATGACAGATACCGAATTATTGAAATATGCTGTCGAAAATGGTATCATTGACACAGCACTTTTGCAGGAAAAAATAGAGATGCAAAAGAGAGAGGAATTTTTAAAGAAACATTCATACAATATTTGGCAGGGAAAGGATGGAAAGTGGAGAACATATCTGCCGGATGAAGAAAAAGGAAGAAAGTTAATCAAGCGAACAAGGAAAGAATCAGTAGAAGATGAAATAGTGTCCTTTTGGAAACAGAAAGAGGAAAATCCTAAAATAAAGGAAGTTTTTGAAGAAAATAACAATAGAAAACTTTCATTAGGCAAAATATGTGAAGCTACATATTTGAGAGATAAGCAATATTTTAATAGACATTATAAAGAATTTGGTGAACGAAGAATCAAATCTGTTTCTGAGGATGAATGGGAAGATTTTCTGGAAGAACAAATATCAGAAAAGCAATTAAAAGCTAAAGCATTTTCGGGTTTGAAAGGTATTACCAGAAGTATGTTGAAAAGAGCAAAAAAGAGAAAACTTATTGATTTTAATATTTCTGATTTGTTTGACAATCTGGATGTATCTGATAAGGACTTCTATAAAGAAATAAAGGAAGATTTTCAAGAAGTTTTTGATGAAAATGAAACCGATATAATGATTAAGTACCTCATAGGTCATCTTGACATTTCAAATGTGGCTATTTTGCTTATGTTTTTAACCGGAGCTAGAATAGGAGAGGTAGTTACTCTAAAGCATAGCGATTTTAATGAGAATACATTTAATGTCAGAAGAACTGAAACACGATTTTTAGGAAAAGAAAACAAATATGTTGTTGAGGTAAAGGAGTATCCTAAAACCAAAGCCGGAATAAGGACAGTTATTGTTCCAAAAGATTATGAGTGGTTATGTGATAAGATAAAACTAATTAATCCATTTTCAGAGTATATATTTATGAAAAATGGAGAGAGAATGAGTGCTCAAGCAATTCGTATGCGACTTAAAAGATTATGTGTGAAATTAGATATATATAATAAATCGCCGCATAAAATCCGAAAAACATATGGAACAATTCTTTTGGATAGTAACATTGATGAGCGACTTATTATAGGGCAAATGGGGCACACATCCATTGGAACGACAGAGGAACATTATCACAGGAACAGAAGGACGATTGAAAAAAAGAGTGCAATATTGAGTGATATTCCAGATTTAAGAGCAAGATAGATATGATTACTTTTTTGGTGAAAGTAATCAAAGGTAATCAAGGATGAATGCTAAAACATTGCGTAAATACGGTAAAAACGAAGAAATGTTAATGGGTTCGATTCCCGTTATCTGCTTTTATATTTATAGAAAATGCGCAAAAACCTGTAGAAATGGGTCTTTGCGCATTTTGATTTTTTGTATTTTGACGTAATAGTTTGCAAAATGCAACATGGAATGCAACATGTTTTATTGGTTCAATTTTTGAAGAAGAGCATCCTGCAATACCTGTGAAAAATTAACATTCCTATCTGTAGCAGCTTCATTCAGCCATTCCGGAATGGAAAGAGTTTTTTTGACTGCTTTGGAGTTATGTTTTTTCTGGTAGGATATGAGGTCAAAGGGAACAACCACACAGAAGGTATCAGGATCTAAAGTAACAGCGTAAGGTTCTGTGACCGGAGGAAGGGCTTCTCTGTTCTCTATACGGGAGACTACGGCAAGACCAAGTGCATCCCATGCCATTTCGTAGGCATCCTGCATATTTTCCCCCTGTGTCATACATTCGGGGAAATCCGGGAAGGTGATCCAAAAGCCTCCTTCTTCTGCTTTATGAAAAAGTGCCGGATAAAAAAGTTTTTTCATTTTGGTTCTCCTTGTTAATATTTGTTATTTTAAGTCAGCTTGTTTCAGAATTGCCTGTTCCAGACCTTTTTTTATGTCTTTGCAATGGTAAGGAACAATAACGGTTTTATGAGTATCGGTGTTCTTCAGCTTTACATGGGAGCCGTTCTGGCTGATAATAGCAAAACCGTTTTTTAATAGGAGTTTGATCATCTCCTGTGAGGTCATAGGCATCTTTTGTATCTCCTTTCCTACCTCAAATTCATTTTAGCACGTAATATTACGTATGTCAATAAATAATACGTAATATTACATACAAAAAGAACGAGGTAATAGTAGTGTGTTGGGGTAAAATAAAACTATACTTTGAAAAGACAGAATATTTCAGAATAGCACCAGCCGCCGAGTGCTCTACGGGATATTCAATAAGGTGAACCTAGACACTGGCGATACGGGCGAACCGCACTCCTCCCGGAACTGATGCCAAAGTTATTATATAACGATACGCTCAAGGACACAATGAGAAAATTGTTGACAATAATCCGATTTCGGATTATATGCCATTTAGTCCGAAATCGGATAAAAAGGAGGAAAGCTTCTATGGAAGAGAACAGAGGAAAATCTTTTGCACAGATCACATTGTACAATAAGCTGATCAAGGAGATGGACGATCTGTACCGGGTCTATGCTAAAAACTGTAATCTCTCGGAGACGGCTTTCTGGATTCTGTATTGTATCCGGGGGCGGGAAGAGGCGTTCACCCAGCGGGAGATCTGCGAATATTGGTTC
This sequence comes from uncultured Lachnospiraceae bacterium, assembly GCA_945929965.1. Taxonomy (GTDB): domain Bacteria; phylum Bacillota; class Clostridia; order Lachnospirales; family Lachnospiraceae; genus Acetatifactor. Next base: position 47,474 of record CAMEOT010000008.1, read on the forward strand.
TACACGCCCCAGACGGTGAACTCTGCACTGAAAAATATGATGGAGGAAGGTCTGCTTACCTTGCGGGCGGAGGAAGGCAACCGCAAAAATAAGAGGATATATCTCACAGAGAAGGGGAAAGAGACTGCGGAGAGGATCGTGGTTCCGCTGATGGATGCGGAGCGTCGGGCACTGGCGGCTTTGGGAGAGCAGGAGGAAGTGTTCCTGCAGACCATGAAAAAGCATACGGAATTATTCAAGGAAGAAATAACGAAACTGACAGAGGGAGCGGAGCCCATGTAGTCGCATGACCTCTGATGAATATATAAATTTATGTCTGCACAATATACGAAAGCATATGGCACAAAAGAGCCGGAAAACTTGCAGGCTATGGAAAAACATGAGGATTATTATGAAAATACAGTTATCTGATCATTTTAGTTATAAACGGCTGCTGCGTTTTGTGGCACCGTCCATTTTAATGTTGTTATGTACTTCGGTGTACAGTATCGTCGATGGCTTTTTTGTATCCAACTATGTGGGAAAGACGCCTTTCGCCGCCCTGAATCTGGTGATGCCGGTGCTGATGGGTGTGGGAACTCTTGGATTCATGGCAGGTACCGGAGGAAGCGCCGTGGTCTCCATGACGTTGGGAGAAGGGAGAAAGGAACTGGCTAACGAATATTTTTCGCTGATCGTATATGTGACACTGGCGGTGTCAATCGTGGTGGGATGCATCTGTTTTGCACTGGCACCGCAGATCGCACTGTCGCTGGGGGCTGACGGGGAACTGGAAGCGGACTGCGTGCGCTATTCCAGAATCTTGTTTTTGTTCTCCCCGTCATTTGTTATGCAGTATTTGTTCCAGAGCTTTTTTATCGCAGCGGAGAAGCCGACTTTGAGTTTAAAGGTAAATGTGATCGCAGGACTGACCAATGCGGTGTTAGACTATGTGTTGATCGTGGCATTTCCTTTGGGACTGGTGGGAGCAGCACTGGCTACCGCAGCGGGACAGCTCGTCGGCGGAATCATCCCTGCAATCTATTTTTCCAGAGAGAACGGCAGCTTACTGCAGCTGGGGAAGGCGAAGTGGCATGGAAAAGTCATCTGGCAGACTGTGACCAACGGATCTTCTGAGCTGGTGACAAATATCTCTACCTCTATCGTTAGCATCCTCTATAACTTCCAGTTGATGGAAGCAGCAGGCGAGAATGGTGTGGCGGCTTACGGCATCATAATGTACGTGGATATCATTTTTATGACCTTGTATCTGGGATATTCCCTGGGATCTGCTCCTATCGTCAGCTTCCATTACGGTGCGGGCAATCATGCGGAACTGAAAAATCTTTGCCGGAAAAGTCAGGTCATTATCTCAGCTTGCGGTGTGATTCTGCTGACCGCTTCTCAGATCCTGACCGGACCGTTAGTAAAAATCTTTGCAAACTACGATCAGGAGTTATTGGAAATGACCAACTGGGGATTTCGGATCTATGCCATTGCTTTCATGGTCCGCGGTATGAACGTGTGGGGGTCCTCCTTCTTCACAGCCCTGAACAACGGAGACGTATCCGCAGCAATCTCTTTCCTGCGTACCTTCGTGTTCCAGATCGTCATCGTGCTGATCCTGCCGAAGCTGATCGGCATTACCGGTGTATGGCTGTCCATCGTACTGGCAGAGTTCCTGGCGCTGTTTGTGACAATAGGATTCCTGATCGCCAAGAGAAAAAAATATCATTATGCGTAATTATTCAGAGCCATGCAAACTGCGTTCTGCGAATGCTTGCATTCAGGCGGATAAGCAATTTTATATGGCGAAGTAACCATATGAGCAGAGAACAGGCAGGCCTGTTCTCCAAGGAAGCCTCCGGATTGTTTCCTTGACAGAAAAATGGCAAATACTTATACTGAAAGTGCACTTTGTTCTCTATAAAAGCGCAGAAATGAGGAAATGAAAATGGGTGTTTTATCGAACTTAGAACCGAAGAAAGTATTTTACTATTTTGAAGAGATCACGAAGATCCCTCACGGCTCCGGCAATGTGGAGCAGATCAGCAATTTCCTGGTGGACTTTGCAAAAGCACATAAGCTTTTCTATATACAGGATGCCATGAAAAATGTCATTATGGTCAAGGAGGCAACTCCCGGATACGAGAAGGAGCCTGTGGTGATCCTGCAGGGACATATGGACATGGTAGCGGTGCAGACACCGGATTGTACCATAGATATGAAGACGGAAGGGTTAAAGGTAGGGATCGACGGAGACAGCGTCTATGCGGAGGGCACAAGCCTCGGCGGCGATGATGGTATCGCTGTGGCTTATGCATTGGCATTATTGGATTCCGAGGACATCAGGCATCCCCGTTTGGAGGTCATCATTACGGTGGATGAGGAAGTTGGTATGGACGGAGCCAGAGAGATTGACCTGTCCATGTTACAGGGACATCGCATGATCAATCTGGATTCCGAGGACGAAGGCATTTTCCTGACCAGCTGTGCCGGCGGTGCCAGAGTGAACTGCCGCTTTCCGATGAAAAAGCAGGAGCTTATTGGCGTGCGCTATGAGCTGGAAGTCTCTGGTCTCTTAGGGGGACATTCCGGCGGAGAGATCCATAAGGAAAGAGGCAATTCCAATTGTATCCTGGGAAGACTTCTGTGGAATCTGTCTGAGAAAATGCCCGTAGGACTGGTATCTGCGGACGGAGGGCTGGCAGACAATGCCATTCCCAGACAGACGAAAGCGGTTGTCGTAGTAGAGGAAAAAGATACAGAAAGCTTAGCGCAGCAGGTAGCAGCTTTGGCAGCAGAACTGGGGGATGAGCTTGCTACCAAGGATCCGGACGTAAAGGTAACCGCGAAAAAGTTAGCAGACACTGCCGAGACAATCACCTGTGCTGCTCCGGAAGATACAAAACGTGTGGCAGCCTTTTTACAGGCAACGCCCAACGGTGTACAGGCGATGAGCGCAGATATGCCGGGGCTGGTACAGACCTCTCTGAATCTGGGTATCCTGAAAGTGGATGCGGAGGCTTTACGAGCAGAGTATTCTGTCAGAAGCAGCGTGGAAAGTGAGAAGGATAACCTGATCGCAAAGCTTTCTGCACTCGTGGAACTGACCGGCGGCAGCTACGAAGTCACCGGAGATTATCCCGGCTGGAAGTACCGCGTTCATTCTCCACTGCGGGAAAAAATGGTGAAGCTGTATGCGGAAATGTACGGCACTGAGCCCAGGGTGGAGGCTATCCATGCAGGATTGGAGTGCGGACTGTTAGGCAGCAAAATCTCAGACCTTGACTGTGTATCCATGGGACCGGATATGAAGGACATTCATACGACAGAGGAGACCTTAAGCATTTCTTCCACGAAGAGAGTGTGGGAGTATCTGGTAAGGGTTCTGGAGACGAAGGACTGACTGAATTTGAGTAACAGAAAGTCCAGAGAATCAAATAAGATAGAAACAATCGAAAAATGTAAAGAGTTAGCAAATACAAAAAAAGCTAAAATACAAATAACGTTGGAGGAAATACACTGTCACGGCGGTGTCAATAAAAGATGAGCGATAAGATTTTATTCCAGTGTGACTATAATGAGGGAGCGCATCCGAAGGTGCTGGAGCGTCTGGTGCAGACCAATATGGAGCAGACACCGGGCTACAGCGAGGATAAATACTGCGAAGAGGCGCGCGAGAAGATCCGTAAGGCCTGTGGGGATGACAGCCTGGCAGTCCATTTCCTGGTAGGAGGAACCCAGACCAATGTCACAGTGATCAATGCAGCACTTCGCAAACACCAGGGCGTGCTTTGCGCTGTCACAGGACATATCAATGTCCATGAGACCGGTGCGGTGGAAGCTTGCGGACATAAGGTACTGGGACTGCCAAGTCCTGACGGCAAGATCATGGCAGCGCAGGTAGCAGAGGCTTACGAAGCCCATATTCATAACGACAGCTTTGAGCACATGGTACAGCCGAAAATGGTGTACATTTCCAATCCCACCGAGGTTGGAACCATTTACAGTAAAGCAGAACTGACCGCTCTGTCTGAGACCTGCCACAAATACGGACTGTATCTGTTCTTAGATGGCGCCAGACTGGGCTACGGACTGGCAGCGCCGGACAATGATCTGACATTGCCGGAGATCGCAGCGCTTTGCGATGTCTTTTACATTGGTGGAACCAAGGTCGGCGCATTGTTTGGAGAAGCAGTAGTGATCAAAAATCCGGAGCTTGCACAGGATTTCCGATATCTCATCAAGCAGAACGGTGGCATGCTTGCCAAGGGAAGATTGCTGGGGCTACAGTTTGACGCTCTTTTCACAGATGGTCTCTATCAGGAGATCTCTGCCCATGCCATTGCCATGGCAGAGAAGCTGAGAGGGGCATTTACCGCGAAGGGTTACACTTATCTGGCACCCAACCGGACGAACCAGATCTTCGTCATTGTGCCGGATGCACACCTGGCAAAGATTTCAGAACAGTTCGAGTACAGCTATGACCAGCGGATCGATGCCGCACACAGTTGCGTGCGATTCTGTACCGGCTGGGCCACGAAGGAAGAAAATGTGGATGCACTGATCCGGTGCGTGGAAAAATTATAATATGTTTGGAAGGTTCCGCAAGCCGGGAAAGGTTTGCGGAATTTTTTTGTAATTGTCATTACTAAAAATTTTGTGGGGGTTACGCGTTTAACCTTTGTGAAAACTATATTTCTATTGTAATATTGAATGATACCAGGGTCAAAAGGTCTAAGCCCACATGAGCTAGCTCATAAGTGGGTGAAAGACCTTGGAACCCGCCCCAATATGAGCATAAAAGTGGGATGATAATCCCACGATTTGCGAATATTGAGTAGGATTGTGATAGTGCGTAGCACGAAGCAATCCGTAGGTATCAAAATCGGGGGCTTTTGACCCCGACATCATTGAATCATAATACTAAAAATCCGTAATCAATGTGGTATAGAACAGAGGAGAAAACACATGAATAAAGAAATGACCGTAAATGGGAAAAGCTATACGATAATTAAATTGCTGGGAAAGGGGAAGGGTGGATATTCTTACTTAGCAGAGTACGGAAATAACAGGTATGTTTTGAAGCAGATACATCATGAACCTTGTGATTATTATCAGTTCGGAAACAAGCTTGAGGCAGAAATCAGGGATTACAGGAAATTGAAAGAAATCGGAATAAAAATGCCAGTCATGCTTGAAACAGATGTGGAAAATGAACGCATTTTGAAGGAGTTTATTGACGGTGACACGATTTATCAGTTGGTTTTAGAAGACAAGATGAAAACTGACTATATCGGGCAATTACATAAAATGTGTGAGCTGTTATATGCTGCCAATACAAATATTGATTATTTTCCAACGAATTTTGTTGTATATAACGAAGAAATATATTATGTGGATTTCGAGTGCAATGATTACATGGAAGAATGGAATTTTGAAAACTGGGGTGTAAAATACTGGTCAAAGACACCGGAATTTTTGCAGTATGTGAAAGAGCATTCATGATACAAATAGATAATCAGAAGAATATATTGAAAAACAAGCATTTGAGGGAATGATACGGATTGTATCACGTATGTGAAAGAGCGTTACTTTAATAGTATTAAGCTTTTTGATAGGGTGGAGATGTCTGAAAGACAAACCAAAACGAAAGGCGGAAAAAATTATGAAAAGGAACGAGAAAAAAGTTTACTGATTGGAATCATATTCCTTGGGCATTGTTTGCCAGTTTAACGATTATTGGAATTGTAAAAATACTGATGGTCTATTTCAAATTTGAACAAGGTAAAAAGATAATTACCTCTTTGTCTGTAGGACTTAGTATAATTGCTGTTTTGTTTTTGGCTATGGCAAGAGAGCAGTATGCGATAACAGTAATGTTCTTATTATTGCTTATTAAAGGCGGTCTGCTTTATAAACAAGCCAAGGCAGGTCAATGAGATATCCAATGAGGTCTTCCGCGAATCGGTCAATGGAGGCAGCATATGAATGATAAATCATTAGGAAATTTGGGGCTTATCCTTTGATTTTTGCCTGTTACGCCCCGGGATTTTTCGGGTTCCGGGGCATTTTTTTGAAATTGTGTTTGTTAAGCCCCGCTAAATCTTGAGTACTGGGGCTTAATTTATAATTTTTTTGTGCTAAGCCCCGTTGAAACTTGGAGAGCAGGGCGTAAATCTTAAAATGTCTCAGATAAGCCCCGTTGGCGTTCTGAAAGCAGGGCGTAAATCTTAAAACGTCTAAGTTAAGCCCCGTTGGTGCTTCGATAGTAGGGCGTAATCCTCCAAAATCCTAAAGTACACCCCGATGACTTCCAAACAGAAAGATTCAATACGCATATGTAGCGATGGGGAAACAACAAATGGAAATATAGAGGAAAGCAGAAAAGAACCTTGATACAACATGAAATGTAACACAAAAAAAGTCCTTGAAATCAAGGACTTTTTAATGAATCGGAGTGGCGGGATTCGAACTCGCGACCTCCGCCTCCCTAAGACGGCGCTCTAACCAAGCTGAGCCACACCCCGGAACGAAGACTATCATAGCATAGAATTTTATAAAAAGCAAGCCATTTTTTAAATTTTTCAAATTTTTTCTACAATTTTCCAAAGTAGCAAATAAAATACAAAACAAAAAAACGTCAAAACCTCGTAAAAAGATTTTGACGCCTTTAGATGAATCGGAGTGGCGGGATTCGAACTCGCGACCTCCGCCTCCCTAAGACGGCGCTCTAACCAAGCTGAGCCACACCCCGAAACGCAAGTAAGATGATACCATGGAATTTTACAAAAAGCAAGAGTTTTTTAATAAAAAGTTAATTTGCCTATTTTGAGCCTATTGTCGTACAATATAATGAGTGTAAGGAAGTCAACATGTTTACATGATTGACGAACGACAACCTTAGCGAATGAATATCTTGTGAAGCTAATACATAAAAACAGTGGAGGATGGGCTATGGCCAATATAACAAAACTGGCATTGGAAGCAGCTTTAAAAAAAGAGCTTCTCACGAAGCCTCTGGACAAGATCACCATCAATGATCTCGCCGAGGACTGCGGTATCAGCCGTATGGCTTTTTATTATCATTTCAAAGATATTTACGATCTGGTAGAGTGGGTATGTGTGGAGGACGGCACGAAGGCACTGCAGGGGAAGAAGAACTATGAGAACTGGCAGGAAGGCTTCTGTCAGATTTTCGAGGCAGTGCAGGAGAACAAACCTTTTATTATGAATGTCTACCGCTGCGTGGATCGCCAGAAGATCGAAAGCTACTTGAATAAACTGACCTACCAGCTCATTGCGGACGTGGTGGAAGAAAAATGCGCCGGCATGCAGTTGGCGGAGGAACACAAGGAATTCATTGCCGGATTTTACAAATACGGTTTTGTGGGTGTGATGTTAGACTGGATCGACCGGGGAATGAAGGATGATTATCATAAGATCGTTGAAGAACTGGCAATCACTCTTTATGGAAACATCAGCCGATCCATCGAAAATTTTGAGCACACGGAAAAGAAATTCTGAAATAGTACTGAAATAGTATATGTACTTTACAAAAAGGGCAGGATGATAAAAACTTTATCATTTGCCCTCTTTTGTAAATTGGTTTTCTTATAAAAAAGAAGTAGGATACTACTTGTAAACAGAAAAACATTTGAGAGTCATCAAAGAAAGGTGGTAATCATTATGGCAAAAAAGAATAATATTGGACTGGGCCTGGCAGCACTGGCCGTAGGTGCAGGCGCAGTGGCAGCAGTAACCAAAGGACATAAGGCAGAGGTGAAAAAGGAGGAGAGAAAGGCAGCCGTCAAGGCAGCCAAGAAAGACTACCGCAACACCGAGCTTGGAAGATACGACAAGAACAGCAAAGGCATCTATTATTCCAACGGTAACTACGAGGCCTTCGCAAGACCTAAGAAGCCAGCAGGAGTGGATGAGAAGAATGCTTACATCGTAGGTAGCGGACTGGCATCTTTGGCAGCAGCGTGCTTCCTGGTACGTGACGGACAGATGCCAGGTTCCCACATCCACATCTTAGAGGCAATGGATATCGCAGGCGGTGCTTGTGACGGTATTTTTGATCCTACCAGAGGCTACATCATGCGTGGCGGACGTGAGATGGAGAATCATTTTGAATGTCTGTGGGATCTGTTCCGTAGCATCCCCTCTCTGGAAGTACCCGGAGCCAGCGTACTGGATGAGTACTACTGGCTGAACAAGGAAGATCCCAACTACTCTTTGTGCCGTGCAACGAAGGATTGCGGACAGGATGCCCATACCGATGGCAAATTCAACCTAAGCCAGAAGGGCTGCATGGAGATCATGAAGCTGTTCATGACAAAGGACGAGGATCTGTATGACAAGACCATCGAAGATGTTTTCGATGATGAAGTATTTAATTCCACCTTCTGGTTATACTGGAGAACTATGTTCGCTTTCGAGAACTGGCACAGCGCACTGGAAATGAAACTTTACTTCCAGAGATTCATCCATCATATTTCCGGACTGCCTGACTTCAGTGCCTTGAAATTCACCAAGTACAACCAGTACGAGTCTCTGATCCTTCCCATGAAGAAGTATCTGGAGGCAGCAGGTGTGGACTTCCAGTTCAACACCGAAGTGACAAATGTTATTTTTGATATCAATGACGGCAAAAGGGTGGCAAAGGCTATCGAGTGCAAGGTAAAAGGTGTAGAGAAGGGCATTGTCCTCACCGAGAACGACCTGGTATTCGTTACCAACGGAAGCTGTACCGAAGGTACCATCTACGGTGACCAGAATCATGCACCTAACGGGGATGCAGAGGTTCGTACCAGCGGCGTATGGAGCCTGTGGAAAAATATCGCAAAACAGGATCCTTCTTTTGGACATCCTGAGAAGTTTTGTTCCGATATCTCTAAGACGAACTGGGAATCCGCTACCGTGACCACACTGGATGACAAGATCATTCCTTATATCACTAATATCTGTAAGCGCGATCCCAGAAGCGGTAAGGTCGTAACCGGCGGTATCGTAAGCTGTCAGGATTCCAAGTGGCTTATGAGCTGGACCATCAACCGTCAGGGACAGTTCAAGGAGCAGGACAAGAATCAGGTATGTGTATGGGTATACGGCCTGTTCACCGATGTACCCGGCGATTATATTAAGAAGCCCATGAAGGATTGTACCGGTAAGGAGATCACCGAAGAGTGGTTGTATCACTTAGGTGTGCCCGTAGAAGATATTGAGGATCTGGCAGAGCACAGTGCAGTCTGCGTACCTACCATGATGCCTTATATCACTGCATTCTTCATGCCCAGAACCAAGGGTGACCGTCCCGATGTCATCCCCGATGGCTGCGTGAACTTCGCTTTCTTAGGTCAGTTCGCAGAGACCCCGAGGGACACTGTATTCACCACAGAGTATTCCGTGAGAACCGCTATGGAGGCTGTCTACGGACTGCTGGGTGTAGACAGAGGTGTGCCTGAGGTATGGGGCAGTGTCTATGATATCAGAGAGCTTCTGGACAGCAGCGTGAAGCTGATGGACGGTATGTCTCCTCTGGAGATCGAACTGCCCGGACCTTTAAATGCACTGAAGAAGCCGCTGCTTCGCGTAGTGAAAGGCACTGTAGTGGAAAAACTGCTGCGTGACCACAATGTGATCAAAGACGGCATGCTGGATTAGAATTGTATATGGAATAAAAGTGCGAAGACTCCCATCGGAAAAATCCGGTGGGAGTTTTTTATGCAAAAAGCTTTTTTAAAAATCATATAAAGAAAGTTGAACAAATGTAAGCGGTTACATAATACTAAAGTACTAGACAAAACAAACAAAAATATAATACAAAATTTAACATTATGCACGAAAATAAGTACTCTGTCAAAAAATTATCAATTTCGTCTTGATATTCCTTTGGCAGATTGTTACAATATCAAAGTACTAAAAACCGAAGCTGAAATGCTCCGGTAGTGGTTTGGGTTACAAAGTTTTGTCAAAAATATTATAAAAAGGGAGACAAAGAAGTATGAAGAAATGGGTATATTTGTTTACCGAAGGTAATGCAAACATGCGCGAACTGCTTGGTGGTAAAGGTGCGAACCTGGCTGAGATGACCAACATTGGTCTGCCGGTTCCTCAGGGCTTCACCATTACAACAGAGGCATGTACACAGTATTATGAAGATGGACGCGAGATCAATGAAGAGATCCAGGGTCAGATCAACGAGTACATTACTAAGATGGAAGAGATCACCGGCAAAAAGTTCGGCGACCACGAGAATCCTCTGTTAGTATCCGTTCGTTCCGGCGCGAGAGCATCCATGCCCGGTATGATGGATACCATCCTGAACCTTGGTCTGAATGAGACCGTTGTTAACGTAATCGCTGAGAAGTCCGGCAACCCCCGTTGGGCTTGGGACTGCTATAGAAGATTTATCCAGATGTATTCCGACGTTGTTATGGAAGTAGGTAAGAAGTACTTCGAGCAGCTGATCGATGCAATGAAAGCAAAGAAGGGTGTAACACAGGACGTTGAGCTTTCCGCTGACGATCTGAAGGAGCTGGCTGGTCAGTTCAAGGCTGAATACAAGGCTAAGATCGGTGCAGACTTCCCTGATGATCCTAAGGAACAGCTGATGGGCGCTATCAAGGCTGTATTCCGTTCTTGGGACAACCCTCGTGCAAACGTTTATCGTCGTGACAACGATATCCCTTATTCCTGGGGTACTGCTGTTAACGTTCAGTCTATGGCATTCGGTAACATGGGTGATGACTGTGGTACCGGTGTTGCATTTACCAGAGATCCGGCTACCGGCGCTAAGGGACTGTTCGGTGAGTTCCTGACCAACGCACAGGGCGAGGACGTAGTAGCAGGTGTTCGTACACCTATGAAGATCGCTGAGATGGCTGACAAATTCCCTGAGGCATTTGCTCAGTTCCAGGAAGTATGTAAGACTCTGGAAGATCACTACAGAGATATGCAGGATATGGAGTTCACCGTTGAGCATGGTAAGCTGTACATGTTACAGACCAGAAACGGTAAGAGAACCGCTCAGGCAGCTCTGAAGATCGCTTGTGATCTGGTAGATGAGGGCATGAGAACCGAGGAAGAGGCAGTTGCAATGATCGATCCTCGTAACCTGGATACTCTGTTACATCCCCAGTTCGATACCGCTGCTCTGAAAGCTGCAACTCCTATCGGCAAGGGTCTTGGTGCTTCTCCCGGAGCTGCTTGCGGTAAGATCGTATTCACTGCAGAAGATGCAGAAGAATGGCATGCAAGAGGAGAGAGAGTTGTTCTGGTTCGTCTGGAGACCTCTCCCGAAGATATCACCGGTATGAAGGCTTCCCAGGGTATCCTGACCGTTCGTGGTGGTATGACCTCTCACGCAGCAGTAGTTGCTCGTGGTATGGGTACCTGCTGTGTATCCGGTTGTGGCGACATCGCTATGGATGAGGAGAACAAGCAGTTCACTCTGGCTGGCAAGACCTTCCATGAAGGTGACTGGTTGTCCATCGATGGTACTACCGGTAACATCTATGATGGCGAGATCAAGACTGTTGACGCTACCATCGCCGGTGAGTTCGGTCGTGTTATGGCTTGGGCTGACAAATATCGTAAGTTAAAAGTTCGTACCAATGCAGATACTCCCGCAGACGCTAAGAAGGCTCGTGAGTTGGGCGCTGAAGGAATCGGTCTGTGCCGTACTGAGCATATGTTCTTCGAAGAGGACAGAATCGCAGCATTCCGTGAGATGATCTGTTCCGACACTGTAGAGGAGAGAGAAGCAGCACTGGAGAAGATCCTGCCTTATCAGCAGAACGACTTCAAGCAGCTGTATGAGGCTCTGGAGGGCAACCCTGTTACCATCCGTTTCCTGGATCCGCCTCTGCATGAGTTCGTTCCTACCGAGGAAGCTGACATTGAGAAGCTGGCTAAGGCACAGGGCAAGAGCGTAGAGACCATCAAGACCATCATCGCTTCTCTGCATGAGTTCAACCCTATGATGGGCCACAGAGGATGCCGTCTGGCTGTTACTTATCCTGAAATTGCCAAGATGCAGACCAAGGCTGTTATCCGTGCGGCAATCGAGGTTAAGAAGGCACATCCCGACTGGAATGTAGAGCCCGAGATCATGATTCCTCTGGTATGTGAAGTGAAAGAGCTTAAGTTCGTTAAGAAGGTAGTTGTAGAGACTGCTGATGCTGAGATCGCAGCTGCCGGTGTAGATATGAAGTACGAAGTAGGTACCATGATCGAGATCCCCAGAGCAGCTCTGACTGCCGATGAGATCGCTAAGGAAGCTGATTTCTTCTGCTTCGGTACCAACGACCTGACCCAGATGACCTTCGGCTTCTCCCGTGATGATGCAGGTAAGTTCCTGAACGCTTACTATGACACCAAGATCTTCGAGAATGATCCGTTCGCTAAGCTGGATCAGACCGGTGTCGGCAAGCTGATGGAGATGGCTATCAAGCTTGGTAAGCCTGTAAATCCTAAGCTGCACGTTGGTATCTGTGGTGAGCACGGCGGAGATCCTTCTTCCGTAGAGTTCTGCCACAAGATCGGTCTGGATTATGTATCCTGCTCACCTTTCCGTGTACCTATCGCAAGACTGGCTGCTGCACAGGCTGCTATTGCTGACAAGTAAGGAAAGTCGGGAAGACGATCTGAGAGGGTATTACACAAGCAATAAATTGGGGTATATGAGAATATGACGAGAACCTCATTACTGATAGAAATATCAGTAATGGGGTTCTTTTTTGGAAAAATATTGTGTGGGTGTCATACCGTAGTATTTTTTGAAAACCCGGTAAAAATAGGACACGCTCTGGAAACCGCAGGTCTTGCTGATGACAGAGAGGGAATTGCCGCCCTGTTCCATCTGGTGTATGGCGTGACGGAGGCGAAGCTTATTAATATATTCTTTTACGGTGAGAGATTCCGTCTGCCGGACAGCCCGGTGGACATAGCTCTCGGAGACTCCACAGGATTCGGCGATATCCCGGACGGTCTGAATCGTGGTGTAGTTGGTGGTAATATAATGAATGATCCGCTGAAAACCGGAGGCTTTATTTTCACTGACGGGAATCTCATTATCTAACGGATGCTGATGCCGAAAATCGTTGAGATCTGTAAGAATCTGTGCCAATAACAGGTAGGCAGTGGGAGATTTGCAGCAGGAAGCTGCGTTCCAGTCGAGGAGCTTTTGTCTGTAATCCTCAGGTATGAAAATGATCGGTGACTTGAAACAGGTCAGATAGGAAGATACTACGACGGGTAAAAAGTATTTTTCCAGGTAGGCTTTTGAAAAATGAATGCAGATCCCGGTATAATCCGTGTCACCGACGCTTCGGTGAGAGATATTACTCTCAAACAGGCTTGCCATGCCGGTTTCTACCCGGTAGGTGATATCGCCGATGGTAACCAGACGCTCTCCGGAGAGCAGAATATAGATTTCATAGTTGGTGTGGTGATGCGAATAGGGCATGGACCACCCTTTTTTTGTATCTTCATAGGATATTTCAAAATCTTCATATAAAAAAGTTCTTCTATCTGTCATTTCTGATTCACTCCTTCACACATATTATATCAAAAAAGTTCAGGATAATGCAATAAATATAAAGAATAGTTCATGATAATGAATTTAAAACACTAAAAGTAAGCTATATAATGATTCCGTAATGAAGAAGAAAAATATCAGAAAAATTACTGTGGATTTACTATGGAATTTTTCTGTACCGAAAAGCGCTTGTGGGATGGAGTCATATATGAAAATATTGTTGGATGGAAGCTGGCACGTGGAACTGGAGGACGGAACCACGGGACAGATGGATCTGCCGGGAACATTGGATGAGAACGGGATCGGACATCGAGATGTGGGAGCCAATCAGTGGCACCCAGACGCTGCGCTGGGAAATGCTGCGGGAGAGATAGACATAGATGCACCGATCGCTACAAGATTTACCAGGCGGCATACCTATGAAGGAAAAGCGCGGATCAGCCGCAGGATAAAAATAACGGAATATGGCATGGAGCGGCTGTTCGTACGAGTGGAACGGGCGCGTGCGCTGCGATTGTTTGTGGATGGAGCAGAAAGCTGCATCTTTCGGCAGGGAACGCTGAGTACACCTTACATTTTTGAACTGACCGGAGTGACACCGGGAGAACATGAATTTACGTTTCTTTCGGATAACAGCTACCCGGGAATGCCAAAAACTGCTATCTGCTATTCTTCCGCGGCAACAGATGAGACACAGACGAACTGGAATGGGATACTTGGCGAATGCAGCATGTATACCCGACCGCAGAATTTTATAGACAGTCTCCGAGTATATCCGAGAGCGGTAAAAAAGGAAGAGAAAAATAAAGCAGATAGCTATGTGATAGATGTCTGTGTGGAGCTGGCACCGGGCGCAAAGGAAATATATAAAGATGCGAAAATCGTATTGCAGTCAGAGACTCTGGTAGCAGGAAAGTTAGAAAACACACAGATGTTGACGGAAATTTTCAGCTGCTCCGGGGAGAAATTAGCGGAAGCCGAAGCAGATAAACAGGAGAATCCGGAAATAGTGGAAATCTGGTTCCGCGATCTGCCCCTGCGGGAGAATGTGAAGCTGTGGGACGAAGCCGAAGGCAATCTCTATGAGATGGTTGCAATCCTGGATAGCGGTATGTCGACAGAAGATGAAGTTCGTAGCGATGCTGAGTGCCGGATCCGTTTCGGCATCCGCTCCTTTGGCGATAACGGCAGTGGCAGGCTGGCGCTGAATGGCAGGACAATTTTCCTGCGGGGTGAGGCGAACTGCGCAGAATATCCGGAGACCGGACATCCACCCATGACGATTCCGGAATGGAAGGAGATGTTATTAAAATATCGCAGTTATGGAATAAACTGTGTAAGATTCCATTCCCACTGTGAGCCGGAAGCAGCTTTTGCGGCAGCGGATGAGCTGGGAATGCTGCTGCAGCCGGAGCTGTCTCATTGGGATCCGAAGAATGCCTTTGGAACGGAGGAAAGTTACCGGTATTACCGGGCAGAGCTCACAGCAATATTGAAAACCTATGCCAATCATCCCTCTTTTGTAATGCTGACGCTGGGCAATGAATTGCAGACTCAGGGCGAGGGCAGAGAGCGGATGCGGGAACTGGTCAGAATAGCGAAAAGACTGGATCATACCAGACTGTATGCGGACGGATCCAATGCGTTCTATGGCGAAGAAGGTTGTGACCCGGAGAACGATTTCTATACTTCCCAAAGCTGTAAGGATGCGGTGATCCGGGGAACTTTCTCCGGTATGCGGGGGTATCTCAATGAAAACTATCCCTCCGCAGATCGAACCTATGATGAGGCAATGACAGAGATACGAAAAGAGTATCAGAAGCCGGTATTCAGTTTTGAAGTGGGGCAGTTCGAAGTGTTGCCGGATTTTGAGGAGCTGGAAAGCTTTCATGGAATATCGGATCCGGTGAATCTGAAACTGATCCGGAAGCGGGTTGAGGAACGGGGACTTTTACCCGTATGGAAAAAATATGTGGAAGCCACCGGCGAACTGTCCAGACTGGCATACCGGGAGGAAATTGAAGCAGCCATGCGGACGAGAGAACTTTCCGGGATTTCACTTCTGGGATTGCAGGACTTCCCGGGACAGGGGACGGCACTGGTGGGCATGATGAATTCCCATTTGGAACCGAAGCCGTACGATTTTGCCAGACCGGAACGATTCCGTGAGTTTTTCAGAGAGTGCAGGATTCTGGTGAAACTCCCACGTTATACCTATGAGGCAGGAGAACGGCTGACCGCGGAAGTGGAAGTGGCGAATTTCGGCAGGAAAAATATCACAGGAGTATTGCACTGGACACTTACAGAAAGAAATTGTGCATCTGAGGGCGGAAACAGTAAACAGGAAGCAACGGTAAAATGCGAAAATACGGTGGTAGCAGCCGGAGCAGATACAGAGACCAAAAGCTGTCCTCCGGGCAGCTATACTACGATAGGGATTCTGGATATTCCACTGGATGTGACGTCAAAGAATACAGCACTCACCCTTGCGGTGAGCATCGGCAACAGCACCGGCTTCTATCCGGTGTGGGTATATCAGAAGACAACCCCGGTCTGCCCGGAAAATGTATATGAAGCCAGAATTTTTGATGAGCGGACAAAAGAGGTGCTTCAAAACGGCGGAAGAGTCTATCTGTCTCCGGACGCGGACGAAGAGAGCCTGCCGTATTCCATAAAAACACAGTTTACGACAGATTTCTGGTCGGTGGGAACTTTCGCGGATCAGGAGGGCGGTATGGGGCAGCTCATAGATACGGAACATCCGATTTTTAAGGAATTCCCCACGGATTTTCACACGGACTGGCAATGGTGGATCATGGCAACGAAGCGGGCGGTGATTCTGCCGCATCCCATGAAGATGATCATTACGGAGATGGACAGCTATGCTTTTTTACGTCCCATGGCACAACTGATAGAGTTTCGATGCCTGAAGGGAAAAGTATTGCTATCCACCATGGAATTGCATAAGAGTCAGCGGTATCCGGAGGCGAGGGCACTGCAGGCGGCAATTTATACATACCTGTCGGGAGAGAATTTTGAACCGGCGGAGGAATTGACGGAAGAAGAGTTAAGCACACTGGTGAGAGGTTAAAAATATACGGGCGGTCCAAAGAAGCTGTTCGGAGATAAAAGGAGGAAACCATGAATAAGGTTCAGGTCTGGGAAGAAAAAGTGATCATTCCCACATACGAAGCAGGAAAACCGGATAAGAATCCGATGTTTTTGGAGAAACGTGTCTATCAGGGAAGCTCGGGAAGGATCTATCCCCACACGGTGATCGAGAAGATCAGCGATGAGAAAGTGGATAAGCAGTATACAGCACTTTTTCTGGAGAACGATTATCTGAAAGTAATGACGCTGCCGGAGCTGGGAGGCAGGATCCAGAGAGCTTATGACAAGACAAATGGCTACGATTTTATCTATTACAATCATGTCATCAAACCGGCGTTAGTGGGACTGGCGGGACCCTGGATATCCGGAGGTATTGAGTTCAACTGGCCGCAGCATCACAGACCCAGTACCTTTGATCCGGTGGAATATACCTATGCGGAAAATGAGGACGGAAGTGCGACAGTCTGGATGGGAGAGATCGAGAATATGTTCCGGACAGAGGGCGTGCTGGGCGTGACTTTGTATCCGGATAAGGCATATATCGAATTGTCGGCAAAGCTGTATAACCGCACGAAAATGCCCCAGACCTTCCTGTGGTGGGCGAACCCTGCAGTAGCGGTAAATGATGACACCATCTCCGTATTTCCGGAGGATGTGACGGCGGTATATGACCACGGCAAGCGGGATGTTATCAGCTTCCCCTATGCGGAGGGAACCTACTATAAGCACAAATACGATCATGTGAATATCGCGCAGTATAAAAATATTCCGGTGCCCACCTCCTATATGGCATACCGTTCGGATTATAATTTTATCGGGGAATATGATTACGGAAAACAGGCAGGACTTCTGCACGTGGCGGATCATCATATTGCTCCCGGGAAAAAGCAGTGGACCTGGGGATGCGGAGAATTCGGCAAAGCATGGGACCTTGCACTGACCGACGAGGATGGTCCGTATATCGAACTGATGACAGGCTGTTTTACGGATAATCAGCCGGATTTTACATGGATCTGGCCTCAGGAGACCAAGAATTTCAAACAGTATTTTATGCCCTATAAAAATATCGGGTATGTGAAAAATGCCACCATCGATGCGGCGGTGAATGCGGAATATGATGAGGCAGAGGGACAGCTTACGGTATCGGCCTATACCACGTCCGTGCAAAAAGGAGCACGGATACTGCTGACATTGCCGGGAGAAAACGGAAGACAGGAAAAGGTACTGTATGAGGAAACCTCAGATCTGTCACCGGAGAAAACTTATGAAGTGAAGATTGACCGTGAAAAATTGCAACAGATACCGGCATATACAGAGGGAGAGCAGAATGGCACAGAGGTACTCTGCGGCCTACGGGTATGTGTTTGTGCCGCAGATGGGAGAGAACTGGTCTCTTACCATTTTCCGAAAAAAATTGAAGCAGAAGTGCCGGAACCGGCGAAGGCAGCACCACTTCCTGAAGACTGTGAAACCACGGAGGATCTGTTCCTCTACGGTCTGCATGTGGAACAATACCGGCATGCCACTTATCATCCAGAGAACTATTATCTGGAAGGATTACGCAGGGATCCCACTGATATCCGCCTGAACAATGCCTATGGAAGATGTCTGCTTAAAAAGTGTGATTTTGCCGGGGCGGAAAAGTATTTTCGGAAGGCAGTGGAGAAGGCTATTCGTTCCAATCCGAACCCTTACGATTATGAGCCATACTATAATCTGGGACTTTCTCTGAAATATCAGGGGAAAGAAAAAGAAGCTTACGATGCTTTTTACAAAGCCATCTGGGGCGACAGTTTCCAGGCTCCCGGATTTTATGAACTTGCCTGCCTGGATGCGAAAGCGGGAAGATTTGCAGAGGCTCTGGAGCATGTAAACGAATCTATTCTCAGACAGTACCAGTGCATGAAAGCCCGGGCATTGAAGGAAAATATTTTAAGAAAAATGGGCAGAGTGCTGGAAGCGGAAGAATTACATAAGGAGAGCCTGAAGATCGATCCGCTCTATGACAGACAGCCGGAGAAGATCAACCATAACACCCTGCTGGAGCTGATGATCGATCTCTATGAGGCAGGAAACTACGCACAGGGAATCGCCCTTGCAAAAAAATGGGTGGAACAACAGAACGTATCACGGCAAGAGGATATTTATCCGCTGGTATATTATTATATTGCTTACGGATACCAGAACCTGCATAGGAAAGAAAATATGAAACAGACAAATCATTACATGACAGCGTATGTGACACTGGGAGAAAATGCGGTAGCGGACGGCTGTTTCCCTCACAGAACGGAAGATTATATCGTATTAAAGAGTCTGGCAGATGATTATTATCTGGATATGGTTTACTATTATCTGGGCTGCCTGCTCTATGACAGGAGAGCGTACGGCGAAGCCATAGCGGATTATGAAGAAGCTGCGCTTAGGTACCCGGATTTCCCGACGGTACACAGGAATCTGGCACTGGCATATTACAATGTGAAAAAGCAGCCGCAGAGAGCGTACGAGGAAATGGAGAAAGCTTTTGCACTGGATGAGACGGATGCCAGAGTGTATCTGGAACTGGATCAGCTGAAAAAGCGTCTGAATGTTCCCGTGAAGGAACGATGGAGTGATATGGAAAGACATTTTGACCTGGTGGAAAGCAGGGATGATCTGTATCTGGAGTATGTGACACTTTTAAACACTCTGGGAGAACCTGCGAAGGCTCTCGATCTGATCAAAGCAAGGAAGTTCCATCAGTGGGAAGGCGGCGAAGGCAAAGTGGCAGCCCAGTACCTGACCGCCCTGTATCAGCTGGCAAAAGCGGCTGCAGCAAAACAGGATTATGCTGAGGCAAAGGAACTTCTTCTGCGGGCAGCCGGGGAATATCCTCATAACCTGGGAGAAGGGAAATTGGAGTCTGCACAGGAGAATAATCTGTATTATCTGCTGGGACTGGTGCAGGAAAAGCTGGGAGAGACAGAGGAAGCTTTCGCAAGTCTTACGAAAGCCTGTCACGGAGAGTCGGAGCCGGTGGGCATGATGTATTACAATGATCAGCCCCCTGAGATGATCTATTATCAGGGGCTGGCGTACAGAAAGCTTGGAAACGAAGAACAGGCGGTTCGCAGATTTAGAAAGCTGGTGGAGTATGGCAGAGAGCATATAGAGGAGAATGTAAAAATAGATTATTTTGCGGTATCCCTGCCGGATCTGCTGATCTTTGAGGAGAACCTGGACGAGCGGAACCGAAAGCATTGTCTGTTTATGATGAGCCTGGGATTTAAAGGACTGGGACAGACAGACGAAGCGGAAAAGTGTGCGGAAGAACTACTTGCCAGGGACAATGCTCATCAGGGAATCCGGGTACATGATCTGTAAAAGAAAAGCTTGAAAAGAAAGACTTGAAAAGAAAGACTTGAATAGGAAGGCTTTTGAGGAAAGGAATACAAAATGAAAAACATGGAAAAAGAAGTATATAGCTATAATAACCAATACTTAACCTGCAACGACAGACCGATCCTGCCCATCATGGGAGAATTCCATTTCTCCCGCTATCCGGAAGGGGAATGGAAAACAGCAATTAAGAATATGCAACAGGGCGGTGTAGACATCGTTGCTACGTACGTGTTTTGGATCCACCATGAGGAAGCGGAAGGTGAGTGGGATTTCTCCGGCAGAAGAAATCTGAAAGTGTTTCTGAACTGCTGTCAGGAAGCCGGGATGAAAGTATGGCTGCGCATCGGACCGTGGGCACACGGAGAGTGCAGAAACGGCGGTTTTCCAGACTGGCTGGTGGAGAAAGAAAAGCGGGGCAAACTGTCTCTTAGAACAGATGATCCGCAGTATCTCAAGTATGTGGACCTCTTTTTTACCAAGATTGCCGAGCAGGCGGATGGGTATATGCATAAGGACGACGGTCCCGTCATCGGCATTCAGATCGAGAATGAGTACGGGCATGCCGGTGGTCCTTCCGACAGGGAAGAGGGCATGGCGCATATGCGCACACTCAGAGCTATAGCGGAGAAAAAGGGACTGACCGCTCCCTATTTTTCAGCGACCGGCTGGGGAGGCGCTTATGTACCGGAAAGCTTCCTGCCGGTGCTTGGCGGGTATGTGGATGCTCCGTGGGCGAATCATACCCACGAACTTGCGGCAAGCGAGAATTTCCTGTTTCAGCCTTTTCACGACGATGCAAATATTGCATCGGATTTCGCCGAAGGACAGAGTGGTTTTACATTTGATACGTCAAAATTCCCTTACCTGACGGCGGAACTGGGAGGGGGATTGCAGGTGACGGCACACAGACGCACCTACCCTTACCCGGAGGATATCGAGGCACAAACGATCTGCATGTTGGGAGCAGGGGCAAATCTGATCGGGTATTATATGTACCACGGCGGCGTGAATCCTGACGGGAAATATACCACCCTGCAGGAGTCGAAGGCGACCGGCTATGCCAATGACCTTCCTGTGAAAAGCTATGATTTTCAGACGTGCCTGCGGGAAAACGGTCTGACGTCAGAAAGCTATTATCGACTGCGCAAACACCATATTTTTATCAAAAATACAGAAGAACTGCTGGCACCGGCGAAAGTGTATCTGCCGGATAATATTCCCGAGCCCATGGGTGCAGAAGATATGGAGACATTGCGGGCAGCGTTCCGCTATAATAAAATGGCGGACTGCGGGTTCTTATTTATCAATAATCACCAGAGAAAACGGAAAATGACGGAGAAACAGATCACACCGGAAAGGCCATTACAGTTTACGGTGACAGATGTTGAAGGAACACAGAGACAGATTATTTTCGACCGGATCCATGTAAGGACGGATGCGATTCTGGTGCTGCCTTACAATCTGCCGGTGGTGATACGGGGAGAGCAGTTAAGACTTCGAAAAACCAATGCCTCTTATCTGGGATGCTTCGGCGGAACTTATTATTTCTATGCGGATGAGAAGCCGGAGGATATTTATTTCGAGTGGAGTGACGGCAAAGATCATGCGAAAGCGGTAAGAATCCTTACCATACACGATGCGGAGCATTTTTGTTATGTGCAGGAAGGGGCAGATGAAAAGGGCAAGGTGAGTCTGCTGCCGGATCTGCACTTTGCGGAAGCCGGTAAGGTGCGGATCACGGATGGCGGACAGGCAGTGGAAAGTATCTGGAACGTATATGGTCAAACAGAACCGAACATCTATGAATTAACCTTGGAATATGAGTATCACCCGGCGGATGCACTGTCAGGTGATGTCTGGCTGGAACTGGATTTCGGCGGGGACTGCGCACGCTTGTATCAGGACGGAAAACTGATTGACGACTGGTTCTCCAATGGTGAACTATGGCGTGTGGCTCTGAAGCGTTACGACTGCCCGACACATCTGACCCTGGAACTGGATTCGTTCAAAATGGATGTCTATTACGATCTGCCTCCGAAGCGGGAGAACCGTCTGGCAGGGGCGAGACTGCTGCAGTTGAGTTGACCGGAACTCGGTCTGACAGGACTTACTTTGGAAACAGAAGGATAAAAAAGAGGACACATACATGAAAGATATGACACAGGGTAAACCATTAAAACTGATCATTGGGTTTGCCATACCGATGTTGATCGGCAACATATTCCAGCAAATATATAATGTGGCAGACACAGTGATCGTGGGAAGATTTTTGGGAGAGAGTGCACTGGCGGGCGTGGGAAGCACAGGAACGCTGACCTATTTCCTGCTGGCACTGGTCAGTGGTATGTGTAACGGTGCGGGACTGGTGGTGGCGCAGTGCTTTGGCTGTGGCAATAAAGAGAGAATGGCGAAGACCGCGACGGCACTTGTCTGGCTGGCAGGGGTGCTGACCTGCATCATGTCACTTATCGGAATCTTCGGCGCGGAATTTTTCCTCCGGCTCTTAAGTGTGCCGGAGAATGTCATAGGCTATTCCGCAGAATATCTGCATATCATCTATACTTTTGTGTTCGGCAGCGTGATCTACAATGGATGTGCGGCGATCTTAAACAGCGTGGGAGATTCTAAGACTCCGCTGCGGGCAGTGATCGCTTCGTCTGTGGTGAATATTGCCTTTGACTTATTTTTCATTATTGTGTGCAAGATGGGAGTGGCGGGAGCAGCTTATGCGACGATTCTGGCGCAGTGCACTTCGGCGGTGATCTGTTTTGTAAAAGTGTGGAAAGTGAGAGAAGAGATCGGATTATCCATGATGAAGTGGAAGCCGGAAGCCGGTTATATTCATCTGGTGGTAAAGACCGGATTCCCGGCGGCGTTTCAGTCTTGCATGATCGCTTTAGGCGGCATGAGTGTACAGAGACTGGTGAATTCCTTCGGCTCGTCCACCATGGCGGCTTACGTGGCGGCAAATCGTGTGGACAGCGTGGCAATTCAGGTCATCGTCTCTATCGGAACGGCACTTTCGGTATTTACCGGGCAGAATATTGCGAAAAATCAATATGACAGGATCCGGGAAGCACTCTATAAGACGCTGGGTGTCATGGTGGGAGCCAGTATTTTTATCGCTGCCATGGTACTTATTTTCCGGGTGCAGTTAATGACGCTGTTTTTGGATGCAAACGAATCGGGAGATGCCATCGGCATCGGCTGCACGTATCTGACGATCATCGGCGTGGCTTATGTGATCGCCGGTGTGATGCAGAGTTATCAGAATGTGATCCGGGGAGCCGGAGATGTCAATACCTGCATGGTAGCAGGATTAACAGAACTGTCCGGCAGAATCGTGTTCGCGTATCTGTTGTCAGGAATCTTAGGCGTGACGGGAATCTGGATCGCCACACCTCTGTCCTGGAGCTGCGGATGCATCATTCCCGTGATCCGGTATTACTCCGGCAAATGGAAACACAAACGGCTGGCTTGATGCCCGGAACTACCGGAATACAGAGTACGGTTATTCCGGACGCATCCATCCGGCGAATTCCAGAATGGACTGGTTTTCCGCTTTTTTCTCGCTTTGCTGCATCTGCTTGCGGTATTCTCTGGGAGACATCTGCATCAGCTTGATGAAGTAGCGGTTGAAGCTGGATACGGAATGGAAGCCCACCATTTCGGAGATGTCGAGAATGGAATGCTCCGTGCTTCGTAACAGGATACAGGATTTCAGGATCCTGGTATTGTTCACATAGTCCAACGGGGAGGTGCCCATGATATCGTGGAAGACCCGGCGGAAATGGGTGGGACTCCAATGACACAGCTCTGCCAGATATTCGATGGCAAACTGTTGCATATAATTTTTCTCAATATATTCCAGAGCGGGTGAGATCACCAGAGAGTTTTCGGCGATCTCACCCTCTTTTTTGCGGTCCTGTAGGGCTAGGATCTCAGGAGAGCCCGGTTTCGCAGTGTCAGGGTTGACACCGCCAAGGCTTTCAATCCGGTACAGCTCGATATAGAGGGAACACAACAGACTTCTGGCACTGATCTGGTAGCAGGGATTCTGCTCCTCCAGCTCATGAATGATATAGGACACCAGATAGTTGATGTGGGGGAAATCCTCTTTGCTGAAAATATAGCGGAATCCCGGGAAGCCGTCTGTGGACAGATCATAATTTTTCCAGGAAGCGGGGAGGAGATTGCGGAACAGCTCCCTCGGATCCAGAAACAGATAAGACCAGTGGCTCCTGGTACCGGGAGTACTGTAAGTGGTGTGGGGAACGTTACGGGGCAGGACAGTGACATCGCCGGCATGGAAGGACTGCTTGTCGCCGTTGATCTCTAACGTGCCGCTGTCGGAATGACAGAGTCCGATCTCCAGACAATTATGGAAGTGAAGACTTCCGCTGGGGATATCCGAGATCTTCCAATAATCACCGGACAGAAGCAGTACGGGGAACTGCATGGGCAGATAGTAGCTTCTGTATTCTGTAACCACTCGCTTGGATTTTGCCATTTTCAACCTCCTGTGAATCTTGTATAAATCCATTGTGCATCCTGTATGACGCTGTGAAAAAACGACTTACTGCCATGGAAATAATGTCTATACATTATATATAACAATTAAACTAGACAAAATCAACCATTATATTGTATAAATAATAAGTGCACTTTTGGAACCGTTTCCGAAAATGTGGCTAAAAATGGTTAAAAACATTGAAAAATACGGCTCTTTTTCAAATAATATATGTTATAAAATGCAAAAATAAACGAAACAATAAAACTAACGAAAAACGAACATGATTTATAATGGTTGTTTTTGCATAGTTTTTTATAACGATTGATTAGAAAAATGTGACAACATGTATGATAATATGCTTACAAGGTTACAAAAAGTGTACAAAATGACGAGAAAATATAACTGACACTTGAGGAGGTTCGATATGGCGAAGAAGAATGCAGCCAATGTGGCGGGCGTGAAAACGAAAACCACTTGGAAACAAGCTTTTAAAAGAGACTGGCAGTTGTATCTGCTTCTATTGTTTCCACTGATCATGGTAATTGTATTCAGCTACGGTGCTTACCCGGGACTGCGGATGGCCTTCATGGATTACAAACCGGCGAAGGGATATGCAGGCAGTGAATGGGTGGGAATGAAGACATTCATTAAAATATTCAAGGATGCCGACTTCATGAGAGCACTCCGCAACTCCGTAGTGTTCAATCTGGCAGACCTGTTAGTTGGTTTCCCGATGCCGATCATTCTGGCACTGATCCTGAATGAATTAAGATATCCCAGATTCAAAAAGGTATCCCAGACGATCCTGTATCTGCCGCACTTCCTCTCCTGGGCCATCATCGGAAGCGTAGCGATGACAATGTTCCGCCCAAACTCCGGTCTGGTGAATATCCTGTTAACCAACATGGGAGTGATCTCCGAAGGAATTCCGTTCCTGAATGAGAAATGGCACTGGGCAATCACTTATCTGCTGATTGGTGTATGGCAGACAATGGGATGGGGCACCATCCTCTACCTGGCAGCGATCACCGGTATCAACGGAGAACTGTACGAAGCAGCCATGATCGACGGTGCAAACCGTTGGAAGAGAATGTGGCACATCACACTTCCCGGTATCAAGAGCACAGTAGTAACACTACTGATCCTAAACCTCGGACGTGTCATGGGAAGTAACTTAGAGCGACTGACGGCGTTAGAAAATTCGCAGGTCAAGGACTTCCAGTATCAGCTGGCTGTCTACATATACAATAAAGGTATTGGAGCCGGAAAATTCAGTGCGGCGACCGCGGTTGGTCTGTTCCAGTCACTGATCGGACTGATCCTGGTTCTGTTATCTGATAAATTTGCCAAGAAGCTCGGCGAAGACGGATTACTGTAGGAGGTGAGAGCGATGAAGAAAAAAGAAGTAAATATCAACGAAGAATCTGCCTCCACAGGCGGAGCTCATGCGGTCAACAAATTCCGCATCAGTGATTTTGTCATGATGGCAGTGATCGTTATCCTCTGCGCCAGCTGCGTATTACCTTTCCTGCATGTAGCAGTGAAATCCATTTCCGGCAATACCGCAGTAATGTCCAAGAGCGTTTACTTCTGGCCCAAGGATATCACCTTCGATGCTTATAAGAAGGTGTTTGCAGACAGCTCCATGACCTATTCCATGATCTTCTCGGTGATCGTTACCGTGATCTTCACGGCTCTGGGAATGCTGGTATGTACCTGTGCCGCTTACCCTCTCTCCAAGAAGAGATTAAAGGGTAAAAAGCTACTGACCTTCCTGTTGATGGTACCGATGTACTTCAGTGCCGGCATCATCCCCAGCTACCTGCTATATCAGAAGCTGCATGTGCTGGATACCATGTGGGTATTGATCTTACCTCTGATCTATTCCCCGTATAACATGCTGATCATGAAGAACTACTTCCAGAGTACGATTCCAGACAGTCTGGAGGAATCTGCTTTCCTGGATGGTGCAAGTAACTTCCAGATCTTGAGCAGGATTGTATTACCGTTGTCCAAACCGATCCTGGCAACATTGTCTCTGTTCTACGCTGTAGGCCGTTGGAACTCCTATGCAGACAATATGTACTACACCAAGAACGCGAACCTGAAGCTGATCCAGTACAAGCTATATCAGCTGGTGGCATCCGCAGCAGAAGCGCAGACTTCCTCCCTGGCAGATACCGGTAGTGCGATTCAGTCCACTCCCGAAGTGTTACAGGCAGCCAGCATCATGTTCGTAACAATTCCTATCATTATCATCTACCCGTTCCTGCAGAAGTATTTCGTACAGGGTACCATGATCGGAGCGGTAAAGGGTTAAGAGAAACAAAAGCAACCATGTTAGTTTTCCCCGAAAGCAGGGGTACACATAAAACTATGTATTTTAAATAAGGAGGATTGATTTATGAAGAAGAATACTCTTCACAAGGTAATGGCAACGGCACTGGTTGGTGCTATGGCAATGGGGACTCTGACCGGATGCGGCGGGAGCACTGACGCAGGTGCGGATGCTTCCACAAAGGATACCGCAGCGGTAAGCACAGCAACAAGCACAGATGCAGCAACTGCAGCAGTAGCAGGCATGGATGGCTGGGAGCCTTTCGCAAGTAATGTTACTTTACAGATTCCCGTATACGATCGTGGCTCTTCCGGAAACGGATGCTCCGACGTAGAGAACAACTACTGGACCAAATGGGTACAGGAGAATTTCGGTGACAAGTACAATATCACTGTAGAATATGTAGGAATTACCCGTAGCGACGTTATGACCGATTACGCTATGCTGGCAGCAAGCCAGAGCCTTCCTACGATCTGTATGGAATATGACTATGATAAGCTGGCAAGCTGGCAGGCAGACGGCTATCTGCAGACCTACGATGTAGAAGAGTTCAAGCAGATCGCTCCTACCTACTGGGAGACCATGGTAGAGCATGGCAACGACGCTTACACCAAGTTGTCTGATGAAGATTATCTGGTACTTGGCTATAGACCTTATGGTAATACCACTTATACCTGGTGTACTTTCTATCGTCAGGACTGGCTGGAAGAAGCAGGATTTTCTGAGTATCCCGTTGGCGACAACACCAAGCTGTTAGAGTTGTATGCAAAACTGGTAGAAAATGGTCACAAGTATCCCTTAAGCGGTAAGAAAGTAAGCGGCGCAGGTATCGACCAGAACTACGGCTACAGAGATTATCCTCAGGATGAGACTACATGGGCAACCACCGGCGACTATCAGATTCCCTCACTGTCCACGGAAGCTCAGAAGAGATTCTTAAAATGGGAGAACGAGCTGTACAACGATGGTTACTACAATCCTGAGTACTACTTAAGAGATGCTTCCGAGGCAGAGGCAGATTTCATCAACGGTGAAGCATTTACCTGGACCGGATATGTATCTTCTACCATGAATGTACTGAACTCCTTCTATGATGCTAACCCTGATGGCAAGCTGGCAGTAGCAGTTACTCCTTCTACCTGGACACAGGATGAGACCTGGGGATCTTCGGCTTCTTACAGACCCGGAACCAACTTCGGTATGATGATCGGCTTCGCTAACGATGCTACCGAGGATGAAGTAAAAGCAGCTATGATGTATCTTGAGTGGCTGAACCAGCCTGAGAACCTGTTCACCATGCAGTGGGGTATTGAAGGCGTGAACTTCAACTACGATGACAACGGCGATCCCGTAGCAGTAGCAGATCAGACCGGTCTGGATGAACAGCAGGGTCACAACAACAACGTAGACTACTGGTGTGCAGTAACCGCAGTCAAGACTCTTGGTTCTATCGAGAAGGATATCAAGGCAATCACCCCTCAGGGTATTCCTCAGGACTTCTATGATCAGATTCTGGCTAACTACAACGGACAGGTTGCTATCTACGAAGCAGGCAAGGCTAACTCCGACTGTCTGTTCGCAACTTCTATCGATGCAGTAACCGAGTACAATCAGACTCTGTATGATCTGTACACTGAGTATCGTGATAAGCTGACCATGTGCTCTAAGGATCAGTTCGACGCTCTGTATGACGAACTTAGCCAGAAGTACCTGGAGGCAGGTTACCAGGAAGTTATCGATGAGAGACAGGCTGCACTGGATGCAGGTAACACCACCAGACTTCAGTAAGTAAAAAGTCTTATTACAGTAAGTACATACGGCCCCCAGGCATGAATGGCTTGGGGGCTATATTAGAAATACAATTACTTTGAATCGTTGAAAATGTTTTATGTTTTTTTCCGAGGACCTGTTTTACAATAAAAACAGATGTGGGAAAAGAATATAAACCGCCAAAAGGCAGAAACGGAGGAATTATGTTAAAGCTGGAATATGACAAAAAAGAGATAGAGGAAGTCATTGATAAGATCGTGAAAAAGACCATGAATATGGATCTCACCTGGGACTGGCCCTGCGGTGTGGCATATTACGGAATCAGTGATGCCTTTGAGAAGACCGGGAAAAAGGAATATCTGGAGCTGTTAAAGGATCGTATCGACGAACTGATCGATCTGGGGCTGCCCAAGGTATGGACCGTAAATGCCTGTGCTATGGGACATTGTCTGATCACCTTATACCAGGCAACGGGAGAGCAGCAGTATCACGATATTCTCATGAGCAAGATCGCTTATCTGAGAAAAGATGCTCTTCGCTTCGGAGATCATGTATTACAGCATACGGTATCTGCCAACAATGATTTTCCGGAGCAGTGCTGGTGCGACACCCTGTTCATGGCGGCATTTCTGATGCTGCGGGTTGGCGTAATGGAACACGATGAAGAGTTAATTGATGACGCACTGAACCAGTATTACTGGCATATCAAATATTTACAGAATCCCAGCAGCGGACTCTGGTATCACGGCTATGACAATATTGCCGGAGACCATATGTCCGGTATCTATTGGGGAAGAGCTAATGCCTGGGCAGCATTTACCATGTCACAGGTAGGAGGCATCCTGCCCCAGTGCTATCTGTATCCCAAGTATATCGATGTGGCAGGTTCTCTGAATGAGCAGCTGGCAGCACTGAAGGTATACCAGACAGAGAACGGGCTGTGGAGAACTGTGGTGGATGATCCGGAGTCTTATGAAGAGATCTCCGCATCCGCAGGAATTGCCGCAGCAATGCTGACCAGAGGTAATCCTTTACATAGCAAATACATTAATAAGGCAATCAAAGGGCTGCTTGCCAACGTCAGTGAGGACGGTAAGGTAATGAATGTCTCCGGCGGTACCGCTGTTATGAGAGACAAGGAAGGCTACCGAGGAATCCCCAAGGCGTATATCCAGGGCTGGGGACAGGGACTGGCATTATCATTTTTTGCAACTTTGTTAGTATCCGACGAGATTGAGAAGGATGGTGCGTTATAAATGTTTCGCAGAAATTTTCTGTTCGGGAAGGACGGAGGAACTGCCAATCTGATCGATGTGGGCAGTGACGACCTCTATCAGCCCGGAAAAGGCTATGGCTTTGTAACAGAGAAAAACAGAAGAGAACAGGAAGGACTGCAGATCCGGGAACTGAATTCGTCTTTTGAACCGATGTACTGGTATCAGAACGAGAATCTGACCTTCCTTAGAGAAGATGAGAATGGCTGCTATCTGGATTCCGCAGAAGAAGTGGCAGCCCTGGAGGCACAGTCAGGAGAAAAAATGCCGGGTTCTCCCAGACGGATCCCGTTACTCTTCAAAGTGGATGTACCCAGACAGGGCAATTATAAGGTCACGCTGACCATCCGCTCTGAGGAGGAGATGGGAGAAGTATTGATCTTTACCGGCAGAAGACGTCTTGCTTTTCACGGCAGAGTACAAGCAGGAGAGTTCACTTATACCATGGCGGTGAATGTCTGCGATATTGTCCCGGTTGGGTATTCGCACATTTTTGCGGATAAGACAGTGGACATCGCAGTGCTGGCAGACAGACCAAGAATCAGTGCTCTTTCGGTGGAAGAGATGAATTGTCCTACCGTGTATCTGGCAGGAGATTCCACGGTGACAGATCAGCCAGGAGATTATCCCTATTATCCCGGTACCTGTTACTGCGGCTGGGGACAGATGCTTCCGACATATCTGGATGCCAGACTTTCCGTGTCGAACCATTCTCATTCGGGACTGACCACAGATACGTTCCGCAAGGAGGGACATTATGCGGTGATCGAACAGTACAGCAGACCCGGCGATTATGTATTTTACCAGTTTGGTCACAATGACCAGAAGCTTCCAAAGCTGCAGGCAAAGGACGGATATCAGGCGAATCTGCACCGCTATATCAAAGAGAATCAGGCAAGGGGTGTCTATCCGGTACTGGTAACACCCATTGCAAGAAATACCTGGAGACTGCGGGATCAGACTTATCTGGATTTGTTGGAGGACTTCGCAGATGTGTGTCTGGAGCTGGGAGCACAGTACAATATTCCCGTGCTGGATCTTCATGCCCACAGTAAGGAATACGTTCTGGAAAAGGGATTACAGGATGCAAAACCGATCTTTTTCCCGGGAGATTATACGCATACCAATGACTTCGGCGCTTACAAAATGGCCGGTTATGTGGCGGAGGAGATTCGTGAAAAATGCTCCGGATATTCTGAGAGAGCTTATGCTTATCTGGCAGAGTGCGTGACGAAAGGCTTCGGCGCATGGGAACCTGTGGGGCAGATAAAAGTGCCGAAGAAGCCGGAAATCTACAAAGACATTCCGGATCCTGCGACAGATCAGGTATTGTTGTCTGAGGCAGAGCAGTTGGAACGTGTGGTAAGACTGTGCCTGAAGGAAGAACTTCTGTAACGGGATCAGGTAAGGAAATAAGCAAGAATAACCAGAAAAAAAGCAGGAATATGAGGAGGAACTCAGAATGGGAAAAGGTGGTTTTACCTTACCGGGAGAATCAGGATATGAAGAACTGACTCTGAAAATGGCGGAAAAATGGGGCGCAGATGTGATCCGTGACAGTGACGGCACCGTGCTTTCTGATGAGATCACCCATGCCGGCTATGGCATCTACTCCACCATCTGTATTATCAGAGATCATAATGCCTGGGCAAAGGAGAATCAGGACAAATTGCAGCAGACTTTTCTGTGTACGCCTCCTTGGGTGGCAGAGAATGATACTGTAACGATCGGATTGATGGACAGCTTTTTTGTTGAGCAGTTCCGGATCAACGACAGTGCAGAAAGCTTGGAATATTGGGAAGTCTATGACAGAACCGACAACGTTAAGATAAGCAATGCAGACTGGAGCTATGATAAAGAGAAGGGAAGTGTGACATTATCCGGCATCACCCCTTTCCATAAGTATACGGTGAGCTTTTTAGCCTATCGTATCTGGGAAGAAATCTCCATGTACAACCATACCACGAACCATTGGGACAAGGAGCATCTGATGCAGATCGATCCAAGATACCCTGAAAATCAAGAGTATCTGCTTGGCTGGATGAAGAACTGGTGTGAGACCCATCCGGATACCACCGTGGTACGTTTTACCTCCATGTTCTATAATTTTGTGTGGATCTGGGGCAGCAGCGAGAGAAATCGGAATCTGTTCTCTGACTGGGGGTCTTATGATTTCACGGTCAGTGTTCCGGCGCTGCAGGAATTCGAGAAACAATACGGTTACCGTATGACAGCGGAAGATTTCATCAATAAAGGACAGCTGCATGTGACGCATATGCCCGGCAATGCGAAGAAGGCGGACTGGATGGCATTTATCAATGATTTCGTTATTTCTTTCGGCAGGAAACTGATCGATATGGTGCATTCCTACGGTAAAAAGGCGTATGTCTTCTATGATGACAGCTGGGTAGGTGTGGAGCCTTACAACGGAAGATTTGGGGAGTTTGGCTTCGACGGGCTGATCAAATGTGTATTCTCCGGTTATGAAGCCAGACTGTGCGCAGGCGTGGATGTGCCGACACATGAGCTGCGTCTGCATCCGTACCTGTTCCCTGTGGGACTGGGCGGGGCACCGACCTTCATGGAGGGCGGTAATCCCACACTGGATGCGAAAAAATACTGGAACAGCGTAAGACGCGCCCTGCTGCGTGCGAAGATCGATCGGATCGGTCTCGGCGGATATCTCCATCTGGTGGAAGATTTCCCGGACTTCTGTGATTATATTGAAAAAGTGGCAGATGAGTTCCGGTTGATTCGCAGTTTCCATGATGCGGGAGAGCCTTACCGGATCAGAACCCGTGTGGCAGTGCTGCACTCCTGGGGAGCCCTTCGTTCCTGGACCTTATCCGGACATTTCCACGAGACCTATATGCATGACCTGATCCATATCAACGAAGCCCTGTCCGGACTTCCCGTGGATGTGAAATTTATCTCCTTTGAGGATGTGAAAAATGGTATACTGAAAGACGTGGATGTGGTGATCAATGCAGGCCGGGCCGGAAGCGCCTGGAGCGGCGGGGATGCCTGGAAGGATGAGGAACTTGTTACCACACTTACAAAGTGGGTACACGAGGGCGGCTGTTTTATCGGTGTGAATGAGCCTTCTGCTGTGGAAGGATACGATACGTATTTCCGTATGGCTCATGTGCTGGGAATCGATGAAGATACCGGTGCGAGAGTCTGCCATGGAAAATGGGCTTTCGAGGCAGCGGATCCGGAGAGACTGATCCCGGAAGGTGCCGGTGTGGAAGCGAAGGAGAACCGGTATTTGACGGATGGTAAGGCACAGGTACTTTTAGCAGACGGCGAGAAGCCTCTTATTACCATGAATTGTTTCGGTAAGGGACTGGGGATCTATCTGTCTTCCTTCCAGGTGAATCTGTGGAATACCAGAATGCTGTACCAGCTGATCCGTTATGCGGGCGGAGAAGGTATTTCCGGCAGTTATATGACTGATAACCTGTATACGGAATGTGCTTATTATCCGGAGAGCAGGAAACTGGTTGTTATCAATAATAGTGATACTGAACAGACCACCACGATTCCCACGGAAGCCGGTGCATGTACGGTAACCATTGCACCTTACGATACGACATTCGTGGAGATCGGGTAACCGGTCAAGGTGACCGGATCCGAAGATTCTGTGTCCGCTTCCTGTGGGAGCGGAACGCAAAGGAGACGGAGAATGGATAACGAGAAAGTAAGACAGACAGAGTATTTTCCTGACGGAACCCCGATGGATGACTGGTTCTATGAGACGAAGATCCCACAGCTGTCAGAACTTGGAAAACAATATGTTCTGACGGAATACGGAATCTGGGATGATGGGAGGATTTATACCAAAGAGATCCAGAAGGTCATTGATCTGGCGGCAGAGGAAGGTGGCGGTGTCCTGGTGGTACCGCCCGGAACCTATCTGACCGGATCGATTTATTTCAAACAGGGAGTGCATCTCTATATTTCCGCCGGAGCTACATTAAAGGGCAGCAATGATATTTCGGATTATGATTTGTGTGAGACCCGGATTGAGGGAGAGACCTGCCTCTACTATACGGCACTGATCAATGCAGACGGGGTGGATGGCTTCACCATGTGCGGACCGGGTACGATTGACGGTAACGGTCTTAAGGCATGGAGAGCCTGCTGGCTCCGCTGGAAATGGGGAGGTGGCGGCAACAAGGAGGAACAGCGTCCCCGCCTTGTGTATCTGTCGAATTGTAAAAATGTCCTGATCGCAGATCTGCATTTACAGAATTCTCATTTCTGGACCACACATATTTATAAATGCGATCATGTGAAATACTTAAATTGTCAGATCTATTCCCCGGCAGGACCGCTACCTGCACCCAGTACGGATGCCATCGACATAGATGTCTGTACGGATGTGCTGGTCAAGGGCTGCTATATGGAAGTCAATGACGATTCTGTGGTATTAAAAGGCGGTAAAGGACCCTGGGCGGATATCCAGCCGGAGAACGGCATCAATGAGCGGATTCTGGTGGAGGATTGCGTCTACGGTTTCTGTCATGGGTGTCTCACCTGCGGTTCGGAATCCGTACATAACCGGAATATTCTTATGCGCAGAGTTAAGATCAAGGGAGCAGCGAGACTGCTGTGGCTGAAAATGCGGCCGGACACTCCACAGCACTATGAATACATTACCGTGGAACAGATCGAAGGCAGGGTAAAGGAATTTCTTAAGATTTATCCCTGGACACAGTTTTTTGATCTGAAGGACCGTAAGGACAGACCGCTGTCCTATGCCGATCATATCACCATGCGGGACTGTGATTGTGTCTGTGATACATTTTTTGATGTGATCGCGGATGAAGAGCAGTATCTTCTTACGGATTTTACACTGAAGGATCTGCGGATCCGGGCAAGAGTGGATAATTTTTCAGAAGACAAGTTAAGAAGTGTAGTATATGAGAATGTACAGGTGGAAAAAAGTACGGAGCCTGCGGAGAACTGGCATGAAGTGAAGGGCTTTCAATAATAAATGCTCTGAGGAAGGGAGATTAATATGGCAAAGGTGTATATTAACGAAAAAAACAAGAAGGGACATATCAACCCGGAACTCTACGGTAACTTTTCCGAGCATCTGGGCAGATGTATCTATGAAGGACTGTATGTGGGAGAGAATTCTGAGATTCCCAATACCAATGGTATGCGTAACGATGTAGTGGCAGCACTCAAGGAGATGAAGCTTCCGGTGCTGCGCTGGCCCGGTGGCTGTTTCGCAGACGAATACCACTGGAAGGACGGTATCGGACCGAAGGAGAACCGCAAGAAAATGATCAACACTCATTGGGGTGGTGTGACCGAGGACAACAGCTTCGGTACCCATGAGTTCTTCGAACTGTGTGAGCAGATCGGCTGTAAGACCTATATCAACGGTAATGTGGGAAGCGGTACTGTGCAGGAGATGTCCGAGTGGGTAGAGTACATGACCTTTGACGGGGTATCGCCCATGGCGGACCTGCGTAGGAAAAACGGCAGAGAGAAAGCCTGGAAGGTGGATTATTTCGGTGTTGGTAACGAAAACTGGGGATGCGGTGGCAATATGACTCCATCCTACTATGGCAATCTGTACCGCAGATACCAGACCTATGTGAGAAATTATGATCAGAAGCACCCCATTTTCAAGGTATGCTGCGGTCCCAATGCCGGAGACACCTATTGGACGGAAGAGGTATTAAAGACCTGTTTTGAAAATGCACCGGAATGGATGCATGGCTTTATGGACGGACTGTCCCTACATTACTACACACTGCCGGAGGATGACTGGTCTCACAAGGGAAGCGCACTGGACTTCGACGATGCAGCATGGTACAAGACTCTGGCAAAGGCTTTTAAGCTGGATGAACTGATTTATAAGCATTCTACGATCATGGACAAATACGACCCCGGGAAGAAGATCGGTCTGATCTGTGATGAGTGGGGCACCTGGTATGATGTGGAGCCCGGTACCAATCCCGGATTTTTATACCAGCAGAGCACCATGCGTGATGCATTGGTAGCGGGACTTTCCTTAAATATTTTCAACAAGCATTGTGATCGTGTGAAGATGGCAAATATTGCACAGTTGATCAACGTATTGCAGGCAGTGATCCTGACCGAGGGACCGAAGATGCTGCGGACACCGACTTATCATGTATTCCATATGTACAAATACCATCAGGATGCGGATCTGGTGGAAAGCTATATCGATGGTGTGGAACAGATCGGTGAAGACGAAAAGTTCAAGGTTCCCCATTTACAGGAATCCGCTTCCGTGGATAAGGACGGTGTCGTGACCATCACCCTGAACAACCTGTCCATCGATAAGGCAGAAGAGGTGGAGATTGCATTCACAGAGTGCGACCCGAAGCAGGTAAGCGCAGCGATTCTTACCAATGATATGCATGCTTACAATACTTTCGAGGATCCCGACAAGGTGCACGAGGAAGTGTTTACAGATTATAAGATCGAGAACGGAAAGATCACATTTACCATGCCGGCATGCAGCGTGGTGATGTTCCGGGTGAAATAATGCCGGACGAAGAAGTAAGGCAGAAATACCCCTGCCGAAAATGTCTGCTCCGGGAGATGGATCAGAATGTCTATATGGAAAGTCTGTACGCGTATATTGCCAGGCTGGAGCCCGGGATCAAGGCAGACGAGACAATTTATGAAAAGCGGCTTTCTATATGTAAAAGCTGTAATTACCTGAATGAAGGACTGTGTGGAGCCTGTGGGTGCTTTGTGGAGCTCAGGGCTGTGATTGCCAAAAATGTATGTCCCTACCAGAAGTGGTAGGGGCATATTTTTGTATGCTTCATTATTTCAACTGTTAATTTAGCGCAAATAAATGCAAAAGCAATCAGAATATGTTATACTACATTTGTTGTTCACTAAGCAATGAGAAAACAAATGATAGATACATAGGATATTGCAATGGAAAATTATCAGGAACAATATAATCAGGAATTACATCAGCAGGAGATTAACTCGAATTTAAGTACATTGAAGGGATATTTCTGGATCGTTGTGACCATGCTGGTACTTTGGCTGCTGACGCTTACGCGTATTTTTATTGTGGATGCCGGAATCTTTACCATGGCGGTGGGATTGTCCATGGTCATGGGAATTCCTGTTTTGTACATTTACAAAAAAGTAGATCTGTCGAAGCATTGGGTAAAATATGTGCTTTTGACACTGATCTGTGTGATCTCTGCGATCTTTGCCGCCTTTTTGTCTTTCCATGCGGTGCTTATTTATGTATTGCCTTTACTTCTGGCAGTGCAGTATCGGGAGAAACAGACGCTTTGGATCACTTATGCAGTGAACGATGTGACCATGACCATCAGCATGGTGGCAGGATTCTACCATGGAATCTGTGACCTGAACTTGCTTCTGGGAAGTAATCACACCAGAGACTGGTATCTGGAACAGTGGGCAGCAGGGACACTGCAGTTTGGCATTGAACCGGATCCGGTGTTCGTGATCCTGTTCTATGGCGCACTGCCCCGTGCGGTGATCCTTCTGATGTTCACTGCCATCCTGCGCTATATCAGTATCAGCAGCCATGAAGATGCGCAAAGAATCGCTGATCTGACTTATCGCAAAGAGACCGACCTGGGAACGCATGTGTACAATAAGAACAAATATGAGGAAATGATCGAGACTTATTATCCGGAAGTACGCAGACTGGCGGCTATTTTCTGGGATGTGAATAATTTAAAATATGTCAATGATAAATACGGTCACGCTGCCGGGGATGTTCTGATTCAGACATTATCCTCCGTACTGTATGAATTGTCTACGGACAGACGCAAGGTTTATCGTGTGGGCGGGGATGAGTTTGTTATGATTATCGAGAATCCGGTAGAAACTGAGATAGAGTCCATGATAGCGACTGTAAAAGCCGATCTCATGGAAAAAGACGGGCAGGGAGACATACCGATCTCCAGCGCAGTAGGCTGGGCGGAGGGCTACGGCGTGGATATCTGCAAGATCGTCAATGAGGCGGATACGAAGATGTATGAAAATAAAAAACGCGGAAAGGAAGGGAGAGAATAGATGGCAAACTGGGTGAGTGCCGGCTGCGGTGTCATAGCCAATGAACTGGCACAGGCTATGGAAAAAAGAGGGCAGAAGCTGTATGGTGTCGTGAACCGTACGCAGGAGAAAGCAGTAGCTTTTGCGGAAAAATACGGTGTGCAGAATGTATTTGCAAGTTTTGAGGAGGTCTGTGCGGATCCGGCGGTGGATATCATCTATATCTCTACGCCTCATAATACGCATATTCAATTTTTACGAAAAGCTCTGGCAGCAGGTAAGCATGTGTTGTGCGAGAAATCCATTACGTTAAACTCCGAAGAACTGGAAGAAGCCATACAGCTGGCGAAGGAGCACGGCGTGGTTCTGGCGGAAGCTATGACAATCTACCATATGCCAATCTATAAGGAACTGTTAAAACGAGTGAATGCGGGTGACCTCGGAGAACTTCGCGTGATACAGATGAACTTCGGAAGCTATAAGGAATATGATATGAAGAACCGGTTCTTCA
Organism: uncultured Lachnospiraceae bacterium; assembly: GCA_945929965.1. Lineage (GTDB taxonomy): Bacteria > Bacillota > Clostridia > Lachnospirales > Lachnospiraceae > Acetatifactor. Next base: position 85,937 of record CAMEOT010000008.1, read on the forward strand.
ACCGGAATCTGGCGGGCGGTGCATTATTGGATATCGGAGTATATGCGCTCTCTTTTGTAAGAATGTTCTTAAGTTCCTGTCCGGATCAGATTGTTTCCCAGGTGAAACTTGCACCGACGGGAGTGGATGAACAGGGGGGGATCCTTTTAATGAATCCCAAGCAGGAGATGGCGACAGTAACATTATCTCTGCATGCCAAGCAGCCCAAGCGGGGCATGCTCTCTTTTGACAAGGCTTATGTGGAGATGTATGAATATCCCAGAGGACAGAAGGCAGTGATCACCTACACGGAGGACGGTCATACCGAGGAACTCCGGGCAGGAGCCACAGCGGATGCCCTGGTCTATGAGGTAGAGGATATGGAGCGGGCCATTGTCGGACAACCGGAGGTCATGAAGTTGAATTATACGGAAGATGTCATGCATATGATGACAGAGATCCGAAAACAGTGGGGACTGACCTATCCGGAGGAAGAGCAGACCATGGGAAAAATCTGATAACAGTATTCCTGAGGTAAAAAGAGCCGAAGAAAATATGACCAATCGGTGGTATGCAGGGAGAATACTGATGATACGAAACAAGAGTCTGGGGAAGAGGCTTCTGGCGGTGGGACTTATGCTGATATTTAGCATGAGCGGCTGCGGAACATACAATGAGATAGAGTTAACAGGGAATGGAATAGGGAGTGGTGGAATAGAAGCTGCGGCAACGGTGGATCCTGTTGAGATGACCACTGACGGGGAAACAGCATCGGATGTCACGGGCGGAGATGCCACAGCCCAAGAAACTGCGGAGGAGACGAATAAGGTGCCCCCGGAGCCTTCCCCGGTGCCCCGGCAGGAAATGACTACTGCGGACCGCATGGTGGACCGGACGAAAGTGAAAGGAATCTATGTCACCGGTCCCAAGGCCGGCAGCGCCGGAATGGCAGATCTGATTGGACTGGTGGATGAGACGGAACTGAATGCTATGGTCATTGATGTGAAAAATGATGAAGGAAATGTGACGTTCCGGCTGACGAATGAGGAGATTACACAGAACATTCCCGTACTGGATCAGATATCCGAAATGCAGGCAGGAGTGCGCTACATCCGGGATATTCAGGCTCTGATGCAGGAACTGAAGGATCATAATATTTATACCATTGCGAGGATCGTATGTTTCAAGGATCCCATTCTGGCGGCGGCGAGACCGGAACTGGCACTGACGAAACCGGATGGCAAGCCGGTGACGGATGCCAACGGCCTGGCATGGGTGAATCCATACAGGCAGGAGGTCTGGGAATATCTGACAGAACTTGCCGAGATGGCAGCTGACCTTGGATTCGATGAGATCCAGTACGATTATGTGCGTTTTCCGGTGGGATCGGATGCCAATGTGGCGGATTACGGTGTAGATATGGAAGCCTATCCGAAGAGACAGGCGATACAGGATTTTCTCGCCTATGCAGGAGACAGACTTCATGAAAAGGGATGCGTGGTTACGGCGGATGTCTTCGGCACTATCATCGGAAGTGAGACCGATGTGCAGACTGTAGGGCAGGATTATGCGGCGCTGGGACAGACTGTGGATGCCATCAGTCCCATGGTGTATCCCTCTCATTATGCGAACGGGGTATTCGGACTGAAAGTACCGGATGCGAATCCTTATGAGACAGTATTGGCGGCAATGCAGGGGTCCGTCGAAGAACTCCAGGAGATTTCGGAGGCAGAGCGGGCAGTGGTGAGACCCTGGCTGCAGGCATTTACCGCTACCTGGGTTCCGGGGCATATTTCTTATAACGGAACACAGATTAGAGAACAGATTCAGGCAGTTTATGATGCCGGTTATGAAGAATGGATCCTGTGGAATGCAACGAACCGTTACTCCGCGGAAGGACTGCTTGGTGCAGATGAGGTAGAGGATAATGAAAATAATCAATAAGATCATGACAGGAATCGCAGTGCTCTGTCTGCTATTGTGTGGCGGAGTTCTGGCGTTTGCCCTAAATCCGGACATGACCGGTTCGTTGGCACAGATGCTGTATGGAACCGAAAACAATGCAGAGGCTGTAACAGAGGCAGCAGAGGAAATCGGAAATCCCAGCAATATAGGTACAGATGGAAGTGTTTCGGTAACGCTGCCGGATCAGCTTGAAAACAGTCTGAGTGATTACATCAATCCGAATCCCCAGGAACCCCTGCGATATCCCAGCGGTAATACCGGAAGCTCCGACAGCGGTACTGTAGCCACACCGGCTCCCAGAAGTGACGCTGTGACGGATTTAAACTCTTATTATGCGAACTGTATTACACAGTTAAGCATTCTGGGGAGCGGAGATCAGCATTTTGACAATGTGGTTCCCAAGAGTCTGTGGAGTACCATTGAGCAGGCGTATAATACCGGAGCCTATGAGCAGGGATATGTGTCGGAGGTACTGAAAAAGCTTGGCATGGACAACTTTGCGATTCAGCTGCAACTGGTAGATCTCGGGGATGGGTATTACAGAGTATATCACAATGTGGTGACTTATTAGAGATTTGATGGTTCAGAGAAAATCAATCAAGAGGAACACTGTTATCAAAAAAAGGATTTCAGTGTTCTTTTTTGTTTGCATTGTAAGAATATATAATATTTAATAAATAATATTAAGAACCATTACTAATATTATTGACTAATAATTATGAATACGATATAATCTTAATAAAGAAATAAATAAAACAGATCAGGAGTGTCATACTACATAGAAATAGCGTAGGCAGTATGGCAGATAGAAAATAGAAAAAGGAGAGATCTTATGGATAAAAAAGCAATGTACAAATTAAGTTATGGATTATATGTGGTAACTACGAGAAATGCAGAGAAAGCAAACGGCTGTATCGTCAATACCGCGATCCAGGCGGCTTCCACTCCGAATCAGATCTGCGTCTGCATTAACAAGGCAAACTATACCCACGATATGCTGTTAAAAACAGGTGTGTTTAATGTATCCGTACTCAGCAGGACGGCAGAGTTTCCACTGTATGAGCGGTTTGGCTTTCAGTCAGGCAGGGAAGTGGATAAATTTGCGGATTATACAGCATATAAAAATGCAGAGAACGGCGTGCCCTATATCACAGAAGGCACTAACGCATACATTGCAGTGAAAGTTACTCAGACCGTGGATCTGGGATCTCATACTATGTTCATCGGAGAAGTGACGGAGATGGAAGTATTAAGTGAAGAGCCATCCGCAAACTATGAGTATTATCAGGAAAATGTAAAACCCAAGCCGGTAGATACAGGGAAGACTGTGGACGGTCAGACAGTATGGCGTTGCACCATCTGTGGCTATGAGTATGTGGGAGAGGAACTGCCCGAGGATTTTATCTGTCCATTGTGTAAGCATCCGGCATCTGATTTTGAAAAAGTGATAAAGTAAAATGACAGGAGGTCAGAATTATGAGTATTGACAGTAGAAAGGTAGTTGTAGTGGGCTGCGGATTTGTGGGATCTTCTTCCGCGTTTGCCCTGATGCAGAGTAAGCTTTTTTCGGAAATGGTATTGATCGATGCCGATCATGATCGTGCGGAAGGAGAAGCTATGGATATCAGTCATGGCATGGCATTTGCCAGCCCCATGAAGATATATGCGGGTTCTTATGATGATATTACGGACGCCGCAGTCATTGTGATCACCGCCGGTGCTAACCAGAAGCCCGACGAGACGAGACTGGATCTGATCCGGAAAAACAGTGCCATTATGAAGTCCATTATCGGGGAGATCAAAAAGAGACCCTTTGAAGGAATCCTGCTCATTGTCTCCAATCCGGTAGACATTCTGACTTATATAGCCCTGAAGGAATCCGGCTATCCGACCAACCGGGTCATCGGCTCCGGAACGGTATTGGATACCGGCAGATTCCGGTATGAACTGGGAGAACATCTGGGAGTGGACAGCAGAAGTATTCATGCCTTTATTATCGGCGAACATGGAGACAGCGAACTGGCAGCCTGGAGCGAGGCGAGAGTCGGTGGCATGCCTATCAACGATTTCTGTGAATTGCGGGGACATTATGACCATGAGTCATCCATGGAGAAAATATTTAACAGTGTGAAAAACAGTGCCTATGAGATCATTGCGAGAAAGCACGCAACCTATTACGGAATTGCTATGGCTGTATGCAGGATCTGCGCAGCAATTGTCCGTAATGAGCAGTCCATTCTGCCGGTATCCAGCCTGATGATGGGAGAGTACGGACTGGAGAATGTGGTGTTAAGCATTCCCGCTGTGGTGGATGAAAACGGTATTGAGACGGTGGTTCCTATTGAATTAAATGAGACAGAACTGTCAAAACTGCAGCAATCGGCAGCTGTATTGAAGAAAGTGATAGCGGAATTTTATCCGGATTAGTCTAAAGGTTTTAATAATGTGAAATGACTGCGCTGTGTCTGCAGGATCCCAAGCTTTGTAAGCTTGCCGAGTTCCGCGGACATGGCGCTTCTTTCTACTCCCAGATAATCCGCCAGTTCTTGACGGTTGAAGGGGATGGTGAAATCGTTGGAACCTTTCATTTTTGCCTGATCGGTCAGGTACGCCATTAGTTTTTCTCTGGTGGTTTTGCGGGAGGTATATTTGATTTTCTGGTTCAGATACATGTTGTTTTGTGCCACGATCCCCAAGAGATTGCGGATCAGGGTATGGTGAAACTCACAGCCGTTGTCACAGGTATTCAACAGTTTTTTCCCATTTAAAAACATAATATTGCAATCCTCCGCAGCCACGATATCCACAGGAAGATAAGGAATCCCGGCACAGACAAAGGCCTCCCCGAACAGGGAGCCCGCGAAGATGGAGGCAGTAATATTACGGTTGCCGTAGTAATCATCCTGCAATATGTGAATGGAACCTGATTCAATGATTCCGATAAAATCCGCCGGATCACCGGCATGCCTGATATACGCCTCCTTTTGATAGGATTTTGTATAGGCGTGCAGTCGCTTCAGCATAATGGGAATATCTTCGGGTAAAATGTTCTGAAAAAGAGGATTGCTCATAATAAAATCTCCTTTTGTTGGAAAACCAACATACTTGATGGGATGATTCTAGTATAATCCCCTCAGAAAGTCAAGGAGAGTTCAGGAAAGGAAGGATAACGATGTATAAAAATATTGAAAAACAGACGAAATTAAATCTGAAGGAGCTGGTGAAATACCAGGAGGGGCAGGTAGTCAGCAAGACTCTTGTACAGAACGACTATGTGAGTATGACGATTTTTTCCTTTGACAAGGGCGAGGAAATCTCCACCCATGCAGCAGGCGGTGATGCTATGGTAACCGTTTTGGAAGGCAAGGGCAGATTCACCGTAGGCGGCGAAGTATTCTACGTGGAAGAGGGCGAGACTCTGATCATGCCCAAGGATATCCCTCACGCAGTATACGGTGAGGAGAGATTCAAGATGCAGCTGACAGTATCTTTCTGAGTTGTAGAAAAAATGCTGTTCTCTTTTAAGGTTTGTGCAAAATACTGTTTGTTTGGATTTCTTTGTTGGAAAAACAACATAATGAAATTCTGGATTTTGCAATACTGATCTTGTGATGAAACATAAGACGAATAATTAAGGTCAGATGTTTAGAAAAGTAAATGATGATTTAGAGACAAGCTAAGAGCATAGAAAAACCGAGGAGGAAAATATGATCCGAAAAATCATTCATATTGATGAAGAAAAATGCAATGGCTGCGGTATTTGTGCGTCTGCATGTCATGAGGGTGCGATAGATATTATTGATGGTAAGGCAAAGCTGGTCAGAGAGCATTTCTGCGATGGGTTTGGCGACTGTCTGCCCGGATGCCCGACGGGAGCCATTACTTTCGAAGAGCGGGAGGCACCTGCCTATGATGAGGCGGCAGTGAAACAGGCACAGCAGTTGAAGCAGAAGGAAAAAATGCAGCGGGAGGGTATGCAGATTCCGCATGGGGGATGCCCGGGAAGCCGTATACGACAGATGAACCGGAAGGAAGATTCAGCGGCAGTGACAGAAAACAGTAACGTCAATGACGCAATCAGATCTCAGCTGCGCAACTGGCCGGTCCAGATCAAACTGGCACCGTTGCAGGCACCCTATTTTGATGGGGCAAAACTGCTCATTGCGGCAGACTGTACCGCCTATGCTTATGCGAATTTCCACAAAGAATTCATTCGCGGTAAAGTGACGCTGATCGGCTGTCCAAAGCTGGACGCGGTGAACTACAGTGAGAAACTGACAGAGATTCTGCAGAACAATGATATTCAGTCCGTGACTATTGTGCGCATGGAAGTACCCTGTTGCGGCGGCCTGGAAATGGCAGCAAAAAAGGCTATACAGGATAGCGGAAAGTTCCTGCCCTGGCAGGTAGTGACCATCTCCATTGATGGAGAGATTCTGGAATAAAATATTTTTGCTGAAAGCAAGTGCCTAAAAAAGGAGATTGTATGAAAATGCAGGGAGACAGCATCATCAGTGCCCTGATCGGGTTGGTGGGAGCCGTATCTAATAACGGAAAAACAGAGCAGACCGACAGCGTGATCCGGGAAGCGCTTCTGTGTTTGACGGACACAGGCAGCGAGGAAGAAATGGTACAGAAGATACATGCAGAGAAATTCAGCATTGCGCCGGACTGTGCCACCTGCCTCAATCCCTGCGGCAATACTTCAGATTATGATATGACGCAATTTTATGCAGCAGATGCGAATGTCATCGCCGCAAAGCGGGATATGATCGAGACCATTTGTAAAAAAATAGGGTTGTCGGAAAATGTCCCGGAGGATGTCTATCAAGGGATTGCCTATCTTGGGTATGATCTGGAACCGGAGGCTTATGCGCAGATACAGCAGAAGATTATATGCTATGATTCAATAAATTGAAAGTTACGAGCCATGCAAAGTCAAAACGAAAACAGCGATCTGGGAGCTTGC
>CAMEOT010000009.1 GCA_945929965.1 uncultured Lachnospiraceae bacterium
TAGAAACAAATTATTTTTACTATAAATGTATAAAAAGATCTATTACGTAAAAAAGCGCTTTCTGAGAAGCTTATTTTTTACTATTTTTACTATATTGAGGCTTTTTTCAAAAATCAGTAGTCTCAACTGCAAGCGTTCGTGGGGTTTACGGCAACCCTACGTTACGAGCCATGCATTCAATTCATAAATGTGTCGCAAAGGACGCTCCACATTTATTTCATTGACGGCTGTCGAGTGTGTCCGTTGGACGCACGGTATAAAAATAGAACGAAATAACCTCTTGTGTGAGCAAGCTCCCACCGAGGTATTCCGTTCTATTTTTGCATGGCTCGTAACTCTCAATTTACTCAACAGAAACAGTATAGTAATAAATAGGTTGTCCGCCGTACTGTAATTCGATATCGCAGGCAGGATAAGCATCCTCTAAGTCTGCGCGCAGTGCTTCGGCAGCATCCTCTGCTACGTCACAGCCGTAGTATACGCTGATGAGTTCGGAATCTTCATCCACAAGTTCTGCAATCATATCACGGGTTACTTTTACCATGTCGGTACCGACAGCTACGATGCCCTGGTCACCGATGCCCATGAAGTCGTCTTTCTTTATCTCTTTGTCATCGATTACGGTATCACGTACCGCATAGGTCACCTGACCGGTCTTGACATTTTTGATCTCGCGGAGCATAGTCTCTTCGTTCTCTTCTATGGACAGTTCAGGTACGAAGTTGATCACTGCGGTTATTCCCTGGGGAATGGTCTTGGTGGGAATGACTAACAGTTCCTTATCCGTCATCAGTTCCGCTGCCTGGTTGGCTGCGAGAATGATGTTCTTATTATTCGGAAGAATGAAAATCGTCTTTGCATTTACCTTGTCAACTGCATCTAAGATATCTGCGGTACTGGGGTTCATGGTCTGTCCGCCCTCGATGATATAGTCTACACCAAGACTCTTGAACAGTTCACTTAAACCGTCACCTACGGATACTGCCAGGAAACCTACTTCCTTGGGAGGCTGTGCAGCCTTCTCTTCTTCGGCTTTTTTCTGTGCAGCTTCCTTTTCGGAGAGCTTGAAGAGCTTCTCCTGATGCTCTAAGCGCATGTTATCGATCTTCATATTGGACAATGCACCATACTTCAATGCTTTCTGGATAGCCAGACCGGGATCATTGGTATGTACATGTACCTTGACTACATCGTCATCTGCAACACATACGATAGAATCACCGATGGACTCTAAGAATGCCTTGAAATCCATCTCTGCCTTTACATTGAAAGGTTTGTTTAACAGAATAATGAATTCGGTGCAATAGCCGAATTTGATCTCCGCTTCCGCCTGTACTTCCAGAGAACTCTTGGTATCTTCTGCCTTGGCGGTCGCTACGGGAGCTACGGTCAGATCAATTTCTTTGCCTAAAAATGCGTCATAGGCACCGCTTAATACTTCTACCAGACCCTGTCCGCCGGAATCCACTACTCCTGCCTGCTTTAATACGGGCAGCATTTCGGGAGTCTGGCTGAGAACATAACGGGCATGTTCGATCACCGTTCCAAGGAACTGCTCTAAATCCTCTGCGCCATCTTCGCAAAGTTCCTTTGCCTTATCGGAAGCACCTCTGGCTACCGTAAGGATCGTACCTTCCTTTGGCTTCATAACAGCCTTGTATGCGGTCTCCACCGCTTTTTCAAAAGCACGGGTTAATACGGGAATATCCAGTGCCTGCTCTTCCTTGATACTCTTGGTGAAACCACGGAACAGCTGGGATAAGATAACGCCGGAGTTACCTCTGGCACCACGCAGGGAACCACTGGAAATAGCCTTACACAGAGCTTCCATATCGGCATCCTCCCCCAGTGCGGATACTTCTCTGGCCGCAGACATGATGGTCATGGTCATATTGGTTCCGGTATCTCCATCGGGAACGGGGAACACATTCAGTTCGTTGATCCATTCCTTCTTATTCTCTAAATTCTTGGCGCCGGCTAAGAACATCTTGGAAAGCATCTTAGCGTCGATTTGTTGTAAAGCCACAATTACTTCCTCCTTAATCAATCACTCTTACACCTTCAACAAAGATGTTGATCTTTTTGATCTCAATACCGGTAAACTCTTCCACTTTGTATTTTACGTTGCTGATCAGATTGTCGGTGACAGTTAAAATGCTGACACCGTATGCTACGATCACATGGAAGTCCAGAACCAGTTTATTGTTGTCCAGGGATACCTTGATCCCTCTGGTGATGCTGTCTAATTTCAGAAGCTTTACCAGACCATCCTTCATGCTGACTCCGGCCATACCTACGATACCAAAGCACTCTACCGCTACGCTACCGGCATACTGTGCAATGACTTCATTATCAATGTCAATATTTCCCATATGGGTATTCATAGAAGAACCTTTCATACAGAACCTCCTTCATATTCGGATCATTTGTTTCTTCTGCTATGTCTGCCCCAAAAATCTAAAGTTCAGACATATATAAATGTATTTTAACAGCTTTCCTTTGAAAAAGAAACAATAAAATTAAAAAAATAAATATTTTTTGCTTGCTTTTATTTTGGTTTTCTGTTAATATATCAATGTTGTGAGCATTTCACACGTGTTTATTGAAAAAATTGTTTAAAAGTAAGCGTTAGATGCGCGTTAGATCGAGGAGGTGTCAAGATGGCTAAATGTGATATTTGTGGTAAGGGCGTTCATTTCGGTAACAACGTAAGCCATTCTCATAGAAGAAGCAACGCAATTTGGAACTCTAATGTTAAGAGCGTTAAGTGCAAGGTTAACGGCGGAGCTAGAAGAATGCATGTCTGCACCAGCTGCTTAAAATCTGGTAAAGTTGAGAGAGCTTAATCTCCTGCGATAATATTGGATTTTGAAAGCCAGAAATGATGAATTTCATTTCTGGCTTATTTTTTATTCTCTGTGCAATTACCAGAACCGCTCTTCCTGCTTCCGTTTCAGGTATTCTTTGTTGATCTGGCCTGCCAGTTCCCCATCACCGAAGAGGTTGTCCGGATGAAAGATTTTGATCAGATCCCGATATCTCTTCCGCAGAGCCAGCGGATTATTAGCTCCACGGAATAAAAGCTGTACTGCCGTAAAGCTGACTTCCCCAAGCTCTTGCTCCCTGGTCTGCCGTTCTCTGGCCTCCTTCGAGAGTGTCTGCCGTTCCTGCTCGAACCTCTTCCGATCCTCCTCCAGCTGTCGGAAACCCTCCTGTAAAATAGCCATTTTCTTCTCAAAAAACAGATTTTCTTCTTTTAGCCGTTTCCGCTCCATAACTGTACGCCGATTCAACTCATCCAGCTCGTCCCGTAACTTTACCCGTTCGTCCAGAAATTTGTTCCGGACCTGTTCTAACTCCGTACGCTCCTGTTCCAGACGCATATTTTCCTGGAAAAGCCACAGCTTTATTTCTTTTAATTCTTCGGTACTTTCCGCCTTAATGACCTCTTCCCAATCAATCATGCCGCACCCTCTTACTCACAACCACAGAAAAGATAATACCCTGCAAACAATAAAAGTGTGACCACAATCAGACCGATGAAACGATTATGAATCACCAGCATAAGCAGCATGCCGACCGCTACAAAAAAGAGTATCAATCCAATAATCTTTTTCATAATCCATCCGGATCCGGAATATTCTCACTTTATTATATGCAGAGTATCTCAAATATTACTTATCTTCTGTTGTTTCCTCTTCCGGAAATGCAATGTCCACCACTTCAGCATCGGACATTTCTTCTTGTTCCTTCGGCTTGGTAAATTTATCTACGATATCGGGAATCATATCCAGGATCTTAGTCACCGTATCCTGATTCTTGATATTTACCAGCTTTGTGGAACCGTTCTTAATGACCAGGACAGCGCTGGGAGTCATCTTACCGCCTAAGCCTCCGGCTCCGGAAGCGGATTTTTTCTCGAAATTGTTGCCGGCACCGGCACCCACACCGAAAGTTACATCCACTAACGGTAATATGATCGTATCTCCTATCTTCGTAGCCTCTCCCACCACAGTCTTCGTGGAGAGTACCGTATCCATTCCCTTTAAAAGAGATTCTACCACGCCCTGGAACTGATTATCTTTTTCTGCCATAACAAACCTCCTGTTACATCCTGTTATTTCTTCTGATTTTTTTGAAATGTTCTTATCTTAAGCTTTAATTGCTGTAATCTCTTATCCAAAAGCAGCCGCGCGGAATGGAACAATACACATGCTACTGTAAAATGCCCGGAGGCTTTAAGATCACCCTCCAGTATTGCCTGTTCGAAATCCGGTGTAATGCATACTCCCTTTCCAAGCTTCGGAAGTATCATTCCATAGATGCCGTAAAGGTATCCGGTGGTATCCGGTGAGCCGGTACCAATGCGGGCGTTCACCTTAAGCTTTCGTGGACGAAGCCTTTTTAAAATATGCCCGATACGCTTTCCCGCATGCTGAAGCAATCCCTTTGTATCCGGATCATTCCATAATTCCCTGTAAAAAGAAATATTCTTCAAAATATATTTGATTTTATCACAGATTTTACGGATTGTGTATCGTATTTTCTCAAAAAAACCAGCGATCTTTCCGAAAGTGGAAGTTTCCTGTTGCGGACCGGGTGTGTTTTCTTCTGCAGAAATTTTTGCATCTGCTGAAGCTTCTGTATCGGTCGCAGGGTCCGTTTTCGCTATATCGCTATCATGCGAGAGTAACGTCTGTCCAGAAGTTTCTGATGCATCCGAAGGTTCTGATGTCCTTGAAGTTTCCCGAGCTTCTTCCGTTATATCTCTTTCTGGAGCTGCGTGTGTATCTTCCCCCGGTGCAGAGCTTTTTTTCTTCTCGGAAGAATCATATACTGTAAAAAAAAGAACCTTTGCCAGCAGTTTCCCTGGAACCGGATAGCTGTAAGAGACCCTTACCAGGCCGAACAGCCATTTTATTTTTGCGTCAAACTGCATTTCTTCGGCACTTTTCTTCCCTGACACTCTGTAACAGACCGGGAAAAATAGTACCAGAAGGACTACCACAAGAGCAATTCCGAGAAGTATTAACAAAAGGATTCCAAGAATACTCAATATTTTAAAAAGAATCGTCAACATAGTAAATACTCCCGCAGATTGCAGTCGCCCCTGGCTTCCAGGCATTCTCTGGTGATCTGTTCAATCAGCTGCAATGCCTCCTCATATCCGGATACAATCCCGAGAACCAGAAATTCTTCATTTTTGTAATGGGGCTGTATCAGTTGTCTTGCATCAAAAATATCTAATTGGTCTGCCGGATTTGACGCCGGTGTAATCAGATATACGTTTGCCCAAAGAGGTTTTTTCACCAGTCTCTTTTTTATTTTATCCAGTTTTTCAGATGCGATGCTCTCTCCCAAATAGAGATTTGGTGCAAATGTAAGCTTTCCTGCCATATATCATTTCCTTTTGGTGAACAACCTTCAGGCGTACTTTCCCGCCAGCCATATGGCTCATTATAGCATAGATTCCGTTACATTACAATTTTTGTTGCTTGACTTTTCCGGATGTTATTTTATACTTGAATTAGTACAAATGAGGAGGAAAAACCATTGAAAGTAATTACGAAGATGGAGCTTCAGCCGGACATGGTCCTGGGCGAGGATATTCAGGATCAGGATCGCGTGATCTACCCTGCCGGTACTACTGTGACCCCGCAGATTATAGAAAAGTTAAAGCGTTATAATCTGGTATGTGTCACAATCATGGAAGATGTAGATTTTGCCACTACTCATTACGAAAAAATTCGTTTTGACTCTAATTTCAAAGCTTTTGAACGCGCCTACCCCATTTTCCTCGGGGAATACAAACTGGCAATGAAACAGCTTCTGGTCATGGGCAGGAAGCCTGCAGATATCGTTCTGCTGACTATTTACAGGGAATTATATTATTATATCTCTTCCGGTTCCGCTCTTTTGGATTATTTATACAATCTGATGCCCAGTGAAGACGAGCTTACCTATACCCAGGGTTTGAATGCCGCTCTTTTAGCGGGTGCCTTTGCCGACTGGCTGTCCATGTCGGAGGAAGAGAAAAATACACTGATCCTCTGCGGTTTCTATTATGATATCGGCAAGCAGCAGCTGCCCTACGAACTGCTGTGGAAGCCGGGAAAGCTGACCGATGCGGAATTCAAAATCATCAAGACCCATCCTGTGGTCGGTTATACCACCGTCCGGAATCAGGATCTGAACGAACATGTGAAAAATGCAGTGATCATGCACCACGAGAGACTGGACGGCAGCGGTTACCCTTATCATATGACCGGTCAGAAGATCGATGTCTATGCCAGATATATGGCAATCATCGATGCCTACATTGCCATGGCTTCTCCCAGAACCTACCGCAATGCGCTTACACCGCTGCAGATTTTGGGGAATTTCGAAAAAAGCCTGGACAAATACGATGTAGAACTGTTAATGCCGATTATGAAGAGGATTGCAGACGCACAGATCGGTACGAATGTACAGCTGAATGACGGAAGTATCTGGGAAGTTCTGATCATTCATCCCACCAAGTTCTCCCGTCCCATTCTGAAAAACGAAAAGAACGAATTCGTGGATCTCTTACAGAGAACAGATTTGGAAATCATCAAGAATGTATAAGCGCTATAAGTCCTCAGAAGCAGGAATAATCAATTCATCCATTGATTATTCCTTTTTCTTTCCAGATATTCCGCGTATGCCTTTTCCAAAATCTGTTTTTCATTAGCAAATTTCAGCAGATGATAGGCCTCATGATATTTATAAAAACCGGAATCCGCAAAATACTCTTCTCTCTGGGGCTTGCTGTAATAGCTGTCGGTGCTCATCAGGTACCAGTGTACCTCCTTCTCCACCACGTCTTCCGGCACCGTGAAAGAGTATTCACTTCTTCCCACATAATCTACGATAAAAGCTTTGGAGCCGCTCTCTTCCAGGACTTCCCGCAATGCAGTCTCTTCGTGGGTTTCTCCGGGCTCCACGGTTCCCTTAGGCAGGACCCATCCTTCATATTTGTTTTTAATATTTTTATAGAGTAATAATATTTTGCCGCGGAAAATCACCACTCCGCCACAGCTGGTCGCCTCTATCATCTTATTTTATCCTCCGATCTCACTGCTTTTCGCTAAAGTACGCATCAAAGATCCGTCTTGCAATAGGTACTGCATAATCACCGCCGCTTCCGGCACCTTCCACGATGATGGTAACGCAGACTTCCGGATCCTCCGCCGGAGCGAAACCGGTAAACCAGGCATGGCTGTCTCCCTTGACGTTATTATATTCCGCAGAACCGGTCTTACCTGCCGCTGTATAGCTTAGTCCTTTTAGCTTGGACGCCGTACCTTCCTGTACCACATCTGTCATCAGCTGACGCAAAATCGCCGCTTCGTCTTCCGACATCAGTCTTCCATACTCCGATGCTTTAAAGCTTTTGACAACAGTTCCCTCATCATTTTCCACACGGTCGATCACATAAGGCTTCATAAGAACTCCGTCATTTGCGATTGCACAGGTGATCATGTTCAGATGCATGGGGGTGATCTGTGTTTTACCCTGACCGATGGATGTCTGCATCATTTCGGCGGACGGGGTACTTTCGGAAACCAGTGCCGAACTTTTCGCGTAATTTAAAGTTAACGGCAGGTCTTTATTAAACAGCAGATCATTTAAAGTCTCCTGAAACGCCTCTCTGTCCAGACTCATTCCGATATTTGCAAAGGAAGAGTTGCAGGATTTGGCAAAGGACTTCTTAAAATCCACCTGGCCGTGACTGGAACCATGGTAACAGCTGATTTTACTGTCTCCCAGCCGGAAAGAACCGTTACAGTTATAAGAATAATTCTGGTAGGTATCCGGATTCTCTTTGATGTATTCCAGTGCAGTAACTATTTTAAAAGTGGAACCAGGCGGATATAAGCCCTGGGTCGCACGATTTAGCAGTACGGTACTGGAATCATTGTCCACCAGGTCATCCCAGATCTCGGCAATGGAATTCGGATCAAAATCGGGATGAGACACCATGGCAATGATTTTACCGGTAGATACTTCTGTCACAATAATGGCACCGCGGTAAATATCCAGCTGGTCGTTTGCCACCTGTTGAATCTTCACGTCCAGTGTGGTATAAACATTATCTCCGGGGTTCTTTTTCCCGGCGGTATCGTTTTTGACCTTATTGGTCAGAGAAGTATTCGTATTGATTAGATAATAATTCGCCAGCGCTTCCACGCCCATTCTGCCCTGGGTGGAATAGCCGACAATATGCGCAAACAGATTCTTATAAGGATAATTCCTGGTCTCCTCTTCGTCCTCGTTCAGGATCGTCTCTGCCAGCACTTCCCCATCCCTGGAGTAAATAGACCCCCGGTAATTTCGGGACAGCAGAATCTGCTGTCTGGAATTGTAACTGTTATTGATCATATCCTGCTCGCTGGTTGCCACGAAATGTCCCAGATAGATCATGAGACATAAAAACAGGACTCCGATTCCCCCTGCGGACAGCCAGATCTCCCGCTGGTTTCCCCTGCGCTTTTTGTCAGGTGTCTTTTTGGGGGATTTATTTTGTGACTTATTATTTTCCACCTCTGCGCTCTCCTTCCTTCTGCAGTCGGATATAAATTCCCTGGATGATGAAAAACATGATCATTGTCGTCATCACCGAACTTCCTCCGTAACTGATAAAAGGAAGCGTCACACCGGTCAAAGGGATGAATTTTGTACCGCCACCGATGGTCAGAAAAATCTGGAAAATATACATAATGCCGATGCCGTATACAATGAGCTGATAAAATCTGTCATGAATCTTCACCGCGATCCGCATCATTTCCAGAAAACTGCTGACACAGATCAGAATCAGGCACATACCGAAGATCACCCCCAGTTCCTCACAGATCGATGAGAAGATAAAATCCGCTTCCACATAGGGAATTGCCGTCGGATTCCCCTTTAACAGCCCCATGCCGAACCAGCTTCCGCTGCCGATGGCAAACAGCGACTGGGTAATCTGATATCCCTTATTATCAATATATTTCCAGGGATCCTGCCATGCCAGCACACGAATCCTCACGTGATCAAACAACTGGTAAGCAAGATACGAAGCCGCACCTCCGCCTATGATCCCCGCAAACAGGTACAGATAATTACGTGTTGCCGCAAATACCACAAACACAAATCCCACGAAGAAAATCAGTGCACTTCCCAGATCCTTGGAGACTACCAGGATCACCACATGTGCCCCGGCAATGATGGCTGTCAGGACCACTCTCTGGAAAGACACATTTTCCCATAAGGCTCCCGCCAGGAAAAACAGGAACAATATTTTCACAAATTCCGAAGGCTGGAACGTAATTCCACCCAGGGAAAAAGAGATCTTGGAACCATGGGTCACTTCACCCAGAATCAACACAGTACTAAGCAGTGCAATTCCCAATGTGGCATACAGCCATGTGATCTTTTTGAAAAAATGTATTTTTCCAAGCAGATACGGTATCAGCAGTGAGAAAATCAGAGATACCAGCACGATCACATACTGTCGTATCGCCTTATCAAAAGACAGACGGGATACCATACAGAGTCCGATTCCCAAAAGCATACACATATTATTCAGCAAAAGCCTGTTAATATTCTCATAGATCAGTGATACCATCGTGATCGTTGCAAATAAAAAGATCAGAATAAATGCGAAGAAAAACAGGTATTGAAAATCTCCGCCGGTAAGTGACAGATCCAGAAAACATAATACCTGCACCAGAAACATCAGAACATCCTGTAAAATAAAAATCCCCTTATGATGTTCGCCCGTCGGATATCGGAATGTATAAAAACAGCTTGCTGTATATAAAACCATAAAAAAGGCTATGAAATATTTGGATAATTCAATTACGTATTCCTGCATGAAGCAAAATACCTTTCTGTCTATTCTACGCCACGTTTTTCGTGACCGGTGGTGTACTCCGCATAGGGGAGCTCCTTACGCGCACCGCCATAATAATTCAGGATCTGCAAAGTCTCCTCCTCCGTCTCTGTGGTAAAATCCAGTCGCCCTGTGACGGTCTGTCTGTCCGCTTCCTTATGCAGAGATAAAGGCACACTGTTGTAGATCACATTAAAGCAATGGGTACAATTGCGCATAACCGGGAATCTCTTATGATACCGGTCGGTCAGTTCCGTAATACACCCGCCTTCCCCTTTCCTGCATCTGTCTAAAGTCTGTGTCACACAGTTGGCGGTGACCATCATCGGGATCTTACCGTAGATCACCTTCTCTGTGGGAATCGCAGGATCTATAATCTTCTTCTGTTCCGCTGCCGTAAGCTCAAGTGGCAGACATAAGCCATCCAGATACTGCATCCAGAAATCTCTTCCTTCCACATTCCACAAATAGAGGCTGTGATCTCCGATGATCTTTTTCCCGGGCAGTGCCCATTCCCGGAGCAGTCCGATATGTTCCATACTGCCTGCCAGGAATCCCTGAAAACATGATGCATTCTCCCTTGCAAAGTTATACAGCTTCTTTAAATACTGCTCATCCCGCAGGCGCAGGATCTTAGGCAGGACGATTCCGCAGGGGATTTGTTTTGCAGAAGCTTTTTTCAGCATTTCCGTTCCGGCTTCCGGATCCTGTAACAGCAGATCCGCATCCAGATACAGCCGGATCCTGTCTGCCTGCTCTCCGTCACCGCTCCAAAATACCGATCTGCAAAATCCTCTCCATTGCTCTTGTGTCTGCAACAGGATTGAGAACTTCTTACCCATAGGAGACTCTTTGACTCCGTCGACCATCCCTGTCTTATGCTGCGACACGCGTGGCTGTCCTGCTCTCTCATAGCAAAAGCCGTTGGTCTGGATTATTTTCTCTTCCAGCAGAGCAATGCCTTTTCTGCGAAGTTCGTTGATGGCCTTTAACGGATAGAACGCATTCCCGCTCAGTTCGACTTCTATACTTCCCTCCAGAGAGAAAGAGCTGTCACCTAACTTGCTTAACTGCTTTACAACATTTTCTTCCGAAATTGGCTGTCTGGAAGCTTCCTGCACAGGATCACCTTCTAATGTGATGTGGGTATCGCCGCAGGATACAGTCAGACTCGCATCTTCCCCGGTAATAAACCGGGCCGTCATCCGTACCGGAAGTGTCAGGCGTTTCATCAGATGTTCCTTGCGGATGCGCTCCAGCAGTATTTCATCGCTTCCGCTATAGGCGGGACTGTTCAGAGTCACCATCTCTTTGCCGTTATGCTTATGATAATAACCGTCCTGACGTTCACTGCGGATGTACAGACAGGACAGTGCATGCATATCTTCTTTGGAAATCTTCAGAGGTGCCTCCGGATTCCTGTAATATCTATCAATGTATTTGCGATAAATTGCCGTAACTCCGGCGACATATTCCGCTTTTTTCATACGGCCCTCGATCTTAAAAGAATCGATTCCCGCCGTCAGAAGTTCGGGGATAGATTCTATGGTACACATATCCTTCAGACTTAAGGGATAGCATTCCTTCTGCCCCTTACCGCTGTAAGGCAGACGACAGGGCTGCGCACAGCGTCCGCGATTGCCGCTTCGACCTCCTAAGATACTGCTGAACAGACACTGTCCGGAATAACAATAGCACATAGCTCCGTGAATAAAGCACTCAATCTCCATACCGGTGGCTTCCTTGATTCTGCGGATTTCCTTAATGCTTAATTCTCTGGCAGGTACGACACGGCATGCCCCCTGCTCCTTCAAAAATTCCGCACCGTATTCCCCGGTAATCGTCATCTGTGTGCTTCCGTGCAGTTCCATACCCGGGAAATTCTCCCGGATAAATAAAAATACACCCATATCCTGGATAATCACAGCGTCCAGTCCTGCCCGGTAATAAGGCTCCAGATATTCATATATTTCCGAAAATTCGGATTCTTTTACCAGCGTATTTACCGTAAGGTATACTCTTCTTCCGAAAAGATGCGCATACCGGATGCACGCAACCAGCTCCTCTTCGGAAAAATTCTCCGCATAGGCTCTGGCTCCGAAACGGTTACCTCCCAGATATACAGCATCCGCGCCGGCATGGATTGCACCGTAAAATGCTTCCGCATTCCCGGCTGGCGCCAGTAATTCTACTTTCTTCGTTCCACTCATAAACGTCCTCTATTGCAAATAGCTGCCCGAAAAACGGACAGCTATCAATTTACTTGTCTTTTAGTTCTGTCTCCAGACGAACAATTTTTTTGGCATCTTCACTCAACTGCTTCTGAAGTTCTTTTCCCTGTTTCTCCGCATTCTCCAGCTTGATCTGGGCGGAAATCAGTTCATGCTTCAGATCATATAATTCCTTTTCTTTTCCCTGAAGCTCTTCTTCCAGAATAGAGATCTGTTTCTTCGCTTTAAAATAATCATCGGCGATGTTCAGCTGCAGCAGAACACTTTGCTTATCCAAAGGTTGTCTGCGAAAGCTGTCTATCTTCCCATATTCGTTGATCTTGTTGTTGATATAGGAAGCGACTTTCTGCATGTAATCTTCACTCTCATAGCCGCTTAAGGTAAATACCTTACCGCCTATGATTACTTCGGTATCTGTCTTCGGAGACATCTTAAACACCCCTCTTAACAATCTTTTGGAAACACAATATGTGCCGTCTGTCAAAAAATATAATACAAGATTTATTATATATCAGATTATATAGAGTGGCAAGTAAAAAATTGACCGATTGTCTCCTCTAAAGTTTTAGTCCCAGGTGTCTGTAGGTCAGATCCGTCACCATGCGTCCCTTGGGTGTTCTGTTCAGGAAACCGTTCTTGATCAGATAGGGCTCATAGACATCTTCTATGGTACCGGCATCTTCTCCGATGGCCGCGGCAAGGGTATCCAGTCCCACCGGTCCACCGTTAAATTTCTCGATGATCGTCACGAGGATATTCCTGTCGATATGATCTAAGCCCATCTTGTCCACATCCATAAGATCCAGTGCGGTTCTGGCTACCTCTTCCGTAATGACTCCGTCGTATTTGACCTGTGCAAAATCACGGACACGTTTTAAAATACGATTGGCAAGTCTTGGAGTTCCACGGCTCCGTCTCGCCATCTCTTTTGCTCCGGCAGGCTCGATCTCCACATCCAGGATCCCTGCGGAGTGCATGATGATCTGTTGCAATTCCTCTATACTGTAAAATTCCAGATGATGGATCATTCCGAAACGATCCCGCAGAGGTGCCGTCAAAAGTCCGGCCCGGGTCGTCGCCCCCACCAGCGTAAACTTCGGCAGTTCCAGGCGGACGGATCTGGCACTGGAACCCTTACCGATCATGATGTCGATACAGTAATCCTCCATGGCAGGATACAGCACTTCCTCCACCTGACGGTTCAGACGGTGGATTTCATCCACGAACAGCAGATCTCCCTCTTCCAGATTATTTAAGATGGCAGCCATCTCTCCCGGCTTCTCGATCGCCGGTCCGCTGGTCACCTTCATGTGAACTCCCATCTCGTTGGCAATGATCCCGGCAAGGGTGGTCTTACCAAGTCCGGGCGGTCCGTAGAACAATACATGATCCAGCGCATCCCCACGCTGTTTTGCTGCGGTAATATAGACCTTCAGGTTCTCCTTTATCTTGGACTGACCGATATAATCGTCCAGCGTTTGGGGGCGTAAAGAGCCTTCCAGCTTAATATCTTCTTCCGTGATATTTGTCTCTATCATTCTTCTGGGCATAGTCGTTGTTCTCATTCCTTAAAACAATTTTTTCAGGGCAGCCTTTAAGATGGCTCCGGAATCCATGGTCTCCACATCTTCTATGGCATTGACAGCCTTTAAACTCTCCGCCTGTCCGTAGCCCAATGCCACCAGGGCTTCCACCGCTTCCTTTTTCTTCTCACTGTCGATGTGCAGACTGCCTGCGGTCAGGATACCTTCCGCACCGCCTACGGCAATCTCTCTGGAGATCAGTGTATCATCAATGGAGATCTTATCCTTTAATTCCAGGATCAGTCGCTGCGCCGTTCTGGCACCTACGCCCGGTGCCTTCGATATCGCCTTGGCATCTCCGGACATAATGGCAAACCGTAAGGAATCCGCATCCATGACAGAGAGAATCGCCAGAGCTCCCTTCGGTCCGATCCCGCTGACTGTAATACACAGCTTGAACATCTCCAGATCACTCCGGGAAAGGAATCCATATAATAAAAAGGCATCTTCCTTCACATACGTATATGTATAAAGCCGGACCTGCTCTCCGATCCCCGGAAGCCTGGATGCCGTATCTGCAGAGATCCGGACATTGATCCCAAAGCCGTTGACATCAATCACAGCATTATCTACCGTAACATCTTCTAAAAAGCCATTCACATATGCAAACATGTAGAATTAATCCTCATCTTTCTGACCTGCAAAATAATAGCACGTAAAATTCGGCTACGATACGTTTATCATACCATAGTCGAACATATGTTTCAAGTGATTTTAGCTCTGGATCTGTTTTAACTGATAGAACTCTCCCTGCAGTGCCATCAATTCCTCGTAGGTGCCATATTCCGAACAGTGTCCGTCCGCGATTACGGCAATCCTGTCCGCATCCCGGATGGTGGACAGTCTGTGTGCCACAATAAAAGTCGTCCGTCCCTCCGTCAGATTGTTTAATGCCTGCTGGATCAACTTCTCGGAGATGCTGTCTAATGCCGAGGTTGCTTCATCCAGCACGATCACCTTCGGATCCCGGATCAGGGCTCTGGCAATGGAGATACGCTGTCTCTGACCGCCGGATAACTTGCCGCCGTGTTCTCCCACCATAGTGTCGAGACCTTTTGGAAGGGATGCAATCAGGTCCGACAGATTCGCGGCTTTAATTACTTTCTGTAATTCTTCCTCTGAGACATTTTCACAGCCGTAGGTAATATTGTCCCGGATCGTTCCGGAGAACAGAATGGATGTCTGGGGTACCACCGCTAAATGTTTTCTGTATGTTCTAAGATCGATTTTGCTTAAATCTTTGCCGTCGATCAGAACTTTTCCGCTCTCCGCCTGATGGAAACCGATGACCAGGTTCAAGATCGTGGATTTTCCGGCACCGGACTCGCCTACCAGTGCAATGGTCTCTCCCGCTTTCACATGAAGATTTAAGTGATTCAGTACATTATGTTCGTTGTTCTTATAATGGAAGCATACATCCTCAAAATCAAAGGTGCCCGTTACCTGCTCCAGTTTTTCCTTGCCTTCGTTGTCTTCGATATCCTCGGACAGCAATACCTCACCAATAGAATTCACGGATTCGATACCCTTGGCAATGGTGGGCAACAGGGTAACAATGGAGGATACCTGATTGACCACCGTAGCAAAATAACTCTGATATAGTGTGATGTCACCTGCCTGAATCTTCCCGCCGATGGCGAGATATCCGGTAAATGCCAGGCAGATCACCTGAAAGATCTGGAATACCGCCCAGCCCACCGATCCAAACAGCGCCTGGATCAGATCCAGTTTATAGCCCTTCTCCGCCACAGCAAACAGCTGTCCGCTCATTTTGGACACCTCTTCGTCCTCCAGTGCATGGGCTCTGGTCACGGGCACCAGTTCCACCATCTCCATGACTCTGGCAGAGGTCTCTTCCATCTCCTTACGGAATTCAGTATTTCGCTTTTTCATAATATTCCGGAAGGTGACCATGGTGATGGCCGCCACAGGAGTAGTCAACAGGAAAAATACGAACACGATGCGGCTCTTGCTGATGGTAACCACCAGTGCGACACCGATATTCAGGGCAATGTTTAAAATACTTAAAAATAATTGCGTGGAAAGTCCCTCCACCGCTTCCACGTCACGCATGATCTTGGACTGCAGTCTTCCGGACTGGGTCTCCACATGATAGGAAATGGATAATTGCTGAAGTTTCCGGATCAGAGCCTTCCGAAGTCCGGTCTCCGCGTATCTGGTGGCCAGACTTTTATAGGACGTATACAGATAGTTCATGGGAATATTTAACAGAATCAGTCCGGCTTCCAAAATACTGTAAAAAATAATATTCCGGAACGTATCCGGATTATGCGCCGTCACATCATTGATGATATTCGCTGTGATGATGGGCAGCACCCAGACGCAGGCATGCTTTGCAAAAAAGCAGATCACTGCCATGATAAATTTATGATAATTCCCCTTATATAGATGCACCAGAGTCCGCAGAGGATGTCCCTGATTGTTCCGATAACACTCAATGAACCAGCTTTCGGTGTCCATCTTTTTTCTCGGGGATGTTTTTGCTTCAAAGTCTTTCATATCTTTCAGGATACCTTTCCCATTTGCTCATACTCTTTATTTTAGCTCAATTAATATGTGTTTTCCAGTTCATTTTTGCGGTTTTTGGATGTAAATCACTGCTTTTTTGCCAAAAGTAAGGCTGTGTCAGAATTTTACATTCTGGCACAGCCTTTTCGTCATAGCATTGGATTTTTACAGTCGATTAGTTGTTGATCAGCTTATCGCTCTCATTGTTCCAGCTGTAAAGCTTACGGATCTCTTCGCCGACCTTCTCGGAAGGATGCTCAGAAGCAAGCTTTCTCATAGCCTTGAAGTGAACCTGCTTGCCTGCGGGAGACATGTCTAACAGGAACTCCTTGGCAAAAGTACCGTCCTGAATATCGGACAGGATCTTCTTCATGGTCTTCTTGGTCTCTTCGGTGATCAGCTTGGGGCCGGTGATGTAATCACCATACTCAGCGGTATTGGAGATGGAATATCTCATTCCTGCGAAACCACTCTGGTAGATCAGATCTACGATCAGCTTCATCTCATGGATGCACTCGAAGTATGCATTTCTGGGATCGTAACCTGCCTCAACCAGTGTCTCGAAACCAGCCTGCATCAGAGCACATACGCCGCCACACAGAACAGCCTGCTCACCGAACAGATCGGTCTCAGTCTCGGTTCTGAAAGTAGTCTCCAGAACACCTGCTCTGGCACCGCCGATACCCAGCGCGTAAGCCAGTGCCAGATCCTGAGCCTTACCGGTTGCATCCTGCTCTACAGCAATCAGGCAGGGAACCCCCTTACCGGCCTGGTACTCACTTCTTACGGTATGTCCGGGTCCCTTGGGAGCGATCATGGTAACATCAACGTTCTTGGGAGGTACGATACATCCGAAATGAATGTTGAAACCATGAGCGAACATCAGCATATTGCCCTCTTCCAGATTGGGCTCGATGTCATTCTTGTACAGATCTGCCTGCTTCTCATCGTTGATCAGGATCATGATGATGTCAGCACGCTTTGCAGCTTCTGCTGCGGTAAATACTTCAAATCCCTGTGCCTCAGCCTTTGCCCAGGACTTGGAGCCCTCGTACAGACCGATGATAACATGACATCCGGAATCCTTCAGGTTCAGTGCATGTGCATGACCCTGGCTGCCGTAGCCGATAATTGCGATAGTCTTACCCTCTAATAAAGAGAGATTACAATCTTCCTGATAAAAAATCTTAGCCATTTTCTTCTCCTCCGTTATGAGACATAAAATTTATAACTGATAGGGATCTTCCCTAGAGCTAACTGATAAGAACTTTGATTTTTCGATACTAATCTTCATTAATCTTCGATATAAGTAACATTCTCGATACCTCTGCCAAGTCCTGTAATACCTGTTCTCGCCAGTTCCAGCACCTCATACTCTTCATTAAAACGCTGGATCAGTGCATTCACTTTGCTGTGGTTACCGGTAAACTCCACGATCAGATTCTCCGCTCCGACATCAATGATCTTCGCACGGAAATTATTGGCAAGGAACTCTACGCCCTGTCGGATCTCCAGACGCTTCTCGGGATCCACCTTGACCTTGACCAGTACCAGTTCACGGTACACACTGTCCTCCGGATCCAGTTCCTTGATATCACGGACATCCACCAGCTTCCCGACCTGCTTCTCGATCTGTTCCAGGATATCGTCGTCTCCCGAAGTAACAATGGTAATTCTGGTAAAACGGGGATCTGCCGTCACACCTGCCGTAATGCTTTCGATGTTGTAACCGCGTCTGGAAAACAGACCGGAGATGCGGCTCAGTACACCGGATGTGTTGTCAACCAACAGCTGAAATACTCTCTTCTGCATGAATGATCTACCATACCTTTCGTATTTCTGCAACTGCTCTCCTTCCGGAGCAGCAACTGTATTCTTAATATAGCAAGATGCCTGCATAATGTCAATTAGTGAATTTAACATTATGTTTGATGTATTTTAATCATCGTTTTCGCTACATTTTGATAATGCCAGGGTTCCTGTTCTTGCTACTTCGACAATACTGATGGTCTGAAGCATCTTGATCAGTGTGTCAATTTTCTCCGGAGCATCGCAAATCTGCAGCATCATGAAGTGCTTTGACATATCTACGATCTCTGTTTTCATAATGTCACAAATTTCTATGATATCCCTACGATTATTCTTGTTATATTTAACTTTTAATAACATCAATTCCCGGGTATAACACTGTTCCTGGGATAAAGTCTTTACCTTGATGACATCCAGCTTCTTATTCAGCTGCTTTTCAATCTGCTCTAAGGTGCGTTCATCCCCGGAGCTTACGATGGTCATGCAGGAAACCGCATGGTCATCGGTCTCTCCTACGGCAAGACTGTCAATATTAAAACATCTTCGGGAAAACAGACCGGCTACTTTGCACAGGACACCGGAACGGTTCTCTACCAGTACAGAATATATTCTTTTCATTTTGTCCAGCCCCCTTCGTTATTTCACCAGATCCATCGGATCGATCATGCACTCTAACAACATGGTATTGTCTTCTGCCAGGAATGCATCCAGCACCTCATCCACATGTTCCATATTATTAAGACGTAAGTACGGAATATCATAAGCAGCGGACAGCTTCTCCAGATCCGGACTTCCGGACAGATCCACCACGGAATAGTGATCTTTATAGGTATAATGCTGATATTCTCTTACCATGCCGAGATAATTGTTCTTCAATACAATGATCTTCACCGGGATATTGTGCTGCCTTATAGTAGCTAATTCCATCATGGACATCTGGAAAGATCCGTCACCACATACGGCAATGACCTGTTTATCCATAGCGGCTGTCTTGGCACCCATGGCTGCCGGAATGGAATAGCCCATGGTTCCCATACCACCGGAGGTCAGGAACTTTCCTTTCTTCACAATGTGATAGCCGCAGGACCAGATCTGGTTCTGTCCTACGTCTGCCACATAGACACCGTCTTCCTGCATCTTCTCGGAAAGTCTTGTAATGAACGCTGCGGGATCCACGTAGTTGGGATTGGGGGTTCTCTTTTTCTCCATAGTGGAACGGTACTCATTCAGTGTAGCAATCCATTCCTCATAATCGCAGCTGAATTCTTCCTTCTGGAAGTCCTGGAAAATGTGTTTTGCATCACCTACCAGCGGAATGGAGGGACCTGCATTTTTACCGATCTCTGCGGGATCCACATCGATATGCACCAGTATTTTGTTCCGGGTAATGAGATCCGGCTGGCTGACCGCACGGTCTGCCACCCTGGCACCTACCATAATCAGCAGATCCGATTCGTTCATGGCACGGTTGGCGTAAGCCTTGCCGTTATTGCCTACCATTCCGTAATAGAGAGGATGCTCGGTCGGCATGACACCGATACCCATCATGGTGGATACTACAGGAATGCCATGTTCTTCGGCAAAGCCGCGCAGTTCTTCTTCGGCCTCACTAAGTAACACTCCGCCGCCGGCACAGATGATGGGGCGTTTTGCGCGCTCCAGCTCCTTGATGACCTTTTTGATCTGTACGGCATGACCTTTGACCGTGGGCTTATAAGTACGCAGATTTACCTCTTCCGGATAGTGAAAGTTCTTGATAACGGCATTCTGGATATCAATGGGAATGTCGATTAATACCGGACCTTTTCTTCCGGTATTTGCAATATAAAATGCCTCTTTGAATACCCTGGGAATATCGTTTACATTCTTCACCAGATAACTGTATTTTACAAAAGATTCCACAGTGCCGGTGATATCCGCCTCCTGGAATACATCACTGCCAAGCAGCTCACTGTTCACCTGACCGGTGATACAGATCAAGGGAATACTGTCCGCAAATGCTGTGGCAATACCGGTGATGACATTCGTAGCGCCCGGGCCGGAAGTCACCGCGCACACACCGGGTCTGCCGGTCATACGTGCCACACCGCTGGCGGCATGGGCAGCATTCTGTTCCGTACGGATCAACACCGTCTGAATCTCAGAATCCAGAATACTGTTAAAAAAAGGACATATGGCAACACCGGGATATCCGAATACCGTGCTTACCCCCTCGGCTTCGAGACATTTAATAATCGCATCTGCTCCAATCATTTTGCTCCGCTCCTTTATGTATACTCTGACTTTTTATTACTCCATTAAACTTTTTGCTAATTTTACTGCATCCGCGGCATCCTTGGAATAGCCGTCCGCTCCGATCTCATCCGCATATTCCTGGGTGATCACGGCTCCGCCGATAATGATTTTGGCGGTGATACCTTCCTCTTTTGCTGCGGCCACGATCTCCCGCATTCTCTGCATGGTGGTGGTCATCAGCGCTGACAGGGCAATGAACTCCGCATGATGTTCCTTTGCCGTCTTTAAGATCTTTGCCTGCGGCACATCCTTCCCCAGATCGATCACATGGAAACCGTGATTTTTCAGCATTAACGCCACCAGATTCTTACCGATATCGTGAATATCGCCTTCCACGGTAGCAATGACCACTACCGGCATTTCCTCTCCGGTACCGCCTGTCTGTAACAGTGGTTCCAGTACCTCGATGGAATTCTTCATGGCTTCTGCGCTGGCAATTAACTGCGGCAGGAAGTACTTCCCCTGATCGAAGTATTCGCCCACCTGATTAATAGCGGGAAGTAATACCTGATTCAACAGTTCCGCAGGCTTTTCCCCGCTATCCAGCGCCTCATTCGTAATCTTTACGATGCCGTTGCGATTTCCCTTAAGGACAGCAGTCTTTAACTTGTCCTGCATTTCATTGATCTGCGAACTGCTCTCCGCGGAAGTTTCCTTCTTCTCACTGACAGCACCGACTGCCTGAGTTCCTGCGGTTCCCTGACTTTCCAAAAGTGCCATTTTTTTCGCCAGCTCGGCTTCTTTTGCTTCTCTGCGTTCCTTGACACCGCCGGCATACTCGATATAGCGAAGTGCCGCTTCTTCTTTGTTCAGTAGCAGATCTGTTGCAAGCGCACAGCTCACTAACAGTTCCTGGGACGGATTGGCAATTGCCATGGTCAGTCCCGCCTGAATTGCCAGCGTTAAAAATGCGGTATTTACAAAGCTTCGCTCCGGCATGGCAAAAGAAATATTGGACAGGCCGCAGATGGTCGCAAATCCGTTTGCCTTACAATACCGGATTGTCTCCAGAGTCTCCAGTGCCGCCTTGGGATTGGCTCCTACAGTTGCCACCAGTCCGTCCACTACGACGTCTTCCTTACACATTCCAAGGGAGGTAGCTCTATCGTAAATTTTATGAATGATCTCTTTTTTCTCATCAATATCCTTGGGCAGCCCTGCATCCGACAGCGGCAACAGGATGAACATTGCCCCGTATTTTGCTACGATGGGAAGAAGCTTTTCGAATTTCTCTGTCTCCAGAGAGACGGAATTGACCAAAGCACGTCCCGGATAATGACGGAGGGCTGCTTCTAAGACCTCCACATAGCTGGAATCCAGCGACAGCGGCAGATTCGTCACACCACTTACCTCTTCCAGTGCCCGCAGCATACTGGCTTTTTCATCAATACCGCTCATACCCATATTGATGTCCAGCACCTTTGCCCCACAGGCTTCCTGCTCCTCGGCAAACTGGATTACTTTCTCGAAGCTGCCTTCCCGTAGTTGTGTCTGCAGCGCCTTTTTTCCGGTAGGATTGATGCGCTCTCCCACGACGAAGAAGCCATCCTCCAGCCCGAAGCTGTGGGTAATGCGTTCGGAGGTCAGGTACCGGATGCCCTCCGGTCGTCTGGCTGCCGTAACCTTTGTCTCCGTACCAAAGCGGTCATGGATCTGTCTGATAAATTCCGGTGTGGTACCGCAACAGCCGCCTAAGATCGTAGCGCCGGCATTTACCAGTACTTCCATCTCCTCAGTGAACTCTTCCGCCTCCATGTTGTAGCAGGTATTACCGTTCTCATCCAGAAAAGGCAGACCGGCATTGGGCTTTGCAATCACCGGAATTCTGGTATGAGTTACCATATCCGAGATAATGCTCTCCATCTGGGCAGGTCCGGTGGAACAGTTAGCTCCGATGGCACTGGCACCCAGGCTCTCCAGTACAATGGCTGCGGTCTTCGCGTCCGTACCGAATAATGTCCTTCCGTCCGCTTCAAAAGTCAGTGTGGCAATCACCGGCAGATCACAGACTTCCTTCGCAGCAATCAATGCAGCTCTGGTCTCTGCCAGGCTCATCATGGTCTCTACTACCAGCAGATCCGCTCCGGCACCCACCAGGCAGAGAATCTGTTCTTTATAAATATCGATCAGAGTTTCCAGTTCCATTTTCCCCATGGGTTTTAGCTGTTCGCCGGTCATGGTAATATCTCCGGCTACCAGCACGGTATGTCCGGGGCTGCTCGCTGCTGCTTCCTTAGAAATTACCACCAGATCATGGATCATGGCGGACATGTTTTTCTCCAGATGATATTCTGCCAGCTTGATGCGGTTAGCTGTAAAAGTAGGCGCATACAGAATATTGGTACCCGCCTGTACATAATCTTTCTGCAGCTTCAGCATGACATCCTTATGCTCCAAAATCCACTGTTCCGGGCAGACACCGGAAGGCATTCCGGCCTTCACCAGATTCGATCCTGTGGCACCGTCCAAATATAAAATATGATCTTTACTTAATGTAATAAATTCTTCTCTTGTCATAGTTCTCTTTTCCTGTTATTTGATTCTTTTAATCATACCACACTGTCCTTTTATTCGTAAAGGGGACGTTTTAACATTATGTGGTTGCGTAAAACCGCAGAATATGATAAATTTTTAAATGGATTATATGATTTGGAGGGATAAATATTTTGAAAAACAAAATACTTGCTATTACAGCGGGACTTCTTACCGCTATGGCTCTTACCGCCTGTGGAAAGGATCCCCAACTGACGCAGTTTCGAGAAGAGATAGATGCCTTTTGTACCGAGATCTCAGACATTGACACCGCGATCAACAACGTGGATGCCGAATCCGATAATGCAGCCGATGAACTTTTGGGATATCTGGATCAGTTGGATCAGGATTTTCAGGATTTCGCCGCATTGGATTTTCCTACGGAATTTGATTATCTGGAAAGCATGGCTGATGAAGCCAGCGAATATATGACCACTGCCGTGCAGAGTTATCATGATGCTTTCAGTAACGGCGGATACAATCAGCTGACTGCCGATTACGCCAAGGAGAATTACGCCAGAGCTTACAAGCGTATTCAGATCATCATCACTTTCCTTCATGGTGAACAACCGGAGGATGTCAATCTGACGACGGAAGAAACCACTACAGAAGCTTCTTCCGCCGAATAATTTCAAATCGCATAGTAACAAAAAGCCCCGTGCAATGCACGGGGCTTTTTGTTACTTATTAGCTTATTATTTTAAGATCTTGATCTGGCCGAGCAGGGGAACTTCCTTCTCCTGATCCTGGCAAGCATAGATCAGACCCATGATCCAGCATACGAACAGGAAGATGCTCAGAATTGCGCTTACAACGCCACCTACATAAGGAATGACGCGGATAACGCTTGCAACGATCTGTGCTAAGAAAATAACCAGTGCCTGATTCAGATGGAACTTAGCTCCCTCCTTGTCACCTGCGCAAAAAGCAACGATCCAACCGATCCAAGTGATGTACGCAACAATACCCGTAGTTTTTTTATCCATTTTTTCTCCCTCTGCACTTTTGTGCGATAAAATATTCTGTATATGTAAAAAATTGCAAATACAGTCAAAGTGAAATGTGAAAACCGAGAAGCAAAATATTTTTCAGGATAAAATTTCCGATCATGATCGCTACCGCCGTATACAGATGCCATTCATGAAAACGCCAGCCTTTTATCCTGCCGAAATGTAATCTGGCAAGTGTCTGACTTATCATGAATCCTCCGAAAATGATAATCGTATATATTACCAGCGGATGATACCAGGCCGATACCAGAAAATGTCCCTGAAGAAGGGCGTTTAACGCTCTGGTACCACCGCATCCCGGGCAATAGATTCCGAACAGACGATAGACGATGCAGGTATATCCTGTATTTTCCAGTATTGGTACGATAGCCTTGAGATATAATAAGCTTCCCGTCAAACCAAGTACCAGGAATATCCATCCCGTCAAATAGAGATGGTCTTCCAGGCTGCCTTTTTTAATATGCACCATATGCACCGCTGCCGATCATTGCAACAGAAAATACTACTGCAAGAATCGTGATCAGAATTCCCAGCACGATACCTACGATAGAGCAGATCAGTCCGCCCTTTGCCAGTCCGGTCTTACCCTGCTTATTGGCAAATACAGCACAGATGATACCGCCGACTCCGAACAATGCTCCTACCCAACCGGTGCAACATCCGAGAACGATAGAGAGAATACCCAGTACCAGGCTGACAATTGCCAGTACGTTGGTCTCCTTGTTCTCAGCCTTGGGGGCTTCTA
The DNA here is from genome assembly GCA_945929965.1 of uncultured Lachnospiraceae bacterium. Lineage (GTDB taxonomy): Bacteria > Bacillota > Clostridia > Lachnospirales > Lachnospiraceae > Acetatifactor. The sequence goes on from CAMEOT010000009.1 coordinate 24,630, forward strand.
CAGTTGCCTGAGGCTGTACATTAGCGGTATAGTCCTGATAATTGTTAACGGGCTCTACCACGGGAGCCTCCTGTACAGGTTCTGCGGCCGTAGTATCTACTGTAACATTGTTTTCGTTTTCAAAATTCTGTCCGTCCATTTTTTCCTCTTTCTGTCTTCTTCAGACTTCTTATTCTAATCCGCTAACGGATTGCCCTTGCCGTCGGTGTCGATCTTGCCGGTCAGGATCATGATACCCTCTACCAGTCCCCAGATGCCTACGCCCATTACAAGGAATACGCCGACAACCACGCAGCATAAAAGGATTCCTACAATGGTAAGTACCAGCTGGGTAACTGCCTTACCGGTATAACCCAGATAGAAATTATGTACACCGAAGGATCCCAGGAAAATACCTAACAGTCCGGCTACCAGTTTGGATTTGGCATCCGCTGCCGGTGCCTGCTTATTGGCAACGCCACAATTCAAACACACCGTTGCATCCGGTGCTAAAGGCTTTCCGCAGTTATGGCAGTAATTATTGCCCTGTCCTTTGGCTACTCCGCACTTTACGCACATCACAGCTTCGTCCGTCATATAAGGCTCGCCGCAATTTTTACAAAAGTACATTTGGTCTTCCTCCCTCTCTCATTTTCCTGACTTTTTTCTCAGTCATTACTGTACATTATACAAGATGTTTGTATATTTTACCAGTATTATTTTCACATTATAAGATGTTATAACGTGCAATTTTTATAAAATCATGTAAAATCTATCTGATAAATCTTATTTATCGGAATCTCTGTATCGTTCATGCGAATTTTCCTGGCTGTTTCATCTATTTTCTGAACATGACCTTCCAGAGTCCGGTAACTGCCTCCGTCCTTTTTGGAATCCGGTACAAAATAAGTGATCTTCACCGGAAACTTTTGTGCCAAATGTTCGTGAATATAATAGAGTTGTCTGTCAATCTCCTGCTTCCTATCCTCATCCAGTTCGATAAAGCGTTCCGTCAGTCTGGAGGTCTCTCTCAGGGCATCATCGTATCCCGTAAGCGCCGCAAAGGGAGAAAACTGGGCGGCACGATTCTGCAGAGACATCCTTGGATGTGTCGCAGACACCGGATGGGGCAGATGGAGCATATCTTTATATTTTTCGTTCATATTATTATGCCTTATGACCGCCGATCTGGCGGTTCCTGTCTATCGTGGTAGCACCCTCCTGAAGATCGGCGGCTCTTAAAATAGCATTTTTTCCGTATTTGGATTTCACGCTAAGCATGGCTTCCAGCAGATGTTTTTCCTTTTCCAGATGTTCCTTTTCCTTCTGCGTGTCCTCCTTTGGTGCATCGTCCGACAACAGTCCTCCGGAAAACAGATCCAGCTGTTCGTAGACCGGCTCCTCCTTCACACTGTCTGCCTCTTTTAAATGATTTGCCACCAGCGTGATCCTGCGGGCAAGCAACATGGGATCTACGATCCGTTCATACAATTCCATGGTCGTATCTGTGATCCTGGCAGCGGATGCGGTCATATTTCCAAGATTCCCGGTACCATGGGCATGTTTCGGTACACTTCTGCCGTAGCGGTCCACGGTGATCTCGCCGTGATAACGATCCGCAATCCCGGGGATCTTCAGGTTATCAATGTCATACCCCACCGTCAGTACGATCTGGTCCGTCACCAGCTGCTTCTCCACCAGATCCAGTGCCAGCTGCTCTGCCATCTCCCGGACCACGATCTTCGTCTGGGTAAAATCCGTAGCACAATGCAGCACCTGTCCGGAACTGATACAGTTGGTCTCCGGGCGGTAAGCTTTGATCAGATCCATGGTCACCGGTTCGTATCCCCAGGCATGATCGATCAGAAGTTCCGCGTTGATTCCAAACATTTCATACAGCAGATCCTCATTATAGTAATCACTTACTCCGCCGATGGAGCAGCGGGCGATATCTCCCATGGTGAACATTCCGGCAGCTTCCAGCTTTTTACGGTATCCTGCGCCCACCCGCCAGAAGTCTGTCAGCGGCTTATGGTCCCACAGCAGTTCCCGATAGCTGATCTCATCCAGCTTTGCGATCCGCACGCCATTTGCATCCGGTTCCATGTGCTTTGCCACGATATCCATTGCCACCTTACACAGATACAGATTCGTTCCGATTCCCGCAGTGGCTGTCAGTCCCTTTTTCTCCAGGATTTCTGTAGCGATTGCGGATGCCAGCTCTTCCGCTGTCATTTTATAAGTCTTCAGATACTGCGTCACATCCAGGAATACTTCATCGATGGAATAGACATGAATATCCTCCGGGGCAATATATTTCAAATATATATCATAGATCTGTGTACTGTATTCCAGATATCTCACCATCCGGGGCGTTGCCGTGACAAAGCCCACCTCCAGTTCCGGATGTTCCTGTAATTCATCTGCGAAGGTGCTTTTGCCGGAAAACCTGCCGCCGGGTGCCCGTACTTTCCGCAGGGCATTCACTTCTCTCACCTTGGAAATTACTTCAAACAGTCTGGCTCTTCCGGGGATACCATAGACTTTTAAGGAGGGGGATACTGCCAGGCAGATGGTCTTCTGCGTCCGGGAGGCATCTGCCACCACCAGATTCGTATTCAGAGGATCTAAGCCTCTGTCCACGCACTCCACGGAGGCATAAAAGGACTTCAGATCCATAGCAATATAAATATGGGATGATTGCTCCATAAATGCCTCCTTTCAAATACTTTCTGTAAATGATTATATCAGAATACATGTTCGATTACAAAGTAATTTTATGGAAAAAAAGACTCCCGAAAAAATCGGGAGTCAAAAAATTCTGAAAATCAGATGGCTTAGAACTTACCAGCCTTAGCAGCTTCCTCGATGGATACGGCAACAGCTACGGTAGCACCTACCATAGGGTTGTTACCCATACCGATCAGACCCATCATCTCAACGTGTGCAGGTACGGAGGAAGAACCAGCGAACTGCGCATCAGAGTGCATACGACCCAGAGTATCGGTGAAACCGTAAGAAGCGGGACCTGCAGCCATGTTATCGGGATGCAGAGTACGTCCGGTACCGCCGCCGGAAGCAACGGAGAAATATTTCTTGCCTGCTTCCAGTCTCTCCTTCTTGTAAGTACCGGCTACGGGATGCTGGAAACGGGTAGGGTTGGTAGAGTTACCGGTAATGGATACGTCTACGTTCTCTTTCCACATGATAGCAACACCTTCGGGAACGCTGTTAGCGCCGTAGCAGTTAACCTTAGCACGAAGTCCCTCGGAGTAAGCGATTCTCTCTACTTCGGTAACGGTGTTGGTGTAAGGATCATAAGAGGTCTCAACAAAGGTAAATCCGTTGATACGGGAAATGATCTTTGCAGCGTCCTTACCAAGACCGTTCAGGATAACACGTAAAGGCTTCTGACGAACTTTGTTAGCCTTCTCTGCGATACCGATAGCACCCTCTGCTGCTGCGAAGGACTCATGTCCAGCCAGGAAACAGAAGCAGTCGGTATCCTCTTCCAGTAACATCTTGCCCAGGTTACCATGACCAAGACCTACCTTACGGGTATCAGCAACGGAACCGGGGATACAGAATGCCTGTAAGCCTTCGCCGATAGCTGCAGCTGCCTCAGATGCCTTTCTGCTGCCTTTCTTGATTGCGATTGCAGCGCCTACAGTGTAAGCCCAGCAAGCATTTTCAAAACAGATGGGCTGGATTTTCTTAACCTGATCGTATACATCCAGACCTGCATCTTTTGTGATCTTCTCTGCTTCTTCGATAGAGGAGATACCATAGCTGTTCAGTACAGCGTTGATCTTATCAATACGTCTTTCATATGATTCAAATAAAGCCATTTTTTCTGTCCTCCTATATCTTATTGTTTTCTGGGATCGATGATCTTAACTGCATCATCTACACGACCATACTGGCCCTTAGCCTTTTCCCATGCAGTGTTGGCATCGTCACCCTTCTTGATGAAGTCGGTCATCTTGCCGAGGTTAACGAACTGGTAACCGATGATCTGATCATCCTTGTCCAGAGCGATACCGGTTACATAACCTTCTGCCATCTCCAGATAACGGGGACCCTTCTTCAGAGTACCGTACATAGTACCAACCTGGCTTCTTAAGCCCTTACCGAGATCTTCCAGACCTGCACCGACAGGCAGACCCTCCTCAGAGAATGCACTCTGGGTACGACCGTATACGATCTGTAAGAACAGCTCTCTCATAGCGGTATTGATTGCATCACATACAAGGTCAGTATTTAAAGCTTCCATAACGGTCAGACCGGGCAGAATCTCAGCAGCCATAGCTGCGGAATGGGTCATACCGGAACATCCAACGGTCTCAACCAGAGCCTCCTGGATGATGCCTTCCTTAACGTTCAGGGTCAGCTTACATGCACCCTGCTGAGGTGCACACCAGCCCACACCGTGAGTCAGACCGGAAATATCCTTAACTTCTTTTGCCTGCACCCATTTTGCCTCTTCGGGAATGGGAGCACAACCATGATGTACGCCCTGTGCAACGGGACACATTTCTTCAACTTCTTTTGAATAAATCATGTGAAATCTCCTTTCAATATGTACTTATAATACTATTGATAAAATAATATCATAATGGTCGTGTTCATTCTCTCATATTTCCCTAAAAAAATCTAGTGGGTTTTGACATTTTTTTCATTAGTTCCTATGAAAAAACACCATATTCTTACGCCGCAGCGCAGGAATATGGTGTTATGTGACTATTGAAAATCAATTATCAATTATTTACCAGCTCTTGATAAAGGTATCAATGTAGTTATCGAGACATTTCTTGATGACTTCGATGGCTTCTTCTCTGTTACCCTTTTCATTGACTGCAGTGGTCTTGTTCTCCAGTGCCTTATATACTGTGAAGAAATGTTCCATCTCGTCCACCACATGACTGGGCAGCTCGGAAATATCATGGTAGCAGTTATAATTAGGATCATTGAAAGGAACCGCAATGATCTTCTCGTCGTTTTTGCCATTGTCCAGCATGGAGATTACACCGATAGGATACGCTCTTACCAGGGTCATGGGCTGTACCGGCTCGGAACACAATAACAATACGTCTAACGGGTCACCGTCGTCGCCGTAGGTTCTGGGAATGAATCCGTAGTTAGCGGGATAATGGGTAGACGTATGCAGGATACGGTCCAGGATCAGAAGACCGGTCTCCTTGTCCAGTTCATACTTGTTTTTACTGCCCTTAGAGATCTCAATGACACAGACAAAATCTGTGGGAGTGACTCTCTGGGTGCTCATGGTATGCCAAATGCTTCCGTTTACTTCTTTCATAATCTCTCTCCTCTACTCTTATAGTTATTTCCGGGCAAAACATCCGGAGAATACACAGGTCATTATCCACGGATCTGACCGTTTCCGTGGATCTTGTATTTATAGGAGGTCAGCTCCTTCAGACCCATAGGTCCTCTTGCGTGCAGTTTCTGTGTACTGATGCCGATCTCCGCGCCAAATCCAAATTCAAATCCATCCGTAAAACGTGTGGATGCATTGACATAGACACAGGCAGCATCCACTTCGTTTAAGAACTTTTCCGCCGTCTCCGCATTTTCCGTCACGATGCATTCCGAATGCTTCGTGTTATAGCGGTTGATATGGGCAATAGCCTCTTCCACGCTGTCCACGGTCTTGATGGACAGGATATAATCCAGATATTCCGTACCGTAATCTGCTTCCGTAGCGGGAATACAGTCTGTAAGAATCTCTCTGGTACTTTCATCTCCGCGAAGCTCCACATTTTGGGGTTTCAGCGTCTCTGCCATTTTCGGAAGAAACCGGTCGCGAATCTCACGATGTACCACCAGGGATTCACAGGCATTGCAGACACCAATCCGCTGGGTCTTGGCATTCATTAGGATCTTTACCGCCATGTCCACATCGGCATCCTTGTCCACATAGACGTGGCAGTTGCCGGTACCGGTCTCGATCACAGGAATGGTGCTGTTCTCAACTACGCTGCGGATCAGTCCCGCACCACCTCTGGGGATCAGTACATCCACGTATTCCTTCATCTTCATGAACTGTGCGGTGACTGCACGGTCCGTATCCTCAATTAACTGCACGGCTGTCCTTGGCATCCCACAGGCTTCCAACGCATCCTGCAATACTTTTACGATAGCGATATTGGAGTGGATGGCATCACTGCCTCCCTTTAAGATCACGGCATTTCCCGTCTTGAAACACAGTCCGAAGGCATCCGCCGTCACATTGGGACGTGCTTCGTAGATAATGCCGATGACGCCTAGCGGGACTCTGACCTTGTCGATCTTCAGCCCGTTGGGACGCTCGAAATGCTCCATGGTCTCACCGATGCAGTCCGGGAGCGCCGCTATCTGCATAAGTCCCTCCGCAATCTGTGCGATCCGGTCACCGGTAAGTTTTAAACGATCCAAAAGTCCCGGATTCATTCCGTTCTTTCTGCCGTTTTCCAGATCCAACGCATTGGCGGACAAGATCTCTTCCTGTCTGTCACACAGATACTTTGCCGCTGCCTGCAATGCTATATTTTTCTCTTCGGTTGTCAGCTTCTGCAATACGTATTTGGTATCGCAGGCATTCTTCCCCAGTTCTAAAAGCTCAGCCATTTTTCTTCGCCTTTCCAAAACAATGCGTTTATACCAAAATCACCTGATAAGGCTTTACATCCGTCTCTTCCACCGGTACTTCTTCCACCTGCTGACAGCGAAATCCCACAGCTATGCTGCGCAGTCTTAAGGCTTCTTTGTCTGACAGATACCGGTCATAAAATCCACCGCCGTACCCTAAGCGATTACCCAAGGGATCAAATACACTTCCCGGCATAAGAAAAAGGCTTCCTGCCGCATTTTCCGAAGTGAACACATAGCTTTCCGTATTTCCCTCCGGTTCCCGGATTCCCTTATAGCCTTCCTTCAGTTCCGTAAGCGACCGGATTCGGTAAAATTGCATTTCCCGTCCTTCCACCTTGGGGACATAGACCTCTTTTCCATCCTGCAGGGCATTTTCTAAAATCTCCGTAGTACAGATCTCACTTCCGTAGCTTACAAAACTAAGGATCCTGTTGGAGAGATAATACCACTGATGCCCCAGGATCCGTTCGGTAATGAGTAACTTTCCTCTCTCCCGTTCAGCTTCTGTCAGGGCATCCCTGCGGGATAATATTTCCTTACGAAGTAACTTTTTCTCTTCTCTGATCATTTTTCTTTATTTTTTGTTCTTTTTATAAGACGGCTTTAATTTTTCGACAGAACCGTCCGGTCTGACGATCTCAATGTTGTCTAACTGTGCTTTCATGTTACGTTTGATACTGTCTACATATTCCTGCCACAATATGGACTGTTCCAGCTTCTCATCGTCTGTCAGCCCTTCGTTTTGTGATTTATGATAAAGCTCATTAATGCGCTTTATTCTTTCATCCATATTCATAGTAATCTCCATTCTGCAGACGATTCCTTTTGTCGGAGGAATCGCGAATCCATCTTCATCACTTATTTTTTATGTAGATTTTCTACAAAGCACGGCAGGTCAAAAGCTTCATCCCTGTGTGCCACGAACAGGGTACCTTCGTTCTCCCCTTCTAACAGCCGGTGCAGCACGCCGATGTCTCTGCTGTTGGCAATGATCATATCCACATCGGAGCTGGTGGCGATCTTCGCTGCGATCATTTTGGTATTCATGCCGCCGGTACCTACATTGCTGCCGGTGGTAGCTTTACCCATATTCATGAATTCATCCGTAAGTTCATCCACCTGTTCGATGAATTCCGCCTCCGGATTCTGTCTGGGATCATCGGTGTAGAGACCGTCAATGTCCGACAGAAGGATCAGAAGATCCGCATCAATCAGCGCCGCTACAATAGCGGACAGGGTATCGTTATCACCGATCTCGATCTCGTAAGTCGCTACGGTATCATTTTCATTGACGACCGGGATCGCACCCATTTTCAACAGCTGGGTAAAGGTATTGTGGGCGTTGTAGCGGTTCAGATTGTCCACGATGGTATTTTTCGTCATCAGGATCTGTGCTGCTACATGATTATACTCCGCAAACAGCTTCTGATAGGCCATCATCAGTCTCGCCTGACCGATGGCGGAGCATGCCTGTTTCACTGCCATGGCTTCTGCCTGGGTCTTTCCTTCTATCGTTTTTAAATTTACAGCTTTTTTACCAACTGCGATGGCGCCGGAAGTCACCAGCACGACTTCCTTCCCCTGATTACTGATATCACAGAGTTCTCTGACTAACTTCTCCAGACGGATGTAATCCAGATCTCCTGTCTCAGTATGCTGTAAAGAAGAAGAACCGATCTTAATAACGATTCTTTTCTTGTTCTTAATCTGTTCCCTTATGTTATTCACATTGATTGCCTTTCTGCATACAAACTATGGATTATCTGCATAATATACTATTTTGCTCCGTACGTCAACGCTGTAACGGAGCAAACTGTGATGCGATCTGTTCCGCCACACGAATGCCGTCCATTGCTGCAGAGGTGATTCCTCCGGCATATCCGGCGCCTTCCCCACAGGGGTAACACCCACGGATCCCGGACTGTAAATTTTCATCGCGCTCAATCCGCACCGGGGAAGAAGTCCGACTCTCCACTCCCGTGAGGATCACTGTCTGGGATGCAAAACCGTGGATCTGCCTATCAAAGCTGTCCATTCCTTCCACGAATGCCTGGTTACACTCCCTGGGAAGGATCCCCGTAAGATCCGCCCATGCAAACGCTCCCTTGCACTGCGGTTCCAAGTTGTCCCACAAGCCATTCTTAGGTCCGTTCTGTATCTTACGGGGTTCTCCGGTGACCTTTTCCCTGAAGTCTCCGTACCTTTGAACCGGAAGTTTTCCGTCACACAATTCGTAGGCTCTCTGCTCCAGTCTTCGCTGGAATTCAATTCCCGCTAACGGGTGATCGGAGCCGTAATCTGCGGGAGTCACCGCAACAATAATGGCACTGTTTGCATTTTTTCCGTCACGGCCACTGTAACTCATACCGTTGACCGCAAGCCTCCCGGGTTCCGAGGATGCATTGACCACATAGCCTCCGGGACACATACAAAAAGAGTAAACACCTCTACCACAACTTGTCTTCGCCGTTACTTTATAGGCAGCAGCCCCCAGCTCTTTCACATGTTCTGCGCCATACTGGCTTCTATTGATCAGGTTCTGTGGATGCTCCACGCGGAATCCAACTGCAAAAGGTTTCGACGCCATGGGGAATTTTTTCTCATATAACATGGCAAAAGTATCTCTGGCACTGTGTCCCGGAGCCAGTACCACCTGCTCACAGGGAATCTCTTCCCTGCCGTTTACGATGACTCCGGTGACCTGCCCGTTCTGCGTTTTAATCTCTGTCACCTGACTCTTAAAACGAACATCACCACCCAGACGCAGGATCTCTTCCCGCATGCTTTTTATGACTCTGCTTAAGACATCCGTACCGATATGGGGCTTTGCCTGGTAAACAATCGCCGGATCGGCACCATGACTAACAAAGGTTTTCAACACTTCCGTATTTCTGCCATATTTATCCTTTACCAGTGTATTTAATTTACCATCGGAAAAAGTTCCGGCGCCGCCTTCCCCGAACTGCACATTGGAATCCGGCTTTAACCTTCCCGTCTTCCAGAAGGCTTCCACATCCGCCTGTCTGGTATCCACGTCCTCGCCACGCTCTAAAATCACCGGTGCATAGCCGTGCTGTGCCAGGTAATAGGCACAGAATAATCCCGCCGGTCCCATACCGATGATCACCGTAGGATGTTTCTGCGGCTGCGTGCCGCCTTCCGGGAAATGATACTCTGCCTTTTCCACAAGCGCTACATTTGCCTTTCCCAGTCTGCGAACCGCATCCTTATATACTTTTTCCTCTCTCTTCACCGTCACATTTACGCTATAGCTGTAGAAAAGCTCCGGCTTTTTTCTGGCATCCAGAGACTGTCTTACGATCTCTATGTCAACAATCTCCGTTTCCTGGATCCGTAAGATCTGTGCCGTCTTACTCATAAGCTGCGCTTCGGTATGATTCACCGGAAGCTTCAGCTGGTTCAGTCTGATCATAATCCTTCTACTCCTGTTATTGTGCTGCGTGATATCCTGCCAGATATCCGCTGCTCCATGCCCATTGCAGATTGTACCCTCCGCATCTGCCATCCACGTCTAAGATCTCTCCCGCAAAATAGACACCGGGACAGCGCATGGATTCCATCGTCTCTTTTACTTCCGTTACCGCAACTCCGCCTGCGGACACCTGTGCATTCTCGTAGGGATTACTCTCCGTAATATGCAGTCTGAAGTTCCTGCAAAGTCCGTAGAAATTGCGAATCTTCTCCTCCGGGATCTCCCGCATGGGCGTTGCCAGACGGATCCCCGCCAGTTTTAGCAGTGTCGAAGTCAGCTTTTTATGTAAGATACCGGTGAAAAATTCCTCCGCAGTCCGGTCTCCCTGAAGGAGCTTTCGGCTCTCCTGCAATTTACGATATTCTTCTTCGGACAGTTCCGGCAGGAAATCAATCTGTGCCACACATTCTCTGCGTTCTCTGAGCCGGTAGTTCACACTGCGGCTTAACTGGAATACCGGAATGCCGGAGATGCCATAATCCGTCAGTTGCAATTCTCCCCGCTCCCTGCAGACCTCCTCACCGTCACACAGAATCCGGATCTCGCTGTCCGCCCGGACCCCGGCGATACCTTTTAGCAGATCCGTCTCCTGACAGCGCAGCTGCACCAGTGCCGGAACCGTAAGTGTGCAGGTATGTCCCAGTCTCTTCGCAATCTTAAAACCACTGCCGTCCGATCCGGTGGCAGGAGCTGCTTTTCCTCCGCAGGTCACAATCACCGCATCCAACAGCCACTCTTTTTCCCCGTCACTGACAAGCAGTTTTCCGGAATCCATCCGTTCCACTTTAATGATCTTGCGCGCAAACACAATCTCCACGTCGAGAGCCTGCAGTTCATACCGCAGCACATCCAGTACCGCAGCCGCCTGTTCGCAGACCGGATAGAGATAACCGTTTTTTTCTTTTATCATCAGTCCGATGCTCTGGAAGAACCGGATCGTGTCTTCTGTGTCAAAACGTTCCAATGCCTTTCCGATCCACTGCAAATCTGTGCCGTGATAACATTCCACAGAAAGCGCCCGGTTGCCCAGATTACATTTTCCGTTTCCTGTCTGCAATATTTTCTTCCCTACACGGTCATTGCGCTCGAAGATCGTCACCCTGGCGCCTTCTCTTGCCGCAGTTATGGCTGCCATCATACCGGCAGCTCCGCCGCCGATCACACCTATCTGTTTCTTCATCTGTTTCACCTTTATTTAAGAGGAATAAGTTTCCAAAAAATCATACAATGTCTCTTCATCCGGGACGAACAGCATGTCCATGATCTGTAGTTGCAAAGTCTCCGGCAGATCCTCCAGTGCAATTCCCGTATTGATATATACCGTGGTCCGGTCCTCTAAATATACCACCACTTCATGATCCGTCACCGCCAGATAAAAGCTTTCGCTGGGCTGCACATACCGGTAATCCATGCGGACCACAACCCGTTCTCTGGAAAAAGACAAGACCTCCAGTCCCACAAAACCTCTCTCAATCTCCGAAAGCGGCGGATGCTCTGCATACAGATCCATGCTCTCCAAAAAGTTCTCACGATCCATGCCGATGTATTTGTGCGGAATCTTCCAGGAAGTCTCAACGCTTGTCCCTCTAAGAATATCGGTCTCTTCCAGCACATATTCCGTGTCCGCGCACAGTGTCTCCCCGGAAGAAGCCACAGCCACACTTAAGTGGGAAGCGTCCTCTTCGTCTGTCGCCGTCTCCTCCGAGGTATACGGTGGCTTGGCTGTATCATTCATATTATACCAAAGCCCCGGATAGAAAAAATGGATTCCCCAGACGCCGAGATATATTCCCAGTCCCAGGAAAAAGACCGGGACCACAAAAAAGTAGCTGATACGTTTTACAAATTTCATACTGCCTCACATCCATGGTGTCAATGTTTCCTTCTTTGTATCAGTATCAGTTATTTTTTGGAAAATATACATCCTGCCAACCCGCTTTGGGAAAGTCTTAAAGCAGCCGGAGTATTTTCCCAAGCTTACGCATCAGCCGGCCGCAGGGAATATAGGAAAAATCGGATCCCTTAAAGCATCGTAACATAATAAGCAAAAACCAGTACAGCAAAAGCGTAATCACCAGTTCCAAGAGTACCGTCACCACTGCTCCCAAATGGGGAAGCATAATCTTCTCCAGCCCGAACGCCAGCAGACCGCAGGCAAGACTACATCCGACGGGAATTGCCAGACTCCTAAGGGCGTCCGGCCAGGTCTTCATCTGCAGGCAGACAATCACACATAAGAACACGGCACCGCATGCCATACTTATGACACTGCCCAGCACAATACTTAAGCTTCCAGCATTTTCCAAATTTAAAAGCACTGTTTCCGCTATCACAAAAACAATATCCATAATGCCGTATCCTGCAAGGACAAGATAACCCTTTCCTGTCATCTTAAGGATTTCCGAGCAATACAGGAGCAAAAGCAGCCATAAAATAATTGAGGAGCCTTTGGCGAACATATCCGCCAGCTGTGTGGAGACGGCGTTATCCAGGGTCTGGGCAATCGGTAATGCCAACACAGCGGTCACTATGGTAAAAAACATTCCATGAAGGAAAACACCCTGCATACCTGCCTGAAACACGGATTTTGCAAACCGGTCTTCTTTTTTCTTAAAATGAGCACAGGTCCTGGCAATACAAGACAGCATTCCCGCATACAATATCGACGTGGGGAAAAGCAGCGTCACCAGATATCTTCCGGTAAACACTCCGTATTGTTCTGCAGATGCATAAATATCCTGCGACTGTCTCTGAAACAGAATGAGTCCCAGCCATAACGGCAGCAGGAAAAGAAGCTGTCTTAAAATATCTCCGCCGATTCCAGGAAACAGAGATCCGATCTGCCCCGCAAAGCTGTCGGTTCCCTTCATCCCGTTCTCGTTCTCTCTTCTTCCAGACATGCTGCCCCGGTAGATCACGAATAAAAACAGCGTCACTAAAAGCTCCGAGATCAGAATACCCAAAGCCACCCCCATGGCTCCGTACATTGCCGTGAAATCATCCCTTTTCAGAAGAAGACTTACTTTTTCTCCGTAATTGCCGAAGATTCCTAAGAATAAAAGACCAAGTCCCAGATAAAATACCTGACGAAGCACACAAGACACAGCGGAGGGCATCTCCGATCCTTCCCCCTGGAAACATCCGAGAAACACGGATTGAATGCATCTGAAAAATAACGCAGGGCAAAGAATCCATAAGATCATACTGCCGTAGGGGATGCGAAATACCTTTTCCAATACCGTATATCCAACAGCTGCACAAAATAACGCCGCTAAAAGTCCGGCAGCCATCTGGAACAGCATCATATTTCTACGTATTTTCGATACATTTTTATATTGTCCCTTGGCACTTCTTCCGCGAAGAAGCTTCCCCATCCGGTCCGGAATGTTCTTCCCCGTAAAGATCCAGAAAAATGCAAACACCAACAAAGCCGCCGTAAGATAAGCCAGCCCGTTATTGCCAAGTTTCCTTCCGAATACCCAGACATTGATCACCGCCAGCGCATATGCTAAAAATTGTATCTGTTTTCTTTTTACCTCTACCTGATTCATTTCGGTTACCTCTACGTGTATTACACGCCCTTTTTAATCTCTTGTAATTCCAAGGGATGAAAGAACCTGCTCCTGCTTAGCCTCCATTACCTTTGCTTCGTCTTCTTCCATATGGTCATATCCGCACAGGTGCAGCATACTGTGGGCTACCAGGAACGCAAATTCTCTTTTTCTGCTGTGTCCGTAGCTCTCTGCCTGCTCCTTTATGCGATCCACGGAGATAATAATATCTCCCAGAATCAGTTCTCCCGTATCCGGATCAAAATAATCTGCCTCTCTGTCTTCGGAGATCTCAAAATTACCGGGTCTGTCAAAGTCCAGATTGGGGAAAGACAGCACATCCGTCTCCCTGTCAATGTTACGGTATTCCTTATTGTATGCGTGAATGCCGTCGTTATCGGTGAGCAGCACATTTAATTGTACCTCATAAGGGCAGCCTTCCATATCCAGTACAGCACATGCTACCTTTTCTACCGTATCCTCCACAGGGAACGCCTCTGTCCCTTCGGAAAAGCTCTCCCCGGTCTCATTTTCAACGTAAAAAGTCATAATACAGTTTCTCCTCCTTAAATATCTTCTGCATCCGTTTCCAGTCACGCAGCGTCATATCGCATTCACTGACGATTTCTTTCTGCCAGATGCGTTCAAATATCTTATCAATGACCTGGTCATAATCCGGCTTCTTGTCAGGTTCCTTTTGAAGCAGTAACAAAACCGCACTGACAATCGCATCGGAACAATACAATACCACTGTCTCTCTGTGGTGATAATTTTTGTTCGTTATGTATTCTTCCAGAATCGTCCGAGCCCCTTTCGGGAATTCCACGCCATCTTTTGTCATCTGATCCCAACACTTTTTATGGTATAGACCCGCACACTTCAGTGCCTCCTTGTCCATTCCCAGTTTGACGGCAATACGCTCGCAGAAATACGCCGTATGTATACAGATAAAATACTCTGCACGATCCGTTTTCCGGTACTGGGAAAGCGTCTGGTTCTCCGTGTCATTCAGATCAAGATACCGCACCCTGTCCTTGTAGACCACCATTCCCGAGAAGATTTTCAGTATTCCCAAAAGCAGGATTCCCGAGATGATCAGATTCGCCGCCGGTACCAGGAATTGTTCCAGCGTAAGATGTTCATTGGTCAGCAATACAATATTGGCCGTTTCACACAAAAGCAGACACAACAGGGATAAAAATAAGGGTACCGCAATGGAAAATTCCTCTTCCAGATGCTGAAACAGACAGGCTGCAAAAATGCCGCTGATAAAATACAAAAAGAAAATACCGGCAGACTGTCCTTCAAACGCAGCAATCATTAAAAACACTGAGGAAAACAGAATTCCCACAGGGAGATTGCCAAATAACGATAATACTACAAACACCGCAGGGAACGGCCATCCTCCCGCTGGCAAAAAAACGCATGCCAGAGAAAACAAAAGGCAGCACCAGACCACGATCCAAAACCGGATCGGATGATCTGCATTATCATAATCCAAATGATCGTCCAGGGTCTCCCTTCGAAGGAAAAAACCTGCCACAGCAAATCCCAGCGCTGTCATCACCGCATCCCGCAATGCATTTTCCGCCGATAATTGTCTGGCAATAATCCCCAGCCCGTAAACCCCGGCACTTCCCGCCAAAACTGTCAGAAGTTCCGGCAGCAGAAATACCAAAAGACCGTTTTTGTTTTCCGTTTTCATACTTATCTTTTTCCCTTGTCCGTATGCTTTAACTTAGGGCTTCTTTTGTTCCCGGCTTCATAATCATCGTATGCCTTGACGATCTTTTGTACCAGCGGATGTCGAACCACATCCTTATTGGTCAGATTACAGAAAGCAATGTCGTCAATATTTTTAAGGACTCTCGTCGCCACATCCAGACCGGACTTTGCTCCCACGGGAAGATCCTTCTGGGAAGAGTCACCGGTTACGATCACCTTGGAGCCAAACCCGATACGGGTCAGGAACATTTTCATCTGCGCAGGGGTGGTATTCTGCGCTTCATCCAGGATAATATAGGCATTGTCCAGAGTACGGCCTCTCATATAAGCAAGAGGTGCCACTTCTATCAGACCTTTTTCCATATTTTTGGCAAAGCTCTCAGCACCCATGATCTGGTACAGCGCGTCATATAGCGGACGCAGGTACGGGTCTACCTTACTCTGCAGGTCTCCGGGCAAAAATCCTAACTTTTCACCGGCTTCAATGGCAGGTCTGGTCAGTATGATACGGCTGACCTCGTTATTTTTAAATGCTGTGATCGCCATGGCCATGGCCAGATAAGTCTTACCGGTACCGGCAGGTCCCAGTCCGAATACGATCATATTCTTGCGGATGGCATCCACATAAGCTTTCTGTCCCAAGGTCTTGGGTTTGATCGGTTTTCCGCTGATGGTGTGACAGATGCAGTCCGCATCCATTTCCATCAGTTTATCTTCCTGATCTTCTTTTCCCATTTCAATGGCATAATCCACACTCTGTTCTTCAATCTCATTGCCATGATCCGACAGGGCAGTCAACTGTTTTAATACCCGGGATGCCTTCAAAGCATTCTCTTCCTCCCCGTTGATCACGACGCTGCCGTTACGATCCACGATAGTCACCTGAAAATCCTGTTCCAGCTTCTTGATATAGGCATCCTGCATGCCGAATATCTTACGCATCTGTTCCGTATCCATCTCAAAACTGATTGCTGTCACACCCATTTATGTCTTATTCCTCATTTCCGTCAGTATCTTCCGTACGCAGATCTTCGACCACATCCGGTACGGAATCTGTAAGCACTCCCGCCGCCTCGCGTAATATCAGTTCTCCGTGAGCAGTCCATCCGGCGCACTTTGTTTCTATTTTAACATCTTTCGAGATTATTTGTACCCCTTTTTCGTCTAAACTTTCGAGAAAGTCCAATATTTTTTTCTGTAAAACAGCTTTTGCTTCCTGTGCCGTATAGGAATATTCTGTTTTTTGAAACTCCCGATAGGTGGTTCTGCCAAGTGTACAGGGAATATTCAGGTATTCCAGTACTTTTACCGGACAGGTGTCACGAATGCTGTCGTATTGCAAATACCCGGATTTTACCTTCGGGCTCCACTCTCTGTCTCCGAAATGAAGAAAATAGTACGTTTTTTCTCTCCCTGTATACTTTTTTTGGATATAATCCGCCGGCAGATATGCCTCGAAAGTACCGGTATGTTCCATCCGGATATCGGCGTCCGATACTACCGGCCGGTATTCTCTTACGGTTCCATCCTCCGCATATATGGGAATCCTGCCTTCTACCAAGATATCACCCTTTGCCACTTCACTGCCGGTGGTTACTTTTGGCACACCGCTTCGAACGATCATCTCCGTGATCACACCATCATATTGAGATACCAGATCCCTGCCTGTCTTAGGATCTGCTGCTGTTTCTTCCGGTACCGGCATATCATTTTCCTTCAGTTCAATCAATAGACGTACTCCGTCCAGCCGTCCGGAGGTCCATGTGACCTGTGGAAAATTGCGGCGGATCTGTTTTTCCAATTCACCGATGTCCAGATTGCTTTTCCACATTCCGGTATGTACTCCTTCCTGTTCCAGAAACTTAAAAAACAGATCCTCCGTCACCTGTAAGTTCCCGAAGACTCGGATATCCCATATGAAAAAAGAAGATAGTATCCAAAACGCTGCTGTCAGAAAAAAGCCTGCAAAAAAAGCCTTTCTTCTAAGCATTCCGGGCACTAAAAAAGGTAGTCCACATCTTCCCGATATGACTACCCTTACTTTTGTTTTTCTGGCGATGGGACGCAGCTGATAAAAAGCTTTCAGACTGACACACATCGTATAAATATCATCCTGCTTTTCAATGTTCCACAGTAATACACCCTTATTACTGCACAGATTGATAAACCGCTGCGGTGCAAATCCCCATACACGAATTTTCACATATCCCTGCAGACGTTTGATCCATTCCGTCATTTCCAGACGACCTCCGTTTACCAGTAATGATCTATAAATAGCGTAGCGTACTGATATTTCCGCTGATCTTCATATCTTCATTGGTATAATAGTCGATGGAAAGCCGGCTTCCCTCCAGGCACACCTGACAGGTCTTCGCCTGCAACAGGATCCGTTCACCGGTATACTCCAAAATCCCTCTGTAATTCTCGATCCAGACTTCACAGTTGCCGGTAAGTGTCACGCGCAGCGCTCCCATACAGACATCCTTGGGAAGCTGCAGGGAATTGATCCATTTTTCTTTTTGCTGTTGTGCTCTTCTCATTTTCATATAAAACTATATGACGAAGAGCACCAAAATATGTTACTGCAAAATTCCCTTGATCAGAGGCTCCTTTTTGGGGCAGCTGTCGGTAATACTGTAAGCATTTAAGAATTTCTCCTTTGCCGCTTTCAGACGTTGTTCATCATTCGCATGAAGATACCCGAGAACCTCGCCTTTTTTCACAGCATCTCCTTTTTTCTTCTCTAATACGATACCTACCGACAGGTCGATCGTACTTTCCTTGGTCTCTCTTCCTCCGCCCAACAGCAGGGAACAGATACCAATGTCTTCGCAGGCAATTCTTCCCACGAAACCGTCTCTGTCCGCACAGACAGGCACTACCATCGATGCCTTAGGAAGGAGTTCGGGGTTCGTTACTGCCAACGGGTCACCACCCTGGGCTTCCACGAACTGTTCCAATTTCCGTAAGGCACTGCCGTCTTCGATGACTTTAGTAAGCATTCCTCTTGCCTCTTCGGCATTCTCCACCTTGCCACCGGCAAGCAGCATCTGACTGCCCAGTACCATGCAGAGTTCTCTAAAATCCTCCGGTCCTTCTCCCCGCAGGGTTGCAATGGCTTCTTTTACTTCCAGAGCGTTTCCCACAGCACGCCCCAGCGGCTGATCCATATCCGAGACTACGGCAATGGTTTGTCTGCCTGCATTTTTACCGATCTTGACCATTTCTTCCGCCAGGGCAAATGCATCATCCTGACTCTTCATAAAAGCACCGCTGCCGGTCTTGACATCCAGCACAATGGCATCCGCACCGGCTGCCAGCTTCTTGCTCATGATGGAGCTGGCAATCAGGGACATATTGTCCACGGTGGCCGTCACATCCCGCAGGGCATACAGCTTTTTATCTGCCGGTGCCAGGTCTTTCGTCTGTCCCATAATGGCGATCCCGATCTTATTGACATTTTCAATAAAGCGGTCTGCGGTAAGTGCTGTGGTAAATCCGGGGAAGCTCTCCAGCTTGTCGATGGTTCCGCCGGTATGTCCCAGTCCTCTGCCGCTCATTTTGGCTACGGGGATTCCGCAGGCAGCCACCATGGGAGTCAGTGCCAGAGAAGTCTTGTCACCCACGCCGCCGGTACTGTGTTTGTCTACCTTACAGCCGTGGATTTTGGACAGATCCAGCATCTCCCCGCTGTGTGCCATGGCCATGGTCAGTTCGTAAGTCTCACTCTCCGTCATCTTCTGAAAATAAATTGCCATCATCAGAGCAGACACCTGGTAATCCGGTATCTCTCCCTTTGTGTAGCCTTCAATAAAAAAGCGGATCTCTTCTTTGGATAGCTCTCCACCGTTTCTCTTTTTCATGATGATGTCATACATTCTCATAGGCTTCCTCCTGTCTGCGGCAACATTACCACCAACTCTTATACACCGACTTTTTTACAGATATCACTGATGCAGCATTTCTCGCAATAGGGATGGGTTCTGGCAGTACATACCTCTCTTCCGTGATATACCAGTCTGTGGCAGAAGTCACTGCCTTCCTTGGGCGGAATGATCTTCCACAGCTCCTTTTCCACCTTGGCAGGCTCCTTGATGCCTTCTACCAGTCCCATACGGTTCACCAGGCGGATGCAATGGGTGTCTGTCACAATGGCAGGCTTACCGAAGACATCCCCCATGACCAGATTGGCACTTTTCCTGCCTACTCCCGGCAGAGACAGCAGCTCGTCAAAGTCATCCGGCACTTTCCCCTGATATTTATCCCTAAGGATCTTCATGCAGGCGCTGATATCTCTCGCCTTGCTGTGACCTAAGCCGCAGGGCTTTACGATTGCCTCGATCTCTTCCACCGGAGCATCCGCCAGGGCATCCACATCCGGAAATTTCTCGTAAAGCTTCTCCACTACGATATTTACCCGGGCATCGGTACACTGGGCCGCGAGGCGGACGCTGACAAGCAGCTTCCATGCCTGATCGTAATCCAGAGTGCATCCGGCATCCGGATATTCTTTTTTCAGACGTTCTATGATTTCTAATGCACGTTGTTTTTTTGTCATATTTTCGTCACTCTTGTTTAAAATAGTTACAAAACTTTTACTTATGGTAAGGCTCGTGCTGAATGATCCGGAACGCCCGATAGATCTGTTCGCACAGGATCACACGCATCAGCTGGTGAGGAAATGTCATTTTGGAAAAGCTGAGTGCCAGATCCGCCCTTTTGCAGACGCTATTGTGCAGTCCTAAGGAGCCACCGATGACAAAGCAGATGTGGCTTTTTCCACGGACACTGCAGTCCTCGATCCATGCTGCAAATTCTTCGGAAGAATAATTTTTGCCGGCGATCTCCAGTGTCACGATCAGAGCATCCTGGGGCAACTTTGCAAAAATGCGGGCTCCCTCTTTTTCACGGATCTGATCTTCCAGAACAGTGCTTGCTCCATCCGGTGTCATCTCATCCGCCACTTCGATAATGTTCAACTTCGTGTAACGACTCAGCCGTTTGCTGTATTCGTCAATGGCATCACGGAAAAATTTCTCCTTGATCTTCCCTACACATATGATGGATATTTTGATCATTCTTCCTCTGCTCCGTCAGTATCCGGGAAGATCTGTTCGTAGATCTTCGTGTCAATGAGATTCTCCAGCATCTGCTGGTCCAAATTCATGAACTGATGGTTTATCTGGTTGCGGATGACTTCAAATCTCTTATAATACAGGGCTTCTTCGGGAGTATCTGCTGCATTTTCGATCTGCGCGTCGATTTTTTCCGCAGTTAGGTTTCCCTCGCTCCATTTAAGCAAGGTATCTACCAGAGAGTTCTCGGACTCTGCCTTTTTCTCGAAAAGCTTTGCATTACGCATGGACACCACGCCCATAACAATGAAGAGGATAAATACAGCACTCATGACCCCGTAGAACATGTATGGGTTCCCGATGTTAAAGGGTAATACTCCTGCAATTCCAAGGGCCATCACCAAGATTCCCAAAACACCCACAATTAACAGTACCCAGGCAGAGGATCTGTTTTCCTCTGCTTTGGCACCACTGTTCATATAAGTCAGACCACCCTGTGTGGATGCGGCTTTCAATAGTTCCACAGAATTTGGCTTTTCTTCCGATGCTTCATCTCCGTCCGGCATCAGGAATTCGTCTACCGCTGCTTCTTCCTCGGCGGCATTCTCCTTGCGTTCCTTTTCCTGCTGCTCTAAGAAAACTCTGGCGATGGTCTTCGCCTTTTTCTCGTCCTTTGCATCTACAAACAGTTCATAGACCTGCTCTGTCTCGTCATAAACAAGTTTACTTTTTTCCACTCCATTGTATGTAAGGAAGTCTTTTAACTTCTCCATCTCATCCTGTTCACCGAACAGCACGGAAGTAAAATCCGTCAGTTCTTCCTCACTTACCAGTGTTTCTCCGCAATCGGGACATACGGTGATTCCTTCCCGATATTCATTTTTACATTTCGGACACCATGCCATATGCTAACACCATCCTTAATATTCGTAATCCATGCAGGCTCTTCCTCCTGCCACGGATCCAATATATTCTTTTGCTGCCAGATGATCCGGATGCACCTGATATGCCGCCAGTGCCTCTGTATCTGTAAAATCAGAGATCAGTGCCACATCCCGGTTGCTGCTGTCCAGTCCATTTATGATTACTTCCACCTTCACGGCACCGGGTACTTTTTCCTTAATGGGTTCTAAAAGTGCCTTGATCTTCTCGGCGGCTGCTTTCTTTTCCTGGGAGGTCAGATTACCTTCCAGACTCCACATAACAATATGTCTTACCATGTAAACCTCCATTCCGTCCGGTCCTGTGACCGGATGCGGGGTAATTATTTCACACTCAGATATTCATCAATACCCTTGGCAGCTGCCTTGCCTGCTCCCATCGCCAGAATAACGGTAGCTGCTCCTGTTACCGCATCTCCACCGGCATAGACACCTTCCTTGGTGGTCTTGCCGTTATTTTCATCCGCAATGATGCACTTCCACTTATTGGTATCCAGTCCCTTGGTGGTAGAAGAGATCAGAGGATTCGGGGAGGTACCTAAAGACATGATCACGGTATCTAACTTCATCACGAATTCGGATCCGGGTATTTCCACGGGACGACGTCTGCCGCTCTCATCGGGCTCGCCCAGTTCCATGCGGATGCACTTCATGCCGGTCACCCAGCCCTTATCGTCGGACAGGATTTCTATAGGATTGGTCAGCAGATCAAAAATGATGCCTTCTTCTTTTGCATGATGTACTTCTTCCACTCTGGCAGGAAGCTCCTCTTCGCTTCTGCGGTATACAATATGTACCTCAGCACCCAGACGAAGTGCGGTTCTTGCAGCATCCATAGCCACGTTACCGCCGCCTACCACAGCTACCTTCTTACCATGCATGATAGGTGTTCTGGAATCGGGATCAAACGCCTTCATCAGATTGCTTCTGGTCAGGTACTCATTGGCAGAGAATACACCGTTGGCATTCTCGCCGGGGATACCCATGAACTTCGGAAGTCCTGCACCGGAACCGATAAATACGGCCTGGAAGCCCTCTTCGTCCATCAACTGATCAATGGTCACGGATTTACCTACCACTACGTTGGTTTCAATATGAACACCGAGAGATTTTACATTTTCGATCTCTTTTGCCACAACGCCGCTCTTGGGAAGACGGAACTCAGGGATACCGTATACCAGTACACCGCCTGCCTCATGCAGTGCCTCGAAGATGGTAACATCATAACCCATCTTTGCCAGATCTCCGGCACAAGTCAGACCTGCGGGACCGGAGCCGATAACAGCTACCTTTTTACCGTTCTTCTGTGCTGCCGGTGTAGGTTTGATGCCGTTTTCTCTTGCCCAGTCAGCTACAAAACGCTCCAGCTTACCGATAGAGATGGGATCCCCCTTGAAGCCACGGATACATTTTCCTTCACACTGGCTTTCCTGGGGGCATACACGACCGCAGACAGCGGGAAGTGCGCTGGATTCGCTGATGATACGATATGCTTCTTCGATATTGCCGTTCTTCACCTGTTCAATAAACTGAGGGATCTGGATCGCTACGGGACAGCCCTTTACACACTGTGCATTTTTACAGTTAATGCAGCGGGAAGCCTCTTCCATTGCTTCTTCTTTGTTATATCCGAGACACACCTCTTTGAAGTTGGTAGCACGTTCCTTTGCATCCTGCTCTCTGACAGGAATTCTTTTTAATACATCCATTTTATTTAACCATGCCTTTCTGATTTATCGTCTTCACACGTTTGCAGTAGAACTACTGGCAGTTGCCGCAGCCGCCGTGATGGGTATCTCCCTCTTCCAGGGCTAACATTGCACGACCCTCTGCGGTCTTGTAGATCTGCTGACGTCTCATTGCCTCATCAAAGTTTACTTCGTGTCCGTCGAATTCGGGACCGTCTACGCAGGCGAATTTTACCTTGCCGCCGACAGTGACACGACAGGCACCGCACATTCCCGTTCCATCGACCATAATGGGGTTCAGACTGACTACGGTGGGAATCTCCAGTTCCTTGGTCAGGAGACATACGAATTTCATCATGATCATGGGGCCGATAGCGATGCACAGATCGTACTTTTTGCCTTCCGCTACCAGATCCTTGATGGTCTGGGTTACCATACCGCTTCTTCCGTAGGATCCGTCATCGGTAGTCACATAAAGATTGCCGGCAACCGCTTCCATCTCTTTTTCCAGGATCAGCAGATTTTTGGTCTTGCTTCCTACGATAACATCGGCAGCAATTCCATGCTCATGCAGCCATTTCACCTGAGGATATACGGGAGCTGCACCGACACCACCTGCCACGAAGAGGATCTTCTTTGCCTTTACTTCGTCCAGAGGCTGTTCTACCAGCTCGGAAGAACATCCTAAAGGTCCTACAAAGTCATGGAAGTATTCTCCTTCTTCCAACTGTGCCATGAGTTTCGTACCGGCACCTACGGTCTGGAACACGATGGTCACGGTTCCCTTTTCTCTGTTGTAATCACAGATGGTCAGAGGAATGCGTTCTCCCTCACTGTCCATTCTTACGATGACAAACTGACCGGGTTCACAGGTCTTTGCCACTCTGTTTGCTTCTACCTCCATCAGATAGATGTTGGTTGTCAGCTCCTGTTTTTTTACGATCTTATACATTTCTCTTTTCCGTCCCTTCTGTTAGGATTAATAGAATTTATATAGCTGAAACAGTCACCAGTGTATAACGGCGGCCGCTCTCGTCCGTCTGCAGCTTCCAGAGCTCTCTGGTATAGGCATTGACCGCGAACAGATTGCCTGTTCTGGTAACTGTACCGTCAGCTCCTCTGTAAATCTCCGCGATCACATAAAAATCATCAATTTTATTAATATTGGTCACATATTGATACTGGTACAGATACGCAGCACCGGATTCATCAAAGCTACCGGATTCGTCCTGTATTTTACCGTTCTGCAGTGCGTATTCCACAATCTTTTGCACCGCTTCTTCCGGGGTAAACTCTGTGTTCATGACCAGATTATAGCTTCTCTCCACGATCTCACTCTTACGGCCTTCCGCGATCCGGATAAAACGGAATACGGATTTACCAAGGGGCATGGGAATCGGTCCATCATATACAGTCGAATTCTGTGTCGGATCCGTACCATCCGTCGTGTAATAGACATCTTCCCCGTCTGTTACTTCAATATTGATCGGGAATTCATAATCTCCACTGACTGCCGTTACATCCGGTGTACTTAACTGTTCAATTTCAATGTGATAATTTTTGGTTACCACTTTGCTGCTGATGTCATTCTCATTGATATACACCGCTTTGATACAGTAGTCGCCACTTTCTAACAGAATCGGTGCCGTATACAGAGAACTGTACTCTCCCGGCTCGCTGCCGTCCATGGTGTAATAAATACTGCCGGTCCCGAAGGTAGTCAGCTTTAACGGCTGGATGCTGGTGTAATACCCCTCCTGCAGACTGAATTCCGGTTCCATTGCCATATAGCTCTGGTACTTGCTCATAATATTGACATTCCCGCAATTCTGCAACAGATCATTAATGGTCTTATAATCTTCTCTGGCAGCGTAAATGGCGATCAGTTTCCCATAGGCGCTCTCTAACTGTTCGGAAGTTGCCTTTCCATCCGTCACGATCTCCCGCAGCAGATACTCATATTCCATCTTGTTATTCTTCTGAAAATAGATATCCGCCAGTTCGAATTTAAGTGTAATATTATCGGGATCCAGTTCCAATGCACGGTTGTAACAAGTAACTGCCTGGTCGTATTCTCCCTCTGCCACATAATTCCTTGCGCATTTCGTCTGGTATTCTACGGAATGATAATGGGAATAAGAGATTCCGGTTCCCGTACATACCACCGCCACCATTGTAAGCACCAGTAAAAGCACGATAAATTTCCAACGGAACGGATGTGCCAAAGGTTCATCCGTAGATTCATCCCAGTCCTGAAGTTCCGCGGTATCTGTGGAAGAATCCGTCTCCTCCGGCTCCGTATCCGGTGCCATCTCTTTTGCGATATTGTTCAACGTCTGTGCCATATTGTATTCAATTTCCGGTTCAAAATCAGGTACGATATGGATGTCTTCACCGCAATGTTCGCAGTAAAGTTTTCCTTCCTCCATCTCTGCTCCGCAATTCGGACATTTCATACAATTATCCTCTTGCTGCCTGCAAAACTACAGATTCCAGACAGTTGTTCATCAGCATGGCTATGGTCATGGGGCCTACCCCTCCGGGGACCGGAGTAATGGCGCTGCATAGCGGTTCTACGCTGTCAAAATCCACATCGCCGCACAATTTGTTCTCTGCATTGCGGTGAATTCCCACGTCAATAACAACAGCCCCTTCCTTTACATATTCCGCTGTGATCATCTTCGGTCTGCCGACAGCTACCACCAGAATATCCGCTCTCTTTGTCACTTCTTTCAGATCCTTCGTTCGGCTGTGAGCAATTGTCACCGTACCGTTCTCTCGAAGTAAAAGCAGTGCCATGGGCTTGCCGACAATATTGCTTCTGCCGATCACCACACATTCCTTTCCGGCGATTTCAATCCCGGATCTCTTCAGAAGCTGGATCACACCCGCCGGAGTACAGGACACGAAACCTGGCTTGCCAATACAGAGAGCACCGACATTCTGCGGATGGAAGCCGTCCACATCCTTTAAGGGAGAAATAGCATCCAGTACCTTTTCCTCATCGATGTGTTTGGGTAACGGCAGCTGCACCAGAATGCCGTTCACATCTGTTCTGTCATTCAGTTCCCGGATCAGCTCCAGCAGCTTTTCTTCTGTGGTCTCCTCCGGAAGTTCATACGCCAGAGAACGAACCCCCACATATTCACATGCTTTTTTCTTATTCCGAACATATACGGAAGAAGCTGGATCGGCTCCTACCTGAATCACTGCAAGAGCCACTTCACACCCTTGCTCTTTTAAAGCAGCAACTTTTTCTTTTACTTCCTCTTTGATCTGTGCGGAAATTGCTTTTCCGTCTATTAACTGTGCCATAGGACACTTGTCCTCCTTACTAGAATAATCCGGTGATCTTCCCGTTGTCATCCACGTCAATATTGTAGGCAGCGGGTGCCTTGGGCAGTCCCGGCATGGTCATGACCGCACCGGTGAGCACTACGACAAAACCGGCACCGGCAGATACATAAGCTTCTCTTACGTTTAATTCAAAGCCGGAGGGTCTTCCTAACAGCGTGGGATCATCCGACAGGGAATACTGATTCTTCGCCATACATACCGGCAAGTTACCGAAGCCCAGCTCCGTCAGTCGCTTTAACTGTTTTGCTGCCGCCGGTGCAAAGTTCACCCTGTCTGCTCCGTAGATCTCTCTGGCGATCTTTGTGATCTTATCCTGAAGAGATAATTCATCCTCATATAATACATGGAAATGATTCTCTTTTTCCAATGCTTTTAATACCTTTTTGGCTAAAGCGATGCCGCCCTCGCCGCCCTTCTCCCATACTTCGGAGAGAGCGAACTCACAGCCTCTTGTCTCACAGAATTCCCTGACGTAAGCGGTCTCTGCCTCGCTGTCTGTAATAAAAGAATTCAGAGTAACCACAACAGGTACACCATATTTCTGCAGATTCTCAATATGCTTCTCCATGTTCACGATACCCTTTTTCAATGCTTCCAGGTTCTCCGCACCCAGATCGGCCTTCGCCACACCGCCGTTATATTTCAGTGCACGGATAGTTGCAACCAGTACTACCGCATCAGGAGTAAGCCCTGCCTTGCGGCACTTTATATCGAAGAACTTCTCCGCACCCAGATCGGCACCGAAGCCTGCTTCCGTGATGCAATAATCTGCCATCTTCATGGCTGCCTTGGTGGCTCTTACGGAGTTACATCCATGAGCGATGTTAGCAAAAGGGCCACCGTGTACCAGTGCAGGAGTATGTTCTAAGGTCTGGATCAGGTTGGGTTTGATCGCATCCTTTAACAGAGCTGCCATAGCTCCAACCGCCTTTAACTGTCCTGCGGTCACCGGTTCTCCCTGATAGTTATAAGCTACAACAATCTTGGAAAGACGTTCCTTCAGATCCTTCATATCGTCTGCAAGACACAGGATTGCCATGATCTCACTGGCCACGGTAATGACAAAATGATCCTCTCTGACGAAACCGTCTGTCTTGTTCCCCAGTCCTACCACGATATTACGAAGGACTCTGTCATTCATATCTTCGCAACGCTTCCAGACAATCTGTCTGGTATCAATCCCCAGTTCATTCCCCTGCTGGATATGGTTGTCCAAAAGGGCGGCCAGCAGATTATTGGCAGATGTGATGGCATGAAAATCACCGGTAAAATGCAGATTCAGTTCATCCATGGGTACTACCTGTGCGTAACCGCCGCCGGCAGCTCCTCCCTTGATACCGAAGCAGGGGCCTAAGGATGGCTCTCTGAGAGCAATGACAGCCTTTTTTCCCATTCTGCCGAATGCTTCCCCCAGACCGACCGTTGTCGTGGTCTTGCCCTCTCCCGCGGGAGTGGGATTGATGGCTGTTACCAGAATCAGTTTTCCGTTGGGTCGATCCTGAATCTTAGTTAAAAATTCTTCGGAAAGCTTTGCCTTGTATTTTCCGTAAAGTTCCAGATCGTCTGCATCGATTCCCAGACTTCCGGCGACCTTGGTAATGGGCTCCATTACTGCTTCCTGTGCGATTTGAATATCTGTTTTCATGTCCTTTTTCCCTCCGTTTATTCAGACAGTTCCGGGTCTTTGTCAGATTTCCTCCAACAGTTGCTCGAACTGTTCCATACTCATAAGTATCTTCCTGGGCTTTGTGCCTTCTTCCTCACCGACCACACCGTATTCACAAAGTTGGTCCATGATCCTTGCGGCACGGTTAAAGCCGATCTTCAACACACGCTGTAACATGCCGATGCTGGCCTTGTCTTTATCAATAATAAAACGTGCGGCTTCCTCAAAATATTCGTCTCTGTCATTGCCTCCACCGGATCCGCTTCCGGTAGATCCACTCGACGAACCAATATTTTTGATCTTCTCTTCGATATCCTCGGCATAGCTGTTATAGACATTGCCAAGGGTCTGATTTTTCAAATAATCCACCACATCGGATACTTCCTTATCCGATACGAAAGCTCCCTGTACACGGGCCGGTTTGGAATAGCCCTGAGGGTAGAATAGCATATCGCCCTTACCAAGCAGCTTCTCTGCACCGTTCATATCAAGGATCGTACGGGAATCTACGCCACTGGATACGGAGAACGCCACACGGCTGGGCATGTTCGCCTTGATCAGACCGGTGATAACATCCACGCTGGGTCGCTGGGTAGCAATGATCAGATGGATTCCTGCCGCTCTTGCCAACTGTGCAAGACGACAGATGGATTCCTCCACTTCACCGGGACATACCATCATCAGATCCGCCAGCTCGTCCACGATAATGACGATCTGCGGCATCTTCTTAGGCCGTTCCTCTCCCTCGGGAACAGACATGGTCTCAATCTTTTTATTATAGCCCTTCAGATCACGGACATTATAATCCGCAAACTTCCGGTAACGGTCTTCCATCTCACTGACCCCCCAGTGTAATGCGGCAGATGCCTTCTTAGGATCTGTCACTACCGGGATCAGCAGATGAGGAATGCCGTTATACACACTCAGTTCTACGACCTTCGGGTCTACCATGATCAGTTTTACATCATCCGGATGTGCCTTGTACAAAATACTCATGATCAGGGTATTAATACATACAGATTTACCGGAACCGGTAGCTCCGGCGATCAGCATATGGGGCATCTTGGCAATATCTGCCACTACCGTCTTGCCGGCAATATCCTTACCTACTGCAAAAGCAATATTGGAATTGAATTCCCTGAATTCCTTACTCTCTAAAAGATCACGGAGTGCCACTGTCATATTTTCTTTGTTCGGGACTTCGATACCGATGGCAGCCTTGCCGGGGATCGGTGCCTCGATACGTATATCCGTGGCTGCCAGATTCAATTTGATATCATCTGCCAGACCTACGATCTTGGACACCTTCACACCCTGCTCCGGTTGTAATTCATACCGGGTAACACTGGGGCCCTGACTGATATCGGTGATCGTTACCTTCACACCGAAAGTATTCAGTGTCTGCTGTAAGCGCATGGCAGTCTCTTTTAATTCTCTGGAAGAATCTCCCGTAGCTGCCTTTCCCTTCTGTAACAGACTTAAAGGAGGGATCCGGTATTCTGCGGGGGGCTGCTTGGACGCTTTTGCAATATCCTTATGTATCTGGTCTTCTGCAAGGGAATTCCCCTTAGGAGGCTCCGGTGCTGTGATCTTCGGGCGTATGCGACTAACGGATGGTGCCTCATAGGGGTTCTGTTCCGGCTGCATCTGCTGCATTCCCCGGTCAGGCCACCCGGATTCCACAGGTGTATTTTCAGGCTCCGGAATGTCTTCCTTATGGATCCGGATAGATTCTGCCTGGGGTGTCAGAAGTGCCGCTTCCTCCTGCCAGGATTCTCTGCGTTCAAAAGGCTTCTTAAACGTAGCTGCACTGCTTACTTCCTCTACAGGAATATCTTCGTAGGAAACATCGTCTGCCGCTTCCTGCATGGTCACCTGATGTATATCCGTCACATTGATTTTATCAAAATCACTGGAAGTAACCCGGGTCTCTTCCACCGCGGGAGCTTCCTGTGTATCCTCTTCGTATACGATCTCATGGATATCATCCCGTCTGCCGGCAGGCTGTGTATCCTGCTTTTTCAAGGAGGTATCCATCATGACTCCGGTCACTTTTTTCTCTCTGCGGGGGACAGCATTCAGGATTTCTTCGTTCTCTTTCTCCTCGGCGCGGAGTCTTCGCTCTTCCTCACGGATCCGGCGTTCCTCTTCACGGATGCGGCGGGCTTCCTCTCTCTGGGAAGTACGCTCTTCCTGCTCCTGCCTGCGGATTTCTGCATTCTCCCGTCTGCGCACTGCATCCTCTCTGGACAGTTCACGGATCCTGTCGCCGCCGTTACGCATACTGTTTAAGAAGGATCGCTCCGTTACCAGGATCAGGCTGATCACAGAACACAAAAGCACTACCAGCACCGTTCCAACGGTCTCCAGATAATGTAACAGCAGATAACAGATACTGCCTGCCAGTATACCGCCGCCCTTTTTACCGGTGCTGCAGTTCGTATATAACAGTTTGATATCGTACTGTTCCATGGAGCCGGCAGTCTTCGCGATCAGATCGCATACCACGCCGATCATTAAAAACAATGCGGCACCTGCGATCACTTTTCGGACTGCGGTAGGGTTCCCCTCATTAGCAAACCAGAAAGCCACCGCCAGAAATATTACGATAGGTGCTATATACGCAGTGAATCCGAAGATACCAAATAAGACCCCGCTGATCGCATTGCCAACCGGACCGATAATACCAAAATTGCAACAAAATAATATCAACATCGCAACAAACAGGACGATCAGACCGATCTCGTGAAAAAGTTCACTGTCCTGTGCAGATCTCTGCGCCTGCCTGCTGCGGCTGCTTGTCGTGCTTTTTCTTGTCCTGCCGGAAGATGATGTTCTTTTGCCTGATGAAGATGCCATATCATCATACCCCTAACTTTAATGTTAATGATGCCAGGCTTGTGAGAGTGCGTAGCACGGAACAATCCGTAGGCATCTTTTACGTTAGCATAATAGCCATAAATAGAAGTATATCATTTTTCCACTGCCTTGTCATCCTTTTTTCTATTGCACCTGACCATCTCCCGGAGTTTGCCAATTGCCCGGTCGATGCCGCCTACTTCATCGATAATACCTGTATTTACCGCTTCTTCCCCCACCAGAATGCTTCCCACGTCTTTGGTAAGGAATCCGGTCTCCATCATAAGATCTTCCAGCTTCTGTCTGCTAATCTTGCAATGTCTGCACACAAATCCCGTGATTCTGTCCTGGATCAGCTTAAAATATTCAAATGTCTGGGGCACCCCGATCACCATGCCGTTCATCCGTACCGGGTGAATTACCATAGTCCCCGTCGGTACAATGAAAGAATATTTACAGCTCACCGCAATGGGCACACCGATGGAATGACTGCCACCCAGCACCAGGGATACCGTGGGTTTGCTTAAAGAGGCTAACATCTCCGCAATAGCCAGTCCCGCTTCCACATCCCCACCCATGGTATTTAATAACACCAGAACACCTCCGATCTCATCACTGTCTTCGATCGCTGCCAGCTGTGGAAGAATATGTTCGTATTTTGTAGTCTTGGAATTACCCGAGAGATTGTCATGACCCTCGATCTCACCGATGATGGTCAGCAGATGAATCTTTTTCCCGGAAACTTCATCTGATAATGTCAGCTGCCCTGTTTTTTCAATCCGTTCATCTCTGTGCTCTTCCGCTTCGGTCTTCGGCGCTTCGTTCCTGTTCTGATCGGTTGCTTTATGATTCTGCACGGTCTGTGCCCTCCCTTTTTCAATGATTTATGATTTTTGAAATATAAAAACAAAAAAGACGACACAAAGGCATTTTACCTTAGTATCGTCTTTTAGTATGTCCTGTTTTTATTATTTTAATGATCAAAATCGTCATCATCCGCTACCGGGTAATCATAATCGCCGACATCATCACCAAGCTTATAATCCAGCACCTTCGGAACATGTTTCTTCGGTACCGGCAGAGGATTTTCGATAAACTGTACTTTTGGGGTCTCCTGCGGCAGCTCTTCATACTCCAGATCCTGTATGTTCAATCTGCGTTTCTTTGCTTTATCTCCTACGGGAACCGCCTCAACAGTCTCAGACGGCATCCCGCCAGCATCCCGCAGTCGTTCCATTTCGTACGGCAGAATCGCATGTGTTCCTGCACCGGCAACTATGGCCAGCAGCAGATACAAAAGCGTAAATCCCGGCATGTCCTCACTTAACATTCCGTAGCCACTTAAGATTCCAAGTACTAGCACCAGTGCAAGCCACACGGACTGTCTTTCGCATTTTAGCCTGCACCAGTAACTGAATACACCGCTTGCAAGGATCGTAACCATAATGGCTGCTACCACCTGATAAGGCACATAAGTGTAGAGGGTCGGCTGTTCATAGAGGCCAATCCATGTGAATTCCCCGGGGGAAAAGACTTTCCACCATGCCAAAAGCACATTCTCCATCTGCTTCCCACTGCCCACAGCATCCAAAGCAATGCAGGCGAAAAATGCCACCGCAGTACCGAACAGACCTAACACTCCGGCACCGATTCTGCGCATCCATTTTACCTGCTGCTTTGTCTCCAGAAAAAGTTCGGAAAACACTACGAGCAGCAAAAGCAGTCCCGTCACATCCAGGTAAGCAAGAATTCCTATGGCAATGCCACCTAAGAAAAATCCGCCCACAGAACGGATACCGGGAGTGTCTCCCCGTTGTCTGAAACTATCCAGTGCTTCCACGCATACACACAGACCGATCATCCACAACAACTGATATAACGGTTCCGGGCCTAAAATCACCGTTCCCGACAGAGCAGGACACAGCATCCAGTATCCAAGAGCCACCACAGCAGCCACCGTACCGGTCAGTTTCCGTACCGCAAAATATAAAAAGATTCCGGTCAGAATCTGCAATACCAGCTGCAGTACCAGTGCCGCCGTCATTTTATTTCCTAAAAACACCAGCAGACCGTGCAGTACCTGTAAATAAAAATATACTGCACCATGCACCACCTGAGGGATCCGCGTGGTCTCTGTGACCTTTACCGCGTCAAACCAGATGTTACCACCCTCCCCGGAGATATCATACAGCATAATTTCTCTTACACGAAGTACGATTCCTACAGCAATCAGAGCTACTGCAATCACCCCTTCGATGATAAGCTTCACCTGTCCGGAGTTTTCAGCGCTTTGTGTCCATTTTGCCTGCAGGAATCTATGTAACAGAAAAACAACCAGCCCTGTCATCGCAAGCCATACGCCTGCGATAACAAGGCCGATCGGGCGGGAACCGCCCTCCGGCAGCATGACCATTGTCGTGCCTACCAGTCCGGTGCCCGCTATGATTGCATAAATGAACCACAATACAACACTTAAAATGCCTTTTTTATAATTCATTATTTCAGTACCTTTTCGATGTTATATCTAGGACGATGTTTTACCTCAATGTAGATCTTGCCGATATACTGACCTACCAGTCCGATGGCCATAAGCTGAATGCCGCCTAAGAACCAGATGGATAGGATCAGGGAAGTCCAGCCCGGTACCACATGTCCGGCACAATAAGAGATCAATGCATAGATTGCAGCCAGAATGCTTAAAAATACAATAATCATACCGGCTCCCAAAATCATGCTGATCGGTTTCACGCTGAAAGAAGAGATTCCGTTAAATGCCAGTGCCAGCATTTTCTTCAGCGGATACTTGGACTCTCCGGCTACTCTTTCCTTACGGTCATAGTAGACACAGTCGGTCTGGTATCCGATCAGAGGCATCATGCCTCTTAAGAACAGGTTCGTCTCCTGATATTTGGAAAACTGTTCTACCGCACGCTTGGACATCAGTCGGAAATCCGCATGATTGTAAACCGTCTTAACGCCCATCATCTCCATAACCTTATAGAAGCCCTGTGCGGTGGTACGCTTGAAGAAAGTATCAGTCTTACGTTCCTTGCGGACACCGTATACAATGTCACAGCCGTTATGGAACTTATCGATCATCTCTTCGATTACAGCCACATCATCCTGTAAATCCGCATCGATAGAAACCGTCACATCGGACAGATCCATTGCCGTGATCAGTCCGGCGGTCAGTGCAAACTGATGTCCCACATTACCTGCCAGCTTCACGCCGCATACCTGTACCGGATGCGCCTGATGCTCTTCTTCGATCAGCTCCCAGGTGCGATCCTTACTGCCATCATTTACAAACAGAATAAAGCTGTCTTCCGCGATCTTCCCCTTGCGGATCAGATCATCCAGCACACCCCTCAGTGCTTCGGAAGCAATCTTCAATACCTCTTCTTCGTTATAACAAGGAACTACAATAGCGAGTTTCTCCATGCTGCTACCCCTACCCTTTCGATTTATTCGTCCCAGTTGTGATATACTGCCTGAACGTCATCATCGTCTTCTAACAGATCCAGTGTTCTCTGTAAATTTTTCACAGCAGTCTCATCGGTCAGAGTTACATAATTCTGAGGGATCATGGTAACTTCCGCACTGATCATGGGAATTCCGGCATCTTCCAGCGCTTTACGTACCTCTTCGAAATTATCGGGATCGGTCAGGATTTCGAAGCTGTCATCCTCCTCGGAGAAATCTTCCGCACCGGCATCCAGTGCAATCATCATCAGATCATCTGCTTCCATATCACACTCTTCCTTGTCCACGATGATCTGTCCCTTTTTATCGAACATAAAGGATACGCATCCGGGAGTACCTACATTTCCCTGTCCCTTGGTGAATGCGCTTCTTACGTTAGCTGCGGTACGGTTGGTGTTGTCGGTAAGTGCATCTACAATAATAGCAATACCGTTAGGACCGTAACCTTCATAAGTTACATATTTGTAGTTTACATTGCCTACATCACCGGCCGCCTTTTTAATACCACGCTCGATGGTATCGTTGGGCATGTTGTTGGCTTTAGCCTTGGCGATAACGGTTGCCAGCTTAAAGTTGTTGGCAGGATCGGGACCGCCCTCTTTTACAGCAACGGCGATTTCTCTTCCGATAATGGTAAAGATCTTACCCTTTGCTGCATCATTTTTCTCTTTTTTATGCTTAATATTAGCAAATTTAGAATGTCCTGACATCTTTGTTACTCCTTTGAACTTAAAGTTTCTTTCTCTTTGTATGCGCAACTCCTGCGCAATAACACTCTTTTTATCATATCATTATTTTCGTTTTTCTTCAAGCACTGATTGTACGTCTTCTGAATTCTTCTGTGTTTTTTCCTCCGTAAGCTTTCTGACGAGAACACTTCCGATCATTTTTTTGACCACGGAAAGGATCTTGAAATTGTAACCTTTATAGTCCACATTGAACTGCTCATCCGGTTCCGGAATCCTGTCCAGTCTGGAAATCAGGAAGCCGTTTAACGTCTCGAATTCTTCCTCGTCAAAGGTAATGTCTAAAAGTTCTTCGACTTCCTTAAGCGGGGTCTTACCCTCCATGACATATTCGCCCTTACCGCGGTTCTTGATGTATTCCTGGTCTTCATCGTATTCGTCCATGATATTGCCTACGATCTCCTCCAGAATATCCTCCATGGCAATCAGTCCGTCGGTCTGACCGTATTCATCTACAACAATGACCATCTGCAGTTTCTGAGACTGCATCTCTTTGAACAGTTCATCAATATTTTTCGTCTGAGGCACAAAATAGGGCTCTCTGAGCAGCCCATCCAGCTTCGCAATGGGCACATCCAGCTTGTCATCGCTGATGTGGAACCTCATGGCATCCTTCAGATGTAAGATACCGATGATATGGTCAATATTCTCTTCATACACCGGATAGCGGCTGTTCTTACCTCCCAGCATGGAAGCAATGGCATCCTTTAACTTTGTCTCGCCGTCGATAGCTACTATACTTCCGCGGTGTGTCATGATGTCTTGAGCTTCCTTGTCCCCGTATTCAAAAATATTTGAGATCATCTCTGCTTCACTTGCCTGGATGACACCCTGCTCATGACCTTCCTGTACCATGTTGATGATCTCTTCCTCGGTCACATCATTTTCATCTGTGTTATTGCGGACACCGAAGAGGAATAATATTCCCTTTGCAGTCAGATTTACCAGACCCGTCAAAGGAGATAAGAGTCTCGTAATCCAAAAGATCGGATCAATGCAGGCATATGCCCACTTTTCCGGTTTCCTGGATGCCATTTTTCTCGGGATCAGTACTCCGAAGGTCAGCAGAATATAAATCATGGCAACAAAAGACAATACCGTTGCAATCCCGGAGATCACTCCCGTGGGAACATTTTGAAGCGACAATCCGCCGACATTGATCACATGCAGGCCGTCGTCTATCGTCTGCAGCCAGATATTCAGGTAAAAGGCACCCATTAGAATATTGATCAGCGTAATGACTAACTGTACCGTATTGATATAGATCCCCGGACGGCTGACCATCTCAGAAAGCCGCACCGACCGGCGATCCTTTTCTTCCTCTGCTTTATGTAAGATCTCTTTTTCATTGAGGTTGTCAATGGCAGCATCAAATCCATAAAAAAACATATCTACCAATAGCAGCAGGAAAAAGAGAAATATGGCCACAGGCCCGCTAATATCCATCGTTCATTTTATCCTTTCGTATTTTAATTCTTTTATATATTCCTCTGGATACGCAGGGTATCAGACTATGTATCCAGTTCCAGACTTACCTTCAGTGCCCGGTTCACTCTCCGCATAATATCACCGTCGAGATGACATACTTTATCCTTTAATCTCTTCTTGTCAATGGTGCGCAGTTGTTCCAGAAGCACTACCGAATCCTTATCCATATCATAAAGACGGGCATTTAATTCAATGTGTGTAGGCAGCTTCGCCTTATTCATCTTTGAGGTGATCGCAGCGCAGATCACGGTAGGACTGTGTTTGTTGCCAACATCATTCTGGATGATGAGCACCGGTCTGATACCGCCCTGTTCCGAGCCGATCACCGGCCGCAGATCCGCGTAATAGACATCTCCTCTTCTCATTTCTACTCCTTATATCAGCGATTTAGGATAAGTATTGCCGATTCTTACGGAGTTATACGAACACCTTTGATCCGTCAGAAATTTTCAAAATAGTCTCTTACTTCTGTGATCTCACCATGCTGTATGTAGACCCTGGGAATTCTTTTCCCCAGGTCACAGACAAATTCATAATTAAATCTGCCGGAGAGTTCTCCCAGTTCTTCCGCGGTGATCCGCTCTGTACCGTCCATACCGAGAAGCGTTACTTTGTCTCCATCCATTGCTTCCGGAATCTCCGAAATATCCACCATGAACTGATCCATACAGACTCTTCCGAGGATCGGTGCCCTCTTCCCGTGGATCAGTACATAGCCTCTTCCGGACAGGCTTCTGGGATAGCCGTCTCCGTAACCTACGGGGATCGTGGCTACTCTGGTGTCCTTCTGTGCTGTAAACAGCCCACCGTAGCTGACGCTCTGTCCCGCATAAATCATCTTGCAGTATACAATATGGCTGTAGAGAGACATGGCTGCCCGCAGGGGTACAATGTCTTTACTTACTTCTTCGGAAGGATACAGACCGTAGGCCGTGATTCCCGCCCGAACCATATCCATATTCGCCTGGGGCATTTCCAAGATTGCAGCACTATTGGAGCAGTGTTTGACAGGAATAGTAATCCCCAGTTCTGTCTGTATTTTGTCAATAAAATTCTGAAAAAGCTCCAGCTGATGATTCGCCGAAGTCTTATCCGCCTCATCGGATTTGGCAAAATGGGTAAAAATACCCTCCACCTCCAGCTCCGGATGCTCTATAAGAAATCTGACGAACTCCAGTCCTTCCTCATCCGGCGTAATGCCGATTCTGCCCATGCCGGTATCTACCTTGATATGAACCTTTGCCTTCTGTCCGACCTTTACCGCTGCTGCGGCCAGCTCTTCCACCGTATCCCTGCGGTAGACTGCCGGACGGATCTCCTCCCGGATCAGTTCTTCGTAGCAATAGGGAAAAGTATATCCCAGGATCAGGATCGGTTTCTTCACGCCTGCTTCTCTGAGTACATGTGCCTCTTCATAAGTAGCTGCTGCATAGCCGAACATGAAATCCAGCTGCTCTAACATTTTCGCAATAGGGACACCACCATGACCATATCCGTCCGTCTTAATGACTGCCAGTATTTTCGTGTTCTCCGCAATATTTTCTTTCATATGGACCATATTTTCCCAGATGGCATCCAGATCCACTTCCGCCCATACCCGTTGATAGGACTCTAATTTTTCCTGCAGTTCTCTCGTCATATTTTCACGCTTTCTTATTTTGATTTTTCATCAGACATTCGGCGATATCTCCCGCCATCACACCATATTCGGTATGAAGTCCGGCCGCCAGATCTCCTGCCATGCCGTGCAGATATACGCCACAGGTCGCAGCCTCCGAGGCATCCATTCCCTGCGCCAGCAATCCCAGGATCACGCCGGTCAGCACATCTCCGCTGCCTGCCGTAGCCATTCCGCTGTTGCCCGTGGTATTCAGATAGCAGGCTCCCTGTTCCTTACATACCACAGTCCTCGCATCCTTGGCAACTGCTACAGCATGAAATCGCTTGGCCAGTATTTTCGCACATGTGGGGAGATCGTCCTTGCACTCTGAGGTCGTCCGTTTTAGCAGTCTTGACATTTCCCCCACATGAGGTGTCAGAAGGATCACTCTGCCTTCTGCACCCTGAGCGCGCAGTTCTTCTGCCAGCATCCTGCCGTTCTCCTCTGCCAACAGGTTTAGGGCATCTGCATCCAGCACCAGCGGCTTCCTGCTTCTCTCCACCACGGTCTTCAGACATTGCAGTGCCTGTTCTTCTCTGCCGATGCCGGGACCTATGGCGATGACATCCGCCCAGTCTAAGCTCTCCGTCAGCTGTCTGCAGGAGCCGTACAACGCTTCCGGAATCCCCTGCTGTATGATCTGTCGGTTCTCTTCCGCGGTAATCACCTTTACCATGCCGGCTCCGGTACGATAGGCTGCTTTCGCCGCCAAAATGGCTGCCCCCGCCATGCCGTTACTTCCTGCAACAAGCAGTGCTTTGCCGAAGCTTCCTTTGTTCCCCGCAGCGTTTCTCTTAAGTAACTGTACGGAACCTTTCTCATAAGTGTACATTTCTGGTTCCTGTCCTAAGAAGCTCTCCGGTCCGATCCCCACATTCGCAGTCCGGACTTCTCCGGCGTATTCCGCACCGGGATACAGTACCAGTCCTCTCTTACAGAAACCAAAAGTGACCGTGGCATCCGCCAGAAATGCACAACCCAGCACTCTGCCGGTATCTGAGCAGATACCGCTTGGCACAT
This sequence comes from uncultured Lachnospiraceae bacterium, assembly GCA_945929965.1. Classification (GTDB taxonomy): domain Bacteria; phylum Bacillota; class Clostridia; order Lachnospirales; family Lachnospiraceae; genus Acetatifactor. The sequence continues at coordinate 64,012 of CAMEOT010000009.1, forward strand.
CCAGTGCCAGCTTAAATCCCTCTGCCATGTTCATCTCTTTCACGGCATCCGCATAGTTTCCTTCCACAGGGCGGCTCAATCCAACGCCGAAGAGGGCGTCTACAATTACATTATATTCATCCACCGCAATATTACTGTCTGTCTTCACCGGAAAATGTTGCAAAGTCTGCCACTGCGATTTCCACTGATTTGTAGCTCTCTGCATATCTCCCACGCATTTTACCGCGACTGCGTATCCGTCCGCCGCAAGAAGTCTTGCTAACGCCAGGCCATCGCCGCCATTGTTCCCCATACCAGCAAAAATGAGCACTTTCGTCCGTTCTTTCACGGCATCAAAGCGCTCTTTTATAAAATCCTCCGCTACCAGCGCCGCTCTCTCCATCAGAACCGGCCCCGGTATGCCGAGGTACTCTATGGTATTCTTATCGTATTGCTTCATTTCCTGTGCAGTTACCAGATATTTCATACTATTTTTGCTCCGGATTATATTTCATGTCAAACAGATTGACCACCTCTGCACCAAAGATGTCATGCATGTAGTTATAGATCTCCTGATTCTGCTGTTCCATCTGCTGTTTCTCAATCAGACGTTTTTTCAGTTCAATGCGGATCGCGCCCACCCACTCTGCAGTCTCATTGATCTGTTTGTCATTATCCTTCATAATATCATAGCAGCACTCCATAGTAAACATCATTAGCTGAAGATTTAATCTTTCGATCTCCCGGGGGAGGTCTTTCAGCTCATCTTCATAAGCTTCCAGCTTCTCATTGCACTCTTCGATCAGGCGCTTATGTTCTTCGATCTGCCTGTTCAGCTTACTGTCCTCTCCCTGCTGTTCTGCCTCATCCACCATGGGAACGATCTCTTTCATCAGCTTCTTTTTCAGATTGCGGATATCCTTCGACTCTGTATTAAGCTTTCCCTGTCTTTTTAACAGCTGGTTCAAGGCATCCTCTGTCTCTTTTAACGGAACAGAACCGGTCTTATTCAGCAGCTTGTACCACTTATTATCCAGGGTGAGTACAGGCAGATGTTTCCCAACAAGTGCACTTTTAAAAGCTTCCTGCCGGTTCCTCGCATTTTCTTCTGCGTTATCGTTGCCCATAATATCACTCCCTTTTATGCCTTACTCTCTCGTAAGCTCACGAATTCGTACTATCGCACTCTTCATCCCGCTTCGCAGGATATTCGTTCGCTAATGAACCCAGAAAAACAAATGTCTGCTTCGCAGCAGCTTGTTTTTCCCTGAGGCTCATTATTTTATATCTGAGTTGTAACGGTTAATATTATACGAAAGTTTCATTAAACTGTCTGACAGATGTACATTCTCTACTTGTATTCCCTCCGGAACATTCAGATCCACATGCGCAAAGTTCCAGATGGCACGGATCCCGTTCGCCACCAGCTTGTCAGCCACTTCTACAGCGCTGGTCTTGGGAATCGTCAGTACTGCAATATCTATGTCATTCTCCCGGATAAAAGATTCCAGCTGCTCCATGGGCATAACCTTCACACCACGGACATCCTTCCCCACAAGCTCCGGATTCGCATCGAACATTCCCTTAAAAATAAAACCACGACGCTCAAAGTTCAAATAATTACCCAGGGCTCTGCCCAGGTTACCGGCTCCGATAATAACGAAATTATGCTGCTTATCCAGACCTAATATCTTACCGATCTCACGGTACAGATATTCTACATTATATCCATATCCCTGCTGACCAAATCCGCCGAAATTATTAAAATCCTGTCGTATCTGGGATGCGGTCACCTTCATCAGTCCGGAAAGTTCCTGCGAAGAGATACGTTCTACACCTTCATCCTTAAGTTCCCCCAAATATCGAAAGTATCTGGGCAGTCTGCCAATCACAGCCTGTGAAATTTCTTTTGCTTCCAATACTTTCACCTCCGATTTTTTTAAGTATACACCATATGTTAAAAACTTGTCAATGAATTGACAGGTTTTCTTCTTTTCGCTACAATAAAATTTAAAAAGCCCGTTCTGTGTGGGCTGGAAATAAAGGATACTTACTACCATGATATTATCTTGTCAGAATATTTCAAAAGCATTTGTAGAAAATCAGGTATTGAAAAATGTCTCTTTTCATATAGAGGATCATGAAAAAGCTGCCATCGTGGGCATCAACGGTGCCGGAAAAACAACGCTGCTCCGCATCATTGTAGGAGAAATGACTCCCGATGACGGACAGGTGGTTCTGGCAAAGGACAAGACACTTGGGTATCTTGCCCAGAACAGCACCGTGGATACCTCTCACACCATTTACGAGGAACTGTTGTCCGTCAAGGCGGATCTGTTGCGCCTGGAGGAAAAGATCCGGGAATGCGAAAACAATATGAAGCATGCTGATGGGGACGCTCTGGATGACCTGATGAAGCAGTACACCTCTCTCACCCACGCTTTCGAGACCGGCGGCGGCTATCTCTACCGCAGTGAGCTGGTAGGAGTGTTAAAGGGTCTTGGCTTTACCGAAGATGAATTTTCCAAGCCGGTTGCCACACTCTCCGGCGGTCAAAAGACCCGGGTGGCGTTAGGACGGCTTCTGTTACAGAACCCTGATCTCATTATCCTGGACGAGCCGACGAACCACTTAGATATGAATTCCATCGCCTGGTTAGAGACTTATCTGTTGAATTACAAAGGAACCGTTCTCATCGTCTCCCACGACCGGTATTTCCTGGACCGGATCGCCGGGAAAGTCATCGAGATCGATCAGTCCAAGGCTACGACCTTTATGGGCAATTACTCCGATTATGCCGTAAAAAAGGAACAGCTACGCGTTGCTGCCTGGAATGCCTATATGAACCAGCAGCGTGAGATCAAGCATCAGGAAGAAGTTATCGAAAAATTAAAGTCCTTCAACCGGGAAAAGTCCATCAAACGGGCGGAAAGCCGGGAGAAAATGTTGGACAAGATTGAGGTCATCGAAAAGCCCTCCGAGGTCCGCACGGATATGAAGCTGACTCTGACGCCCCGGATCTTAAGCGGCAATGATGTGCTGACTGTGGAGCATCTGTCCAAAAGCTTTGACTCCCATAAGCTTTTTACCGATGTCAATTTCGAGATCAAGCGCGGTGAACACGTGGCGATCATCGGTGATAATGGCAGCGGCAAGACCACTTTGCTTAAGATCTTAAACGGTCTCGTTCCTGCCGATCAGGGCACTTTCCGCTTAGGTTCCAATGTAGAGATTGGTTATTACGATCAGGAGCATCATGTGCTCCACAGCGAGAAGACATTGTTCGAAGAGATCTCGGACGATTATCCCTACCTGAACAATACCCAGATCCGCAATGTACTGGCGGCTTTCCTCTTCACCGGGGAGGATGTGTTCAAGCGCATCAGTGATCTGAGCGGCGGTGAGCGCGGACGCGTGTCTCTCGCCAAGCTGGTACTCTCCAACGCAAACTTCCTCATCCTGGATGAGCCGACGAACCACTTAGATATCATGTCCAAGGAGATTCTGGAGGATGCCCTGAACGGTTACGAAGGGACCATATTGTATGTCTCCCACGACCGATATTTTATCAACCGTACCGCCCACAGGATCCTGGATCTGACGGAGGGACAATTCGTAAGTTATGTTGGAAATTATGACTACTATCTGGAAAAACACGACACCGTAATGGCTGCCATAGAGGCTAATGCACCGCAGAATGCGGATGCAGATAGTGCTGTTGCTGCTAAGGCTGCAGAATCCGAAGTCAAATTGGACTGGAAAGCCCAGAAGGAAGAACAAGCAAGACTCCGAAAAAAGGAAAATGACCTGAAAAAATGCGAAGAAAAGATTGCCGAACTGGAAGCTCGCATCTCCGAGATCGACACTGAAATGTCCGATCCCGCCATCGGTACCCAGGTGGCGAAATTGCAGGAGCTGTCCAAAGAGCAGGCAGCCTGCCAGGAACAATTGGAAAAATTATATGAACAGTGGGAAGAACTGGCGGAGTAAATTGAGAGTTACGAGCCATGCAAAGTCAAAACAGAAACAGCGATCTGGGAGCTTGCTCACAAGTCGCTGTTTTTGTTTTTGACTTTATACGGCGACAGCCGTCAATGAAATAAATGTGGAGCGCTCTTTGCGACACATTTATGAATTGAGTGCATGGCTCGTAACGTAGGGTTGCCGTAGACCCCACGAACGCCCGCGGCGAACGGAACATCACGCCTAGACATCGCGGCATGACATTCCGTCCGCCGTGGGCGTTCTGTTTACTGATTCCACTAAAATCCATCGAATAACACGAAATAGTGGAATTATTGTTTTGGGAGTAAAAAATTTCCTCCATAATTGCAGAAAAGATCTAAAACAGAGGAATTGCTTCTTCTATAGAACTTTTTTCTATTCAATTTCCACCATTTTCATTAGTTTAAGGCTGTTTTAGAGGAAACCAGTAGCCCAAATGCGAGCTACGGGGATTCGATAGCATTTCTTAACTAACTTTCAATTTACAGCAGGCTGTCCAGGGTCTCTCTGATCGCCTTGATGAAGTCTAGGCTGTTGAGGATCACGGGATGCTCACAGGTGGAGATCAGGGACAGGCTCTTGGTCATCTTGCCATCCTCGATGGTCTTAATGCATGCCTGCTCCAGCTTGTCTGCGAAGTTACACAGTTCGGGAATCTGATCCATCTCGCCGCGCTTTCTGAGAGCTCCTGTCCATGCGTAGATGGTAGCAATGGAGTTAGTGGAGGTCTCTTCACCCTTTAAGTGCTTGTAGTAATGACGCTGTACAGTTCCATGAGCAGCCTCGTACTCATAAACGCCGCTGGGAGATACCAGTACAGAGGTCATCATGGACAGATCGCCGTAAGCGGTAGCTACCATATCTGACATTACATCACCATCGTAGTTCTTACATGCCCAGATGAATCCGCCCTCGGAACGGATGACACGGGCTACGGCATCATCAATCAGTGTGTAGAAATATTCAATGCCAAGTTCCTCGAATTTAGCCTTATACTCGTTATCATAGATCTCCTGGAAAATATCCTTAAAAGTATGATCGTACTTTTTGGAAATTGTATCTTTAGTAGAGAACCACAGATCCTGCTTCGTATCTACCGCATAGCTGAAGCATGCTCTTGCAAAGCTCTCGATGGATTTATTGGTATTGTGGATACCCTGAATGATACCTGCTCCGTCGAAATTATGGATCAGTTCACGGGTCTCGGTGCCGTCTGCTGCGGTGAATACCAGCTCTGCCTTACCGGGTCCGGGTACCTTGATCTCTGTATTTTTATAGACATCACCATAAGCATGACGGGCGATGGTGATGGGCTTGGTCCAGTTCTTTACGTAGGGAACGATGCCCTTTACCAGGATTGGTGCACGGAATACGGTACCGTCTAAGATGGCACGGATGGTTCCGTTGGGACTCTTCCACATTTCCTTCAGGTTGTACTCTGTCATTCTGGCAGCGTTGGGAGTAATGGTAGCACATTTTACGGCAACACCGTATTTTAAGGTAGCATTGGCAGAATCCACGGTTACCTGATCGTCTGTCTCATTACGATGTTCCAGTCCCAGATCATAGTACTCTGTCTTCAGATCGATATAGGGCAGTAACAGCTCATCCTTGATCATCTGCCAGAGGATTCTGGTCATTTCGTCTCCGTCCATCTCCACGAGAGGGGTTGTCATTTTGATCTTTTCCATAACGATTTCCTTTCCGGTATTAATTTTCGTTCTATTATATTTTAACGTAATTCGTTCCAACAGGCAACTTATTCCTGACTTCCAGCCTGCTGTGCATAAGCCTCATTCAGACCGTTCTTCACCATGTTCTCATAGGCATTGATCATGTGCTGATGTGCCAGCTGCTCTGCCAGATCGGCGTTGCCAGCCTTGATTGCCTCCATGATCTTTTCATGCTCTTCGTTGGACTTGGGTCCGCGGTTGGCGCTGGACAGCGTCTTCTTACGGACACGCAGAACATACTGATGGAAATCCTTCAGCTGATGCTCCAGCATCTTGCTGTCACAGGCTTCGTACAGAATGTCATGGAAACGGTTGTCTAACTCCGCCAACTGCTCCAGATGCCCTTTTTGGGCATGGAACTTAGACAAATAGACATTCTCCTCCATCTCTTCCATCTGTTCCTTAGTGATATGCTCCGTGGCCCAGCGTGCACACAGTCCTTCCAACAAAGAACGGATCATATAAATATCCTTCACGTCCTTCTGCGTAATGCCGGTGACATAGGCACCCTTGTTCGGAATGATCTGGATCAGCCCCTCCAGCTCCAGCTGACGGAACGCCTCTCTGACAGGGGTTCTGCTGACACCCATCTCCTCGCCGATCGCCACTTCCTTCAATTCTTCATGTTCCTGGTATTTTCCGCTTAAAATGTCCTCTCTCAGTTTATGAAATACCCGTCCCCGCAGGGAGAACTTGTCCGTTACTTCCTGCTTTACATCATACTTGCTCACTATAATCCTCGATTCCAGACAACGCTGTTACCGTTGTCATGCTCATTCTATGCTTACTCACCGATCTTCAGATTCTTTTCCAGACAGATACGGTTGACACATGCCACGATCTCTTCATCCGTAAGCACGGTGACACGACCACCGGCATACTCCTCATCTACCCACTTTTTGATCTCTGCTACCAGTTCGGAATTCTTCTGTACCTGCTTGTCTCCCTTTAATTTATAGTAGGTGTTCAGCCAATGTGCGATACCTGCCAGACCAGAGGTATTGGAAATAGCGCACAGTACCGGACGGTTCAGGAATTTCTCGGTATCGAAGATATTGTAGATCTCCTCGTTCTTAAGCAGTCCGTCTGCATGGATGCCGGCTCTGGTCACGTTAAAGTTCTTGCCCACAAACGGGGTTCTGGGAGGAATCTGATAACCGATTTCCTTCTCATAATACTCTGCCAGTTCCGTGATCACACGGGTATTCATGCCGTTTAAGTCACCCTTTAACTGTGCATACTCGAATACCATTGCCTCCAAAGGCGTATTACCGGTACGCTCACCGATACCAAACAGGGAAGTGTTGACACCGGAACAGCCGTACAGCCATGCTGTGGTAGAGTTGGACACTGCCTTGTAAAAGTCATTATGTCCATGCCACTCGATCAACTCGTGAGGCACACCTGCATGGGTATGGATCGCATAGATGATACCCTGTACACTACGGGGAATAACGGCACCGGGATAGTTGACACCGTATCCCATGGTATCGCAGGCACGTACCTTGATGGGAATCTGATACTCCTTCATCAGTTTCATCAGTTCCAGACAGAACGGCACCACATAGCCGTAGATATCCGCTCTGGTGATATCCTCCAGGTGACATCTTGGGCTGATGCCCTCCTCTAAGCAGTCACGGATAACGCTTAAATAGTGATCCATTGCCTGTCTTCTGGTCATTTTTAACTTTAAGAAAATATGATAATCGGAACAGCTTACCAGAATACCGGTCTCCTTCATTCCAATCTCTTTTACTAATTTAAAATCTTCCTTGCTGGCGCGGATCCAGCTGGTCACCTCAGGGAACTTATATCCCCTCTCCATGCACTTATAGACAGCATCTCTGTCCTTTTTGCTGTACAGGAAGAACTCGCTGGCACGGATCATTCCGTTGGGACCGCCCAGTTCGTGCAGATAATCATAGATCTTCACAATCTGCTCCGTGGTATAAGGTGCCCTGGACTGCTGTCCGTCTCTAAAAGTGGTATCTGTGATCCAGATATCCTTCGGCATGTTATGAGGCACGATACGATCATTAAAAGGTATTTTGGGGATTTCGGAATAAGGGAACATATTACGGAACACGTTCGGCTTCTCCACATCATCCAATATGTACATATGCTCCTCAATCTCCAGAAGGTTGTTCTTCGGATTCATGGAGACCGGACGATTCTGAAATGCATCACTATCTCTCATTGGTATACCTCTCTTCCCTGACATTCGACATCTGCAATATTGTTTTCTATTTTTACTCTGCGCAGTAAAAATACATTTTGCAATTCTCGTATCATTGTATACAATCATACCATTTGTGTCAATATCTTTAGTATTAATTTTATTGACTTATTTTAATCACATTTTTTATTTTTCCCAGTGATTTTATCATTTTACTTGTTTTCTAATAATCTGCGGACATTGAGCATTCCAAAGCCCTGCTTATTCCAGGGTTCTCCGAGATCCGTGGCTGTCAGAGACAGCAGGCGGACAAACTCTTCGTTGGTCAGCCACGGATATTTTCCGAGTGCCAGAGCCGCAGCTCCGGATACAATGGGAGTCGCCATGGATGTACCGCTTTTCGCAATATAAGGCATAAGGATTCGGCCGTTTTGTTTGCGCCAGGAAGCATTGCAGGACAGGATTCTTGTACCGGGAGCCACAATATCCGGCTTGCGGAGCACATCATATCTTCTGCCTCTGCCGGAATATGTCTCACATCTACCGGGATCATTTTTACAGTATCTGCCGTCATGACAGCCCACTGTCAGTACTTTTCTGCTGCTCGCCATCTCAGAGATGCTTCCGTCCACAGGACCATTGTTTCCCGCAGCGCAGACTACGAGAATGTTATGATCCCACAGCTTCTCCAGCTCTTCCCGTAACACCTGCTCCTTATACCGTTCCTTCAGGTCTCCGATTCCAACAGAGATATTCAAAATCCGGATCTTGTAACGATTCTTTAGCCGCAGGACCCACTGCAATGCATTTCTCATAGCATCGCAGGATCCCTCCCCGTTATCATCCAATACTTTCCCCACGACCAGTTTTGCTCCGGGTGCCATTCCGCGGAATCTCCCTTCTGATAACTCCCCGCTTCCGCATAGAATCCCACATATATGTGTTCCATGTCCGTTATCATCATACGGAAGCTGACGCTTCTCTACAAAATCCGCAAAACACAACAGTTTTCCTGCCAGATCCGGATGATAGGTAATTCCGGTATCCAACACTGCAATTACAGCAGGTGATTTGTTTGACTGTCCGTCATATAATTGTTCCGGTACCTGTACTTGTTCCCTTACCCGCTGCATAAATTCCTTCCGCTCCCACCAAAAAACCGGCATAAGACTTATTCTATCTTATGCCGGTCATTTTTACTGGTGTCGGTAAATTATCCATTATTCATTTATGATCTCCGTTCCCTCAGGAAAAATATCGCTGTTTGTAGCTGCAATGCCTGCCGGGAGATATGCCTTTTGAATCTCGGTATGGTCTTTAAATACTTCGTCTGCGATCACACGCACACCATCCGGTATTATCACTTCAGCCGAGTCTCCCTTATATGCTGCCAGCACGCCACCACTGATCAAAAAGTTCTCCGTACTGTTCTGCTCAAAATCATCCAGCCAGCCGGTGTGGGTAAAGGCCTTCGCACCTACTGAAGTCACAGTATCCGGAATCACTACATTTTTCAGATCGTCACAATGATAAAATGCTGCGTACGCTATCGTTGTAACACCTTCCGGAATTGCAACCGTATGTACACTGCTTCTGGAAAAAGCAAATCTGCCAATCTCGCAAGTTCCCTCCGGAATCGTCACTGTACCGAGGGACTGATCCCTATAATATTTCCATTCCGGAACGATACCTTCTTCTGTCTCTGCAGTAGTCGCTTCTAAACTGTCATCCACCGGTTCGGTATCCCCCTGCTGTACCTTCTCCAGGCCGAGATGTACCATGACCATGGCGTGATTCCCCACAACTACCGTACTGCCTAACACATTACCGGGCACCGAGGTCGGTGCAGGACTCGGCGTCTCTACCGGTGCAGGCTCTTCTGTCGTCTGTACATCTGCAGTACTGTCCGCTGCCGGAGTCTGTGCAGGTGCTGCCGTCACCAGGGGATTCTTCCTTCTCTGCTCTTCCAGCTTCTGTGCGAACTGCGCAGCCACACTGCCCTCGTCCGCATGAATTGTCACATTATCACAATTTAAGAAAGCATCATCCGCAATATTTGTCACCGTAGCAGGAATATAAATATCTGTTAGGTTCGTGCATCCGGCAAATGCCTGTGCATCAATACTCTGCACATTCTCCGGAATCGTAATCTGTTTTAATCCGGTGCATCCGGCGAACGAATACTCGTCCACAATTGTCAGACCTTTTCCAAGTACCACTTCTTCCAGGTTATTACAGCCCCAGAATACATAAGCATCCAGTCGTTTGACCGATTTGGGGATCACAACGAACTGTACCTTCTGGTTGTTCTCAAAGGCACTCTCGCCCACAACCTCCACTGTATCCGGAATTGTGACTCTCTCGTCGCTACCTCTGTATTTCTCCAATGTGCTTCCCTGTATCTGAAAATCAGAGGCAGACGCCGCCGCATCTGCCTCTGACACAGGAAGATGTGTCAGGATCAACGCGGTAGCCACCAAAGCCATGACGACCAACCACTTTTTATGATTCATAAACCTTCCCATCCTTTATTTACGTTATACTCTGGCTGCTTTCAGAGTCTTTTTATCCTTCTTCATGAAGAATACAATAGACAGACAGGCAAGTCCCATGGACAAAAACCACTTGGGATGGATTCCGTCGCCGGTTTTAGGTGTGCTGTCTGCGATGGTTCCCGCAGTCAGATTATTCGTATCCACATAGATCACATACGGCGAGAAATGCTCCGCAGTGAAAGTTACGCAAGATACACCGGATATCGTGGAGAACTTCGGTGACAGCTTGTCTAACTTACTGTTCACTACACCTGCCACTTTGTTATTACCTGCATAGGTGATCAGAGAATCCGGCAGAGGCAATGTAATGCTGATGGACAATCCTGTGGTATCTGTGATCTTTGTATTGCCGGTGGAATCATAGAGACTGATGTCCATGGGGAAATACTTGATAGCACTGATATCACTGCCGTATTCTGCCATCAGAGCTTTCACTACTTCTTCTGAAGCTGCTGCGCTCTCTGTGATCTTAATAACAAAATTATCGGAAGACCCGTTCACTGTTGCGGATACCACTCCGGTATTGGACAGACCGTTTTTATCAATAACAACAGTGGTTCTGCCGCCGGATACGGTTCCCGTGGTAGTGCTGCTCGGTCTTCTGTTGGAATTGGAATTCGTGGAATTACCGCTTCCCGTAGAGGTACTGGTCTTGCTGCCGGAACCTGATTTTGCTGTATAGTTCGCCGTTACAGTTACATTTGCTTCCGGCATGGTAATTACTGTTGCAGGCAGAACCTTGCTGGCAATCGTCGTATTGGACGGATCAATGGACCAGCTGCTAAACTGCTGGTTTGCCGCAGGGTCGTTTGCCACAATGATCGGCTGGGAACCTGCAATATAGCTTCCGGATCCGGAACCGTTCTTAACAGTCAGAGTGTACATCTTGGCAGTGGTACCATTATTATTGGATCCCGGACTGGTGCTTGCTCCCGGGCTGGTGGTTCCGCTGTTGTTGCCATTAGAACCGTTCGCCTCGTATACTGCATAGAAATCCGTATTCTCTGTAATGGCTGCAGCAATATCCGGCAGCCATTCCTTGAAGGTATATCCACTGACTGCAGGTGTCTGGATGCTGGGTGCTACGGTACCCTTCTTGATGGTGGTCTGGTAGAAAATTTCCTTGGTTACACCATTGATATACCGAACTACGATATCATCCTCACTCAATGCCTTATACACTGCTTTGGTCGTAATATCTGAGGTAATATTGGTCAGGTCTCTGTCCCATCCGGTGAAGATATAGCCATCTCGAACCAGGGTAGCGACATTTGGCAGATCTGAATCCGCAATGCTACCGCCAGAGGATACCTTGATCTCCTTGACCACTTTATCATCCCAATCCAGGAAAGTTACGGTAAATTTAGCTGCATCGGGATCTTCCTTCTCATAAATAGCGGTACATGTCGTATCTTCCGTGATGTTCGTGTAATCTCCATCCCATCCCTTAAATACTTCGCCGGTCTTACCTAACGGTGTAGGCGGAACTGCGTCTTCCCCGCCCCGCACCTGTTGTTCGTCTACCTGGACATTTTTCTGCAGTTCTTCATTCCAGTCACGGAAGATAACGGTATAGATTTCCTCCAGCGGAGTATCTTCCACAGCAAATCCGTTTGCCTCACCATATCTGTAAAGGTAACTGGTCGACGGAGCACATAAAGTAACATCGCCCTTATCTCTGCTCATTCCCTTAAAGGTGTCTTGATCAATCAGTGTTAATCTCTCACTGGACTCCTCCAGCCATTTCATATTACTGCCATTGAATACATTACCCTTCAGTTCCTCACAGGTGATCGGCAGCTTCACGGTATCCAGATTCTTGGTGTCCGCAAATGCATATTCCGGTACTACTGTAATAGCACTGTCCGACAGGTCGATCGTAGTCAGATTGTCGCAGCCCCGGAATGCCTCCGGTGCCATTTCTGTCACTCCTGTTGTCTCTTTGGCGTTCACACGCTTGCTGGTTCTGCCCTCTAAGCATTCAATGATCTTCGCTTTTGCGCTGCCGTTCATTCCATAGATAATCGAATTATCACAGGTGAAATAATCCGTTCCCTGGAATGTTGCCTTATCCAGAATTTCACAGCCGGTAAACGGAATACTGCCAAGACTGCTAATGCTTCCCGACAAGGACACATCTTTCAACAGCTCACAATCCTTAAATGCATAGTTGCCAATGGACTGGGTATTGCCATTGATCTGCACTGCAGCCAGTTTCTCGCAGCCCTCAAAGGCATTGTTTGCTATGCTGGACAGGGTATTGCTGTAGCTGATGACATTAGTCAGGTATTTTGCGCCCTTGAAGTCATTTTCTTCAATACTGTCGAGACCGTATATGGTCAGAGTCTTTTCCTTCTGATCCTTCTCTTTTTCCACAAACAGTCCATCCTTGATTGCCTGAACACCTTCCGGTATGGTCACATTCAGTGCGGAATCAATGAACTGCTGCTGATCCTCGGTTCTGGCTTCGCCTTTGTTATATTTTTCCAGTGCAGTTTCCGCTGCACTTCTCTGGGCATCTGTCAGATACGGATAATCATCTTTATTTAAGTATTTGGTTAATTCCGTAAATGCCGGGAAATCAATCAGTTCACTGACACTCTTTTCCGGATTGTACTGTACTACCAGGTTGGACGGCCATCCGCTGCAATATCTGACATAGGTTGCCACCTGACTGCTGTTATTATATCTGCCGTCCGGACTCATCGCATACTTATACGGTGTGGACTCCGGTGAGATTTCTCCTACAAAGGTCAGTTTCACTGCCGGACTATTATTCCCATCGTTCATAGCTGTCGCTGAGCTGTGTGTACATCCCGTTCTGTGTGTACCGGTAAAGTCCTGGGTCTTAAACGCATCCGTTCCAATAGCAATACTGCTGTTGTTAAATATTACCGTTGCCAGATTATGACATCCGCGAAAAGCACCCTCTCCAACCGACTGTACACTGGCAGGCAGAGATACCATTGTCAGGTTACAATTGTTGGCAAATGTATTTGCCGAGATATTGTAAATATGATATGGTCCGATGGGATCCGGGATATTCAATGTCTTAACGCCGGTTCCTACGCTGGCATTAAGCAACTGGTTGGAGGAATCTACTACAAACGTAGACCGACCAGGTTCACCTGAAACATTGGGATCCTGAACCGTCAATTCATACTGGTTTAGCTTCTGGTATAACTTTGTAGTCGGATCATAATTGATGTAACTGAATGCGAAACAGTTCTCCCGGCACAATGTATGAAGCAGACTGGTATTCAGTCCTTCAAAATAGAAAGTTCCGCTTACCGGCTCATCCGCAAGCATAGACTTAAAGCAGTCAAAGCAATACACATCGTCATCTGCGCTTCCGGAAGTGATGGTAAACTGTGCATTTCGGGAAGCTACATAATGCAGGTTCTTACATCCTTTGAACATGGAGATTCCGATGGTCTCGCTGTACATATCCGGGAAAGTCACGGAATACAGGGTCTCATCATTTTCAAATACATTCCAGCCCATTTCCTTCAGGCTGCTGGAACTGATGCCGTTCTCCTGCTCCGGATTACATATCTCTACTTCATATAAATACCGGCATTCCGCGAATGCATAGTCTCCGATATAACTTACAGAAATAGGAATATCAATATCCGTCAACTGGGTGCAGCTGTAGAAAGCATGATCTCCCAGCTGTGCCAGGTTACACTCTCTGGGGATGTTCACTGCTTTCATACTGCCGCATTCCGCAAATGCCCAGTTACCGATGACAGTGATACCATTACCAAAGGAAATGCTGTTCAGACCATTACAGCCATAGAACGCATAGTTGCCGACACCAATGAGTTTCTCACCAATGTTCAGTGTTACAATATTGCTGGCTCCGGCGAAAATACCGTCTAACGGATTTTTAGATGTGATATCTCCTGCCACAGACCAGGTATAGGTACCATTTGGATTGGCTGTAGATGCCAGATACTGGTTGCCGATGTATTTTACATCCAGATCCTTGATCCACTGATCATCCGGCTGTTCTGTCTTTGCAAATCCGTCATATACTTTTGGTGATTTATCCTCATTTTCCGCCTGCGTACTGGTGTAAGAACCGGTGCCCTTTTTCTGGAAGAAATTCTCAAGAGAAAGTTCTTTCCAGGCATTGTCCGTAGCATAACAAGGACGCATCTCACCATCGTAGTAAGTCTCAGTCTTGGTCTCCATGATCGGCTTATTTTGCGAATCATATCTTGGATTTCCTTCGTTATCCGTCGCCTGTACTTCCACTTCTCTGGTCTTCTGTGTCAGAGCCTCATAATACAAAGGCTGTCCATTCTTACTTGCCGCCACGTAACCATTGATGGTACCCTGGTTACCGGTAGGCTGTATGTACGCATTTACCATATCGGGAATATCCAGTACGTTCCCAGTCAATGTCGTATTTTTATTATAACCAAGCAATACTGCACACCAGGAATTCTTATAGTTCACATAGGCAAACTGATAGCTGGTTCCGTCTGTGTTGGTCTCTGTTGTATAAATGGTCGCATTGCTGTCTACCACGGGAATCAGCGTATCCATGGTGGGAATTGTGCTGCTACCGGAAAGCAGACTTGCTTTCTCTGATGCGTCCTTCGGAATCGTAACCTTATATTTAAAAGAGCTATGTGTTGTCTGATGTGTATGTCCTGCCGCCTGCGCCACAGCATCTTCTTCCGCTTGCAATCCTTCCGTAGGAATCGCTGCTACTACGATCGCCGAGATCAGGAACAGTGTTCCCAGGGTCTTCCTTACTGTCTTTTTTAATCTTCTGTTGGTCTTCCTTGTACCCTTAGTCATCCTTTACTCCTTTGTCATCACCTTTTTGGCAACCACTACGAATCTGCCGTTCTTCTCCTGATAATCGCAGGTGGAGAGTGTTAGCAGCCGGTCACCGTATTGAGCTGTGACTCCCGTGTTATATAATGACATCCCCTCCATGTCATTCATATACGAGTCAAATTCCTGCTCACTCTGGGCGTCTATAAACTGATAGTATTTGAATACGATCTCATCTTCACTGTATACCCTCGAACGGAATACATACATGATCTCATACAGACCTTTTTCATAGATGGTATCAAACTGTATGTAGGGATGCTTCTCATAGTAGCTCTGGTCGCTGTACAATGACAGGTTACCGAACATCTGCCCGCTCTTCATGTGATGTCCGTACAGAATCAGATTCGTGCTGGGCTTCAGCACATCACAGTCTTTGTCCATGAAAATAGATCCATTCTTGTCATACTCCTGATTCAGATTGTGATCCAGATAATATTCATTATCCGTTGTCTGCATTACAGGGTAATCTATATTAGTATCGTCAATTTTTACCCATCCGATTAGTCTTTTGTTCTTATTTAATAAATTTTTATATTCATCCAGTACCGGAGGCGGTGTACTCTGCCCTTCTTCCGACGTATAATGGATCACCGGCGCCGGTGTCTCGCTGGCTGCAGGTTCCTTGTCCTTCAGTTCACTCAGCTGCTTATAATTATCTGCTGTCCGGTAGTTGTACCAGTTATAAATTCCAAAATAGCTAAGGCAGACGATAGCTGCCATACTGCAGCAGACCACTAAAAGTTTCCTTCTTTTTTCCTGTTTTTTCAGTTCCTCTTTTACGATTCTGTCTAGTTCTGTCTCATCGAACTGCGGCTCTATATTTCTCTTCAGAGCCTTCTTTTTTTCCGCCGGTCTCTTTTGCGTGGTTTTCTTTTTAATCGGTTCCTTTTTTATCGGTTCTTTTTTCTTAAATGGCTCTTTTTTCTCATGAGTGGTCTTGGATGTCTTTGGAGCTTCCTGCCTCTTAATCTCTTCCGACAGTTCTTCCATATAATCCTGTCCCAGGATGCTATGAAATCTACACTTTCCGCTGCGGATCACTTCCAGCAGTTTCTTCTGATCCGCCAGACTCATCTTCTTCGTCTGCATCCGGAGATTCTCGATCACCTGCTGATCCTTCAGGGCGTTCTGGTAATCCGCTTCCGTGCGGAACTTTCGTCCTTCTACCACATATATCTTCTGTGTCATCTATTTATCCTTAATTACTTTATCGAAACTATGCAACCCATCACAACGCATATCTGCATGGGAGTACGATTTTATTGTACTATATCCGAAAATTATTGCAAGCCTTTTCCGGAAACATTGACATGCTCCCCCGCATACAATAAAGCATAAATAAAATGTGGAGGCACTAAAAATGAGTGACTTAACTGCTACAAACTGCGGCTGCAACAATTCCTGCGGCAATAACAACTGTGGTAACGGTATTTTCGGCAACAGCTGCATCTGGATCATCCTGTTACTGTTCTGCGGCGGTGGCTGCGGTAACAACAACGGCTGCGGCGGCAATGACTGCTGTGAATGGCTGATCTGGATTCTGCTTCTGTCTTGCTTCTGCGGTGGCAATAACAGCTGCGGTAACGGTTGCGGCTGCAACTAACGCTGACTTTCCGGGAGCTCCCGGAGCTTGAGTGTGCGGTCATCCCGGGGTACAGACTAAGCTGTACCCCGAAGGGCTGATCGTCATAAGCCTGTTGCCGCGCTCATAAAATACTAGTAACTATTTGGCAGGAAGGTAACGGACACATGGATGATAACAGAATCGATAAGGCGGCTGCCTTTGATACCTTATTCACCAACAACCGCATTCAGATTCTGAAAACACTTGCCTATTATATAGATCCGCATCTCCTGAAAGGACTTGCTGTCTACATAAAATTCCAGGAGTTGCAATATACGCTGGCACTTTTCAGAAAGCATCCGGAAACTGCTCTGCACAGTTTTTCTTTACCATCCAATGGAAGCAGTCTCGCCGGTGAGCTATGCAGTGATCTTATGCCTTTATGCGATGAAGCACAGAAAGCATCCCTGCAGCAGGTCACCCAGATGCTTGACAATATCCATAATTTTCAAGAAATGATGGATGTGGCTAAGTCTATGCAGGAGCTGTTCCCGGATGGCTTCTCAGATCCGGATGGTTTCGATCCGTCTATGTTGTCCGGACTTTTCGCAGCCACTCAAAATCAATCAGGAGGTCAACAAAATGGATTATTCCCAGACTCCCCTCTGGATGCAGGATGATCTCGTGAAGGACATCCCCAGAGAAAAATTAGAATTTCTCTCCACTCTATTTGCCAAAGGACACGGAAAAACGCAAAAAGAAATGATGGCACTTCTCATGCCCGCGATGCGTAAGGCAAAAAAAGAGCATCTTACTTTTACCCAGCAGGAAATGCAGGCAGCCATCACAGCCATCAAAAAATACAGCAATGAAGCAGAGCTGCAGCAGATTCAAAATATTTTAGAAAAAAGTAAAGCTCAAAGAAATAACTCCCGGCAGGCGTAAAGTCTGTCAGGAGTTATTATATTTCTCGAAAGTTCAGCCAACGCCATTCGAAAAGTCGCGTTATCACGCTTTTACGTCACTACGTGACTACCTTTGCTCATAAGACAGCGTTTACCTCATGGACATATTCGTTCATAAAATCATGCAAGCATGATTTTATTTCACTTCTTATGTCCATGGCTGAACTACTTAACTACGATGTTGACGATTCTGCCGGGAACGTAGATCTCTTTTACGATGCTGCCGGTCAGCTTGTCACCCAGAGCTTCTTTTGCCATGGCGATGACATTTTCCTTGGTCTCATCCTTGGAAACTTTGATGGTCACACGCATCTTGCCGTTGACCTGAACTCCGATCTCGACAACACTCTCTACGGTCTTCTCTTCCTCAAACTCGGGCCATTTTACCTGGTACAGTCTGCCTTCAAAGCCGGCAGTCTGCCACAATTCCTCAGTGATATGAGGTGCTACGGGGTTCAGCAAAGTAAGCAGTGTCTTGTATTCGCCTCTGGTAATGGAATTTTTCTTGTAAAACTCGTTGATCAGGGACATCATAGCCGCGATGGCGGTGTTGTACTTCAGGTTTTCGAAATCGCTGCTGACCTTTTTGATAGTCTGGTGCATCTTAGTCTCTAAATCTGCACTATAGCCTTCTTCATCAGTCAGAATATCCTGTAACTTCCATACTCTCTCAAGGAATCTGCGGCATCCCTTTACGCCTTCCTCGCTCCAGGAAGCGCTCAGATCAAAGGCACCAATGAACATCTCGTAGGTACGCAGAGTATCTGCGCCGTAATCCCGTACGATATCGTCCGGATTTACCACGTTGCCGCGGGACTTGGACATCTTCTCACCGTTGGATCCTAGGATCATACCGTGGCTGGTTCTCTTCTGGTAAGGTTCAGAAGTAGGTACAACACCCTGATCATACAGGAACTTATGCCAGAAACGAGAGTACAAAAGATGCAGTGTGGTATGTTCCATACCGCCGTTGTACCAGTCAACCGGCAGCCAGTACTTCAATGCTTCAGGACTTGCCAGTGCCTTGTCATTGTGAGGATCGGTGTAACGCAGGTAATACCAGGAAGAGCCTGCCCACTGAGGCATGGTATCTGTCTCTCTCTTTGCCGGGCCGCCGCAGCAGGGACAGGTGGTATTTACCCAGTCAGTCATGGCAGCCAGAGGAGATTCTCCGGTATCGGTAGGCATGTAGCTCTCTACATCGGGTAACTGCAGAGGCAGTTGGCTCTCATCGACGGGAACATATCCGCACTTATCGCAATGTACGATAGGAATCGGCTCACCCCAGTAACGCTGTCTGGAGAATACCCAGTCTCTTAATTTATAATTGGTCTTACGGTTACCGATTCCCTTCTCTTCCAGATAGTTCATGATCTTCTCTTTGGCTTCTGCCACAGACAGACCGTTCAGGAAATCGGAATTGACCAAAGTACCGTCAGCAACATCGGTATATACAGCTTCTTCTACGCTGACAGGGCTTCCGGCTACGACTTCGATAATGGGCATGCCAAACTTTTTAGCGAATTCCCAGTCTCTCTCATCATGGGCAGGTACTGCCATGATTGCACCGGTACCATAAGTCATCAGAACATAATCGGATACCCATACAGGAATTTCTTTACCGTTGACGGGGTTGGTAGCAGTCAGACCCTGGATGCAGACACCGGTCTTATCCTTTGCCAGCTCAGTACGCTCAAAATCAGACTTCTTCGCAGCCATCTCACGGTATGCCACGATATCATCCCAGTTCTTGATCTCGTCCTTGTATTTATCCAGTACAGGATGCTCCGGAGATACTACCATGTAGGTAACGCCAAACAGCGTATCCGGTCTGGTGGTGTAAATGCGCAGCTTCTCGTCCTTGCCGGTGAGTGTGAAATCCACCTCGGCACCCTGTGACTTACCGATCCAGTTCTTCTGGGAAACCTTGACACGCTCGATATAATCTACGGTATCCAGGCCCTCGATCAACTTGTCTGCATATTCAGTGATCTTCAGCATCCACTGGCTCTTGACCTTACGGATAACTTCGGAACCGCAACGCTCGCAGACACCGTTAACTACTTCCTCATTTGCCAGACCTACCTTACAGGAGGTACACCAGTTGATAGGCATCTCTGTCTTGTAAGCCAGTCCTGCCTTGAACAGCTTTAAGAAGATCCACTGGGTCCAGTGATAATACTCGGGATCCGTAGTATTGATCTCTCTGTCCCAGTCAAAGGAATAACCTAAGGAATGCAGCTGATTCTTGAATCTTGCCACGTTGTTCTTGGTTACGATCTTCGGATGAATGTGATTTTTAATTGCGTAATTCTCGGTAGGAAGACCGAACGCATCCCATCCCATGGGATACAGCACGTTGTAGCCCTGCATTCTGCGCTTACGTGCTACGATATCCAGTGCGGTATAAGGTCTCGGATGACCTACGTGTAATCCCTGTCCCGAAGGATAAGGGAACTCTACCAGTGCGTAATATTTGGGCTTGGAGAAATCGTCGGAAGTCTTGAATGCTTTTTCGTCATCCCAGACAGTCTGCCATTTTTTCTCTACCTCTCTGTGATTGTAAGGTACTGCCATAATCATTTCCTCCTAAACTATGAGAAGACTTCTATTTAAAATTCATGTTCTCAAGTCGTTAAAAAACTACCGATTATTTTATCGTGTTTTGCCGATACTGTCAAGGACTGCGGCTCTATCCATATACATTTGTACATATTTTCTGTTCTCTGTGCATATCTTATATGCGAGAGGTGATGAATCATGTTTGCATGGATCACATTACTGATCAATCTGATGCAGCGGTATCGATGAAATGTCGCATACGCAAAAAGAGACCGGACATATTCGCCGGTCTCTTTTGCTGGATCCTATGTATTCTATATATTAATCTTCTGCGTTATTCTCCGCTACTTTCGCTGCTCTGGCTGCTACTTCCTTCTCCTGTACATCGGAAGGTGTCTGCTCATAGCGGGCAAATTCATAGGAATAATCGCCTCTGCCTCCGGTCATGGAACGCAGATCCGTACAATAACCGAATAATCCACTCATAGGAATATCCGCTTCGATGATCTGTCTGCCGCCGCTCATAGGTGTCATGCCCAGTACGCGGCCTCTTCTCTTGTTCAGATCACCCATGATGTCACCGGTGTAAGCATCGGGTACCGTAACTTTCAGGGACATGATAGGCTCTAACAGAACCGGACCCGCTTCCATGACGCCCTTCTTGAACGCCTGAATCGCTGCGGTCTTGAATGCCATCTCAGAGGAGTCTACCGGATGGTAGGAGCCATCGTACAGTACTGCCTTGACACCAACTACCGGATATGCCGCCAGCGGTCCTTTGCCTACAGATTCCTGAATACCTTTTTCCACCGCCGGGAAAAAGTTCTTCGGTACTGCTCCGCCTACGACTTCTGTTGCAAACTCATAGGGCTTCGTCAGATCGCCGGAAGGTGAGAAACGCATTTTTACATGACCGTACTGACCGTGTCCACCGGACTGTTTCTTATACTTATATTCCACATCGGACTGCTTCTTGATAGTCTCTTTGTATGCGATCTTCGGCTTGGACAGCTCGATCTCTACTTTGTATTCGTTTAACAGACGGCTGACCACAATATCCAGGTGCTGATCACCCATGCCGTAAAGTAATGTCTGGCGGTTCTCCGCATCATTCACCACCCGGATAGTCAGATCTTCATGGGTCATCTTCTGCAATGCCTGGGATATCTTATCCACATCCGCCTTATTCTTCGGCTTATAGCGCATGTAGGTATAGGGAGTGGAAATATCGAACTTGCCGTATTTAATAGTCGTCGCCTTGGTCGAAAGACTGTTGCCGGTTCTCGCTGCAGTCAGCTTCGCCAGTGCTCCGATGTCTCCGGCATGCAGTTCACTGACCTCGATAGGCTTATTGCCCTGCAATACATAGATTTTACCAATCTTCTCTTCAATATCACGATCCACGTTATACAACAGATCATCGGTTTTCAGTACACCGGAATTTACCTTGATCAGGGAGTATTTTCCAATGAAAGGATCCACGATGGTCTTCCAGATATAAGCAGATTTAGCCTTTGCGAAGTCATAATCCGCATGGTAGATCTCGTTGGTCTTCAGATTGATACCAGCTACTTCTCTGTTCTCAGGGCTGGGCATGTATTTGATAATATCATCTAACAGTGTGTACATACCCTGGCACAGAATGTTAGAACCCATGGTCATGGGAACGATGCTGCCGTCACAGACATTGGTACGGAGTGCTGCACGGATCTCTGCTTCAGAGAAGGTCTCTCCGCCAAAATACCGCTCCATGAATTCTTCACTGGTCTCGGCTACGGCTTCCAGTAAGGTATCACGGCAGATCTGCAAATTCGCCCGGCTGTAATCCGGTACGTCACAGGGAACAACTTCCTTACCCTCCCAGCGGTTACCGCTCTCGGTAATAACATTGATGTATCCTACAAATCTCTCGTTTTCACGGATCGGCAGATGGAACGGTGCCATCTTCTTGCCGTACAGGTTGGTCATATCTTCCACTACCTGACGGAAGGAAGCGTTATCCACGTCCATGTTGGAGACATAGATGAAACGGGGCAGCTTGTATTTCTCGCAAAGTTCCCATGCCTTCTGGGTGCCGACTTCGATGCCGGACTTGCCGTTAACTACTATGATGGCTGCTCCTGCGGCACTGACTGCCTCTTCCACTTCTCCCACGAAATCAAAATAACCCGGTGTATCAATAATATTGATTTTGTATCCTTCCCACTCAATGGGAATCACGGAGGTACTGATAGAGAAATGACGTTTCTGTTCTTCTTTACTGTAATCGCTAAGGGTATTGCCGTCATCTACCTTGCCCATACGGGAGGTGATACCGGACAGATAAGCAAAGGCTTCTGCAAGACTGGTCTTGCCACTGCCGCCATGGCCCAGTAATACTACGTTACGGATCTTGTCTGTTGTGTAAATATTCATATCCCATCCTCCATTTATTCTGCATTTTGGGTATTTTGTCCAGCCGTTGGATTGGATTTTTAACCCCTTATGTGTATTTTACTAAATATATGTTGCTATTACAAGTAAATATTGTTAATTATTTCATATTTTTCTGAGTTGTCAGAACTTTGCGACATGGACAGGTGCACAAGACAGGTAAATTGAGAGTTAATTAAATAATCCCGTAGCCCTTGGCAGGGTATAAGAAACG
>CAMEOT010000010.1 GCA_945929965.1 uncultured Lachnospiraceae bacterium
CGCAGGGAAACAGCAGCAAGGGCGGCTCCTGTTCCCCTGGCGGGGAAGTGTCGGGCAGAGCGGGTCTGTAAAGCGGCTTTCGCGGCATATCCTCACCGCAAGGGCGGCGGTTCCGGTATTCCACGTTCCGCTTGACAGACAGACGCCGGGGTTACGTGAAGGGCAGGGCGTTAAGATCTTCAAGGGCACGGTGCAGGTGATCCAGTGACCGGGCGACAGTATAGATCTGACTGTCCTGTTCCTGGATCTTCTTCCGATTGGCTGCCATGAGCTTTTCATAGTAAGCCAATTCTTCCGCTCTGGTCTCGTCACCGGAGCGGTATTCTTCCAGAATCCGGCAGAGCTTGTCTGTCCAGGTCGTGCCCTTCTGGCTGTTTACATACTCGTCCAGGTCTGCCGGAAGCCGGATCGACTTCTTGATCAGATCATCCGGCACTGCTATCACCTCCCAGCATATCCGCAAAAGAGAGCTGATCGCCCCAAACTTCCCTGCGCTTTTCCTCTGCCAGATCCATATATGCATCATACAGATCCAGCATCTCTGCAGGATCTTTAGAACTGCGGATCAGCAAGCGCCCCTGATCTGTAGTGCCGACCAGGTTATAGCAAATAAAACTGGGATCCGACCGCAGGCGCTCCACTTCTACACGAAGAGTATTTGCATCTACCGAAACAATGCGGTTAGTCCGATAATAATTTACTTGAACATCAATGAGCATCAAATTACCTCCTTCTTACCCGGATCGACTCCACACAGGGCTTATCATCACCGGTCTTTTAATATGCGCGCGTTTGTGCTACAATTTAAGGTATATATACTTTAGTAGGATGAAATATGTCCTACAAATATAATATATCCCAAATAATTGGGAATGTCAACAAATATATCCCATTTTATTGGGAGAAAAGAGGAAGAATGATAGATCCGGAATTTGGAAAGAGATTTACAGAAATAATTGAAAAATCGGGAATTTCCAATGCGAAACTTACAGAATTAGCGGAAATATCCAAAAATAATATCAGCAACTATAAAAACGGGCAAATTCCAAACGCAACGACATTATACAAATTATCCCAAATACTTGGGAAAAGCATGGAGTATATAATAGCAGGAAAAGAGCCTGAAGAACTTACACTAGATGAACAACAACTTATAGATTATTACCGCCGATGTGATGAGAGGGGCAAACGTAGCATTATACGTATAGCGGAGAGCGAAAGCACGGAGCTAGAATCATCAGCTTCGAAGCTTGGATAAATGACCACAGATAAGAGGGGAAAATGAATATCTTATTATTAACCATCGTAATTGTTGAATCAGTAGTATTATTGATACTGGCTATCAGAGGGGAAATACAATTACAAAAACAGGAAGCACCAAAACCACAGGAGAAAATGCCACTACCCGAACAAAAACCCAAGCGACAGCCAACATATCTAACTCCATACGATAGAGTACTAGATTTCTGTATCTATGAAACTTTAACCGTAAATGACTTTGAAAAAATTAACTTGATTCCAATCGGTACAATAGAAAAATGGAAAAACGAGCGGCCGGATCTTAAGTACCTGACAAAAGCAGCTCTATACATGAAAGTTTCACCAGCCTGGTTAGAAACGGGAAACGACATAGAAGATCTTACTATAAGAGAGAAATTTATAATATACATCCTGCGCCACATGGATGAGGAACACTACAGAAAAATAATTAATAGTTCTGTACATGAAGCATTTACGATATTTGAAATTGATGAGTGAGGGGAATACTATGAATGATGCAATAGCAATGATGTTTTCAATTTTAATTGTCATGTTCGGGTACCTGGTATTTAAGATCAGGACAGATCAGTCCCAAACAACGACTACCAGCACCGGGAAACGGAATAAGAAGAAGGGAACAGGAAAGCCGGTTATCAAAAATAACTGGAATATGCGACCACTGGACACAAAAGATCCTGCAGACAAAGATCTGCGATATGAGGACTTTGTAGAATCATCCTGGAAGGAAATAGAGAAATAATTGTCCGACAAACACACATGCAGCATAGCCGGATCCACGCTTCCGGAAATTATTTTGTAGGACAAATAGCACACGGTTCTCGAAGTGTAACCGTCAAAATACCCTTTAGATACCATTTCTCTTAATCAGGGTGTCCAGGGTTCGAGCCCCTGGCGGTGCACTCGAGAGAATCGTTTTTGGAGACATAGGAGCTCCGGGGACGGTTCTTTTTTTGCATAGATATGCTGTGAGGAGATTTTATATGACTGCGATATTTGATACACATGCGCATTATGATGATGATGCATTCAACGAAGACAGAGAACGACTGCTAGCGGATCTGCCGGGGCAGGGCATTGCCCGGGTGGTGGATGTGGGTGCGAGCCTGGCATCCTGCCGGAAAGTCTTAGAATTGATGGAGCAGTACGATTACATATATGGAGCTATCGGCGTACATCCCAGCGAGACCGAGGAATTGACTGAGGAATCTTATTCCTGGCTGAAGGAACAGTGCCAGAAAGAGAAATGCCTGGCGGCGGGAGAGATCGGACTGGATTATTACTGGCCGGAGCCGGACCACGAGACACAGAAAAAGTGGTTCCTGCGGCAGCTGGACCTGGCGCGTGAGATCAAAAAGCCTGTTATCATTCACTCTCGGGATGCAGCGAAGGATACCGTGGATCTCATGACGGAGGCGCACGCAGAAGAGATCGGCGGTGTAATTCACTGCTATTCCTATACGAAGGAGACGGCGAAGATTTTCCTGGATATGGGATTCTACTTTGGAATCGGCGGCGTGCTAACTTTTAAAAATGCAAAGAAGCTGAAGGAAGCGGTAGAATATATCCCTATGGACCGCATCGTGTTGGAGACGGACTGCCCATATCTGGCGCCGGAACCGAACCGCGGCAAACGCAATAGCTCCCTGAACATTCCTTATGTGATCGCTGCCATGGCGCAGATCAAGGGGATCACAGAGGAAGAAGTGCGCAAGGCGGCATGGGATAATTCACTTAGGCTGTATCATATGGAAAAATAGATGGTCAGCTGATAAAGAGGTATGATTGGTGGGGGAATTTATAGTAGTAAAAGGTAAACATTATGGAAACAAGTACAACAAAGCAGCTATTTTCAAAAGAAGATCTGAAAAAACTGATCATTCCGCTCTTATTTGAACAGGCACTGGCAATCACTGTGGGCATGGCAGATACCGTCATGATATCCTCTGCGGGAGAAGCGGCGGTCTCCGGCGTATCCCTGATCGACATGTTCAATAATCTGATCATCAGCGTGCTGGCGGCACTGGCTACCGGCGGCACCGTGGTGACCTCCCAGTTCCTCGGAGCCGGGAAAAAAGAGGACGCCTGCAAATCTGCAAAACAGTTGATCGTGTCATCGGTATGCATTACGATCGGTATATCGATTTTGGTCATGGTGTTCTGTAACGGCATCATTTCCCTGTTTTTCGGTAAAATTGAAGCGGACGTATTTCATAATGCTGTGATCTATATGATGATCTCTGCACTGTCCTTTCCGTTCCTTGCACTGTACAATTCCTGCGCAGCGCTGTTCCGCTCCATGGGCAATTCCAAGATCACACTGAAGGTCTCCATCGTGGAAAACATCATTAACATCGGCGGTAATGCTTTGGGCGTTTATGTGTTGGGACTGGGCGTGGCCGGTGTGGCGATCCCTTCCCTGATCTCCCGTGCGGTGGCAGGATTCATCCTATATCATTTGCTGAAAAACCCGTCCAATGAAGTGCATTTATTAAAAGAAAGCTTCCACATCGACTGGCCGGTGATCCATAAGATTTTTTACATAGGTATCCCCAGCGGGATTGAAAATGGTATTTTCCAGCTGGGACGTGTCATTGTGGTAAGCATTATCGCGGGTTTCGGAACTGTGCAGATCGCTGCCAACGGCGTGGCGAACAGCTTGGACAGCATGGGCTGTATTGTGGGACAGGCTATGAATCTGGCAATGATCACGGTAATCGGTCGTTGCGTCGGCGCCGGAGATTCCGGTCAGGTGCGGTATTATACGAAAAAATTATTGAAGATTACCTACTTGTGTACCTTTATGGTAAACAGCGTCATCCTGCTGTGTCTGTCGTGGATCCTGAAATGCTACGGATTAAGCCCGGAGACCACGCAGTTATCCTATATTCTGGTCATGATCCACAACGGTATGGCGATGTTTTTGTGGCCGGCGTCTTTTGTTCTGCCGAATATGCTTCGTGCCTGCAATGACGTACGGTTTACCATGGTGCTGTCTATTTTTTCCATGTTCGTGTTCCGTATCGGATTCAGCTATATCATCGGTGTGAACATGGGTTACGGAGCCATCGGTGTCTGGATCGCCATGGTACTGGACTGGATCTTCCGCGTGATCTGTTTTGTGAGCAGATATTTGTCAGGACATTGGCTGAAGACAGCCGGACTACAGGATAACAGATAGCAACAGTTCATCCCGCGCCATTCGCAAAGTCGTGTTACCACGCTTTCCGTCACTTCGTGACTATCTTTGCTCATAAGCTGGCGCTCATCTCGTGAACATATGCGGCCACAAAATCATGCGAGCATGATTTTGTGTGCCCGGATATATTCACGGATGAACTGTTATGAGGTATAATGTGGGAAAAAGAGAGAGAGGTATGCAATATGCAGGTAGTATTGGAAAATGAAGCTTTAAAAGTAACCATCAACAGCTTTGGTGCAGAGCTTGCAAGCATTCGGGGGAAAGCAACAGATACCGAGTATCTGTGGAATGCGGATGCAAAATTCTGGAAGAGAACTGCCCCGGTGCTGTTCCCCTTTGTAGGAAGTCTGAAAAATAAGGAATATCATTATGAAGGAAAGACCTATTCCATGGGTCAGCACGGCTTTGCCAGAGATATGGAGTTTGCCGTGGATGTACAGACAGCGACAGAAGCATGGTTTTCCCTGCGATCCAATGAAGAAACAAAAGCAAAATTTCCGCTGGAGTTTATCCTGAAGATTGGTTATGAATTGGAAGGAAAAGAACTGAAGGTCATCTGGCAGGTGGAAAATCCGGATACGAAAACACTGTACTTTTCCATCGGAGGACACCCCGCATTTATGTGCCCTGTGGATGAAAAAGGAAAGCAGTCGGAATATTATTTCAAGTTTGATACGGACAAAGATCTGACTTACGGATTGGTGGCAGATGACGGACAAGGACTCATGGGACAGCAAAAGGATGTATTACCGGTGAAAAACGGCTATGCACAGATCACGGAGCACTTATTTGACCGGGATGCCCTGATTGTGGAGAATCGTCAGGCTTCTGCAGTGAGCCTGTGTACTCCGGACAAAAAGCCGTATGTTACCTTAAACTTTGATGCTCCGTTATTCGGTCTGTGGTCTCCCGCAGGCAAGGGAGCACCGTTTATCTGCATCGAGCCATGGTATGGCAGATGCGACAAGACGACCTTTGACGGCAGTTTAGAGCAAAGGGAGTACAGTAATACCCTGCAGGCAGGCGAGGTATTCCGCAGGGAGTACACTATCACAATAGAATAATTACGAGAAAGCGAAAAAGCTTCTGAAAAAAGCTTCGGGCACAGAAAAAGATTGTGCCCGGAGCTTTTCTTACGCTGCTATTCAATATAAATTTATCGAATATCAATAAATTTATATTGACATTCGTATAATAGAGTGATATGTTAAGGCTACCAAGAAGGAAAGAGGTATTCATTATGGAGAAGAGAGAGTTGTCGGAAAAGGAGCTGCGGGAGAAAAAGTTATCTCTGGCGAAGGGAACAAAGTACCTGCTGGATTTTATGTTCTATTCGGGAATTCTGGTGACGATAAGTCTGCCGCTTAGTCTCAAATACATAGGAAAGTATCTGGAGGCGGTGGAGGAGCATTACCTTCCGGCGGTGATCATATTCGTCATCCTGGGTGTGCTGGCATTATTGTTGGTCAATGAACTGCGCAAGATGTTTGGCACGGTGCTTGCGGAGAACTGCTTTGTATCGGAAAATGTGGCGAGTCTTAGGAGAATGGGAGACTTAAGCTTTTTCATCGCTGCCATGAGCGCTGTGAGATGTGTGGTGTACCTGACCATTGCCATGCTGGTGATCATTCTGGTATTTATCATTGCAGGCATGTTCAGCAAAGTGCTGGCGATGGTATTTGAAGAAGCCGTGCGCTACAAGGAAGAAAACGACTTAACAATCTAAAAATTCAGTCACAAAGTGATAGAGCGTGTGATACGCGACTATGTAAATGACGCCGGCTGAACGGAAATTCAAAATTAGAAAGGCATCTATTATGGGAATCATTGTAAATCTGGATGTAATGATGGCAAAGCGGAAGATCAGCCTGACAGAACTGGCGAATCAGGTGGATCTGACACAGGCAAATTTATCCATCCTGAAAAATAATAAAGCAAAAGCCATACGTTTCTCTACACTGGAATCCATTTGTGAGGTGCTGCATTGCCAGCCCGGAGACATTCTGGAGTATATAGAAGACACAAAAGAAGAGGAAACCAAATAAAACCTGAGAGGGGGAGATCATAATGCAGGAAAATACAGCAGTACGGGAAACAAATTCAATAAATCAGGAACAGATTTCCGGGCAGAATGTAGTCCGGGTAGTGGAAAAAACAGAGACTGTGGAGACAAAGCGCTTGCAGGAGCACTATAATTTCTTCGGCCCGGTGACTTTTCTTTATGCCGTATTCTATGCATTTTGTATGTTCCGGAACGGCTCGGGGATCACCTTCCCTTTTTTTCTCGCAGGCACTTTACTGTATTTTGCCTTCTCGCTGTCAAAACTAGAGATTACCTTGAAAAAAGGAAGCGCCTTTTACATGGTCAGCATTCTGCTGCTGGGGGTATCCACCTTCTGCACCGACGGATGGGCGATCATAGGTCTGAACAAGCTGGCGGTGTTTCTGTTAGTGATGTGTCTGCTGCTGAATCAATATTTTGATACCACAAAGTGGAAGCTTGGGAAATATGTGGGGAGCATCTGCCAATTGGTGGTTATGAGCTTCGGGGAACTGGGGAAGCCTTTTTCCGATGGCAAAGCCTATTTTCGTGAAAAAGGAAAAGTAAATAAGAAGGTATGGTATGGACTGCTGGGAGTGGTGATCGCACTGCCCATTCTGCTCATTGCCGCCGGATTGTTAAGCTCTGCCGATGCGGTGTTCCGCAAGATGACAGTGGATTTCATGAACTGGATCCGTCCGGGAAATGTATTTAACGTAGTCATCCGGGTAACGTTTCTGTTCTTTACTTCCTATGCACTGACTTCCTACCTGTGCAAGCGAAGCATCCCGGAGGAAGTGAAGGATCGCAGAAAGGGTGAGCCGGTACTGGCAATTACGATTATGTCACTGCTGTCACTATTGTATCTGCTGTTTTCCGGTATTCAGATCTTCGGATTGTTCTTAGGAAAAATGCAGCTGCCGGAGGGCTATACTTACGCACAGTATGCAAGAGAGGGCTTTTTCCAGCTGCTGGCTGTCAGCATTTTGAACCTGATCCTGGTATTGGTGTGCCTCAGCTTTTTTAGGGAGAGTAAGGTACTGAAAGTGATTATGACGATTATGTCATTATGTACTTTTATCATGATTGCGTCCAGCGTAATGCGAATGATCATTTACATCCGGTATTATTATCTGACTTTCCTGCGGATCTTCGTATTGTGGATGCTGGCGGTATTATTCGTCATGTTTATCGGAGTACTGATCAACATTTACAGGGAAAGCTTCCCGCTGTTTCGCTATGGTGTCGTGATGGTGACCGTGCTGTATCTTGCATTGTCCTTCAGCCATCCCGACTATATTATAGCCAGAGTGAATATTGCCAATGCACCCGGCGGAGACTACTCTTATCTGAGTGATCTCAGTGCGGATGCGGCACCGGTCATTATTCCTTATATGGAGAGTCTTGGGTATGATTTTGGCGCCTATGAACTGGAGAACCCTACGGATATTATGAGTGAAGATACGCAGGCTCAGTGGTGGGGGAGTTATCAGCCGAAGGGATTCGGATATTATTACCTGAACCATAATAAGAAGCGTCTGGATCAGACATCTCTGCGGACATTTAATATTTCCAGATATATGGCGCGGAAACAGATAGAGGCAAGAATCGATGGAAAATAAAGAAATGAATACGGAAAAAATAAAGTTTTATAAAAAGCATCCGGTGTTGCTTGCATGGCTGATCTCTATATTTATCGGACTGGGCTATGCGCTTTTTACGATCATAGCCTCTGTTATTCATTATGAGCAAAGAGATTATGTATGGGAGATCATTAAGGCTTTTACAGAAATGTTTACCTGGGCAATTTTAATGGGAGCGGTACTGGTATTTCCTGTGGTGCTGACAATCAGTGAAGTAATCTGCCTGATCTGTGAGGAACGAGGGCACCCGGTGAAGGGAGACTGGCTGTTTGACCAGCATGTATTTTGGCTGGGAGGATTCTATGAAATTTGTTATTTGGGGTTGATTAGGAATGTGACATCCGCTGACTGGCAGACGCAGTTAAGCAATTCCAATCAACATACACCGATTTACAGTGGTTCCATGGTTACTTTTACAGTACTCCTGCTGCTGGCATTTATAGGGTATGAGATTCTGCAGAGCATTCCGCTTCGGAAGCTGCCGCCCCTTGTGACAGTCCTGTCGATTTCCGCAATGTACCTGGGACTGCTGGAGCTGATCCTGTTCACAGTACAGATATTCAAGCCGACGATTTTGCTTGATGGATATTTGCTATTATTTCCACTGTGCTGTGTGCTGCTAGTGGTGCGACTGCTTCTGAAGAAAATACGGGAGTGGAATGCACTGATGCAGAATGCGGAGGCGGAACACTTTGGGACGGGGAGGATTTATCAGAATCCCATGCTGCGTTGGTGTGACAGCATATTGCGGAAGGCTGCATGGTGGCCGGTGCTGGGACTGGTATTGATGTTCCCGCTGTTGGGGATCCTGATCGCAATCCTCATGCTGTTTGGGCAGGCACCGGATTCTGTGATTAAAGCATTCACGGAGACCAGCGACTGGAACCTGTCTCTCAGGCAGGCACCGCAGAATGTCATGTATGATGAACATTATCTCTGCACGGTAGCTGCCGGCGGTCATGAAAAGGTCGTAAAGCCTATCCGTCTGGGGAGGCGGCATGGGCATGAAGTCATTGTGAACCGTCAGCTGTGCATTGCAAACGCTTTTGAACAGGTGTTGGAAGAACGGACTCCCGGCTTCCACCGGGCACTGCGTCATTTTTATGATACTTACGGGTTCCCTGTGGCGAGACTGATCCACAGTAAATACACGGCGGATCTGGTGTATTTTATCATGAAACCTTTAGAATGGATCTTCCTGTGTGTGCTGTACCTGATGGACGCGCATCCCGAGAATCGTATTGCTGTGCAGTATATCGGGAAAACGGCAGCGCAGGTGGAAGAGTTGTATAAATAACTCGGAATTTGAGGGAGGAAACAGTATGAAAAAGATTATTGCAATGGTTCTTTGTTTTGTGTTGGTTTTTTCATTGGCTGGTTGTGGAAATAATGATCAAAGTTCAGATACGCATGATGCGAACTACGAAGAAGGTTATACGGCTGGCTACGAGGCTGGGTATAATGATGGGAAGCAGCAAATGACCGAAAACAAAAAGTACTTTGCATAGTTTTCGGGATCTTTTACAGCTTCCGTTGAACAACTCTTGCCGGATTACTTTGCGCTTCCGGGAAAAACGATTGCCGTAGTTCACTTCTTTCAGGATAAACCATTTTTACTTCGCTTTCAGGAAGATATGACCGGAAAGCTTGTTGAAGGAACGGTTTATGTGTTCGAGTTCAAGACATTTGAAGTTGAACTTCCGGCTGATGAGGAAAATCCAGATATTTCGGATTATATGTACTCAATAGATGTTACTAATTATAGAGTTGCGGAAGATAGCGAACTCGGGTTGGAGAGTATATCGCCGATTGTTGAAATAATATCGAAGTAGGTAAACGGATTATTTAATAAGAAATCACCGTGGTAAATTCTATTTAGATATCCCGTTAAAAGAACCGGATTGAACTGGCAGGGCAGAAGAGGTATACTTATTTTCAGAAACGGATGGAGGTACCGGGATGGAAAAGTTTACTCCTTCAGAGCTTTGTGCAGACATTAAGATCTATGATTATAAGAAAAAAGTAAAATATGATGAGAAATCCCTGGTGATTTTTGAGAAAACAGGGAAAATGATAACAGCCGGAAAAGAGTGCGAAGGCATGCTTTACACTCTTCCGGCTAATTCTATTGGCTTTTCTCCGATCGTGTTGGGAAGAGTCAGCGACTATACCTGTGCGGAAAAGATGCTAAAGCAGATGCTGTGTCGGTATCTGGGCAAGCCTGTTTTTGCGGGATACGGAGAGGGGCTTATTTTTGTTCACGAGAAGCTGAACGAAGTGGAAATGAAAGCCTATTTTGATCTCCTGTATCAGGCGGGAGCCAAAAATGTGGTCTATGCGGATGAAAGTGTGAAAGGAATCCCGGAGGGAACTCCCTGGGAGGATGTGATCTGGGGAATGAAGAACACTTATAAAAATCTTCGTTTTGCAGTAGAGATCACGAAGGAACAGCCCATGGATTACCTCAGATATTCACTGGCGCAGTTGGCAGAGAACTGTAAGCGGTGGGGATTGGAAGAGGAATATAACCAAAGAGTACTGGAGAGAAAATAATGTTACTGGATGTTTTAGGATTATTGTCAGCCTGTTCGTATGCTTTGGACTGTGTGGAGGCAGAACTGGTACATGTGTCTGACAAACATGCGAAGCGTGTGGCATACATGAGTGTCTGCATGGCAGAGCAGCTGGGGATCAGCGGTGAGAGCCTGCAGGATCTGGCAGCATGCGCCCTGCTTCATGATAATGCACTGACACAGTATATTCAGGAAGAATTACATAAGGATGTTGCAAATGTTCCGCAAGCTTCTCGGGTAGGAATTCACTGTACCCTGGGTGAAAAAAATATACAGAGACTTCCCTTCCATACGGATGTGAAGAATGTAATTCTGTATCACCATGAAAATGCCAATGGGAGTGGACCGTTTGGAAAAACATGGGAAGAGATTCCGCTTTTTTCCCGCATCATTCATTTAAGCGATCTGTTGGATCGGGCGTACGGTGCAAAGGGCTTCACGGAGGATATTTTCAATAAAGCTTGTGGATATCTTCACAAAAATGAAGGAACCATTGTGGACAAAGAATGTGTGGATGCTTTCCTGCAGGCGTTTCCCCTGCCGCATTTTCTGACACTGGGAGAGGATAGCTTTGAGAAAAATCTGTGGGAGAAAATCCCCCGCATCAAACAGGAGCTAAGCTTCGCGCAGATCAAGGAGCTGGCAAGCTTTTTTGCACAGATCGTCGATTACAAATCTCCATTCACCAGCACCCATTCCATCGGTGTAGCAGAGGATGTGGAACGGTTGAGCCGCTATATGGGATTTGATGAAGAAACCGTGCAGAAAATGTACCTTGCGGGCGCTTTGCACGACATCGGAAAAGTAGCGGTAGGAAATGAGATTCTGGAGAAACCGGGAAGACTTACGGAAGATGAATTTGCGGTGATGAAGCATCACGCGGCATATACCTATTATATTCTGTCGGACATTGATGATTTTGACGAGATCCGTGACTGGGCGGCATTTCACCACGAACGGCTGGACGGAACCGGTTATCCATTTGGCAAGACTGCCGCAGAGCTGAACACACAGGAGCGCATGATGGCATGCATAGATATCTACCAGGCAGTGACCGAAAGCCGCCCCTATAAACAGGGCATGTTCCATGAAAAAGCCTGTGAGATTCTGTGGGATATGGCGAAGAAGGGCTGGCTGGATGAAACGATCGTGAAGCAGGTCGAGGATTGCTTCCGGGGATAAGAACGAAAGAGAGGAAATGAGTAAATGAATTTTATGAAAAAGAATGGGATCGGTATTCTGCTTTGTCTGGTAATAGCTATTCCGGCATGGTTTCTTGGAAAACTGTTTCCGGTGATAGGGGGAGCGGTACCGGCAATCATTGCAGGAATGATCATTACAATGATCTGGAATGATAAGGGAAAAGCGGAAGCGGGAATTAAATGGACATCAAAGGTGATTCTTCAGAGTGCGGTGGTTTTGCTTGGATTTGGAATGAATCTGGGAGTAATCTTTCAGACAGGAAAGCAATCTTTGCCGATTATTGTCTGTACGATCACAATATCTCTTATTATTGCATGGATACTGCAGAAGATTCTGAAAGTACCTGCAAACACATCAATCCTTGTAGGCGTCGGCTCATCCATCTGCGGAGGATCTGCGATTGCGGCAACCGCACCGGTTATTGATGCCGATGATGATGAAATTGCACAGTCCATAGCGGTGATTTTCTTTTTCAATGTGCTTGCAGCCATTTTTTTCCCGATTCTTGGAAAAGCAATAGGATTTGACACTGTGCATGGGGATGCATTTGGTATTTTTGCGGGAACGGCAATCAATGATACGTCATCGGTAACGGCTGCTGCATCAACATGGGACAGTATGTGGAACCTTGGAAGTGAGACATTAAATAAAGCAGTGACGGTAAAACTTACAAGAACACTTGCGATCATACCAATTACACTCGGATTATCCCTGATACGGGCCAGACAGAGTGCAAAAGAAGGAAGACAGGCTGCAAAGTTCAGCATTAAGAGAGCATTTCCGATGTTCATACTGTATTTTGTACTTGCGGCGATCATTACGACAGTCTGCGTACATATGGGAGTCAATGCCGAGGTATTTCATCCGCTGAAAGAGCTGTCAAAATTTATGATCATTATGGCGATGGCAGCAATTGGATTAAACAGCAATGTGATACAACTCATTAAGACCGGTGGAAAGCCTATTATTGTCGGGGCATCCTGCTGGTGTGGAATTACAGCTGTAAGCCTTATCATGCAGCATATAATGAAAATTTGGTAATTTCTGTTGCAGTAGATAAAACCAATAAAAAAGAGATCAAAAAAAGAAAACGCTGGGAAAGGGAAATATGACACTTCAACAATTAAAGCATGTAATAACAGTAGCGGAGAAGACAGAAGCATGAATAAAAAAACAGCTTATTACCATCTTCCCGGTCTGTTTGAATTCTATGAACTATACCGGATATTTCTGCCATTATTCCGGGAGCATCGGGAATATTTTTACGACTGGTGCGACATTGGTTCCATCTACGGAGCACCGCCGGACTGCATCTGGGGAGGCGGCCGCGTCTCACTGGAGGATCACGATGCAAGAGAAGTGCTGACGTTGTTACAGGAATACGACATTTCAGCTCGTCTGACCTTCAGTAATTCTCTTCTTCGCAAGGAACATCTTTCGGACAGAAAATGCAATGAACTCTGTGCCCTGTTTGCGGAAAATGCAACCCCGGAGAACGGCGTGATCGTCCACTCGGAGCTGCTGTTACAGTATCTGAAAAGTCATTATCCGGAGCTTTATCCGGTATCCTCCACCACAAAAGTCCTGACGGATTTTGAAGCGTTAAAAAAGGAGACCGACAGAGACGATTTTCGCTATGTTGTACCGGATTTCCGCCTGAACAAGGTTTATGAAAAATTAAATACGCTGACAGAATCACAGAAAGACAAAGTGGAATTTTTGTGCAATGAGTGTTGTTATTTCGGCTGTAAGGACAGGAAGGAATGCTACGAAGCCGTCAGCCGCAGGAATCTGGGAGAGGAGCCGGATTTTAGTTGTACTTCACCGGGGGCGGAGGAGGGCTATCGTTTCTCCAAAGCCATGAAAAATCCCGGGTTTATCAGCGTGGGAGATATTCAGAAGACCTATCTGCCTATGGGATTTTCCAATTATAAGATCGAGGGCCGGGGACTGGGCAGTGCACTGGTTCTGGAATTTTTACTGTACTATATGACGAAACCGGAGTACCAACTGCAGGTCAGAGAAAAAATCTATCTGGATAATATGCTGTATCTGTTTTAATAAATGAAATCAAAAGATGAGGAATGCTGTCATGGAATACGAAACCAATGAACCAAAGCATATCAAGGTAAGAGGTGCAAAGGTTCATAACCTGAAAAATATAGATGTGGATGTTCCCCTGCACAAAATTGTGGGGATCGCCGGGGTATCCGGTTCGGGGAAATCTTCGCTGGCACTGGGTGTCCTCTATGCAGAGGGCTCCAGACGTTATCTGGAATCCCTGTCCACATATACGAGAAGACGTATGACCGGTGCGGCGAAAGCGCAGGTGGATGAAGTCCTCTATGTTCCAGCTGCTCTGGCACTGCATCAGCGCCCCGGAATTCCCGGGATCCGCAGTACCTTTGGAACCGGAACGGAGCTTTTGAACAGTCTGCGTCTGATGTATTCCAGACTTTCATCCCACCGCTGCCCTAACGGACATTATGTGCCTCCGACCCTGAAAGTAGCGGCGGAGCAGGAGATCCTGTGCCCGGAATGCGGAGCGAAGGTACATGCTCCCAGCGCAGAGGAACTGGCATTCAATTCTCAGGGAGCCTGCCCGAAATGCGGCGGTACGGGAAGTGTGCGGACTGTGGATCTGGATTCTCTTGTGCCGGATGATTCCCTGAGTATTGACGAGGGAGCGGTGGCACCCTGGAACAGTCTCATGTGGTCTTTAATGACAGATGTCTGTCGGGAAATGGGAGTGCGGACGGATGTGCCTTTCCGGGAACTTACAGATCGGGAAAAAGAGATCGTCTATCACGGTCCCGCGGAGAAGAAACATATTTTTTATAAGGCGAAAAAGACCAATCAGGCGGGAGAACTGGATTTTACATATTTCAATGCAGTATACACGGTAGAAAATGCCCTGGCAAAAGTGAAAGACGAAAAGGGCATGAAACGTGTGGAAAAATTCTTAAAGGAGGACATCTGTCCGGAATGCGGCGGCAGCAGACTTTCGGATGCGGCCAGAGCACCGAGAATTAGGGGCATAGGGCTTGCGCAGGCCTGCCAGATGCCCCTGAAAGAACTGGTGGACTGGGTAGCGGGAGTGCCGGCTTCCCTGCCGGAAGAGATGCGGCCCATGGCGGAATCCATCTGTGAATCTTTTCAGACCGTGGCGAAGCGGTTAATGGATCTGGGACTTTCCTATCTATCGTTAGACCGTGCGGCAGCCTCTCTGTCCACCGGGGAGAGACAGCGGATGCAGCTGGCCCGTGCAGTGCGGAACCGTACCACAGGAGTGCTCTATGTGCTGGATGAGCCTTCCATCGGTCTGCATCCTTCGAATATTGTGGGGTTGAATGCGGTGATGCATGACCTGATCGCTGACGGCAACTCCATTATTTTGGTAGACCATGATACCCAGATTCTGTCCGAAGCGGACTGGCTGATCGAGATGGGACCGGAAGCCGGTGCCGGAGGCGGCTATGTGATCACACAGGGTACGATTCCAGAGGTAATCGCCAAAAAGGAGTCCATGATCGCTCCTTTTCTGGCGCAGACTGCGGATATGCGTATCCGTAAACCCATCGCCTGGGAGGAAATATTTGCACCGGGAAAGCTTCATTTGTCCACAGATGCCATCCATACGGTAAAGCCTCTGGAAATAGACATTCCCAAAGGAAGACTTACGGTCGTTACCGGTGTCTCCGGCTCCGGGAAGACCACCATGGTGCTGGAAAGCCTGATTCCCGGACTGGAAGCAAAGTTAAACGGCGAACATTTGCCCGGCCATGTAAAAAGTATCACCGCAGAGGGCATCGCCCATGTAAAACTGATTGATGCATCCCCCATCGGCATCAATGTGCGGTCCACGGTAGCCACTTATGCCAATGTGCATGACGAACTGCGGAAAATTTATGCAAAAACCGCGGATGCGAAGAATAAGAAATATAAGGCGGGAGATTTTTCCTACAATACCGGAAAATTAAGATGCCCGGTCTGCGACGGTACCGGACAGATCAGTCTGGACGTACAGTTCCTGCCGGATGTGGATGTGCCCTGCCCGGAGTGCGGCGGCTCCCGCTATGCCAGAGAAGCATGGGACATCTGCTATGAGAACAAACGGGGGAAACGTTATTCTCTGCCGCAGATGATGGAGATGGATGTAACGACGGCATTGCAGGCGACAGAGGATTGGAAAGTCGTGCATCAGCGTCTGGAAGTACTGAAAAATCTGGGACTGGGATATTTAACATTAGGCGAAGAGACACCAAGCCTCTCCGGCGGGGAGGCTCAGCGGTTGAAGCTTGCCAGCGAAATGGGAAGAGGACAGTCGGATTCCGTATTTGTATTCGACGAACCGACGATCGGACTGCATCCGTTAGATGTACAGACTCTGTTGCAGGTATTTCAGGCGCTGATAGACAATGGGGCAACGGTACTTGTCATTGAACATGATCTGGATGTGATCCGCAATGCCGATTACATCATTGATATGGGACCCGGTGGTGGAGAAGACGGCGGCAGAGTTGTCGCTGTGGGAACTCCGGAGCAGATCAGGGCAGATGCCGACAGCATTACGGGAAAATATCTGTGATTAAAGACAGCGATGTGTGCGTGAGCGCCCATCGCTGTCTTTCCTTATGCCTATGCGCGGCTCATTGCTCGCGTAATTTCCACTACAATTTCCCCAGTTTGATTTTGACATACGTATAGTGACTATGATACACTGAATAAGAAAAAAGTGGGATAGTCTGCTTTGGTGAAAATAGGAACTTAGGACAAGAAAAGGTTAAGGGAGCGAAATACCTTGGATAAGAGTGAATATAAATTAAGAGCGGAAGAAATCAAAGACCTGATCAGCCGGGGAGAATATGCACAGGCTGCTGAAATTGCCGACACGATTGACTGGCGTCGTGTAAAAAGTGTCATGATGCTGTGTACGATCAGTGATCTCTATAAGATCAATCGCAGATATGAGGATGCCAGAGATATGTTGCTTCTGGCATATGAACGTCGTCCCGGCGGAAGGACCATCTGCTATTCCCTGTGCGAACTTTCCATTAAAATGGAAGAATACGTACAGGCGATAGAATATTATAAGGAATTCGTACAGGTGGCGCCCAAGGATTCGGGAAGATATATTCTGCAGTATAAATTGTACGAGGCGCAGGACGTGAGCCTTGAAGAACGAATCTCAGTTTTGGAAGAACTGAAGAAGAGAGATTACAGGGAAAAATGGGCATATGAACTGGCATACCTGTATCACCGAGTGGGA
The DNA here is from genome assembly GCA_945929965.1 of uncultured Lachnospiraceae bacterium. GTDB lineage: Bacteria > Bacillota > Clostridia > Lachnospirales > Lachnospiraceae > Acetatifactor. The sequence continues at coordinate 17,210 of CAMEOT010000010.1, forward strand.
TTGGCAGCCAGATGTGTAGAGGAATGTGATGAACTGATCCTTTGGTTCGGCGAAGGGAAATATGTGATTAAGGCGATGGAACTGAAAATGCTCCATCAGCCGTTGACACCGGAGCAGCAGGAGAAATACGATCATCGGTTCGATGCGCCCGGAAGCTTTATCCCGTCGCAGAACTCTGTGCAGGACAACGGGTATAGCGGGAATCAGGGTTATGGTCAGGGTTACACCCAGGACGGAAGCTATGATCAGGGTCAGGGGTATGATCAGAATTATACTCAGGATTATTCCCAGGATGGGAACTATGACCAAAGCCAGCGGTATGCGCAGGACTATCCTCAGGACGGAAACTACGATCAGAATCAGGGCTATGTTCAGGAGGGTAACTATGACCAGGTATCCGGAGATACCCAGGTCTATGAACCCGTGCAGCAACCGACGCAGGAGACCTCCGCACAGCCGGAGCAGGATGATTTCGATATTCATGTGAAGACCATGGATGTGGGTCAGTATAATACCATCAATCTGCAGGCAGAACTTGCAGCGGGACTTCGTGAAGTCCTCGGTGAGGAGCCAAAAAAAGATACCGCGAAAGCGACAGCGGACTCCATTACCCGTTCTATCGTAGCACCTATGATGGATTCCGATACAGAATCTCTGGATTATCCGGAGATTGCAGAGGTCAGTGAGGATGATCTGGAGCCGGAGACCGAGCAGATCGAAGGTTCCGAGGTGTTCTTTGGTGAGACCGGAGAGATCGGTGATCTGTCTCAGGTTCCTGAGGTAGAGACCGAGGAGATCCTGCCGGAGGAACCGGCATCTCTTAAGAGACAGGATGTTGTGCCGGAATTATCGGAAGCACAAGTGGAGGCAGAGAGCAAGCCGGAAAGCTCTGTCGAAGAGATTCATGAAATGCATGAAGTGACCGTACCGGTGGAACCTCCCAAGGAGCTGGCGAATGTACTGGCACAGGAATCCGACGGTCAGATCAGCCTGGTAATGCCCGAGGCGGAAAGCATCGAGAAGCAGATTACCGGTCAGATGAATATTGAAGACATTCTGGCAGAGTGGGAACGCAAAAAGAAAGAAAACCTCGAAAAGAGAGAAGAAGAAGTCCGCCAGCATGTATTGCAGCAGACCGGTGCCATGTTCACGGAATTTGAACAGGCAGTAAGAGATGGACTGTTAGAGAAACTGGAAAAAGAAAAAGCGTCGGATACCGATACCGTTACAGAGAACGATGAAGTCGAGGAACTCGAAGAGATCGCAGATGTAAATGAGGTACCCGAAGCGGAGGAACCCACAGAAGAGATTGCGGAGGAATCCGAGCCCGTAGAAGAAACCTTTGAAGAGCCTGAAGAGGAATCTGACGAAACGGTGGAGAAATTCTCGGAAGAACCTATAGAAGAACACCCCATAGAAGAAGCGATACCGGAGGAAGAGATTACGGAAGAAGAACCGGGAGAAGAGGAAGCTGTGGCGGAGGAACCGGTGGCAGAAGATATCGAAGAAGAACCCACAGAAGAGGTGCCCGAAGGGACGGATTCCGAAGAAGTACCCGAAGAAGAGACCGAGACTCCGGAGCCTCCCGCAGTGGAGAGAGACAAGGCAAAAGTCCGTGCGCTTACCAGAGAAGAGCGTGAGCTGTATGCTCCTTTTATTCAGAGTAAGTCCGCAAGAGAACAGCTAGTCAAAGCCATTGATAATATCAGCCTGGCTGCTTACACCGGCAATGTGATCATCACCGGTGAAGAAGGTATGGATACCTTATCCCTGGCGAAAAATATGATCCGGGAGATCCAGGCTACCGACAGCAATTTCTCCGGAAAAGTTGCCAAAATCTCCGGACATGCACTGAATAAAAAAGACGCTGCCGATACATTATCCAAGCTGAAGAACGGAGCGCTTATTATCTGCAAGGCATCGGAAATGAACGATACTACGGTGAACACCTTGTATAAAGCCCTGCAGCAGGAGAATCAGGGAATCGTTATTATCCTGGAAGATACCAAGCGTGAGATCGACCGTTTTCTGGAAAAGCATGAAAAACTGAAAGAAAGCTTTACAGCCCGCATGGATGTGGAAGCTCTCAGCAACGATACACTGGTGGCATTCGGAAGACAATACGCCCGGGAGATGGAATACTCCATCGACGAACTGGGAGTTCTCGCATTGCATACCAGAATTGAAGACATGCAGACCATAGACCATGTGGTTACGGTGGTAGATGTAAAAGAGATCGTGGATGAGGCAATTGCGCATGCGAATAAAAAGACATTAAAGCATTTCTTTGATGTTCTGTTTGCCAAGAGATATGACGATGAGGATATGATCATCCTTACCGAGAAAGATTTTGTATAACTATTCAGAGCCATGTAAACATTGACGAATGGGCGTCGAATGCTTGCATTCGTAAGAACATTTATCAATGTTTATAGGGCGAAGTAACCACATGAGCAAAAGGAAAGCATTGAAAATGCGATTTTGCGAATGTGGTTCTGAATAGTTAAAAATATATAGCAGGAGGCGCAGCTATGACGAAGGAGAAGGTATTTATTTCCGAAGCAGATCAGTATCTTTTTGCCCAGGGAACGCACTACGATATTTATAAGAAACTGGGCGCGCATCTGTCGGTGGAAGATGGGGTGCAGGGAGTCTATTTCGGGGTATGGGCACCAAATGCAGCACAGGTGAATGTCATCGGCACATTCAATGAATGGAACGAGGAGTCTCATCCCATGCAGAAGCTGGGAGGAGGTGGTATCTGGGGGTTGTTCGTTCCCGGCGTGGAAGAAGGAACAATGTATAAGTTCCTGATCTATGCGAGGGATGGCAGAAGGCTGTACAAAGCCGACCCGTTTGCAAATTATGCGGAATACAGACCCGGAACAGCGTCCATTGTTACTGATATCACGGGATTCGACTGGAAGGATTCCAAGTGGATGGAAGCCCGGAATAAAAAAGATATGAACAAGGAGCCCATGGCGATCTATGAGTGTCATATCGGTTCTTTCATGAAGCATCCGAATAACGGTACTGCGGAAGGATTCTATAATTATCGGGAGTTTGCCGACCGGATCGTTGAATATCTGAAAGAGATGAAATACACCCATGTAGAGCTTATGGGAATCGCAGAGCATCCGTATGATGGCTCCTGGGGGTATCAGGTGACCGGATACTATGCGCCTACGTCCCGTTACGGAACGCCTAAGGATTTTATGTATCTGGTCAATGAACTGCATAAGGCAGGTGTCGGAGTCATTTTGGACTGGGTACCGGCACATTTTGCAACCGATGCACACGGACTGGCAGAATTTGACGGACAGTGCATATTTGAACATCCCGATCCCCGTTTGGGAGAACATCCTGAATGGGGAACGAAGATATTTAATTATGGCAAAAATGAAGTGAAGAACTTCCTGGTAGCCAATGCTCTGTTCTGGCTGAGAGAGTTCCATGTAGACGGTATCCGTGTAGATGCAGTAGCATCCATGCTGTATCTGGATTACGGTAAAAAGGACGGACAATGGCTGCCGAATAAATTTGGCGGCAATAAGAACCTGGAAGCCATTGAGTTCTTCCATCATCTGAATTCAGTGATCCGCGGAACTTATCCGGGATTTTTGACAATTGCCGAGGAATCTACCGCATGGCCCAATGTCACCAGTGGTATCGGGGAGGAAGGCTTAGGATTTTCCTTCAAGTGGAATATGGGCTGGATGCATGATTTCTGCGAGTATATGAAGCTGGATCCTCTGTACCGGAAAGGCGATCATTATGCTATGACCTTTGCCATGAGTTATAATGATAGCGAGAATTATATTTTACCCTTATCCCATGATGAAGTGGTGCATCTGAAGTGCTCCATGGTGAATAAAATGCCAGGATATCCGGCAGATAAATATGCCAACCTTCGTGTGGGGTATAGCTACATGTTCGGGCATTCCGGCAAGAAATTATTATTTATGGGACAGGATTTCGGACAGGAGCGAGAGTGGAGCGAAGAGCGTGAGCTTGACTGGTATCTGTTAGGAGAGAAACTGAATCAGGGGGTACATACTTATGTAAAGGAGCTGTTAAAGCTGTATCGTAAATACCCTGCTCTGTACGAGCTTGACAATACCTGGGACGGCTTTGAATGGATGAACGCGGATGATGCGGAGCACAGTACATACTGCTTCGTGAGAAAATGTTCCAGTGGCAAGAATAATCTGCTGTTTGTACTCAACATGACCCCGATGAAATGGGAGAACTATATCGTTCCCGTGCCTAAGAAGAAAAAGTATAAGCTTCTGCTCAACAGTGATGAGGAGCGTTTCGGCGGCTGGGGCAACGAGATTCCCGCAGAGATTATGGCGGAGAAAAAGCCTTATCATTATAAGGATTACTCCATCAGCTTTGATCTGCCGCCCTACGGTGCAGCAGTATTTCTGTTCTAGGTCAGGTTAAGAAATTACATAAAACAACCGAAATAAAAGATGAGTGTGACCAAAAGTACACTCATCTTTTTTCATAACTATTCAGAGACATGTAAATATCACTAAGACCTCTTTAAATGCTTGCATTCGTAAGAGGATTTAAAGGACGACAGGCGTGAAGATAACATTTCAGAATCAGACGATCAATGAAACAGACAATAGAACAGAAAGTAACCGGACAGAGAAAAACAGCTGGGGCAGAGACAAGACATGCCGCAGTAAAAAAAGCGTAAATGTGAATTTTGGGGCAGTATACGAGAGTGGACAGCTTGCAGTGCCCATGTCTTCTTTAGAAAAGGAAGAGAACAACAAAGGAAAATCTCTGATTGAGCTGCAGCAGGATGCCGGGAATGCTAATGTGGCGTTGCAGCAGGACTATATGACATTGCTGTCGCATACCATGTCACAAGAGGATTATGCGGAGGCCTGTGAAGATGGATTTGATCCTAGAGAGCTGGATCAGGATACAGCGGTTACCATTGTGGATAAGATCAAGGCGGAACTGGTGCGTTCCGGGCAACAGATCGCAGGATATACGGATGATATCGACATGGATACCCTGGCGGCAGCGGTAGGGAGTGATACTTTAGCCCGTAGCATCGAAGAGCAGTTCCGATCCGCGGATCTTCCTCTGACGCAGGAAAATATAAATGAACTGAAAAACGCCTGGGATATAGCAGCTTCCTTGAAGGAACCGGAAGAAGGTGCGGTCAGCTACCTGGTGGATAACGGACTGGAACCGGAGATCTGGAACCTCTATGTGGCAGAGAACAGTGGTGCCAAAGTGCAGAATAATAACGTTCCGCAGGAACTGTGGGAGCAGATGGACAAGGTAATTGCGGATGCGGGATTGCCGGTAAATAATGAGAACCGACAGAAGGCACAGTGGCTGGTAAGTGCCGACCTTCCGCTGACTACGGATACGTTGCAGCAGCTTGCGGAACTGGACAGCATTTCCTATCCCGTTACGGAGGATGCTTTTGCGCAGGCGGCAGCAGCGGCAATTGCGGAGGGGAAATCCCCGATGTATGCGAACCTGGGCAGACAGGATACGATTTATGAAAAAGCAGATAAAATGCTGCAGGACTGGTTCTCGGATGCAAAGTGGGATGCCACGGCAGAGAATCTGGCAGCAAGAAAACAGCTGGAAGAGATTCGCCTGCGCATGACGGCAGAAGTGAACGTAAAGCTTTTACAGAGTGATTTTTCCATTGATACAGCTCCTATGGAGCAGCTGATCGAAACGCTGCGAAAGGCGGAGGCAGAGGTTGCCGGAAAATATTTTCCCGGTGAGTCTCAGGCAGTGATGAAATATGAGACTTATACCCAGGCAGTGCAGGTAGCTTCCGAATTACCTGGATTACCTGCCGGAGTACTGGGATCCTATGGCCTGGAACAGAAAGCTGCCACAGAGACCGTTTCTGACTTCCATAAGGAAGGCGCTGCAATGCAGAAAGCCTATGAGGAAGCGGGCGAACGTTATGAGACTCTGATGACGGCACCGAGAAGCGACCTGGGAGACAGCATCCGGAAAGCATTTTCTAATGTAGATGATATTCTGACAGACATGTCATTAGAAAAAACACAGGAAAATCAGCGGGCTGTCCGGATCCTGGCATACAACAGTATGAAAATTACGCCTGAAAATATCAAGAAGATCAAGGAAGCTGACAGACAGGTCAGCGCAGTGGTGGACAGACTGACACCGAAAAATGTGTTACAGATGATCCGGGATGGTGTAAATCCCCTGGAGAAGACCTTTGATGAACTGGAGTCCTATTTTTCACAGAACCCCCAAAGCTATGAGGAAGAAGCGGAGGACTACTGCCGTTTCCTATATCAGTTGGAACGGAAAAAGGATGTTACAGAAGAGGAACGGAAAGCATATATCGGAATTTATCGAATGGTGCACCAGGTCGAGAGAGAGGATGGTGCAGCGGTAGGCGCGGTAGTAAATACCGGTGCAGAGTTGCAATTTTCCAGTCTGCTGGCGGCAGCCAGAAGCAGAAGGGCTTCTCATATGGACTGGAAAGTATCGGAGGATACCGGGTTGACACAGGAGATTCATTTGTCCGCGAATAATATATCTGAACAGATCCGGATGGGTATGGCAAAAGAGGTTCTGACAGAGGTGTCAGATGATAGCGAAAGCAGAGCAGCGTATGACCGGGAAGGACTGCAGCAGATGCGTGAGGCGGGAAATACGACGCCGGAAGCCGTAGAACTGCTGCAAAAGGGAGAAGTTCCCATCAGCGCATGGAATCTTTTGGCGGCACAGGCACTTGTGGATGATCCGGCAGAGTTGTTTGGCAATCTGCGCAGATACAGAGAAAAGTATCGGCAGGAAAAAGAAATCCCGCAGACGGTAACCGGTGAAGTGCCTGCCTTGGCAGAAGTCTTTGAACTGTGGGAACAGCTGGATCAGCAGAATTTTGCAGAGGATTATCGGACTATGCTTCAGGACACGGCAGAGGAAGCGGAGACCATGAGCCTGGAACGGGCGGATGAGCATCTGGATGTAAAACAGCTGCAGCTGGTACACAAGCAGCTGCGTCTTGCGGGGAGCCTTCAGGAGAAGCAGGAATATTTTCTCCCGATGTACCTGGGCGAGCAGCTGGCGGGAGTCCATCTTACCTTACAGCAGGGAGCCGGAGCTGCTGGTGCTGTGGAGATTAGGGTGAATGCCGGAGATATGGAGCTGGAGGCATATTTACAGGTAAAGGGAGACACCATCGATGGCTATCTCGTAGGAAATACACCGGAAGAGGTTACGGAATTAGAGAAGACCTCCGATATATTCCTTGAACGGATTCAGACAGATACTTCTGCAGACTGGAAAGCAGAAAAGCTTCCTATCGTCAGCTCCCGGGATATGACAAGGATGACAGCCGGAGAGACAAAAAATGCAGACACCATAGAGAGCCGGATCGATACGGAACAGTTGTACCGTCTGGCAAAAGGATTCCTGCAGGCTGTCGCAGACAGCAGCGGAAAGTAAGGAGTAACACATGAGAATCAATTACAATGTATCGGCAATGTTATCCAACAATGCTTTATCTACAAACGATGACCTGCTGTCCAAATCATTAGAGAGACTTTCTTCCGGACTGAAGATCAATCACGCCAAGGACAATCCTGCCGGACTGGCAATGTCCAAGCGTATGAATGCTCAGATCGAGGGACTGTCCGTGGCAAACCAGAATGCCAGTGACGGCGTATCTATTATAGAGATTGCGGATGGCGCAATGACAGAGATCAGTGAGATGCTGCAGCGTATCAATGAGCTTTCCGTCAAGGCTGCCAACGGCACTATGACAGATGATGACCGTGCAACCATACAGGATGAAGTAGCACAGTTGAAGGAAGAGATCACCCGTATCTCCGATACCACGGAGTTCAACGGGCAGAAGCTGTTGAATGGTGAATTCGACCTGAAGGGTTATACCAGCAGTAATGAGATCAAAGTGAATTATTACTCTGCGGATGTTCCCGTCAAAGAATACACACTGGATATGTCTCTGAAAAAAGATGCAGACGGTAATTTTGAACTGGACGGAGATGTACAGTTTGGGAAAGGCTTCGAGAGTGTAGGAGCGCTGAAGACGGAGATGAAGGATGATCTTTTGACAATTACCGGAGAGAATGGTTTCGAAATGCGGCTGGACGTCTCCGGTGCACAGGCAGGTCCTTACAAGACATTGAAGATCGATGCCACCGGTATCGGAGCAATGCGCCTACAGATCGGAGCCAATGAGGGACAGGTACTGGAAGTAATTATCCCGGCAGTCAGTCTGCAGAATATGGGAATTGAAGACATTGATGTAAGTACACAGGCAGGAGCAAAGGATGCCATTGCAAGAGTAGACGGCGCAATCAAGTATGTATCCGGTGTCCGCGGAAGACTGGGCGCATTCCAGAACCGACTGGAATCCACGATCAACAGCCTGGATGTCACTAACGAGAATATGACAGCCGCTTATTCCCGTATTATGGATGTGGATATGGCGGAGGAAATGACTTCCTATACCACTTATCAGATCCTGGCACAGGCAGGAACCTCCATGCTGGCACAAGCAAATGAGAGACCTTCCCAGGTATTGCAGCTGTTACAGTAATGAGCTTGTGACAAAGTGAGGACTTGAAATGACAAAAGAGTGTAAACAACAATTTACTCTGCGGATCACCCAGGCGAATGCCACACAGCTGGTAGTCATTCTCTACGAAATGACATTACAGTATCTTGCAGATGCTGAGCAGGCAGCAGAAGATGCGCAGCTTCTGGAAGCGGTTCGCAGGACCAGGGGATGTATCAATGAACTTTTGAATTCTCTTCACAGAGAATACAGTCCGGCGACGGAATTGTCCAGTCTGTACCTGTACTGTATCCGCAGACTCGCTGTATGCGAAGCAAAATGCGACAAAGCAGCATTAGCGGATGTACGTAAGGTGATCGCACCTCTCTGTGAAGCATACAGACAGATCCAGGATCAGAATCCGTCCGGTCCTGTGATGAATAACTCTCAGACAGTATATGCGGGGCTGACCTATGGCAGGAATCAGTTAACCGAAAACATGGCTGACCAGGGCACGAATCGGGGAATGCTGATATAGAGAATCCTCCTGTTCTCTGGGCAGGGTGGCAGCGAGATCGGTCAGATGCTGATATCTTTTTTGCAGAGCATTGATCTCGTAAATATAACTGTCGATCAGATCACTTTCCAATGCGTTATCAAAACCTGCATAGGCGATATCCAGAGCCTGGCGGGTTTTTCTTATAGACTCCTTTAAATCTAAGCGGGAGAGATCTTCTTCCACGGTTTCGGAATTCGTATTTATCTGACTAAAAAAGATTTTCATAAATTATCCGTCCTTTCTACTAACAGTATAGGAATTAAAAAGGGAAATTATACCTGCCGTGCATGAATGTGGCAGACATTTTTTCTGAAAAACAGGAATAGATTGTAGCAACAGCAGAAGTAAAGGAATGAGTTGCCATGGAATATCCGAAAATACTGTTAGGCCTGATCGGAGTGAGTGTATTGCTGCTTGTGGTAAGTTTTCTGGGTAAACGCGCAGAGTGGTTTCTGAATCTTGTATTACGAAGTGTTTTCGGTACGATTCTGATCTGTTTTATAAATTGGGGACTGGGAATGCTGGGGCTTGCCGTGACTGTGGGAATCAACGCGGCTACGGTCCTGACAGCGGGTATCTTAGGTTTTCCGGGGATCCTTGCATTGTACGGACTGGTAGTTTATCAAATGCTTTGACAGACAAAAATCCAGTAAAATCAAGGACTTGCGCGAATGTGGCAGGAAACTTTACAAGCGTGATTGTTAAAATGTAACAAAGATTATTTTTTTACGAAAAAGCACTTGTCAGATAGAAAAACAACGACTATAATCCATCTTACAACCAATCGCGATGGTTGTAAGATATCTTATAAGATCTGCAATTCTTTTGGGATTATTTCATCCCGCATTACCACTTGTACAGTAACTGAGAGGAGAGTGAGAATGTAACGAATACCGGAACAAAATTAATATTGTGTTTTCTTTTAGGCATTGCCTGCCGCTACGATTACAAAAGCCGCAGGATCCCCAATGGATTAATTTTAGGGTGCCTGCTCGCGGGGCTGGGAACGAGACTGTGGGAGCAGGGAATTTCGGGGATTGGTGGATACCTGGGGAATATTCTGTTAACGACCATGGCATTTTATCTGTTCTTTTACATCGGAGCCATGGGAGCGGGAGATGTAAAGCTTCTTGGCGCCTGTGCCGGTTTTTTCCCGGCAGGCAGAGTTCTGTATTTTCTGTTTTTCGCGCTGCTTTTCGCAGCAATTTTCGCACTGTGTAAAATGTACCGGGCACATAATCTTTGGGAGAGATTGTGCTATCTTGGAGAATATGTGTGGGATGTTGTCCGTTGTGGGCAGTGGAAAGTGTATTTTGCGGAGGATAGGGCATCGGAGGCGGTGAGAATCTGCATGGCAGGACCGATTTTATGCAGTGTGCTGCTGTACGTGGGAGGGATTTATTGATGGAACAGAAGGAACCGATTATTGTCCTGTATGACCGGGAGGAAGAATATGCGCGACTTTTTTCGGAATATTTAAAAAGACAAAAGGAACTGCCCTGGGAAATTCATACTTATACAGGAATAGAAGAACTGTTGGACAGTGAAAAGACCGGAGAGGTGACTATGCTGGTGGTGGCGGAATCTTCCTATGCGGACAGACTGGAGATGTTGCAGCCTGTCTGCCAGGCGATTCTGAACGAAAGCGGTACTCTTAGGTGGCATCAGTTTCCCAATATTAATAAATATCAGGAAGCGGAAAGGGTGTGGAAAGAACTGCTGGAACTGTATGTGGAGGCGGTAGGAGTACGGCTGCCGCTTTTGTGTGCGGAGTATAAGACAAAATTTATAGGAATCTATTCTCCGGTACACCGGTGCCTGCAGAGTTCTTTTGCACTGACACTTGCACAGCTGATTGCAGAAAAGCATCCTGCGCTATATCTGAATTTTGAACACTATATCGGAATCATGGAGCTTCTGCCTGAGAGACAGAACAGGGACTTGGCGGACCTGCTCTATTTTCTGGCAGGAGATCCGGACAAATTTTCACTGCGGATGCAGACTGTGATTCAGAAAAAAGGAAATCTGGACTATATTCCGCCGATGCGCAACGGGCAGAATCTGCTGGAAATCACACTGGATGAATGGAGAAGTCTGTTTCAACGCATTGAAGAGCTCGGGAAATACGAATATGTGATACTGGATCTGAGCGAATGTATACAAGGATTGTTTGAGGTGCTGCAGATCTGCACGGTGATATATACGCTGACGAAGGAAGATCCGATCTCGCAATGTAAATTGAACCAGTACGAACAGCTGCTGGCTTTATGCGAAAAGGAAACGGTAAAGGATAAGACGAGAAAATTGAGTCTGCCGTATTTTCACAGGCTTCCATCGGATCTAGAGCAATACACCCGGGGAGAGTTCGCGGAATATGTAAGGAAAGAGATAGAACTGCTGGAAAAATAAAAGGGAGAAGGATAATTATGGATTACTTGGAACAAAGAAGAAGACTACGTCAGATGGTACAGGAGAGACTGGATTACGGAAGAGATTATACAGATGAAGAGGTGGAAGACACCATTGATGAAGTACTTATGGAGCAGGACAGTCTGGAGCTGTGCTCAGTAGAACTACGGAGACGCCTGAGGAAGGAATTGTTTGACTCCTTACGAAGACTGGATATTCTGCAGATTTTTGTGGAGGACAGTTCTGTTACGGAGATCATGATCAATGGGATGGAACACATTTTTGTGGAAAGGGACGGACAATTACAGGTACTGGATCGGGGATTTGATTCCATGGAAAAATTGCAGGATGTGATCCAGCAGATCGTAGCGGGATGTAACAGAGTGGTAAATGAGGCATCTCCGATCGTGGACGCTAGACTTAGCAACGGCTCCCGTGTCAATATTGTCATGAGTCCGATTGCACTGAACGGTCCGATCGTTACGATCCGGAGATTCCCGGATAAGCCCATTACCATGCAGAAGCTGATCGCTATGGATACATTATCCGTGGAAGCTGCGGAATTCTTAAAAATGTTGGTGAAAGCCGGTTATAACATTTTTGTAAGCGGAGGAACCGGCAGCGGCAAAACGACTTTCTTGAATGTACTGTCAGGTTTTATTCCGTCGGAGCAGAGGATCATTACCATTGAAGACAGTGCGGAACTGCAGCTGCAGGGGCTTCCGAATCTGGTACGCTTAGAGACCCGCAATGGCAGTGAGGATGGCTGCAGAGAAATCGGAATCCGTGAATTGATCCGGTCTTCACTGCGCATGAGACCTGACCGCATCATTGTAGGGGAGGTAAGAGGCGCGGAAGCTATCGATATGTTGCAGTGTATGAATACCGGGCATGACGGAAGCATGTCCACAGGTCATGCCAACAGTGCGGCAGACATGTTGTCCAGGCTGGAGAATATGGTACTTATGGGAATGGACCTTCCACTGCCGGCGATTCGGAACCAGATCGCTTCCGGAGTAGATATTATAGTGCATCTTGGAAGAATCCGGGATAAGAGTAGAAAAGTACTGGAAATTACCGAAGTCATCGGATGTGAAAACGGAGAGATACGATTGAACCCGTTGTACCGGTTTGAAGAACTGGGAGAGAACAGCGAGGGGAATGTGGTTGGTAAATTGCAGAAAACAGGAGGACTGCTTCATGAAGGAAAGCTCAAAGCGGCGGGTTTTTCGGGCGCCGTTTCATGACAAAGTACATATTATAAAACCATTGTTGCAGACGACAGTTATGATTCTCTTTTTTTCCTGGTTCTTTTATCGTTCCGTATTTGCGGTCATAGTTCTGATACTTCCGGGAATCTGGTATTTCAAAGGATGTGTCCGCAGACAGAGGAACAGAAATCAATGGGAATTGACCATACAGTTCAAGGAGTGCATCCTGGCAGTGGCCAATTCTCTGAGGGCTGGATATGCCGTGGAAAATGCATTTTTGGAGAGCAGAGAGGACATAAGGATGCTTTATGGAGAACGTTCGGTAATGTACTGTGAACTGGAATTGATACGCAGAGGCATGATATTGAACATTACATTGGAAGATCTGGTGGAAGATCTGGCAGGGCGAAGCGGCTGTGATGAGATCCGGCAATTTTCTGCGGTGCTGTCAGTAGCAAAACGTGGAGGTGGAAATATTTCACAGATCATACGGAATACCGCAACACTCATAAGCGATAAAGTTGACACGACGCAGGAAATGATGACATTACTCCGGGGAAGGCAGATGGAACAGACTGTTATGGAGATAATACCGTTTGTCATAGCTCTGTATATAGGAAGTACGTATCCCGGATATTTTGCACCGCTATATCACAATATGAGCGGTTATATTGTCATGACAGTATGTCTTGTTATTTATATAGGTGCTTATATGACAGGAGAGAAGATCATGGACCGTATTGCGGACAACCTTTGATGGGGAGTGGATATGGATCGTAAAAAAGGCATTTTCGGAATTTGTTATCAAATAGTGCTGAAAATCTATAAAAAACTGCATCTGTGGAAAATACCGGTTCTCGGCAGAGATAGAGTAAGAGCGGATCTGAACCAGCTGTATCCCGGGGAAAATACGGAAGAACGCATAACGGAGTATTATGTAACGAAACTGACAATGTCTGTCATACTATTGATTGCCGGAATATGTGTTGCATTCCTGGTAGTGGTCGCCGGCAGAGAACGTGATCCCATTGAGAACGGCCGGATGCAGCGGGAGGACTATAAGAGTGGAGAGAAGGATTATATCATAACCGCAAAACTGGAAGACGGTGAGAAGTTTTCTTTTCCAATCAAAGTAACTCCAAGAAAATATGAGGAACAAGAGCTGCAGCAGATGGCATTGACATTCCGGGAGGAACTTTCGGAGTTAATACTGGGGGAGAATGAATCGCTTGACAGAGTGGTTACGAATCTGGAACTGGCGGAAGAATATACGGGATATCCCTTTTTGGTGGAATGGAGAAGTGATTCTCCCGATGTGGTTGACCGGGATGGAGTGGTACACATGCGGGAAGAAGACTGCATGGTACACCTGAATGCGGAATTGCATTATGAAGAATACTGTGAGACGGCAGATGTGACCGTTACGGTAAAAACCAAAGATATTTTACAGCAAAGTGAAAAAGAGCTTATTGAGGAATTGTTACGGTCAGCACAGCTGACAGATCCGGAAAAGGAAAGTTTTCCGCTACCGAAATTGGTGGAAGGGAAAAAGATTACCTGGGAAGTAAAAAATATGATCGGTTTTCAAATCTTAGGGGGAACACTTCTGACGGCGATTGCGATTTTTTTCTTCAAAGACAGAGATACTCATGAACTGGTAGAGAAAAAGAAGCAGGAAGCCAAAAGAAAGTATCCGGAGATTTTACAGAAGCTGACACTGTATATGGAAGCCGGATTGACAGTGCGGGCAGCATTTGGCAGGGTAGCAGAGGATTATGAACAGGCGCGGAACTGCGGCGCTGCAAAACAGGCGGCATATGAAGAACTTCTGATGGCTAACAGAGAACTCCGAATGGGAATATCTGAGAGTGCAGCGTATGAGAACTTCGGAAAGCGGACGGGGGTCAGAGAGTATATCCGGCTGAGTACTTTTCTTACTCAAAACGTAAAAAAGGGAAGCACGCAGCTGTTACAGCAATTACGGGAGGAAGCAAAGACAGCGGAAGAGATGCGAATGCAGAATGCCAGAAAACTCAGTGAGGAAGCATCTACAAAATTATTACTGCCTATGATGCTGCTTCTTCTGATGGTTATGATACTAATTATGTATCCTGCATTTTCTAATGTAGGAGTCTGAAAATGAAATCACGAACAGGAGGAAAATTATGTCACATTTAAAAACAGTTCGACAATTTTTAACAGAAGAAGACGGAATGGGAACGGTAGAGGTGATTCTGATCATCGTGGAAATATAGGCACCACTAGATATACTGTGTTTTATGAGGAAACTTTTTTCAAAGATAGTGTTAAAGGGGCAAGATGCCCCATATTTAAGATTTGTTAGATTCACTATCAGTATTGGAAAATAAAGATATTTGTTCATCGGTAGAGGTAGTATTAGTGGATTGTTGAACCAGGGAGTTTGTATCGTCATCCAAAGGAGCAGGCATCTTATTTTTGGAGTAGAGCTTTTCTATTTGCAATCCACCGGTATTTTTCTTATTGTAAAAAATAAGCATAGCCTCTGAATAACCAAGAGATCCAGCGTGCCTGTCTTTGGCAGTTCTGCTTAATTCCCGGATAGAGATCATTCCCAGTTTTTCTATAAACATGGTATCTTTCATGGTATCCCCAAAACAGTTTATCAGTCTGGCAACACCGCTTAGCATATTGGCGGAGAAAGATTTTTGTTCCCCTTCCCATGTCTGAACAATAAGACGAAGGGTTCTGTCTAATACGTGAAAACCATATTTTACGTAAATATCTTCCACCGTGGAGATAGCACAGATATTACCGGGAGCAGATTTTGCACTGAGAATGAGGTCGTAGGATTCCACCAAAGCTTTAATGGTAAGCTGGATGTCGTTTTCAGCTTCCACATTTGCCATGAAGATTTCATAAGGGGAGAGTGCTTTGGTGTATTTTAACTGATTTGCAAAGATGTCAGCCTCTTCCTCATAGACAAGATCATCATATACCATGCACCAGACAGGTGTCTCTCTGGATCCGGAGACAAGAGCTATAATCTCAATAGTGTGCTGTCCATTGAAAACATAGTTGATACCATTACGTCTGCTGACTTTTACCGGATTGATCTGCCGTAAATCGAAGTGAGCAGCTGCATTTTGAACGTGTTTGACAGACAGATTTCTTTGGTAATCCTGATTAGACACCAGATTCTTGATGGGAATAAGTTCAAACTGGACATTTGGAATAAACTGATTTAAGTCGATTTCTACTTCATTATTCATTGTCGGGCTCCTTTATTTTAAGCAGGATAAGTGATGCTGTATTACATAATTTTTCTAGGACATTTTCAAGTTTTTCCTTGGCTTCGTCGGAAGCAAGGCTAAGTTTAGAGATACGTAGGAATCTTTCCATAGAGCAATTCCACGCATTTACTGTCAGTGTAAGGCTGGATAGTTCTGCATCCCTGTCATATACCGGCATCTGTTTGATTTGTGGATTCGCTTTTTGTGGAAGATTGGGCTGTTCAATATAAAAGCTATCAGGGAGTCGGGTGATACCTTCCCTATAAGCCTGTGCAATTCTTGTAGGAGATAACTTGGCTAGCACCATTGTATTTTCCATGGATATCCGAAAGGACTGTGTAAGGATGGCATCCCCAACTGTTTTATTTTTTCTTCGTATTTCATCCACAGCAGAGGCAAAATTGGAATATTTTGTCACCGTAGTGGGCGAAACATGAAAGATAGAAGATGCGATGAATGCAGTTTTGTTTTTTGCGAATTTGTTGCCTAGTATTTGTGTGTGTTCCTTGGCAAAGGGAACGGATCTTTTTCCATGGTATGCATCTGCCATCAGTGCACGCATATAATAATATGCTTTACCGATTAGATAACGGTTATGGGGTTCTGGCAGGTATTCTGTCTGAATGAAAGTTTCACAAGCATAGAAAAGAGCATCATTCTCAGAATAGAAAGACATTTTTTCAATTTCAAAGGGAATGTTATACTTGTGGCAGATCTGATAACATAAAAAATCTGTGAGGATGATATTATTCCAGACTTTGATCGGATAAGGAGCAGATCCTAAAAGCACCAGATTACTCTCTGCTTTGGAGTAATCGTCTTTGGAATAAATGGGAGCGAGAGCCTGAAATTCTTTATCAATAATTAAATGATGGCATTTCTTGTTCATAGAATCAGGACTCCTTTATTGGGGAAGAGGAAATCAGGGATACAGCATCTTGCATATGATACATAATCACTTTCTGCTTTGGCAGAAGAGTACCATTTAGCTTATAGGACATATTTTCGTTCCAGTCATCCGAAAGAAGCATAAGTTTTTCTATAAAGGAAGTGCTGTAAATTTCGCAACATTTGCTTTCGCTTAACTGCTCCCATTTAATGCGTTCACAGGCAGCCTGATAGGAAGAAACAGGACACAGAAGTATTATTTTTTTCTCCGGGTTTACCAAAAGCTGGATATATTGGGGATTATCGAGTAAAGCGAGTGTCTGCTTGTGGATGCGGAGTCTGCTTTTTTTAGGATCAATAACTAAAGGAAGGTTCTTTAGGTTCTTGGGTAAAGGTGATCTGCTCATAATGTTCCTCTCTATTTTCTGTGAAATTTCCGACTTTTTCCTGTTCGGGGTTTAAGGAAAAGACAGCATAATTATCAAAAGTATTTACCTGCATGGATTTTTTATGTTCCACGACTGGGATACCAAACTGATTTTTCCAGTCATCGGGATAAGTGGGAGTTTTTTGCGTTTTAACTTTTCCGTCTTCGGTGACACTGCGCTTAAAAGTTTCAGCACTGTTTAAATCAAACACGTAAAGAAGTTCTCCGTTTGAGCGGATCAGCTTTCCAAGAAGCTTATAGCGATAGTTTGTGTCCCAGTTCATTAAGGACATAATTTTAGCATAAAAGATTCTGCAGGTAATCTGCTTTGGGGTACGTTTCCCGGAAGCAGAGCACCACCGCAGGGAATCCTTTTCCTCTTCACTGCAGGGACGGACTGCTACTTTTTTAGTGGTAGGATTTACAAGGATCTGTACATAATCATAGTCAGGCAGCCTTTTGATGCAGGCAGTATTTACACCACATTTATAGTTGTTAAGTGTAAAAGAGGGTTCAAAAATGTGAGCGAAGAACTCACCTCTTACGACCTGAAAGCCATCGTAGGAAAAATCACTATCATCTATAATATCTTCGTTATTGTGTGGTATTTCGTTCATATAGGGTCTCCTTTATTCCATTGATATTTTTAATAAGATCTTCCGGGCTGGTACAGTTTTCTAAAGCATCATCTGTTTTATAAGTAATCTCAGTAGGGGATGTAGTATAGTTTACCTCTGTGGAAGTCTTTGTTTTGTAATATTCATCTCCAAAATTTTGTACCCAGTCCTTTGGGTAAGCAACCACTGTTCCGGTCGGATTGTTCTTGTCCAGTTTGGAAGAGGGAATGAAGACTTCTGTATCACTTAAATCAAAAAACAGGTAAGAATCTTTTTTTGTGCCGGTTAGTTTATATTTCAGATCCGGATTCCATCCAAACAGTTCAAAGAGAGTAGGCAGATAGGCACTTCCGGAAACGTCTTTCGGAACGGTTTTTCCATCGGATTTTTTTGACCATTGCAGACTGTTTTTGGAGTCCTTATTGCAGGGACGGATTGCAAGGATATGTTCATAAGGGTGAATCAGAAATTCCACATAAGGGGAATCCAGTTTTCTTACACATTCGCTGCTAAAGCGAATCTTGCGAAAGGAGAAAGTCAGAAATACTTTTCCGAGCGTTGTAAAAAACTGACTTCTTGCAACTTCAAAACCTCTTAGATCGAAGTCTCCGGAATTTACTTTTACCGGGGAGTCGGAATTATCATCAGGATCTAACTGACTTATGCAGGCCTGCAGATAATCATTAGCAGTAAAGGCGGACCATCTGGTATTTACAAGGACATAACCTTTTAAGGAACCATCGGAAATCACGTTTAGCTTTGGCATAAGATCTTTGGTTCCATATTTTGCATTGCTGATGAGCTTTTGCACAGCAATGAAATCTTCTCTTGAGATAATGGGCTCATGGTGATCTTTTTTGTGATACTGATTTCTGTCCTGGTTATTCTTCTTGGATTTATGGTCGAGAAAATTAGGGGTAAAGGTTTTTCTTGCTAAGATATCTCCGCAGTGCCGTTCATTTTGTAGGACGTTCAAAATGGTACCGGAGCTCCAGGTGGTATTTCCCTTTTTGGTTCGCCTTTTTAAAAGTGTCAGTTCTTCCGCAATCTCTTTTGTGGAAAAACCGTACAAATACATAAAAAAGATCAGGCGTACTGTTCTTGCTTCCTCTTCATTTATTATAAGATTTCCGTCATCATCCCTGTCGTATCCAAGAAGCGGAGGAGTTAGAAAGATTCCACGTTTGAAGCGCATCTCTATGGAAGCGTTCATGATTTCGCTCTTGGTATGAGATTCTTCCTGTGCCAGTGTGGAGATAAAGGAAAGACTCATTTCGGAGTTGGGATTTAAGGTATAGATATTTTCTGTTTCAAAGAGGACTGCAACCGGAGGGGTAAGTGCTGCCAGATCCCTTACGTGTTTGATGCAATCCACCACATTTCTTGCAAATCGGGATACACTTTTGGTAATGATTAAGTCAATTTTTCCATCTTTGCAGTCATTAATCATACGGATAAAGGCATCTCTGTGTTTTAAGGAAGTGCCGGAGATTCCTTCATCGGCGTAAATATCAACAAGCACCCAGTTCATATGAGAATTTACAACATCCTGATAGTGATTTTTCTGTAATTCATAGGAAGAAGTCTGATTGGGGTCATCCGTGGAAACTCTGGCATATACGGCAACTCTCTGCACTCTGTCCGGATCGTCTAAGCGGATCTGAGGCATGGCAGGAATGACTTCTATTTCTTCGGGATTGATTCCCTTATAGCGTTCTCTGATTTTTGCTTTTTTCAGTTCCTGTGAGGAAAGTTTTTCTTCGGATTCATTCATGTTTCTTAAGACTCCTTAGGTTATGGGAAAATTATAGAAATGCGTGTAGAAAATGAGAATGGACTGACGGTTTCAAACGAAACCACCAGTCCTATTTTTGCGAAAAATATATGCCCCTATTTTTTTGCACGTAAGATCTCCTTGAGATTTTCCGCCATTTTTAAGATGGCTTTGGATTCACTTACGGAGCAGTCGGATAACAACTGGTTTAATTCCGCAGAGGAATATTCCATAGTCTGCGGAGTGTCCGCCATAATAAGCCAGTCAGCCGATACCTGTAACGCTTCCACGATCCGGGTGAATATTTCAAGGGAAAGATTGGTTTTTCCGTTTTCAATATCACTCAGATACGGGGGGGAAACATTGATAAGTTCAGCAAACTGCATCTGACTTAAATTCTTTTCCTGACGAGCCGATTTTATGCGTTTACCTATTTCATCACGATTATACATAAATACCTCTTTGTAATAGCCTATGAACTATGGTATCGTGTATAGAATAATATTAGAATAAGCTATAGACGATATACTCAACTATAGGCTATATCCTTAATGGAAAAATTTTTAAGGAGGTAGCTTTATGTCAATTCACAGAGAGCTCATTGCAAAAAATATCAGAGAGAGGAGAAGACAAAAGAAGTGGTCACAGGAATATTTGGCCGAAAAGTGCGATCTGTCCGCCCAGTATATCAGTCAGATTGAAACCAAAAAGAAAATGGCGAGTCTGAAAACTGTTGGGAAAATTGCGGAAGCACTTGGAGTAAACATAGAATCCCTGACCGGAAATCCTATGGAAAGCAATAATCCCAAAAACTACGAGATAGATCTTATTTTTGATGACTTAACTGCTTATGAGAGAGCAGTGCTAAAAGATGTACTGGTCGCAACCAAAAAAGCTCTTCGGGAAAATAAAGGAATCTGCGACTGACAGAATCTTCGCTGATTGGCTTAATTACAAAACTTAAGAATCCGAACCGGTGTCAAGCCCTTAAGCCGTACATACGGTGCGAAGCAGGCTTTATACCGGGGAGAATTCTTATATCATCATGGCAGCCAATCGGGCGGCAGAAAAGTTGTGTATGAAATATTGCTGTGATACTATAAAAATAGGGATGACCGCAAAAAAATGAGTGTATTAAGGGAGTTATATGGGACAGCAAAAATGGCATTCTTATCTTGTAAAAAGGAGAACAGCTTTCATTGAAAAAGATAACGCAACGAAATCCTTGTGATGAGAGCAGAAAGTGTATGCAGGATAGGAGGAATGATAGTATGACTGCACAGATAGAAGACCGATTTATCCATAGGAAAATAAGATATTCTCTGGTGGCACTTACGAATCCTATTGGATTTGATCCAAAGGAGTATGGTCTGATTCCCAAAGCAAGGAGTTCTGCCTGCTGGTGTGGATATTTTTGTGAATATAATATAACAAAAGAAGGACTGTTTTTACAAAATCTTTATGTCAATACAAAAGATCAGATTTATCCACCTATCAATGGTGTAAACGTATCGGAAAAGGAATATCATGAATGTATCGCTATTTCATTCAAAGATGGAAAGCAGATTCAGACAAAATCAATGACGGAAAACCATATGGGGCACAGGGAATATAAAAATGTAGACCTTCCCATAGCATATACCGGAAAAATATTACTCGGGAATGAGTTTTTAAAGAAATATTATGTACATATGGGATATCAGCGAAGCTGGGCGTATCAGGAACTCATTGAATTTGAATTTGACCATGGAAAACTGATTAAGAAAACAGACCATAGTGATACGGCTGCAAAACTAAGAGAACTGATAGATTCTAACGGGATAAATCCGGCATATCCGGAAGGAGAAAATATTACGAAATTCGTTTTTGACAGCTTTTCACTGGACTATGCGGTAAAGGCCTGGTGGCTTGAGAGGGATATGAGAATATTAGATCGGATAAAGAAGACAGATCTATAGATGCAGAAAATGGGGTGGTGCGTATGAAGAAACTGGATATTGAAGCAATCGAAAAAGCAATCAATGAAATTATGCCGGGACTTACCATGTATGTAAGAGACATAAATCTGAATGAGCAATATGCCAAGAAATATGTCCCCGGTAGGATCATCCGGGAGCTTGGCTTTACGGATGCAAGCTGCAGAGTAGGAGGAATGGTTACAACCCACAGGTATGCGATTCTTTCTAACCATATGGCAGATTTAAGAGAAATAGAAGACCACACAAATTGGGGACTTTTTGTAGCAAACAGGAATTCCCATTTTAAGGTGCTGGACAATTATACATATCAGGGAAAAACGCAGATATTACTGTTACATTTGCCAGATAATGGAAAATGGGAATTGTTTGACCATGTGAAAATGAGTTTTGAAGAGGAACTTATTGCTGATTGCAGGGAAAGATTTGAAAACAAGTGCCTGAATCGTCCCATCGAGGAGCTTGCAACAGATACCTGGATAGACAGATGTCATTTCCCCATCGGCATGAGTGATGAGGGAGAATTGTTTGAGAACAATATTTCCATCGAAGAACTTATGACACCGGTCAAGGAAGCCGGTTTCAGAGAGTTTTATCATAAGGTTGTGTATCTTAAGTGCCCCGATCTGATGGAGAAACTAAAGAAGGGAACCGCCATAGAAGACAGGGACTGCGATGGAGTCATAGCCTATGGTTATATTGATGAACAGATGGGATTATCGTTTCATGTATTAGGTACGGCAAGTGTAGAGGAGGATAAAAATTTTAACATCCGAAAACTTCCAGACAAAGAGAGAATCCTGTTTCGCAGAGGCAGTATGGAACCATACCGGTATCTGGATTATAGCGGAGCAGGGTTTAGCTGCACACAGTTTGAGGATGAGATAAAAATAATAAAGGAACATTATGATACGAAGAATCCGGCAAAGGAAGAAATGAGAACCTATGCATTCTTAGATCCGTTTCGTCATGAGAATTTCCCGGATGATGTAAAGGTAATCCTTTATAAAGAAGGACTCAAACCGGAACAGGTATGGATGACCTGCATAGACAAAAAGGAAAATATGCTGTACGGAAGCTTATTAAATGAACCGGATCAGCCTTATGGTGTACATGAAGGAGACAAAGTAAGAATCCTGCCTCTTAAGGATTCGGACGGAGTACTCTTGGTATCTAAGATTTAGGGAAAAGCAGAAGAAATGTGATTAGAAAGGCGAAAGATATGGAAAAAGTTATTTGGGAACTTAATAATGATGACCTTATAAAAGAAGCCTTTATGGATACACAGTACATTATGTTTGCAGAAGGTGGAGCTATGGGAGAGGCAGGTGCAGTATATATTGTGACTGCAGGGGGAAGTATCTTCCACCTAAATTATGTATATGGAGACATTCGTTTAAAGAAGCTGTACCAGACGATTCCGGTATTAAAGAATTTTAGCGAAGGGCAGTATGAGGAAAACGCAGACATATGCGGATTTTTCTTTATCTATCTTGGTGCTGGGAATAACCTGTTTGTAAGAGAGGATGCTTATGAGGAATTTATACAGATGACCGGTACCGACAAAGCCCCTGAAGAGCTGTATGCAATCTGGATGGATGTGGCATGGAAGATCATAGAAAAAAGGAATCAGGGGAAGCTACCGTTTGAGACAAAAAATAAAGCCGAGATGCAGCTACTAATGAAACTTATGGACCGGGAGGGAGTAAAAAAATTAAGCGAGGAAGAACGGATAGAAGAAGATATGGAAGCCGGGTACGATCCGTTTGAAGAGGAAAGAATCTATGTGACACAAGAACTTGTTCATGGAGAGAAGATTCCGGACAGTCTTAAAGTGGAAGAGGGATTTTTTACAGATGGCAGAAGTTATCTCTCCGAGATGTGGTGCTATGATCTTATCACAAATGTGACCTACTATTTTCCGGCAGACGATCCGTTAAGCGGAGAAATCCTGAATGATAAAAAGAAAATAGAAGACTATCTGATTCGTCAGAAAAAGCTTCTTGCTAACGAGGAGCATCCCATGGAAGTTATGGTGCTAGATACAAAAGAAGGGAAGATTTATTCCGTAACCGTAAGCGTAGGATGTGATGATGATTATTTCTGTGAAGCCTATATGTAAGAAGAAAAGGAAGGTGAGATTATGGCAGAAACCATCAATCAGATTCAGGCAGTAAAAGTAACAGAACAGATTTTTGATCTTAGAGTAATGCGACCGGGCAGAACCTTATGCACTGAACTTACAGAAGGAGAAATCTGTACCTATCATACGGAATATAAGAAAAGAAAGAGACTGGGGGTAAGCAAAACTTTAGTAAATCCCGAAGAAATGACCGCTTTTTTTAAGGAACTATATGATTTTGCAAGAACTGCGGAAAGTAACTGCATTACGATAGACGATTGTGAACACAAGGTAGTCTTTATTTATGGACCGTTGCACAGCGAGACCTTTATAGGAGAAACGATAAAGGGCAGGGAATCCTTACTTGGAAGGATACATGGTTTTGTAAATTCCCACAGATAAGAAAATGCAGAGGAAAACATGGAAGTAACAAGCGAAAAGGTATTTTATGAACGGGAAGTAAAAGAGCAGGCACGAAGACTGGATGTGGACATTCTTCTTTGGGGAGAAGAACTGTATGATAAGAAGATAGTGATTTATCCCAAAAAGATAACAGCAATTAATGGTTATGAGAAGATTAAGAATCATCTTGTGGATGCTGCATTGGTATATTTCGATTTCAAAAAAGAAAAATATACTAAACTTAGTATTATCCGCTATGATGAAACGAAAAAAGTATTGTATCTGAGTGAAGAAAATTTTAACGGCATCTGGAGATACCTCAGAAGCAGTGTGGAACTTGGGATAAGGATACAGAAGAGACGGCAAAATGAAATTGGAATCACAACTCCGGATGATATTGTGGATTTATCTTTTCTGCATCGAACGGGAAGCGAAGCTGTGATCAAAAACGGACAGTTAACGTACATAGCGAAGGAAATTCCACAGAGCGAGAAAGAACACTTAAGCAGGAAGCAGAGTCTTCTCGATAATGCGAAATATTTATATTTCTATGACGAGGATGATACAATCTATCATGATAAAGATTGCGACCGGGTAAAAGAAATCTTACCGGAAAGATTTGTGGCATCAGAAAACCGACCGGAAGGGAAAAGACCCTGTAAGAAGTGCAGGAGAAGGATGTTTTTACGAAAAGCCTGCAGCCCTTATGTAAAGCAGATCCCACAGGTGGACAGACTTCTTACAAAAGCCGGCATCACAGATTACCAGCTTGAAAAGTTTGTGTATGAAGAAGAACTGAAATTTAAAACCGATCAGGCATGGGAACTTACGGTGAAAGGAAAAGAAGATACCTGGATTATCAAAGGATTTCAGACGATGGAACTGTCTTTATGGCATAACAATTATGTAAAAACCGCACCGAGGGAACGCTATATTACGCAGGGATTTCATAATCAGGGAATGGATGGAAAAAGATTATATTCCATGCTTACCTATATCAGTGCCTATACCTTTGAAAGGCATCTTGCCGGAGAAGAAAAGGCAGCACTTATAAAGAGTGAGGAAGTACAAAAGGAAGAAACCAAGAAGCAGGAAGTAAAGAAACAAAGGGAAGGATTCTTTGCCTGCATGATTGGATTCTTTAAGAAAATATTTGGAAAGTAGAGGAATCATACATGGAGAAAGAATATTCAAAAGAAGAGCATGATAAGTGCCAAAGCGTTGCAGATGCATTTGCTGAACTGTATGAGATGTATGGGGATATGTGCGTGGTGGATGCAGGAAAGTTTGGCTTTGTGTTTTTAAAGTGGTTTAGCAGAAATTCTTTTGAGGGAAGTACTGCTTATAAAGATAGCCGGGAACTGTTCGACGATTTGTGGCAGATGTGGCTTGACTATAAACTCTTAGAGTCAGTATCCGGAACCGAGAGAGAGGATATTGATTATGAGCAGTTGTATGAAGAACTTAGTGCGAAAGAAAAAGAAGAGTACGAAGAAAAAAGACAGCAGTTTTTAAGTCTTTCCGGATTATGTGATTAATAGAGTAAGCAACGACAAAGTAAAGAGGGTATATCATTGACGTATGAAGAGGTAGTGAAAGAAGCAAAGAAAGAGATTTCCCAAAGAGCAACTTATGGGAATAGAAAAGTGATCTACAAACCGTGTAAGACATGGGAACGTGGGGATCAGATCAATCTGTGGACATATTATCAGGGATATCAGATCAAAGATCTGGAGAAGGGGATTGATATTCTTTTAGTGGGTCAGGACTGGGGAAATGAGGAACTGCAGAAAGATCTTGTGGAAAGGATCCAAAGGGTTATAGATGGAGAAAATCTGTTTTGCTATGAAAATACAAAGAATGCCACAGATAAGATGCTAGTATCTTTGTTTCGGGAGCTATTCTGTGATATAACTAAGGTAGACCCTGGTAAAAGGATATTTTTTACGAATTATTCCCTTGGATACAGAGAAGGATCAGAGACGGGGGGAATGACAAAGAGCCTGCTTTTAGAGGATAAGGAGCTTTTTGAAAAACTGGTTCGTGCAATTCATCCCAAAGTCATCATATGCCTTGGAAAGCTTGTCTATGAAGTAGTGACAAATTCTACCATAAAAGGGTATCTGAAGCTGCTTAAAAAAGGAGAACCACTGTGCACAACGTATCCTACGGATGAATCTATCACAGTGTATGGGGTGCCACATCCCGGAAATAGAGGAGTCCAGAACATTGGTGGCAGCGAGAAAATGCTGGAACTATGGAGAAAAATGAATGTGTAGGGGGAATGAGGATGCAGGTTATTGTATGCGTGGATGATGACATGGGAATGTTTTTCAACCACAGAAGACAGAGCAGGGACAGGATCCTGATACAAAGGATACTGGAAAGCGCAAAAGGAAAGCGGATTTTTATGAATACCTACTCTGCAGAATTGTTTGAAGGAAACGAAAATATCTGTATAGATGATGATTTCCTTAAAAATGCAGGGGATGGCGATATCTGCTTTGTGGAGAATGAGGCACTTTCCGGGTACATGGAAAAGATTGAGAAAATCATTGTTTATAAGTGGAACAGAAGGTATCCGGCAGATCTGTATTTTGATATTGCGCTTGCCCCAAATGGATGGCAGCTGGTAGAAAGTTATGATTTTAAAGGATACAGCCACGAAAAAATTTCAGAGGAGGTCTACGAAAGATGAATAAAGTTCTAAGCGTAGCAAAAACAATACTGGCATGGGTATTCGTGGTATTCTGTCTGCTTATGGCGATTGGATGCGGATCTGTTTCGGGGAGCATTCTTTTTATACTAACGGCAGTTCTTTCCGTACCCCTTAAGATTGTAAGAAATCTGTGGGATAAGGTACTGGGAATCAAAGAAATACCGGATTTGCCAGAGGATACCCCGGCAAAGTGGTATGAGGCGAAGAAGAAAAAAGAGCAGAAGGCACATAAGAATGCGGTAGAAGATCAGAAAAAGAGAAGACTGTTTAAGCCCCTTATTATTGCAATGGCATTCATCATTTCATTTGCAGTAGCCATGGGAAATTCAGAGACTATAAATACCGCAGATTCTGTAAAAGAAAGTACCGAAGTAGCATCTATAGAGGCTACCGAAGCCGTACAGGAAACCGTAGCTCCTACAGCGACACCTAAACCCACAGAAACACCAAAGCCCACGGCGACTCCGACAGCGATTCCTACGGCAACACCAGAGCCTACAAAGACACCGGAGCCTACGCCTACCGTTGTGGCAAAGGTATCCGAAGAATTCAGTCTTTTAAATGTGGCAGCATATTCCGGGAAACCTTATGTAGAAATCAATCAGAATGTGCCGTACTTTGCAGACAGCGAGTTATCAACAACATCGTATGAATATTATTCGGATCTGGATTCTTTGGGAAGATGCGGTGTATGTATTGCCAGTGTCGGACAGGACATTATGCCTACGGAAAAGCGTGGGGATATTGGTTCCGTGAAGCCTACCGGATGGCATACCGTAAAATATGCAGGTGTAGTAGACGGAAATTATCTGTATAACCGATGCCACCTGATCGGCTATCAGCTGACCGGAGAAAATGCAAATACCAAGAATTTAATTACCGGTACCAGATATCTGAATGTTGAAGGTATGCTTCCTTTTGAAAATATGGTTGCCGATTATGTAAAAGAAACCGGAAACCACGTAATGTACCGTGTGACTCCGGTATTTGATGGCAATAACCTTTTGGCAAGTGGTGTCCTTATGGAAGCAAAATCTGTGGAAGATAACGGAGCCGGAATACTTTTCAATGTATTCTGTTATAATGTGCAGCCGGGAGTAACCATAGATTATGCAACGGGTGATAGTTCCTTAGAGGAAAAAGTGGCAGTAAAGGAACAGAGCACACCGAAGCCGGAAGCGACGCAGGCACCGGTCGTTGCAACCCCTGAACCACAGCCACAACAGCAGGCACCTTCCGCAACAGGATCCTATGCCGTAAATGGAAAGAATGGCAAGATCCATATCGTTGGAGCCTGTTCCGCTACCGGAAACGGTGACAGTGCCATGACAGACCCGGTATATTTTAATACTTATGAAGAAGCAGAAAGCTATTCCATTTCCATAGCACCCAACCAGAGCAAGCGTAAGTGCGGTAACTGCTATCGATAGGAAAATGAGAAAAGAGTGGTAAATCAATGAGATTTGAAGAGGCAAGTTATCAGGCAATGCTCTGTGCAGATAAGAATGGATATACCGGCAGGGAAATAAAAATCTACGAACTGGATGATGAGTGGATTTATCTGATTTTTCCGTCAGAGGAAATTACGAAAGAGTGCCCCAGGATATCCATAAACAGAGAGAGTGGAGAAATCACACACGGTATTATAAATACTCCGAAGCTTGACAGACTTGATGGATTTCTTAAAGGAAAGATGCGAAGGTTTATGTAGGATGGGAGAAGCAAAAGAAATCACAAAGATCATTATAAAAGGTTCTTCCGGGTACTGCGCTTATAGTGAAGCATATAAGGACAGGCTTACTATCGAAAAGGAAAAAATCAGCTATGAATATCTTCCAGAAGAGGAGACCAAGATAAACCCTGTCCGCAAATGGAACTATACAACCAACAGTCCCTTGTATCAGACACTGTATGAGAGGATAATCAAGATGCTGCCGGAGTATCTTTGCAAGGATCCTATGGAACTGGTTATGGACATCGGTGGTATAGAGATTACAGTTATCTATTCCGATAAAACACGTTATAAGCAGGAATACATGGTAACCGGTGATTACTTTAGAGACCTATTTGTAGAAATCAGGCATATGATTCCTGAGACAGAATATATGCCTGCAGTGTTACTATTGACAGAAGATTTTCAAGAGGAACGGGAGGAATAGGACATGGCAATCAATTTTAATCAGAACAGTACATTTAATTTAAAGCCGATCAATAAGGAGTCGGTAAGAGGTGAAGTCATGGGACTTTTGGTGAATGGAGAGGAAATCGCCTATGCATTCCAGACGGTAAGAGATCAGCTGATATTCACCAACAAGAGAATTATCGCAGTCGATGTTCAGGGGATCACCGGAAAGCGCAAGTCTTTTACGACCCTGCCATATTCCAAAATCCAGTATTTTTCAATCCAGACACCGGGATTTATGGAAGCATTCCCCGACTCAGAACTCTTCCTTATGTTTTCCAGTGGCTTTACAGCAACCTTTGAGTTTAAGGATAAAGTGGATATAGGAATACTGGGACGGCTGATTTCGCAGTATATTTTGTAATCATTAGAGTAATCGGAGGATAAACTGGATTCATACCGGGCAGGTGTACCTATGCGAAAGATAACGATTGAGTGGTCATATCCCATGGAAATCGAGAACATTCTTTATGATGAAAGAATGGCTGATATCGGGATATATTATATTACAAGAAGATTTGGAAATCACATATCTGATCTATATATCGGAAAGACCGTATATAGTTTTGGGAGCAGACTGGAGAGTCATTACTGGTACTGGCTTGATAAATACAGGGGAAAGAAGTATGTGAGACTTGGAACCTTAGTAAAGCCTAAAAATATCAGCGAAGATGACTTAAAACAGCTGATTGGCGATGCAGAAGCAACACTGATTTATTGTCTTGGGGATCAGCTTCTTCAAAACAAAATGTGTACCGTATCGTGTAATCCATCGCAGCGCCTTATGATAACGAACATTGGAAGAAGAGGAAACATTCCAGAACAGGTTTTTATCTCGGATGAAGACTGGATTGTGTAGGGAGATATATGAAAGAACGGGATATAAGAGCAGTAGAGAGCATGGTAAGATGTGGAATAGACCTTGAGGGTTTATGTGCAGTATTTACAACATTTCCAAAGGAAGAAGTAATTGAAATCTATTATAGACTTCATGCGGAAAGTGGCAGAGAAGAAGTAGCGCAGGGAATTAAAATGAACTGTTCGTAAAACTGGAGGAAGTAAAATGTGTGGTCGTTACTATGTGGATGACGATACAGCAGAAGAAATAGAAAAGGTAATACGGCTTGTGGATGCAAAGGTAAACGGAAAGCTGCCAGTGATGGAACATATCCATAAAGGTGATGTCCGCCCGTCAGAGATTGCACCGGTACTGTTAAAAAAGGGAAATATCCTTACCCTCTGTAATGAGCGCTGGGGTTTTCCGGGAAAAGTGGGAAAAACACTTGTCATAAATGCAAGAAGCGAAACCGTTAATGAAAAACCTATGTTTTCTGATAGTGTGGCACATAGGAGAATTGCCATACCTGCAGCCGGATTTTATGAGTGGAATAAGGATAAAAAGAAATATACTTTTCAAAGAAAAGATAAGCCACTTTTGTGGATGGCAGGATTTTATAACCGGTTTGGGGAGGAAGACCGCTTCGTGATTCTTACCACCGGAGCAAATGTATCTATGGAACCAGTACATGACAGGATGCCCCTAATTCTGGAAGAGGATGAACTAATCCCCTGGATCATGGAGGATGGGAGCTGTAGCAAGATTCTTAAGAAAACTCCCTGCCAGTTGAACCGAAGTACAGAGTATGAACAGCTAAGCCTGTTCTAAGAAGAACATATTGGAGAAGAACGTTTCATGAAGTACAGGATAGAGAAGAATTGTACATCTCAGAGAGAGTACGAGGTAAATGAGAAGGAAGAACTATTTTTTGATAGACTATATGATTCCCTGCCGGAAGGAGACAGATTGTTTATTCACCTGTATCGTATGAGTAATGGGACATTGTCCGTGTATTATAAAACATATCCCATAGGTAAGATTAAACTGCAGGGAAGAGTATTCTCCATGCAGATTTTAAAGGGACTCAGTTCCGTGAAAAATGTAGACGGATCATTAGAAGATTTTCTGGAACATATTCCAGACTGGTGTAAGTATATCAGGCTGCATTGCAAATAATGTGAGCAAAGGAGCAGTGTAAGACGGCTCTTTTTTTATCGGGAGATACGGAAATTTGTCAATAATTACATCTTGAATACCGAACGTGCGTTTGCTATAATATACAGACAGGAGGCGAACATACGTTTGAAAAACATTATATTTCATGTAGATGTGAATTCCGCATTTTTGTCCTGGGAGGCAACTTACAGGCTGCATCATAAGGGCGGTACACTGGATATACGGACGGTTCCTTCTGCTGTAGGTGGAGATATGAGTATGCGCCACGGGATCATTCTTGCGAAATCAATCCCGGCAAAGAAATACTGTATCACCACAGGGGAAACCATACTGGAAGCAAAGAGGAAATGCCCGAATCTTTTACTGGTACCACCGAATTACGGTATGTATGAGCAGTGCTCAAAGGCCTTTATGGGGATTTTAAAAGAATACTCTGACAATGTGGAACAATATAGCATTGATGAAGCCTTTGTGGATATATCAGAAACGTGCCACCTATTCGGAAATCCTGTAGAAACGGCAAATCAGATAAAGGACAGAGTGCGTAACGAACTGGGTTTTACCGTAAATATTGGGATATCATCAAACAAACTGCTTGCAAAAATGGCTTCTGATTTTGAAAAGCCGGATAAGGTGCATACGCTGTACCCGGAGGAGATAGAAGAAAAGATGTGGACTCTCCCGGTATCAGATCTATTTTTTGTAGGAAGAGCAACGACAAAGAAGTTGCTTAACCTTGGGATAATGACGATAGGGGAACTGGCAAAGACGGATCCAGTATGGCTCAAAACAGTGTTTAAGAAGCAGGGAGAAATCGTCTGGAACTTTGCCAACGGTATAGATTTTTCACCGGTCGTGTCTGTGGCACCGCCTAATAAGGGATATGGTAACAGCACAACGACACCCTATGATGTAGTGGATGAAGTAACAGCAAGGAAAGTGTTACTTGCTCTTTCGGAAACGGTTGGATCGAGACTAAGAAAAGATCATGTAGAGATTGAACTTGTATCAGTGGGGATCCGGTATTCTGATCTGTCATATGTTTCCCATCAGAAAAGACTTAAGACATCCACAGATCTTACGATGGAAATATATAATGCAGCCTGTGAATTGTTTGTGGCATTGTGGAATGGATATCCGATCAGACACTTAGGGGTGCATACAGGTAAGGTGCAGGACTGTGATTTTTCAAGACAGATGGTACTTTTTGATGATACTGATTATGAAAAATTGTCCAAGGTGGATGACACGATAGATGTTATCAGAAAAAGATTTGGAAATGATGCAGTAAAAAGAGCAGTTTTTGTGAATCAGCCGATAGACCATATGTCCGGGGGAATATCAAGAGAGAAGAGAAGCGTAGATTACAGTAAAATTGTCGTGGATTAGATGGAGGCAGCATATGGCATTTGGAATAGGCATAAATAATGAAAACCAAGATGCCGGTATGATACGGGGATCACAGCAGGATATTGCCTGTGAGTGCTGGTTTACACAAAAGGGAAAAATCATTCCACTAATGATAAAGGTACAGGATGAAGATGGAGAAATCCGTTGTATCAAACAGATCGAAGTCCATTCGCAGGAAGCAAAGATGTATGCCGGGATCCCATCAGTAGAGTTTGACTGTACCATTGTGATTATGAAGCAAAAGATCCCGGTAAAACTTCTGTATTTCCAAACAGAAAACAGATGGGCATTAAATTACAGATAAGTAATCAGACAAAAGCTTGGCGTGTATGCGACAAAATGTCCTGCTGAGTTTGCCGTAGACGATAAACAAGCAGATCAAGAGAGATTTAATACCGATTAAATAAGATCCAAGAGGACATCTTATGAGGATGCCCTCTTAATATTTATAGTGAATGCTTACAATATAGGAGCCCCATCAAATCGAAAAACTTGAATTTGTCACTCCATCAAACTGAAAGTTGTCGCTCTACTTTCAAAGATATAATTTTATCCTCTATTTATCTTTCTCTTCATATGGTTTATCCCAAGAACCAATTTCAATAACATTACCTTCTGGGTCAGCTATAAAACACGTTCTCTGTCCCCAAGGTTCTGTTGTTGGTTCAAGAAGCGAAGTAGCTCCCTTACTAATTGCATTTTGATATTGTTCATCAACTTCTTGAAAAGTATCTACATACAAAGCCATTTCTGAGTGTGCATTAATTCCTTGTAAGTATTCAAATCTTTTACTTGTCATTTTCTCAAAATCTTTTCTGCCATACAAAAGAAACAATGTACCATCTTTTATCAAATATACATTATCAGTGTTTTCATTTTCCTTAATTTCGAAGCCAAGTACATCTCTGTAGAATCTAATCATTGTCGCCATATCATTTACGAATAAACCATATCCATCTAATCTCATATAAATGCTCCTTTACTCTAAAGAATTCAAATTCATGCATACTTTCAATCTCTCCACAAGACTGGAAGTTTATTAATATCCCAAATTCTCATGTATTAGGATTATTTCAAATTCACCAGTCATAGGTTTTTCCCACAATACAGAAAGTCCTCTACATATTCTTTCTGGGCTCTTACAATCATAACATTTGTCTGCTCTTATCGCACAAGGTGTTTTCACTCCTAACCTTTTTGCATTTAATGGGGCTGCAATATTTCTTGCCCGGTACAATGCGCTATCATAATCTTTTTCAATCTTATTTTCGCCTATGACAAAATAAACCTTTTCATGCCCATAAAATATTGATGCAACACGATTACAATTTGCATCTATATTGACAATTTCACCACTTTCTGCAATTCCATTTACTGAAGTAATATAAATGGATGCTGCATTTGCCTCTAAGCGAACTTCTTTGCTTGTTTTTCCTTCCGGCATCCTATGATGCCAAAATACTTGATTGTGTGTACTTAGCATTTCATAAAGTCCCATTTTTTCCAATGTCATCGAACCCGCAAAACCTACCGTTTGATTATCGATTTTGGAATTTATATAACTCGTTGCTTCAGATACAGTTTCGAAGCAAGTAACTATATAGCCTAATGAAATCAAATTTTTCTTTATTAAATCAAAATTTCTTCTTCCCACAATTTTCTCTCCTAACTCATGCGTAAATTCCGATTTAGCGAACAAACTAACTGTTCATAATTGGCGAAACAACAGGTTTTCCTTCTCTGTCTAATAATGGGGTAAGACCGCCAGAATAGCCGCTTGCATGATATAAATAGTTTACACCGGTCTCTTTATCCACCCAGATTTCCGTAACGTTCATGGATCCCTGTGAATATATTTTTTCAAATCGTTGATCCTTTGCCATTTTGTTTTCCTCCGTAATATTTCATTTACTGCAGTTTCATGATTTCTTTATGGTCAGTCCAGAAATCTGTCTCATATTCTAATTCAATACTCTGAGCATTTTCCGGTACTTCATAGTAGATTCGTCCACTGGTTTTTCTGCCAGAAGAGAGACTTGTACCGATAAAGGAATCAGAATCAAGACCATATTCTTCATCGCAGATGGAATCATCGGCATAGCACTGGAAGTCGATACTGCTAACATAGCGGTCAGTTTTTGCATTGTTCGTAAAAGTAACTTCAATGCAAATATATTTTTTCCCAGTAGAAGGAGCATATAAGCCATAACTGTCATCGTAATCCGTAAAGTCGAGATTAAAATCATTGATTGTAACAGTAACTCCGTTTGCATCAAAGGAATAGCCCGGGGAAATCATGGTAGATTCAGTCTGAGAGGAAGAGCTTCTTACTTCTTCCTGTTTTTTATTTGTAAGTACAATCTGACTGGTGCTTCCAGATCCGGCGATGCCAAGAAGAATTATAATAGCAGAAAAGACAATGCCTATAATGGAACATATAAGACCTGCAATCGCCATTCCGTTTTTCGTATTCTTTTGGCAAAGAGCAATGATTGCAAAAATAAGACCAAGAAATGCAGGAATGATACCTACAATAAAGCAGGAAAACACAAGGCCCACAATACCCAGTATTAAGGATGCAATGCCAAAACCACTTTGTTTCATGATGAAAACTTCCCCCTACGAAATAGTTTAAGACAATTATAAAGCCTAAACAAACATATGTCATCCAGATTAGAAACGTTTTTGGTAAGACACTGGGAGAGAATACGTTCTTCCTCTTCACGTTTGGCAACAAATTCCCAGAAATCTTTTATAGATTCCTCTATGGGAACAGGTGGCATGGGATCGGCAGGATACAATTCATTCATCTGATTTACGATAGATCTAATATCGATATCGGTATAATCCTCCAGGTGATCCAGCATATAATCAAGTTTGTCATTTAATTCATCCAGTATTTTTTCGTTATTCATTGTTTTCGTAACCTTAGTTATATAGTAGGAATTTTGTCCCTCTACTTAATATATGTCAAATATCGACAAATTTTTACAAATAATTTGAAATAGGTAGTTAAATTATAAAGTAATATAGAGAATTTAGTGTATCGAGTTGCTTTTAGCCATCGGATATTCTGCTGATGAGGTACGCAGAAAGATTGAAACGAGAGTAGATGACGAAAGCCCTTGGCATAATGCCAGGGCTTTCTATTTATTTAGAAGTATCTTCTTTTAATAAGGTATCAATCATCGTGTCAACAGATGTATAGGACGGATACTGTTCCGGATGCTTACGCATTTCGTCCACTTCATTTAGGGCAGAGATTGTATCTTCGTTGAATATTTCCTGTTCTTTAGGCAGTTTGTTGTTCGTCATAAATCCCCCAGTCGTAAAATTGCTATGCATTTGTATGAGCTATATTCCAAATGAGTGGTAGTGCTGATATTTGTTACTATAGCACACAAATTTTTGAAATACAATGACAGGTAAGGGGAAGCTTTGCTTTTGCTGGTACAATTATAATCCTTCCAGGAAATTTAGGGCTGCATCAAAGGCTGCCTCGGAAGTGGGAGCATCTGCCGTGTCAGTAGCAACTTCGGAAAGAGTTATTTTCCCGGAGAGCTTTTGGACGATCAGATCTGCCAGCTCCTCGGAAGCTATGGCAGAGCTATCTTTGTGAATAAACTGCTTTACTGCCTCAACGACCATGTGGCTCTCTGACCGGAAGCCATAAGACTTATAGTCAGAGATTGCCTCATAGGCAGCCAGATCGGAAGCATTATCCTGAAAGCGGACAGTTTTACGTTTTACATTCATGCCCTGCCTCCCATTTTCTTACGGATTAAGTCTTCATATCCTTTTGCATTGATATGTACGTCATCAATGATGACGCAGTTCCTTTTAAACGTTTCCGGTAAGAAGTGCTTCATGATGGATGCACCACCGGCGATAAATACGAACTGGGTCAGATCGGGATTGAAATTTAGTGCCCGTAAGGTATCCATGATGGATGTTACATAGTCACGTAGCCCAGATTTGATGATGGATAAGTATTCTGCAGGGATATCACTGGTACCGTACATCATGATGTCTTTGATGGTGGATTCGTCTGCTTCTTTTCCAAGGTTTTGTCTTAAGGCTTCGTTAATGTCATTCATGCAGGTGATGGTACCCATGGTAAGGGACTTGCATCTGGTCAAGTCCGGCACAAAGTTTTCAATGGGAAGGATCTCTATTGTCCAGGAGCCGATATCAACGATGACCACGGATTTCTTAAGTTCGGGGAGCTTTGCTACAACTCCGGCATACCCCTGTGGAAATACATCGACAGAGAGAAGATTTACGGAATAGGTAACATCCTCGTACTTGTAGACCATGCGTCTGTTTTTGTTGTAATAGTCAAGGAAAGCTTGCTTTTCTGCCCCCATTCTGGTTAAAGGTACACCACATCCAAGGTAAACATCCGCAACGGTGGTATGGGTGCGCTTTAATTCTTCCGCAATGCCAGCCATCGTAAGTGCACGCATATTTTCATCTTCCGTTTTGGAACTCTGGATAGAGAGCTTACCGTTTCCGATGGTATAGAAACCGGAAGTGGTCTCAATTACTCTGGTGCTTATCGGGGGCTTTGAAGAAAGCAGCTTAATTCCCGAAGAAAAGCAGCTGTGCGTCGTTTTGGTGTTACCGTATCCTACGTCTACTCCAATAATATAACTTGCCATAATGTTCATTCCTCCTGTGATTAAAGTTTTTCAATAAGTGAAAAGTCCAAGTCATTTTGCTGTTCGTTTTTGAGTCTCTTGATTTCAAAGGTAAGCCTTGATTTCTCCATGCGGAGTTTTTCAATCTCGTCCTTTTGGAGTTTTACCGTTTCTTTTAAGGCTTCGTTTAATTTCTTGTCCCGCTTACTGGAAAGAATCTTGCCCTGTTGCGCTTTGAGGGCAGCATTCAATTCCATGTTTACTATGGCATTTTTGTAGAAAAAGGAACGGGAGAGTCCGGTCTGTTTGGTCAGTTCGCAGATCGTGATCTGCTCGTTGTCCCGTATCATGCGTCTGATGGTGTCGATTGCAAGGATCCGCTTTTCCTCGCAGACTTTTTCGTTCATGCGCAACATATTTGTGTAGTTTGTCATTTCATCCATCCTTTCCTGTATTTGTGAATCTTGTCGTTACGTTTATCAATGACAGTTTTCGTGTTTGCAACCAGCACTTTGGAACTCATACGGCGGTAGTTTGCAACGGATCCGGTGCCGTGATGACCGATCACGGAAGCAATCGTCACATCATCCAGGTTCAGATCACAGAGTTTTTTGCCGTAGGTTCTTCTAAAAATGTGAGTGCCTGCAGTCAGAGGGTTTCCATGGTCATCTTTTAAATCATGGGTATTGATTAAAACCTGCAGTCTGTAATAGACCGTTTTGTAGGGAAGAGGGGACTTCGGATCCTTGTCACAGACAAAGATGTATTCCTGCTCTCCGTAGGTTTCATAAGTTTCTTTGATGCTGGCATTTAAAAGAAGCAGGATATCGTTATTGATTGATTTTTTTAAGTAGTTACCGGTCTTTTGCTGCAGGATTTTAAGGTGGGGCTTTGGTTCCATAATGATATCTGTAACTTTCAGTGTGAGTGTATCGGAAATCCGAAGCCCAAGCAGTTCGTGGAGTAGCAGGATCCGTGCGGTCTGTTTATCCAGAAATCTGTAGGCTTCATGCAACCTTGAAAGCTCTGCATCGGAATAAAAGGTAAATACCGGTAGTTTCTTCTTGGAAAAATCCGTGGGAAGAAACAGTGTCTTTAGATGTTCGCTTTCATAGAGCTTTCCCAAAGTTTCAAGGACGGTTTTTAAGTGGGAAAGCTCTGAGGTATAATTCTTCTTCCGCCCGGCTTCCAGGTAGAGGTAACTTAAGTACTCTTCCAAAAGAGCTCTGTTAAACTGGGTAAAATCCGTGAAGTCTTCGTGGGAAGTATGTAAAAATTCACAAAGCTTTCTCAGGGCATAAAGTTCTGCAGATACCGTGGCAGCGGATGCACGTTTCAGCCTGTAGTAGACGGCTTCCTTGATTTGCTCCTTTAGGGAGGACTGTGTGATTTTTGAAAAGTTTAAGCTTTTCGGACCGTTTACCGGAGAAACATTCACCGGGAAAGGGAGGCTTTCAAGCTGCCAGATGTCATGATCTTTGGAAAAGTAAGTCCCATCATTTCCCTCGAAATACTGGTAGGCATTTGTAAGGAAGTGGAGTATGGGATTGTCACCGTAGGTCTCCTTTTTTCGATCCGGGTGAGAGGTTTTGTAGCTAAGAGCCAGCCCCTTTTTTAAAAGCCAGCGTTTTAAGCTTCCCTGCAGTGTATCCAGTGGTACCTCCGTAAGAGATGTAAGATACGGGTATTCTTCGCTTAAAAAATCCGAAAGTGTATGAAACTGTACACATTCCGTGCGAAGAGAAGAATAGGACAGGGTGCATCCTCTGTCAAAAATGTAGGCAGCAAAGTCGTTTTTTAAGGAAAGCGTAGGGAGCCTGTCTAAGTTGAAAGCCTGCTTACAGGGGATATTCGCAGGGTTCTTTTGAAAACACATAAGGTCAGTAAAGTATAGTTTCATAAGTCGTTCTCCGAAAAATATTGTTTCTGTAGTCTATCGATCTTTGACGGACGATGGTCGATGTACTTCTTTGTCATGTTCTCGTCTTTGTGACCGACAAATTCTCTGGTGGTGGGAAGCCCGGCACCGGAATCGTAAAGATCGGTCGCAATGGTGTGACGGTAGTCGTGAGACCTAAAATCTATGTGATCGGTCAGACGGTATTTTTTAAGCCAGGTCTTCATCTGCTTGGAAAAGGTGGCTGCCTGGAACGGTTTGTCCGCATTTTTTATGGATGGAAAGATGTAAACCAAAGAGGAATCCGTTCTTTTTAGGTACCGGGTAAGTAAAAAGTAGAGATCTTCCGGGATGGGGATTACTTTTTCCGTCCGCATCTTGTACTGGTAGGTTTTTAAAAAGCAGGTGCCGTTGTCCATAAAGAGAGCATCCCTTTTTAAGGAGCAGACCTCGTTGATCCTAAGTCCTGTGGAATATAGGGTTAAAAACATCAACCCCAGAGATTCCGGGAATTTGTAAAGGATTGTAAGGATCGCATCCACATCATCTTCCGGCACCGACCTATCATGGTGAAGCGAGAAGGTCTTTTTTAAGTAGTAGTCAAAAGAAAAATCCGGTATCTGTAAATTTTCCCGTAGGGCAATGCAGTGGAGGAAAGAACTTAAGTCAATTAACGTAGTGTTGAAAGTTTCCGGCTGCAATTCTAAATCTGCCCGGTAGGAGATAAATTCCTTGATGGTACTTTCGGTAAGTGCAGAAAGCAGGATATTTCTTTCGTCCAAAAACCGTAGGAAGTCCTTTACCATGTAGTACTTCATCAGGATTTTTCTTAAGGAGTACTTCGGGGATAAAACCAGTAAGTACTTCATGTAATTTTGGAAGATCTCTCTGTGAAAAGGATTTTCCACATCGTCAAAGTAAAAGGCATCAATGGTCCTGGTGGGATTTACCCTTGTCTCTTCCAAGGAGAAACGTTCTAAAAACCACACGTAAGAGGAAAAATCCGTAACCTTTGCAGAGAGGAAAAGCTGTTTTCGTACCCGGTATAATACCTGCGTGGCAGATTTGGAGATCGCATCCATGTGGGTAGATAAGTACTCCGGGAAACGGTCGGCTTCTTTTCTTGCGATCTTTTGGATATCCTCTATGTGCATTTCACAGCAAAAATCGTAAAAGTAGTAAAGCGGTGTAATGTAATGCTGTAAGAGCAGGTGATTGGAACATTTCTTTTTTTCCTGCAGCGTATCCATAAGGCAGGCGAAAATCTGCCGTTTCATATTTTCCGGTACAGACCTTGTAAAATCAAAGAAAAGAAATTCCTTCCTTGCTGTGTAGAAAAACCGGTGAGCAATCTCATAGTCCGGGTAGTAAGCCAGGTAAAACAGTGCATTGTCGTAGTGCGGTGTTCTTGTAAAACTTTGGCTTTTTATGAGGGAAAGCTTCAAAAGATCCATCCCTTTGGTGTGGGAAGTGGCTTTCTTTGGCACCGTAAGCTGTACATATTCGCCGTAGGAATACCGTAAGGAGTCATCTATCTGATCGAATGAGGTGATCCCGGAAGCAATCAGGTAAACCAGCAGCTTTTTGTAGACGGAATCCTCTAGCGCAACCGGGAAGGGCATTTTAAAAAGAGCGTGTCCGGTGGCAGAAAAGTAGGAAAACATGGCACATTCTAAATCCCCTTTGTAGGAACTGTACTTGTTTTGTTTTCCGAAAAATTCTCTAAAAACAAAACGATTGTAGGAAATTAAAATGGGAACCGTCACTTCCTTTAAAGAAAAGATCCCAAGTGACGTAAGAGCCGTCACAAGATGCACAGCTTTTGACGGAAATAAAGAGGTGGCATAGCAGATCTCTTCTTCCAAGGTGTATGAATTTTTAACGATTTTTAACTGCTTGTCCATCCTGTCAGACTCTT
The DNA here is from genome assembly GCA_945929965.1 of uncultured Lachnospiraceae bacterium. GTDB lineage: Bacteria > Bacillota > Clostridia > Lachnospirales > Lachnospiraceae > Acetatifactor. The sequence continues at coordinate 58,195 of CAMEOT010000010.1, forward strand.
AAGAATTAAGAGAACTCCCCTTTCTGTGGGCTTGGCAACCCACCGATTCTTTTTGGATACCTTGTCAAGTAAGTGGATGATTTTAAGTAAAAGGCTTTACAAGGTGGATAAAAAGAATAAAATACCATAAGCCTATAGAAAGTCGGAAATTGGAATCGTCCCTTCGTTTCTTGCAAGGTATTGTTCCTGCGCTTTCTCCACTAACCTGCTTTCTTCATCTAAATAGTCAATGGTGGTCTTGATACTCTTGTGACCGATGGAGAGCGAAATGTCTAAGATCTCCCAACCGGCTTCCCTTCTGGAATTTGCAAAATAATGTCGTAACATATGGTTTGTCACGGTAAGCCCTGCCTTTTTCCCGATGGTCTCAAGACACGTGTAAAAGGAATTGGCACTTAAGGGATTCCCCCTCGTTTTTCCATGTAATACGATGAAAAGGTAGTCCGTCTTTTCAAAGAGGGCCGCATTTTCCGCAAGATATACATTCAAAAGAGCAAAGGTGGAATCACTGATTCTCATGCAGCGCTCTTCGGCGTTTTTTGCGTGAGCATCGTTTGGATTATTCGTGCGGTATCTGACAAAAATACGCCTGCCTGCAAAATCAATGTCTTCGGTGTATTTGATTCCAAGTGCCTCCCCGATACGAAGCCCGGTCTCTTCCAAGAGAAGAAGTAAGAGTCTGTCACGATTGCAGGAGCAGGCGTTTAAGATAGCAGCCAGTTCTTCCTTAGTGACGGTACGGGCAGTGTGTTTGTTGGGCCTTAAGTACCCGTCAAAGGTTTTGTAGGTGGAATAGCTGGTGGTGCCTACATCCGTAACATAAGAAAAATTTCTGTCATCCAGTACTTTTAGGTAGGGGAGAGTGCCGTCACGGTGTAAAAAATCGTACAGCCCGAACACTGCCTGTAAATAGGAGTTTGCGGTATTATTCTTTACTTCCTTCATGCTCCCTGTATGGGCACCCTTTTTCACTTCCATCAGGAAATCGGAGAAGTGTTCGGACTGCTCGGAAAATTTAAGATCTGAAACCGCCCGAAGGGTAAGTCCTTTGTCGGATAAGTAATTCATGTAGAAGGGCAGGATGTAGGCAATGCGCTTTATGGTATTGTTTGCCCGGTTCTGCCTGACCTTATGTTTTAAGTATCTGGTGCAGTCTGTATCCAGCTTTCCGGTAACAGCATCTTTTACAAAGTAATAGGTAGTAGTTCCCTTTTTCGCAGATCCCGATATGTACTTTGCCATAAGAAGCCTCCTTTCTACCGGATATGTGGGACACAAAACACGTAATCCGTAAGATATTTAAAAGTAAATGTATAGAGTGTGTTCTACAAACATATGAAACACTTCATAAAACACAATAAGTGTGTTCTATAAAATAATAAAACACATAAAACACACAATGTCAAGAGCAAAATTGAAATATAGAGCAATCAGAGCACACATTAAATAAGAAAGGTTCCACATAGAACACAAAAAGAGTGCAATCAAAATAGCGGTGTGTTAAAATGAGAAAAAGACCTAAAAAGTTCTCTTTGGGAGACTCAAAAATGGTGAATGAAAAAGCACTTGAAAGAATTACGGAAACCGGAGAAAGCATTCTGACCGGGTATGAAAAACTAAAAAGTCAAAGTAAATGAGGATGATTTATGCTTAGAAAAGAGTATGCAGAGAATCCGTTTCAGAAAGAAGAGTATGGAAGGCTTTTAAAACTGGCACTGGGAACAAGAAATCAGAAACAGTTCTGTGAGGATGCCGGACTTAGCCGTTCCTATATCAATAAGTATATAAACGCAATGATGGACAAACCGCCTACCATCGGGACGATAGAAAAAATTGCAGATGCAACAGAGGATGTATCCTTTGAAGAACTTCTTGCAGCAGCCGGGTATGATCCGGAAAAGCATGAGCGGAAAGCAACCTTGAAGGGTAAGGTAGATGATGCAGGGCAGTATCTGCTTATGCCGGTACTTGCGAGTATTATGAACAGTGCCTATGAATGGTCATTTACCAATGAAGGATATCAGGATAGGGAACCGGTACGGATCGAAATAGAGAATACACCGGTAAAAAAATGGTATTTTATCCCGGTAACCAAGAAAAATATCACCAGGGAAGACATCATGGCAGTTCTTATGAATGAGCAGAACTTTACGAGTACTTCCAAGGTCTCCTTTGTCACAAAGGATGAAAAAATATATGACCTCATAAAATCCATGCAGTTTCCACTTCTTTCGCTGTATGTATCCGCAATCCGGGTAAATGGGAAAAACATTGAGGAATCCGAGGTAAAAACCAATCAGGAAACAGATGTGAAGATCGTGGAAGCTCAGCATAAAAATTTATTTTGTATCGACTAACGCAGTATTTAAAAACCAACAGGGAATTTCTTAGAAAGAGGGAGAAAATATTATGAATGCAATGGGAGTATTGATTTATGTAATAATTATTCTTGTGGCTATTATGTTAAGAATCCTATTTGCCTCTATTATGAATGGGGTGGCTATTAAGAAGGGACAGGTAGAGGCTCATGCTTTTCCAATTGTTTTCTTTTTTGGAATTATGGGATGTTTATATGTTGTGGCATTGCCGGATCTTGTCATCAGAGAACAGAATGAAGACATTCTTACAGCCCTTATGGAAATAAAGGGAAGACGGTAATAGTGTTAATAGAGGACGGATACAGATGTGAATAAGAAAATTACAGTGGTAATATTTGTGCAAAACGAAGAAATATATTTCGGCGATATGCACAAAAACATCCATTTACTGGCGTGGGTGTGAACTGTAACCCCAGATATGGAAAAGATAATTTCAAGACCTGGTTATTGTACAGCAAAACTTATAAATTTATAGATGGTTACAGGTTGACTTGCTTTGTAAACTATCTATAGGATGGAGTTGTTTCAAGTATATGTACATAATCAGGAGGGAAATGAAATGAACGGACTTAGGTATATTAGGACTCGTTGTAATCTATCAATAAGTGAACTGGCGGAGCAGTTAGGTGTAACCAGACAGGCGATTTGTTCTTGGGAGACGGGAAAGAAGGTTGTTCCGGAGAAACGAAAAGCTCAATTGGCATTCTTTTTTGGGCTTGATGAAGACTTTTTTGATGAGGTGGATGAGAAAAAGAAAGATGAACTTGTCATAAAGGCCATGTTCGCACACTTAGATGGTAATAAAGAGATGTATCTTTATAGACCAAAGGAGAACCCTATAGACTACAAGGAAACAATTACATATTATCTGGAAGACCGGGAAAAAAGTTTGGATGAAGAATATATACTTGCAAAAAAAAGAAAACAAGAAACACTGACAGAAATTAAGAAAAATATGGAATGCAAAAGTGAATCTGATTGTCTTATGTCTAAGATCTCACATTTAAATAGAGGCTGTGATATTTATGGGATTACAAGTAAACTGCTACAAAAAATGCGAGAACAAAAAGCATTTTTAAAGATTCCTTTTCTCTTTGAATTAATGAATGTGTGGAAAGCTATGCTTTTAGCTTATGGAGTGATGGATGAAAAGCCTTTGATTGTACAAAACAGTATGAAACACCACGGAGAAGATAATGCATTTCTTCTACATCTGGCAGATGAAATTAGAACGCATTGGGAGGAAGAAAAGTCCTGGCAAGAAGAATATCATAAACAAGTGAAAGAGACCATTCATCACAATCAGGGAAACAAGAAAACAGAGGAACAGATAGTGGCATATTATTGATATAATTTATAAGTATGACATAGTAATTTAAGTCAACCATTTGGCTTACTTAAGGAGGTTCAAAATGAATAAGCAACAATTAGCAGCAAAAATCTGGCAATCCGCTAATAAAATGCGGTCTAAAATCGAAGCAAGTGAATATAAGGATTATATTTTAGGATTCATATTCTATAAATTCTTGTCAGAAAAAGAGGTGAAATACCTTAAAGCAAACGACTGGACGGATGAGTATCTGCCAGAACTAACAGAAGAAGATGCCGATACAGTTGAGAGTATCCAGAAGAATATAGGTTATTTCATAAGTTATGATAACCTATTTTCCACATGGCTTTCAAAAGGTAGCGATTTTACTGTGCAAAATGTACGTGATGCGCTTTCTGCATTTAACCGATTAATTAATCCAACACATAAAAAGGTATTTGAAGGAATTTTTGAGACACTGCAAACCGGGCTTTCAAATTTAGGAAATAATGCAGCATCACAGTCAAAAGCAGTTAGTGATCTTATTCAGTTAATTAATGATATCCCTATGGACGGCAAGCAGGGATATGATGTTCTCGGATTTATTTACGAGTATCTGATTGAGAAGTTTGCCGCAAATGCTGGTAAAAAGGCTGGTGAATTTTACACTCCTCATGAAGTATCTTTGCTTATGTCCGAAATTGTGGCTAATCACTTGAAAGACAGAGACAAAATCGAAATATACGACCCTACAAGTGGTTCCGGCTCACTGCTTATTAATATTGGTAAAAGTGCATCCAAATATATTGAGGGTGAAAATAAGGTAAAATATTATGCGCAGGAGCTTATAAAAAATACATATAACCTTACCCGGATGAATCTGGTAATGCGAGGCATTGAAGCCGACAATATCGTGACAAGAAACGGTGACACACTGGAGGATGACTGGCCATATTTTGATGAAAACGACCCAACAGGAAGTTACAATCCGCTTTATGTTGATGCAGTCGTTTCTAATCCTCCATATTCCCATGATTGGAACCCCAGCGACAAAGAAACGGATCCTCGTTATTCTGGTTACGGACTTGCACCTAAAGGTAAGGCAGATTATGCCTTTTTGCTGCACGATCTTTACCATATTAAGCCTGATGGAATTATGACCATTGTTCTTCCTCACGGCGTTTTGTTCCGTGGCGGAGAAGAAGGTGAAATTCGTAAGAATTTGATTGAAAAAAATAAGATTGATACTATTATTGGTTTGCCTGCTAATATTTTTTATGTTATCAGTAATTTGAAATGTGTATAAATACCACAATGAATATCTAAATAATAGTAAAAGGAAAATTTAGACAATGTATTGTATAGTTAATAGAAAACATAATTGAACACGATAGTATCAATGAGGTGCGAACCTCTTTTTATTTTTATCTCTAATCGTGTAGCTGATGCTACATATTTATGGTAGTATATAGCTATAGCCATAGAAAGGATGGTCCTATGTCAGCACAGATTAAATCACGTAAACGAGTAGCGGATTTTGGCGAAGTCTACACTGCGCAAAAACAGGTCAATGATATGTTAGCGCTCCTGCCGGATGATATGCCGTTAGAGTCTACTTATCTTGAGCCAGCGTGTGGAAACGGTAACTTTCTCGCTGCAATTTTAAAAAAGAAACTGAGCAAAGCCTTATTGATGGGTGAGAATATTGACCGTCTTTTTGTTATAGCCGTATCATCTATTTACGGAGTGGATATTCAGGAGGATAATGTCCTTGAGTCACGAAACAGGATGCTCCATATCATGACGCAAGCCTACAAATCTCATATTGGAATGGAAATGCCATCTTGCGTTGTGAATGCGGTATCTTCGATCCTAAAGCAAAATATCATTTGTGGGAATACGCTGACAGCCGAAAGTGCTGACGGGCAACCACTAACATTTTGCGAATGGGAAATCAAAGACTCCGGTTATGTCATTTGCAAAGAATATCATTTCTCTGATCTTATTGAGGCAAATGGTGAGTGCAATAAATATATTTCAAAGCATCGCTACTCTTGGCTCGTTGATGAACGTATCAAGGTAGCATAACGCAACAACACGAGGTATGTAACTAATGGTAAGTAAACAGATCAAATCAAAAGAACGTGTCGCAGAGCATGGCGAAGTCTTCACGAATGAACGTGAAGTCAATGCTATGCTTGACATGGTAAAGCAGGAAACGGAACGTATTGAAAGCCGTTTTTTGGAGCCTGCCTGCGGAAATGGTAACTTCCTTGCAGAAGTTCTTAACCGAAAGCTGGCTGTTGTCAAGAAGCAGTACGGTAAAAGTGCTCTTGAATATGAGAAATATTCAATTCTTGCGCTTTCCAGTATCTACGGAGTAGACATCATGGAGGACAACGCTAAAGAATGCCGTACAAGGCTCTACGATATCTGGAATAAGGCTTATACGAAGCAGTGTAAGGCAGAAGCAAATGACGCTGCCAGAGAAGCCGCCAACTTCATAATCCGTCATAATATATTATATGGAGACGCACTTACGATGCTTCGTAACGATGGCAAGCCTATTGTATTTGCTCAATGGGATCTGGTATCGGGCAACAAGATGAAGCGCCGTGATTACCGCTTAGATCAGCTTATGAAAGGTCATGATTCGCAAATGGATCTCGAAATGCTGATGGGTGGCTGGGAATTCGACGAAGAGACGCAGGCATGGATTCCTTCTCCAATTAAAGAATATCCATTAATGAATTATTGGGAGGTGCAAGATGCCATTGAATCCTGACATGTTTACAAATCTTTATAAGCCGGACGTATTATCTTGTCTTGCTGACTTATCGAATGATGAAGTGTTCACGCCACCAGACCTTGCGAATAAGGTCTTAGATATGCTGCCACAGGAATTATTCCGTGATCCAAACACAAAGTTTCTTGATCCTGCGGTGAAATCCGGCGTATTTCTTCGTGAGATTGCGAAGAGATTAATTGCTGGTCTTGCGGATAAAATTCCAAATTTACAGGAACGCTGTGACTGGATTTTTCAGCATCAGTTATATGGAATCGCAATGACGGAGCTTACATCTCTTTTGTCAAGAAGAAGCCTTTATTGTTCAAAATATCCGAACAGCCCATTTTCTGTTTCAAAGTTCGACAATATTGAAGGCAATATTAAGTATCATAAAATCAAACATACATGGAAAAACAAAAAATGCATATATTGCGGAATATCTGAAAATAGTGAACTAAATGATATTAAACGTGAAGGAATGGAAAACCACGCATATGAATTTATTCACACATTACACCCGGAGGAAATATTCAATATGAAATTTGATGTGATCTGTAGCAATCCCCCATATCAGTTGAACGATGGCGGTAATGGAAAAAGTGCAAAACCCATATATCAACTTTTTGTTGAACAAGCTAAAAAGCTTAATCCTCGCTACTTAACGATGATTATTCCTTCTCGCTGGTTTACGGGAGGAAAGGGACTCGATGACTTCCGTAAGACAATGCTACATGATAAGAGAATCCGGAAGCTCGTGGATTATGAAAATTTTAAGGATGTATTTCCGGGCGTTGATCTAGCGGGCGGCGCTTGTTATTTCTTATGGGATCGAGATAACATCGGATCATGTGAAGTTACTAATATGACTGATACCGTTCAGAGCGTAGAGATGCGTAATCTTGATGAATTCAACGTGTTCATACGTCAAAATAAAGCTTTATCTATTGTCCACAAAGTTCAAAAATGGAATAAAACTAACAAAACACTTGAGACTGTGGTTTCTGCAAGAAAGCCATTTGGATTACCTACAAACTACGAGCCACGTAAGAACGGAATCCCTTGTTTCTTTATTCAAAGGATAGGCAAACAATTTGCTGATCCCAAGGATATCAATGATCCAAATCATTATTTGGATAAATGGAAGTTTCTTGCACCATCTACGCCGATTGCAGGTCAAACCGATTTTTCAAAGCCTGTAGGCTTTTATTCTGAAAGCAATACGAGGATCGCTAAACCTGGTGATTGCTGCACAGAGTCTTATCTGGTTCTCGGAGCTTTTGATACTGAGCAAGAAGTTATTTCGTATAAATCTTACATCTTTACTAAGACTGTGCGATTTTTGCTTCTTCAGACTGTTGTTTCACAACATGTTAATAGAGGACAGTTTCAATTTGTCCCAGATATGGGAACATATCACGGAACTTATACAGATGAACAACTATGTAAAATGTGGGGAATCTCAGAGGATGAATGGCAAATCATTGATTCACGCATAAGCGACGTTGAAGTGAGTGATGGAGGTAACGACTGATGCCGGATATATTCGATCAATACGTTCACCCTAAAACAGAAATCAGGCCAATCATCTACGCCTATTCCGATACCCGTTTTCCAGGTTGCCTGAAGGTTGGCTATACAGACAGACCAATCGAAGTGCGTATGCATGAGCATTATCCTACGCTGACGCCGGGACAGTCATATAAGGTGGAGCTGGTTGAATCCGCCCTCAATGCTGATGGCGCAATCTTCATGGATCATGATGTCCATCGGATGCTTGAGGCACATGGCTTTCATGCACAGAAATCTCCTGATGGCAAGAAGAGTGAGTGGTATAAATGCACTGTCGACGACGTGAAGGTAGCCATCCTCGCTGTCAAGACTTCCTCAGCAAATCTTGAGAACAGAACACAGAATTTCAGAATGCGTCCGGAGCAGGCACGCGCCGTTCGCATGACAAAAGCTTACTTTGAATCTGAATCAAAGCGTAATCCGAATCACTCTGCAAAGTTCCTCTGGAATGCTAAGATGCGCTTCGGAAAGACATTCACATCCTATGAGCTGGCAAAAGCTATGGATATGAAGCGTGTTCTGATTTTGACATTCAAACCAGCGGTTGAGGAATCATGGGAAACAGACCTGCTTTCCCACATGGACTTCGAAGGCTGGCAGTTTTACTCCCGCGAGGTCTCTCAGGAAACAGGCATTCGTCCGCAGGATCTGGATCAGTCGCGACCTATCGTCTGCTTTGGCTCCTTCCAAGACTTCCTCGGCACGAATGCTGCTGGTGGCATCAAGGCAAAGAATGAATGGGTGCATACGACAAACTGGGATCTCGTCATATTTGATGAGTACCATTTCGGCGCATGGCGTGAGAACGCGAAGCATCTGTTTGATAAAGAGGACGAGGACAGCTACGACGAGCTGGATCTGGATAAATATCAGAGGGAGGAGGCTGGAAATGCTGTCAATGAGGATTTTCTACCGATAACCACGAAGTACTATCTCTTTCTTTCTGGTACGCCGTTTCGTGCTCTGAATACAGGAGAGTTCATGGAAGATCAGATCTTCTCATGGACTTATTCTGATGAGCAGAATGCAAAAGAAAATTGGGATGATAGCCAGGGACCGAATCCGTATGCTTCAATGCCTCAGATTGTTCTGATGACTTATCGTATCCCGGATGAAATCCGCCGTATCGCGTATAACGAGGATTTTAATGAATTTGATCTGAATGTCTTTTTCGCGGCGAAACCGGAAGTGGAGGGACATCCGGAGACAGCTCAGTTTGTGTACAAGGACTATGTTCAGAAATGGCTTTCACTTATTCGCGGTGCGTATCTACCGTCTTCAGTTGATGACTTAAAGCTCGGACAGAATGTCAAGCCTGTTATGCCATACTCGGATGCTCGTATGCTGTCAGTGCTTAACCATACCCTTTGGTTCCTGCCGAATGTTGCTTCTTGTTATGCTATGAAGAACCTTCTTGCAGAGAAGCAAAATGTCTTCTATCACGATTACACAGTTAACGTCTGTGCCGGTACGGCAGCAGGCGTTGGCCTTGCTGCACTTGAACCGGTTCGTGAATCAATGGATCCGCCGCTGGAGACCAAGACAATCACTCTTTCCTGCGGAAAACTCACGACCGGTGTGACTGTTAAGCCGTGGACTGGGATTTTTATGCTTCGTAATCTATCATCACCTGAGACGTATTTTCAGGCTGCTTTTCGCGTTCAGTCACCGTGGACGATCAAGAGAGAAGATGGCAGTGAAGAAATACTGAAGGAGAACTGTTATATTTTTGATTTTGCCCTGGATCGTGCTCTTCGTGAAATATCGGATTACAGCTGCCGTCTCAACATCTCGGAGTCAAATCCGGAAAAGAAGGTGGATGACTTTATTCATTTTCTACCGGTGCTGGCGTACGATGGAAGCACGATGACTGCTATTTCAGCTTCTGACATTCTTGATATTACGATGGCAGGCACCTCAGCGACACTTCTTGCAAGACGCTGGGAATCTGCCTTGCTTGTCAATGTGGACAATGAGACTCTTCAGAGACTGCTCGATAGTGATGATGCTATGAAGGCCATTATGAATATTGAGGGTTTCCGCAGCCTGAATAAGGACATTGAGACGATCATCAATAAGTCAAATGCCGTCAAGAAGGCTAAAGCTGAAAAAGGCGACGACATGACGCCGAAGGAAAAGAAGCAGCTATCTGAGGAGGAAAAGGAATATAAGAGCAAACGCAAAGAAATTCAAGAGAAGCTCATCAAGTTTGCTACCAGAATTCCAATCTTTATGTATCTGACAGACTTCCGTGAGTATTCCTTAAAGGACGTTATTACTCAGTTCGAGCCGGGGCTGTTTAAGAAGGTGACAGGCTTAACGGTCAAGGATTTTGAGCTTCTGGTTTCCATCGGTATCTTTAACGATAGTCTGATGAACAGTGCCGTTTACAACTTTAAACGTTACGAGGATGCTTCACTTGAATATACTGGCATCAATCGTCATGCAAGCGATGAGAACGTCGGACTCTTCAGTACCGTTATTTCGCAGGATGATTATAAGTCGATGGCGGCAGCACAGACGGCATCCATGGAAGAAAATCCATTTAAGAAGGTTGTCGTTATGACACCTGATAAGCCTGCGAAGAAGCCTGAACCTGTATCTATGCCTGCACGTAAGACTGGCTATCCGGTGCCGGGTCTTGACGATTCTGAGCCTATGAAGCATGTCGCTTCAGCAAAGCCGGCACCATATGTCGAAATTGACTTATCGAAGCTGAGAGTCGGCACGATCGTAACGAACAAGAAGTATGGCGATGGCAAGATCACCGGATTCAAACACGATAAGGTACTTGTATCCTTTGCTACGGAATTAAAACTTTTTGTTGTTCCGATGGCTTTCAAGGAAGGATTTTTGAAGGTCAAGGAATGGTGATTTAAAATCACCGCAGAGATTATTTTATATGATTTCTGCGGTGTGAACATAAAGGGAGAAGTACAATGCCTAGAGAAAAAAGAGATACAACGGTTTTAAATATAAAAATAGCAACTCCTACATACAAAAGATTATCAGAATTTTGCGATGAATCCGGCCTTACAAAAACTCTTGCCGTTGAGCGCTTTCTGAATAAATGTTTAGAGGAATACTTCAAAAAGCCTGAATCCGAACGCAAAATCATTTAATTAAAGAATCCCGACCACTACATAAATGGCCGGGATTTTGTTATTTTATTTGACCAAGATCAACGTCATAATTATTGAAAAATCCGAGGCCAAAGTTAAAAAGTGTAGTTTCCAAAGAGTCTCTGTCTGATAAACTTAATACGGTTGTCGGTATAATTAAGACCTCATGCATTTAACAACACTAGAATTTCCTCTTAACTGCCGTATCAACTCTTCCTGCGATTTGATGGTCTCACGGAGAGAGGTAATTTCGTCAGTAAGCTCAAGGTTTTCGGCTTTACATTTGGAAACAGTAGCATCCCTCTGGACCAGTCCCGCAATCTGTTCATCCTTTCTGCGAATTTCTTTCCTGAGTGTTTCGATGGTTTCATAAGGACTTGCAGATGCGTTTGCTGCTATGTACGCCTCGATGTAAGCTGTAATAATCGGATTGTTGTAGAAGGTCTGGCGAGCGATGCCGCTTTCCTTCGCAACCCTGTTGATTGATATCTTGTTGTTTCTGATTTCCTGAATGGCATCAGTTTGTGTCTGTACTATTGATGCAAGCACTTCATCAACCTTCGCCAGATGTTTCATAGTAACAGGCTTGATATCTGTATCCAAGCCGAATGCCTTCAGGTTCTCCATGATTCTTTCGTTTACATCCATGTCTGAACCTCCTGTTTGATGAAATCTAAGTGGTTTACGATATATGTCAGTTGAGGATACTTATCCAAAATCTCCTCTTCACCATGCCGTTCCAACTCATCTTCAAGCATGGTCAGTTCAGGCATAAGAGAATGTTCGATGATGTATTTCAGCTTGTTGAGTTCTCTCTGATAAGCCTTTTTATAACCGTTATCCTTGTTATACTGAGCGACATCCCTGTTCTGAAGGTATTCCTCATATGAGATATCCGCCATGAAAAACATGTGGCAATGGTTTGGACACATGCCGAAAGCACAGTAGATAACATCCGTTGAATTATTTGATGCACACGGAATGACTTCGCCACAACGGATGCACATGCCACCAACCTTGCTTCGAAGAGGAAACTTCTTTGCAACAGCCTGAATAACGCCTTCTAGGTCATCTTGTATGTTCATGTGGTTCTGCTCGATGAATTCGTTAATCTTCTGAACAAAGGCGTCCCCGTTTGTGCCAAGCATCTTCGAACCGTCTTTGAATACAGCACGGTAGATAGTCTCAGAGTATTCTTTTTCAAGGTTCTTTTGTGGCCTTATGTAATAGGCTGCCATATCCTCAGAAAGATGGTTCATATGCTTTCTGATGTAATGGAGTGGAATCTGCTGACGGTATAGGGAAGTACATACGCTGACTCTAAATTGTCTGATAGTGGGATAATAAATCCTGTCATCCATCTGTAGATCTTTTGCCCAGTCTGAGTTCTTATCATACGTATATGTGCCGTCTTTAGCAGGCCGAAAAAAGGTTCTAACCTCAAAGAAGGACAGGTCTTCATAATCATCCCCGATATTCAGACATTGAAGTTCCTTCCAATGGCGCAATATGAACTTGCGATATCGCGTGCTGTACTGCGGGGCAGTAGTAGTAGCGTTTTTCTGGAACTTCGTAACAAGTAACGTGTCAACACCAAGGTTGTTTCTATATTCGCGACATAATTCTTCAAGAAGATCGTACGCCTCTCTTGATAGAGAATTGATGTATGTATGGGCAATAGTGCCTCCGTTTTCTCCCTTACCATGCTTAAAGCTCAAGAAATCCATGTAGTATAAAGGCTTGTCCTTATTGGGAGAATATACACTGTGAATAGAGCCTGTCTTCACAGTAAAGAGTTCTGCTGTCCTAAAACCTATCTGGCTATATAGAATAATAGATGCGGCTGTAATCCTGTCTTCAGGGTCTTCTTGTTCATTTCGCATGATTGTTTTAACGGCATCAAGGAATACGGGAAAGTAATCAATCGGCACTTCGGGCGTTTTGTTGGCATGTTTGATATCATTCAGTTTAGATATGTTTCTGTCCTGCAATGGATGCTGCACTGAATGTGCTAAGTGATCGCATTATCGTTGATGGTGAGCAGATTTCCATTAAGTAAACCCTCTGAAACAAAGGTTGTACTTTTATACTCTCTTGACGAGAGTCTGCTCCAGTTGCTAAAGGTTAATATAATATTTGATATTTTTTTGCGATTTTATAGTGAGTGGAGGTTTTGGAACTCAACCGTCAACTGATGATGAATAATTGAGCAGTGAAGGTGACGTCTAAAAGACGCAACTAAATGTATGGGGTGACGTCTAAAAGACGTTGCCCTTTCATTTTTGCATATTTTGATATAGCCAGGGTTATAGGGATCGCCCTATTCCAGATGCCGTAAGCAGATGGTTTGCCTAAATTGCCTGCAACTTTAGGCGTATCCTGTTATTATTTTTAAGTATTTCCTTCTATATGTTGTTCCTGATTCCGCTTTTGGAACCGTGCAGTATTTTCAATACTTTCGGCGATTCCGGGAGCGGAATTTCTTTGTGCAGTCGCACGAAAATTTACAGAAAAAATGTTTATAAAGAAAATTACAATTCCGCGTGCGGACTAATACGGATTGGCTGCATAAATGCCCCACATATTGTTGAATGACGAAAGGAGGGCATTGCCAATGGATATGTCAAAGTTCAAGAAATTCGTGGATTTTTATGAAATCTATGAATTAGTGGCAAATGGGGAAGAGACGATCTCCGGTATCAGAGATGCCTTACGCCTTGAAAAGGGACTGTCTGGTGGAAATCTGCAGAGACGAATAGAGTACTTAAGTTCGGATCCCCCATTTCTTACGGTGAATCAGGACTGGGTAAAATTTGAAAAGGAGAGCTTTGCCGGGATTTTGATGGAACTGATCGAGGGACTGGGGTTACGAGACAAATTTATTCCGCCCCATAAGAAAGACGAGGAAATACAGGAAAAGGTAAGACGAGAACTGGAGCGGAAGGTCTTAGTGGCAAGTACAATTGAGGTGGGGCCGGAAGAAAAAATGTCCGATGGTTTGTTTTTGGTTGACCCGGAATATTACCTTGATGTGGATGCGTGTGTGGCAAAGTATGGTGGGGAACTGGATTCTTTTTATGAAGAACTGGAATCAGATGACCCGGGAAAGAAGGGATTTGATCCGGGCAGGGAACTGACAGAGAGAAACTATGCACTTAGAACAATGAAGACTGTTGGTACAAGGAGATTTTTTTCAAAGCGGATCCGGGACAATAAAGAAGTAGCAGAATTTGAACAGTCCTATGGATCGGTCAGCCCAGTTAGCGATAAGAGACAGGAGAAACGAAAGGAAATTTTACGGAACCGGTTCATTTCACTCAATAAAATTATAAAGTCCGACAAGCTTACGAATCAGGAAAAACTCATGATGTATGCCATGAACTCAGAGTACCATAATACAAATGTCGAACGGCTGCTGAATTATGCCGGGGAACATTGTCTCAATGCCGATCTTTTGATCTATATTTTGGAAGACCCGGATGTGTGTACCACTTATGAAAATACTGTGGGTTTCTTAAGCCAGTTTGCACAGGCAAGTGAATTTAAGATGAAGCTGGAACTTGCGAGGGAATTGATTGAAGGGAAATGGTACATTACTGCAGAATATGATGGGAAAAAGACAAAATTTCAGCTGGTTCCGATTGACGAAATCAATGAATTGAGAAAAAGTGTAGGACTCCCGGCAAGTCAGTATACTTATAGCTCAAGGAATAAGGATCAGGAACAGGAAGAACCAGTGAGTAAGCCGGATTTTGTAGAGAGAGCACCTGCAGGTGACAGTGTTGATCTGCCGGAGGACGGCTTTTCCATGCCTCCGATGGATGATGAACCATATCCGTTTTAAGAGGGGACAGTATATGAGCAGAGTGTTTTTGTCCATGACTGATGAAGAAGTTTGTGCCTTGGATGCAGCCAGAGAAAAAGTGGGAATGACAAAGTCACAGTATGTCAGATATCTGATGTCCAGTAAAAAAGATATTCGTCCACCAACCATCCGATACAGGGAACTGATACATAAGCTGGATGCTATCGAAAAAGATCTTAAAGTAATAGCAATGAAGGAAAGCCTGACAGATACAGAACGAATTTGCATTATGACAAAGCTGGAGGATATAAAAAATTTGTTGCATGGAAAATTTATGGGAGGAAAAGAATGAAGACTATATTATCCATATATGAGTGTGGAGAATTCCACGATTTGGGAAAAAGTTTCACAGGAATAAAAAGCGCAGAAGAGGCAGTAAGACTTTGGGAGAGCATTCCAGCTTGCAATCTGAATGGAATCAAAGCCATTAACATCTGTACAGAAGATGATAACGGAGAGGAAATTGAGGACTTTGAGGTGATTTATGGTGGTGCCATGCATCTTGAAATGCTTAAATATTATCCTGAGACACGAAAAAATGTGGAAGCCGTCAGATACATGAAAGAACTGCAGACCCTGATTCCTAATCTCCGTGTAGAGGGGAAAATGCCATGTATTTCTGATGACATTGAGAAGGCACCAGCACGACACAGACAGCACCGGTAAAGGAGAAAAAGATGACGAATACAGAAAAAGAATACACAATGGAAGAATTGGTACAACTTATCAATTCTCAGGAGAACGATTTTATTATTGAGATCAGTCTGGAGGGTGACGATGAATAATTTTAAACCGGTATATAAGGGACAACTGGAAATGGCATCCATCCGGCTGGTAAAAGATGCACCGATCATGAGTGAAAACGAAATCCATAATGCAGGGGATGCTGTAAAATTGTTGGGAGAATATCTCTGTGAAATGGATAGAGAAGTACTGTGCATTATAAATGTGAAAACGAATGGAATTCCGATTAACTGCAGTATTTGTAGTATAGGTGTAGTAGACCAGACGATTGCACAGCCAAGAGAGGTTCTGAAAACGGCAATTTTGTCAAACGCAGCAGGTATAATTATCATGCATAATCATCCAAGCGGTACATTGAACCCCAGCAAACATGATACCATGTTTACCGATCAGATATCGAAGGTATGTCAGATGGTGGGGATTCCGTTGTTGGATCATATTATTGTCGGTGGTGATAATAGTGAATATTTCAGTTTCGCAAATAAGAAACTCCTCCCAAAGGAAGAGGTATCCTTTGAAACAGATTATCGGAAACTGGACCTTAAGAAAAGTGCTGTGGCAGAGAATACGGAAATGTTAGTAAGACCCAGGCATCATAGATAAAGCACTGATTATGGGACACTATAACTGGCAGTGTTATAGGTAAGAAATAGGACAGCTAAAATGTTAGGGGGTGTTACGATATGTTAAGCAGAATTATATATTGGATAAATAATCATTTGCAACAAGCAAAGGGATATCAATGCTTTTGCCCTACTTGCAGGTACTATGTGAAATGCAGGGAGGAGAGAATTGTAGGGGAGAAAATAGGAAAATAGATAACAGAGAGTAAAGTAGGCATCCATAATGGGTGCCTATTTTATTTAAAAACTGCGAATTATTAAAAAACATAGCCCACTTACAGAGTGAAAAGAAATACACAGGAGGAGAGCGGTTATGTTTGAATATGAAAAGTGCATTCAGGAGGTAAAAGAGGCAGGAATAGAGTTCACAGAAGCGGAAAAGACTTATATCCGTTGTGCCAGAATTAACGGTATTGATCTTATCGACTCATTATATGAAAAGTACATAGAGCAATTTGTCAATAATGACAGTGATAATGCAGATGATGAATACCTGACAATTCTGACTACGGTGCTTACAATCAGAGATTACTTTGACAAGAACATGGTGGAGTTAATTAAGCAGCTTGTGCGGATGAAAGCAGTAAGGAAGTGATCGGATGGCAGAAAGAAAAACAAGAGAAGAAAAAATGAGTGCTGTTCAGCAGAAGCTGGAAAATGGGGTGCGTGAAATATTCTCTTCGGAAAAGTACAAGGAATACATCGCTGCCATGTCCAAGTTTCCCCGATACAGTATAAATAATTGTATTCTGATTGCCAGCCAGTATCCAGAGGCTTCGCTTGTCTGTGGTTACAGGAAATGGCAGAAGGAATTTAACCGTGTGGTTAATAAGGGGGAAAAGGGAATTATGATCCTAGCACCCTCAAAAGGGAAGGTGGAAGTCGAAGAAGAGCTGTATGACGAAAACCACAGGGCGGTATTGGATGAAAACGGGAAACCGAAAACGGAGATCGTTACCAAAGAGTATCAGACTTTTATCCCGGTATATGTCTTTGATGTATCACAGACCCAAGGAGATCCATTGCCCTCATTGGCAACAGAATTAAGCGAACAGGTGGAATCTTTTGAAGATATCAAGAGGATATTGGAAGAAATCAGTCCAGTACCTGTATATTATGAAGATATACAAGGGGA
Source organism: uncultured Lachnospiraceae bacterium (assembly GCA_945929965.1). Classification (GTDB taxonomy): domain Bacteria; phylum Bacillota; class Clostridia; order Lachnospirales; family Lachnospiraceae; genus Acetatifactor. Next base: position 75,728 of record CAMEOT010000010.1, read on the forward strand.
AGCAAAGGGATATTTTAGCTTTGTAGAACAAAAGATTGTGATAAAAGAAACTCTACCGCAGTTGCAGACAATAAAGACTATGATTCATGAGATTGCCCATGCGACATTGGAGCACGGTAGCAAAGAAGATAAGTTTGATCGATTCAGTAGAGAAGTACAGGCAGAATCTGTTGCCTACTGGGTAGCGCAGATGATCGGATTGGACACTTCGGAGTATTCTTTCGGGTATATATCCGGGTGGAGCAAGGATAAAGAAGTATCGGAACTTAAGGAGCATTTGGAGTTGATTAAGGAAACTGCGGATAAGATATCTCTGGCAATAGAAGAGAAATTGAAGGAGATGAAACCGGAGCAGGAAGCTTCAAAAGTATCTGAACAGGAGATTAACTATAATTCCAGTCACAGAGCAAGAAAATAGAAGACCCTATATTCTCAGGGAGATGCAAAATGTAACACAATGTTTATTGTGTTACATTTTTCGTTTCATTTTATTACGAACTGGCAAAGAGTAGGGTCCACATATACAACGTAAGGAAAATCCGAAAAAATAGGAGGTAGACAGACGGATGAATTATTTGTTTATGGGATCTTTAATCGAAAGAGAAAAAAAGTTCACCGGAGACAAACAGATCAAAGCGATTGTAGAGAAGCTGTTAAATGGTGGAAAGGGAAGGGAGATGAAAAAGGATGCTTAGTTTTGAAGAGTTTCAGGAATATGTGATGGATCATATTAGGGAATATCTGCCGGAAGAATATGCTAATGCAGAGGTATCTGTCAGAACCGTTCAGAAGCTGAATGGTGTAACGTTGCAGGGACTTGAAATTTGGACACCTGAAATGAAACAGGGTACGGGTGTGACACCAACAATCTATCTTAATGGCATATATGAAAATTATGAGAATGGGGTAGATCTGGAAGTCATCATGGAACATATCGGTAATCTTGAGAGACAGTCAATGGATTTGCCGGAAGATGTGGCAGAAATCAAGGAAATGTATAAGGATGTCAATTATGTAAAAGATCGACTTATCGTGTCTCTTATCAGTGCGGAAAGGAATGTAGATTTTCTGAAAGATAAGCCTTATAGAATGTTGGAAGATCTTGCCATTTTTTATAAAGTGCTGATAAGTAAAGATGCAAATGGAACAGGGACGATTACTGTTACCAACAATCATATGGAGTACTGGGGATTAACTGAGGAACAGTTATATGAAACTGCGATCAAGAACAGCAACGTGTTAGAACCACCATCCATTGATAGACTAACGAACGTAATGGCAGACCTGATGAGAGCGCAGGGAATGGATGAGGATATCATCGAAAATCAATTAAAAGAAGATGATATAGATATGTATGTTATTAGTAATACCACAAAGGCGAACGGAGCAAGTGTTATTGTCTATAGCGATGCATTACAGCAGGTGGCAGAAAACCTGGGTAGTGATTTATATATTCTGCCGTCCTCTATTCATGAAGTACTTGCGCTGCCTGTAGGAAATAAGGATGTAGATAGTCTGGAAGAGATGGTAAGATGTGTTAATCAGACGGAGGTTTCACCGACAGAAGTATTATCGGACAATGTCTATAAATATGATGCTGAAAGCAGAACACTATCTCTTGCAAGTGCAAAAGCAGAAACAGTTAAAGAAACCGCTGTTTGTGAGCCTTCGGGGTACACTGGAACTGTAAATGAGGTCGCAAGACCCAGACATCACAGATAAAGGAGAGAAGTTATTATGGAAGTAACAAGTATCAGAATGAATCTGCTTAATAATGCAGGAGGAATCAAAGCAATCGGTAGTTTTTCACTGGACGATGCGTTTGCAATTCGGGGAATCAGAGTAATGGAAGACAGCAAAGGCAGAAACTTTGTGGCATTTCCTTCCAGAGAAAGATCTAATGGAGATTATGAGGATATTGCATTCCCCTTAAGTAAGGAATTTTACCATAAAATTACGGATGCGATCATGACGGAGTTCAATCGTATGCGTGAGGAAGTGGCTGCAAAGGTGTCTAAGGCAGATCAGGAGCAGACGGAAAACGCTAACGAAGAACAGGCACAGAAGGAAACATCCCATAGAGGAAAGGGTAGATAAGGAGGGGTGTAAATGCAGATTTCAGAAGTACGCCTGAAAAAGCGGGAAGGAGACTCCAGATTTTTGGCAAGTGGATCCATCACTTTTGAAGGTCAGTTTGTTGTATCCGGGATCAAGGTAATGAGATCCAATGAAGGGCATTTGTTTGTAGCGTATCCTTCCTGGAAGAACTCAGATGGGGAATATAAGGATGTATGCTTCCCTATGACTAAGACCCTTAGGGAAGATATTACTACACAGGTACTGGCGAAGTATGAAGAATTATAAAAAGTAGTGGAAGCGGAACTGCCTTATGGTGGTTCCGCTTTTTTGGAGGATTGAGATGGAAGGGATTGTAGCAAAGATATGGAATATCAAAGAGGGCACCATGGGGAGAGGCGCTGCAGTACAGATTACAGATTCCATTTCTTATATTACAAATAGTGAAAAGTGTGACGGCGTTATAGTTAATGACGATTTTATGCAGGTAGGAAGAGAAGTTTCCTATGTGATAAATGATATTAAAACGCTACAGGGATTGTATGTTGGAGGACGGCATATTTCGGATATACAAAATGCAACGAATGAAATGATGCAGGTGAAGGAGTTTCATAACAAGTTGGGTGGAAGAGTGGCATTACATGGCATTGTTTCCCTGCCTGTGGGGGAATCGGGGAAAGAAAATGCTGGGAAATTAATGATGCTTGCAGATGATCTTTTAGAAGAGATATTTCCAGATCATCAGGCGATATATGCGGTTCACACGAATACAGAGAATCTGCACGTTCATTTTGTGGTCAATACGGTAGCCTTGAATGGAAGAAAGATCCATATGGACCACAATTTTATGAGTAAAGTATTTGATCCGTACCTAAATAAGTTGGCAAGACAATACGGATTTTCTCCTAATATGGCATGGGAAGAAGAGAAGGAACCGGATGAGATCAAGTTTTCAGACAGGGTAATAAAACTAAGGCAGATCGTGGATACCGCTATAGAATGGTCGGATGATTTTGACTCTTTTTTACATAATTTACGAAGTCAGGGCATTCAGGTAAACTGCGGAAAATATTTGTCATTAAGAATGGATGGAATGCCTAGGGCAATCCGGAGCTTCAGACTTGGAAGCAGATACACGATAGATGCCATCAGGGACAGACTGCTTGGTAAAAGGGAAGAATTGATCCGAAGCGAAGTAGGAGACCATATATTTGCAGGAGGATCCCCGGCACAGATCTATGTAAAAACTACACCACTCAAAAAATATGCGGATATGGATGCAGAAGAGAAAAAAGAAGCGATCCGTATGTTAAAACTGGGGAGAAACCCATGGAGAGAACAATATAAAAGTAATTGGCAGTTACAGCGAATTGCGGAGGAATTCCATAGGACAGCCAATATTTATGAACTTATCAGAACGTATGCACCGGATACCGGAAATGTAAATGATGCACTCAGAAATATTATCCAAAAGCAGAAGGAGATAGCAGAAGAAAAGAAAGTTGTGAAAACAAAATTAAGGGATTACAAACCGATTATCGACCTGTATAAGGAAGCAGTGAAACATGAGAAACGAGCATATCTGTATGAATTTGCCGGATGTGATGAGTACCTGTCAGATTATCTGGAATACAAGATGCTTGTGGACAGGCTGGAAAAAGGATACTCCAAAACCATAAATGAAGTGGCAGAGTATGTGGAAGAGGAAGAAAATCAGATCCTGTATGCAAAGGCGCAGGCAAAGGAATTATCCAGTGCTTATCATACAATCCTTCGTTTTGCGCAGAACGAATTAAGGCAACAGGAAGCAGAGTATATGTCCTTATATGAAGCGATTGGCTATGCAAAGGCAAGGACAGCTGCGGTGCATCAGGGAGTATTTGAAAGTAGCATCAAATATATTGCAGCGGACAGCGTGGACGATGGGTATATCAGAGTTGTGATACTGCCGGATATCGTGGGAGGAACCCGGACGGTGACAGCTACCGTTTCTGTATATGGCAAAAATGGCGAACTGAAAAAAGAGTTTTCTTCCAAAGAAGCAAATGTGAAGGAGTTTAATCAGAACATATCAGAGCTTAAGGCAGATATGGGATTTTACAGATGCCATATTTTTGACAGTGCCGATGAGGCAAGGGCGCTTATGAAAGCGCAGGAAGAGAAAAAAGAGAAGAACCGCATTAAGAATTAGCACAATACGTGTCCCACATGAAGGGTAGAAAGGAGAGAGCCATGAGTAAATTATGTTACGAACCAAGATCGGAAAGTAAACTCATACAGCAATCGGAAATCTACCCTGTTTTTTCATCCTATCAGGATAAAGAATTGAAAGAGCGGTTCCAACAGCTTAAAGCAAATGTGTGTGATCTGAATCCTGCGTTGGTGGCAAAGTGCATTACCGGCACAGAACAGGATTTTATCCTGCTAATGAACCGGGCAAAGGACTTTATCCGGGAGAGATTTCGGCAGACTTCCATGGAAGAGGAAAAGAGATTGCTTCAAATGTTTAAGGAATGCGTATTTGGATATTATGTCCTGACACCGCTGATCGAAGCAAAAGAGGTCTCGGACATCAAAGTGCTTGATTATAACCACATTGTAGTAAAGGCAAAGGGAAAAAGGTATATTGCAGACTGCAGTTTCTATAGTCCGTCTGACTATAATGACTGGTTTATGAGAATTCTGCGTATTCAAAGGATGGGAAAGAGTGACGATGCAGCATTATCCCACAGCACGGACAGAAAAGGGGTAAAGGACTACTTCTTACGAATTGATACACAGCTTGGCTGTATCACTTCCACGGAAAAGAACAATATCCATATCCGAAAGATTCCAAAGCAGAAGCTTTCATGGGATTACTTAAAAGAGAATGGGATGTTAGATGATGATATGGAAATCTATCTTAAGGACCGGATTGCTTCCGGGTATGGTTTTTTAATCTCCGGGAGGGGAGGATCTGGAAAATCCACGCTTTTGAATAACATGATCGACTGCATTCCCTATGACCAGTCTGTGCTTGTGTCGCAGGAGTCGGATGAACTCTATTCGGAGCATCCGCAGATTCAGTTTGAACATACGCTGTCCGTAAAGAGAAAGGACTGCAGTATCGAGTACTCCTTGGAAGATGAACTGCGCCTCGGACTTTTACAGGATATTGATAATTTCGTGATCGGAGAGATCAAGGGTGGAGAAGCACTGTATGTGTTTACCACGGCTATGAGTACCGGGGCAAGATTTTTTGGAACAATTCATGCAAATACAGCTGCCGGATCCGTAGTAAGACTGGCGCAGTGTGCCAGATATATCTCTGATTATTCTATGGAAACATTAGAAGAAATGCTTACTGTAGTGCCGTTTGTTCTGATTCACATGAGCCGGTTTGCCATAGACGAAATCTTGGAAATAGCCGGATGGGATGAACGGCATCAAAAGTTAAAATTGAATGAAGTATATGTGAAGGGGGAGTTGGAATGTACCTGATCCTTAGTATAGTAACAGGAATCTATCTGATTTTGTCATCTGTCCGGGACTTGAAAGAACGTATGATATATACTTTTCCGGCAATCGTACTGGCATTGGCATGGGGGATTCATTCTGTAGAACTTTATGAAAATGAGTATGGATTTTTACTGGGAGCCTGGATTGCAACGGTAGTTTTGTGGTTTTTATTTCGGAGATTTTCCATATGGGGTGAGGGTGATAACGATGTCTTTTTATTATTTGCCGGAGTATTACTATGTACGCTTCGGTTTCGGACAGTGCCATTTCTCATATTTGCAGCGAGCAATCTTCTGGCGTTGACCCAGATCGGAGCCGTGCTTGTCAGCCTGATTGAAGCAAAGGTGAAAAAGGAAAAGGTGACCAGTCAAAGCAAAATAGCGGTTGTACCTGGACTTTGTATTGTAGTACTGGGAATCATGCTCTACGGAATCTGTGTGCGAATGGGAGTGATAGCGTAGTGAATGAATTGGAAGTATTAAAAAAAGAGTTGCCGGAAATGGTATCTATTATGAATGCACTTCCGGGAGATCGGTTTGATATGAAATCGGCACAGACGATTCTGATTGTGCAACGGAGAATGGAGCAGTCTGAATTATCGAAGCAGCTAGGCATATTTGCACAGCTTCTGTCTAAAAATGAACCTGCCACAATGGATGATCTGGTAGCTGCTGCAGTGGCGTATATAAGGATTAAGACACTGGTAGAGGGGAATGAAACAGGGTATTCTCCGGTGATTGTCAGAGATCTCGTTAAGGAATACAAAACTCAACAGACGAAACTTAAGAACATTCTTCGATTGTCTAAAGTGAATATCCTTACGGCAGAAAGCTATCAGAGAGCAGTGATAGAGAAGACTATTTTGAAATCAGAACGCTTTCTATCAGCTTTTGAGAAAGAAATACAGGATCTGGAAGAAGTGATTGCAAAGGAACCAAAGAGCTTGATAAAGCCAAAAGAGCCGGATCCTATCACAGAAGATGTGAAAGAACTTCCTACAAAACCAAAAAAATTCCGTGGGATACAGGTACCCCAAAAGATTATTGGACTTTGGGAAGAGGTTCAGACAAAGAATCAGGTTACGCAGGAACTTAAGGAGGAAGAGTCAAGGTATGCATCTTCAAGGTGCAGGGAGATTCCTTTTTATGATACTGCTTTGAACTATTCGGATAAGTACATTTGTAAGGATGTTCCGGCATTTTCTTTGTATAAGCGAAGAGAAAGTATCTACTTTGGAAAAACAGAGAACGGAGCAGCCGGGATATACAACAATCGGGATAAAAGCCTGTTTGAACTTATGAACGTGAATGAGGATTTTGTCCAGTTCATGACAACCGATCTGCTTGGGGGAGAGTATCAGCTTACTCCGTTTTCCGGTGCGGAAAAGGAAGCAATGGAAGTGTATTTTAACTTTATTTGTGCCTGTTTTGAAGCTTACATTGGAAAACTCACTACCGTAATGGAGTATCTTAAGTTCAAAGATTATTATAACAGGCTGATGCTTATGAGAATTTCCTTGGAAGAAAAGCAGGTGGCTGATTATTATAGGGCATTGCGACTGGCAGATTCTTATATGGAGTACATGAGAGGGTATGATCTGAGCGTTTCCGATGACAGAGAAGAAATTATTCAAAATATTACATCGGAAAAGAACTTGAATTACCTTGGGGATCTGCAGATTATTCTGGACAATCATGTAATCTGTAGTGAGGCAAAGGAGAAAATTGGACAGCTGCAGGAGGAGATCCGGTACTTTCATGGGAAGGAAGAGGAAGCGGAGTACATAGAAGAGACTCCGGTGGACTTCTTGGGAGCAAAGGTAATTATCCAGTTTTTGAAAGAGGAGAAAGTGATAGATGAAGCTTTGTTTACATCGGAGAATCTGGAACAGGCTGTGTATGATTACCTCACAAGAAAAGCAGAAGTGAAAAAAATAGGCATTGATAGAAACGGAGAGCGGGTTTTTTTATTCATCTGCAGAAACGGAAGTGTTTCAATACCGGTAATTAATCGGAAGATGAAAGAAAACTGGAAGGAAGCCGACAGAGATTATTACGAAGCGGTGGAAGAAAAAATAGCATATAAAATTTTGAAAGGTAGTGTCAAGTAAGTTATGAAAAAACAGAGTCAACAAAATAGGCTCAAGT
>CAMEOT010000011.1 GCA_945929965.1 uncultured Lachnospiraceae bacterium
GCAATTATCTCATGAATGTGGTAGTATTATAAGGTACGAGTGGTTGAAGATTTACTGTCAAAGGGTGTAAAAACTCAGTAACTATGCGGGTTCGCGTACTGTTAAAGCAGTGAAAAACGACACCGCATTGCGAAGCAGTTACGCTCCTGACACGACAGAAGAAGTAACTGATAAGTCAGTTTGGTGTAAATAGTATAAAAACATTGGATTCCGTACAAAAAAGTTCCGAAATCAGGAATTTTTGTACGGAATTTCTTTTATTTGCGTACTTGGCGAAAATAAAGCATTTTTATAATACAAAATTACCTGCTTTTGTATTTTTTTCGCCGATATTGGCGTTTTAAATACAAGAAAATTCGTAGGGATCTGCAAGGCACTTTTACATTAGCTTTTTACAGTCGTTGACAGTCACTGCCTTTTACCATAAAATGAACAGTAAGAATGTATGAAAAGGGAAGAGAAAAATGGGAAAATCCGAGAAACAGATGGATAAAGAGCATGAGCGCAACCAGCGGATCATCGATACAGCGTTCCGACTTTTTGTGGAAAAGAAAATCGAAGCGGTCAGTATGGATGAGGTCGCAAAAGAAGCCGGTGTGGGACGTGCCACATTGTTCCGCTGTTACAACAATAAGACGGAGCTGGCTATTGCGGTCTGCGCATCGAAATGGAAGGATTATCTGGACAAGCTGGATGAGGTAAGACCAATCTCTTCAATACACGATATCCCGGCAATCGACAGATTTACTTTCACTTTGGACAGTTATATCGGAATGTACCAGAACCATAAGGATATTCTGCAGTATAATGATAATTTCAATAATTATGTGACGCATCAGACTGTGCAGGAAGAGGAACTCGCGAATTTCTACGCATCCTTGAATTCCGTCAACACAAGACTTCATATGATGTATGCGAAGGCAAAAGAGGACAAGACCTTCCGCACGGATATTCCGGAGGAACAGTTCATGCGTGTGACGGTGCATACCATGATGGCAGCGTGTACCCATTACGCAGGTGGTTTTATCTGGGGAGCAACGGACAACAAGGATTATACAGGAGATCTGCTGCTTTTAAAAGAAATGATCCTGAACTATGCCCAGAATGGCACCAATCTCTGATTGACATTGCAATTTCAGAAAATCTGTGATATAGTAGCCACAATTGAATATGGAGTATTCAGGTGCCGGAGCAGCCACGTAAGTAGCTGGCTCCGGTGAAAAGGGAAGCAGGTGTAAGTCCTGCACGAACTCGTCACCGTAATTAGGGAGCTGAAGCCGATAGATCACTGGGAGACCGGGAAGATGGCGGATGCAATGATCTTCAAGCCGGGAGACCTGCCTGAATGCTGTACAGAAACATTTGTTTCAAAGCCACGAGTAACTGGTTGTACGTGTGGAATGCAGAAGCGACAGAAGCTTTATTGCATTCGTTTCTTATGTGTACAAACCCTTTACCTGATACAGGAAAGGGTTTTTGTTTTTGTTGCGAAAAACATGTTTCTGACTTACATATTTAAGGATACCGGGGTACCCCCGAAATGAAAAGAGACAGAAAAACTGTCAGAGGAGGAAACATGAAAAAAAGAATCGTAGCAGTAGTACTGGCAACCGTACTGGGCGCTGTATGCATCACCGGATGCGGAAATACCCAGGAGACCGTAGAGAGCACTGCACAGGCAAGCAGTGAGGCTCAGACCACCCAGGCAGCGGAAACAGCAGCTACCGAAAGCACCGAAGATGCAGATCAGGCAGCAGCCGATGAAGTAGCAGCAATGATCGATGCCATCTATGTGCAGGAGAGAACTGAGAATACCGATAAGCAGTGTGCAGATGCCAAGGCAGCATGGGATGCACTGACCGACGCACAGAAGGAACTGGTAGAGGGGGAAAATGCAGATCCTGATTATTTCGGCAGAGATACCGGAGATGCTTCCAAGGATGATCCCCGCAATCAGGATGAGATCGGTGAGAACGAGATTCTGGTAGTAAGCTTCGGTACCTCCTTTAACGACAGCCGTGTGGCTGATATCAAGGGTATCGAGGATGCGATTGCAGCAGCCAATCCCGACTGGTCTGTAAGAAGAGCATTTACCGCACAGATCATCATCAATCATATACAGGCAAGAGATGATGAGCATATCGACAATATGGATCAGGCATTGGACCGCGCTGTGGCAAACGGTGTTAAGAACCTGGTAGTACAGCCTACCCATCTGATGCACGGGGCAGAGTATGACGAGCTGATGCAGGCAGTAGAAGCCTACAAGGATCAGTTCGCATCCGTAAAAGTCGCTGAGCCCCTGTTAGGTGAAGTTGGAGACGATGCAACCGTTGTCAATGTAGATAAGAAGGCAGTAGCAGAAGATCTGACTGCAGAAGCAGTGAAGACCGCTGGGTATGACAGCCTGGATGCTGCAAAGGAAGATGGCGTGGCATTCGTATTCATGGGTCACGGAACTTCCCACACCGCAAAGGTGTCTTACAGCCAGATGCAGACCCAGATGAACGACCTCGGTTATGCTAACGTATTCATCGGAACTGTAGAAGGTGAGCCGGAAGAGACCGCCTGCGAAGAAGTCATCAAGGCTGTTGCGGAAGCAGGTTACACCAAAGTGGTTCTACGTCCCCTGATGGTAGTAGCAGGTGACCATGCCAACAACGATATGGCAGGCGAGGATGAGGATTCCTGGTTAAGCCAGTTCAACGCTTCCGGTAAGTTCGACAGCGTGGATACCCAGATCGCAGGCCTCGGTGGGATCAAGGCTATCCAGGATCTGTATGTGGCACATACCGCAGCAGCAATGGCTGAGAAATAAATAAGAATTAGAATAAGAATTAAAAAAGGAATTAAAATTAGGAATAAAATAAGGATTAAAATAAGCAATGAAAGCAAAGACAGTAATGAATAAAATCATAATCGTGGGCGGACTGAGTGCCTGTCTGCTGCTTGGCGGCTGTGGAGCCGGTCAGGCAGCGGATGCGACATCCGCAGAAAGCACGGCTGCCGCACAGGAAAGTACCGTAACACCGACAGAGACCACGGAAGCGGAAAACATCAGCACAGAGACTGCGCAGGACAAAGCACAGCTTCCTGACGGTGACTACACCGCTGAATTTTCCACGGACAGCTCCATGTTCCATGTCAGTGAGGCCTGTGACGGCAAGGGAACACTGACGGTAAAGGATGGCGTTATGACCATTCACATTTCCTTAGGCTCCAAGAAGATCCTGAATCTCTATCCGGGTCTGGCGGAAGATGCAGCAAAAGATGGCGCAGTGTTGCTTGAGCCCACCACGGATACCGTGACTTACAGCGACGGCATGACGGAAGAAGTCTACGGCTTCGATGTTCCCGTACCTGCGATCGGAGAGGAATTCAATCTGGCACTGATCGGTACCAAGGGAAAATGGTATGACCATAAAGTAAAGGTATCCGATCCGGTAGCGGAAGACAGCCGGGAAGCTGCGAACGGTTCCTTTGCTATGAGTACGCTGGCAGATGGCAGCTACACCATCGAACTGACGATGGAGGGCGGAAGCGGCAGAGCCTCTATCCAGTCTCCCGCACAGCTTGCGGTAGCTGACGGAGCGGCAACGGCGACTCTGGAATGGAGCAGCCCGAACTATGACTATATGCTGGTGAACGGTGAAAAATATCTGCCGGTAAATACGGAAGGCAATTCGGTATTTGAAGTGCCGGTGAAAGCACTGGATGCACCCCTTACCATGATCGGCGATACCGTGGCAATGAGCACACCTCACGAGGTGGAATACACCGTAACTTTCCATTCTGAGACACTTGAGAGTACAGAGAGCGGCAAGTAATACATATGATGCCAGGGTCAAAAGGTCTAAGCCCACATGTTTAGCACGGACCGAAGCGGAGCGGAGACGTGGGAGTGCGTAGCACGGAGCAATCCGCAGACACAAATATTGCAGGCTATGAAAGGCATGATAACTTTGAGGTCAGGAAGAAATAGAAGAAAATGGATTTATGTTCTGCTTCTTATGGGACTGCTGGGGCTAACTGGCTGCGGCAGTCCTTCTTCTGCTTCTATAGAGACATCGTCGGAAGCGACATCGGAGGTTGCCCAGGCAGCAGAGACTACGCAGGAAGAACAGACAGAATTAGTAAAAACAGGCAGCATGGAGCTGCAATATGCGGAAAATTTTGCGGTGGACTATTACGAAGATGGTTATAAGATGCTGACAACGCTTCCCGATAGTAAACGGTATCTGTTAGTGCCGGAGGGACAGCCGATGCCAAGGGGACTGGATGAGGACGTCAGCATCTTGCAGGAACCGTTTCAAAATATATATCTGGTGGCATCCGGCGTGATGGACATGTTTGCCTCGCTGGATGCTGTGGATCAGATCCGGTTCTCCGGGCAGAAGCAGGAGAACTGGTACATTCAGACAGCAAAGGATGCCATGGAGGCAGGGGACATGATCTATGCCGGAAAATACAGTAAACCGGATTATGAATTACTGGTGTCTGAAAGCTGTGATCTGGCGATCGAGAACCGGATGATCACGCACTCGCCGGAGGTGGTGGAAATGCTTCAAAGCTTTGATATTCCGGTGATGATCGAATATTCCAGCTATGAAAAACATCCTTTGGGAAAAGTGGAATGGGTCAAATTTTTCGGAGCCCTGACCGGCAAAGAAGCGGAGGCAGAAGAAACCTTTGCGGAGCAGACAGAGATTCTGGAAGAGGTAGAAAGTGGGGAAAAAACAGGGAAGACCATAGCATTTTTCTATGTGACTTCCAACGGATTGATCCAGGTACGGCAGAGTACGGATTATATTCCGAAGCTGATCGAACTGGCAGGTGGAAGATACATTTTTGAGGATCTTGAGGACAGCGGAAGCGGACGCTCTACGCTGAACATGCCGGTCGAAGATTTTTACGCCGGGGCGAAGGACGCAGACATCCTGATCTACAACAGCTCGATCGACGGTGGTGTGACCACGATGGACGAGCTGATCGGCAAATGCAATATTCTAAAAGACTTTAAGGCGGTACAGGAGGGGCAGGTCTATTGCACCACCAACGATATGTACCAGCAGTCCATGGCGATCGGGTATTTATTGCAGGATATGCATACGGTGTTGACGGACGATGATACCGCTAAGCTGCGTTATCTGTTTCTCTTACAGTAAGATGGAGGACTTAGAAACGCAGCGCAAGTATAAGAGCGTTAGAATGAGACTAGAATACGATTGGAATACGAATAGGAAAAGAAGGAGAAAAACATGCAGCAGCGCAGGAAAATCAGATATCTCATAGCGTTTGTTCTAATGACGGCAGGCATTCTCGTGCTGCTGCTTTGCAATATAGGAATCGGAACAGTGAAGATCCCGCTGACAGAAATACTGACTACGGGAAGAACCAAAGAAGGCATGAATGCCAGAATCCTGTGGGAGATCCGATTTCCCCGGACACTGGCGACGGGGATTCTGGGCGGAGCGCTGGCACTTGCCGGGTATCTGTTGCAGACCTTTTTCCACAATCCCATAGCCGGACCCTTCGTCTTAGGAATTTCTTCCGGGGCGAAGATGGTAGTGGCGTTGGTGATGGTATTTTTGCTGGGGAATACGATTCGGGTCAGCTCCGGACTGTTGATCCTGGCGGCATTTTTAGGAGCTATGTTGTCCATGGGATTCGTGCTCCTCATGGCGAGGAAGGTAGACAGCATGTCCATGCTGGTGGTCAGCGGCGTGATGATCGGTTACATCTGTTCCGCCATTACGGAACTGGTGGTGACTTTCGCGGAGGACGCGGATATCGTGAATCTCCACAACTGGTCAAGAGGAAGCTTTTCCGGAATGACCTGGGACAATGTGAAAGTGATGAGTATTGTGGTGGCAGTAACTTTTCTTATGGTGATCCTGTTGGCAAAGCCTCTGGAAGCCTACCAGCTGGGTGAAACGTATGCGCAGAATCTGGGAGTGAACATCCGGACATTGCGGATCCTGCTGGTGGTGCTGTCCAGCGTACTTTCGGCATGCATCGTGGCATTTGCCGGACCCATCTCTTTTGTGGGGATCGCCGTGCCGCAGTTGATCCGTAAATTATTCGGCACCACAAAGCCGTTACTCATGATACCGGCATGTTTCTTGGGAGGCAGTGTGTTCTGCCTGTTCTGCGATCTGCTGGCGAGAACCTGGATGGCACCCACAGAACTGGGTATCAGCACAGTGACGGCAATCTTCGGGGCACCGGTGGTATTGTGGATCATGGTATCCAAGAGCAGACGGGAGCGTGGATAACTTACCTATGAAGACGCAGAAGCCTTATTATATTACAACAGAAAAAATGAGCGTGGGTTACGACGGAAAGCCTCTGATCGAAGAAGTGGATATCAAACTCAGGAAGGGAGAGATCCTGACGTTACTGGGACCTAACGGTGCCGGGAAATCCACGATTTTGAAAAGTATTGCGAGACAGCTGTCCCTGATCGGGGGAACGGTGCGGCTGGACGGAGAAGATATGCGGACACTCACCGGGGCAGAACTGTCGAAAAAAATGGCAGTGGTAATGACGAAACGTCTGCGGGGGGAACTGATGACCTGCGAGGATGTGGTTGCCACCGGAAGATACCCCTATACCGGACGTTTCGGCGTGCTGCGGGCAGAAGATCATGCAGCGGTTCAAAACGCCATGGAACTGGTGCAGGTGGCGGAGATTGGGGATTCTCTATTTGACCGGATCAGTGACGGACAGAGACAGCGTGTGATGTTAGCCAGAGCCATCTGTCAGGAACCGGAGATACTGATCCTGGATGAGCCGACTTCCTACCTGGATGTGCGGCATAAGCTGGAATTTTTATCAATCCTGCAAAAGCTGTGCAGGGAGAGGGCGCTTACGGTGATCCTGTCCTTACATGAACTGGAGCTGGCGGAGAAGATCTCCGATAGGATCCTGTGTGTGAACGGCAGGGCAGTGGACCGGATCGGAACGCCGGAGGAAGTCATGACAGCCGGCTATATCACCGAACTCTATTGCATCCGGATGGGAAGCTATGATGAGGGCAGCAGTGATATGGAGCTGGCGGCGCCGGAAGGAGTACCACAGGTCTTCGTGATCGCCGGAGCCGGAAGCGGGCGGAAAGCTTACCGGCGTTTGCAGAGAGCGGGAATCCCCTTTGTCACCGGGATCCTGTATGAAAATGACCTGGATTATCCCGTGGCGAAGGTGTTGGCTGCGGAGGTGATCGCAGAGTGTCCTTTTGAGCCGGTGTCACAGGAAAAAATACAGGCAGCGAAGAAGCAGCTGGAAAAGTGCAACCGTGTTATCTGCTGCCGGGAGAATTTCGGCAGTCTGGAGACTTATCAGAGAGAGCTTTTAGAGTACGCAGAACAGCTGGGGAAGCAGATAGAAAAGCCAGAAAGCCCGGAGCAACAGCGTGGGTGTTAGAAAACAGAGAAACGAAATTCCCGGGATGTCGTTGGCATCTGTGGGATGGAGAAAACGATGGCAAAAGTTATTATGATACAGGGCACCATGTCCGGTGCCGGGAAAAGTCTCCTGGTGGCGGGCCTATGCCGGATCTTCCGGCAGGACGGTTATCGGGTCGCCCCTTTTAAATCACAGAATATGGCACTCAATTCCTATATCACGAAAGAAGGACTGGAAATGGGCAGGGCACAGGTGATGCAGGCGGAAGCGGCAGGGATCGAACCGCTGGTGTGCATGAATCCTATTTTATTAAAGCCCACTAGTCATACCGGATCCCAGGTCATCGTGAACGGGGAGGTACGGGGAAATCTGTCCGCCAGAGACTATTTTGCCCATAAGACAGAACTGATCCCGGATATCAAGGCAGCCTTCCGCAAGCTGGAGACTTATGCGGATATCATTGTCATCGAGGGCGCCGGAAGTCCGGCGGAGATCAATCTGAAACAGAATGACATCGTAAATATGGGAATGGCGGCAATGGTGGATGCACCGGTACTTTTAGTGGGAGACATTGACAGAGGCGGCGTGTTCGCACAGCTTTTGGGAACCCTGATGCTGCTGACCGAAGAGGAACGGGAACGGGTAAAGGGATTGATCATCAACAAATTCCGTGGAGACAGCACGATTTTAGACCCCGGCATTCAGATGTTAACAGAACGGGGGCAGGTGCCGGTGCTGGGAACGGTACCTTATATGGAACTTACGCTGGAAGATGAGGACAGTCTGACGAACCGTTTCGATGCAAAACATGTGGGGAAGATCGATCTGGCTGTGATCCACTATCCCAGAATTTCAAATTTTACGGATTTTGATGTGTTTGAGCAGATGCCGGAGGTCAGTGTCCGGTATGTGACGAATGTAAGAGAGCTGGGGACGCCGGATCTGATATTTCTCCCCGGCAGTAAAAATACCATGGGAGATCTGAAATGGATGCGGCAGAACGGACTGGAGGCAGCGGTAAAACGGGCTGCGGGAAAAGTTCCCATTTTCGGGATCTGCGGAGGCTATCAGATGTTAGGCTGTGAGATCGCGGATCCGGACAGTGTAGAGGAAGGCGGACAGATCCGCGGCATGGAACTGCTTCCGGTACGGACAGTGCTGCAGAAGGAGAAACATCGCTGCCAGACAGCTGGAACTCTGGATGCGGTGGAGGGTATTTTCTCCGGACTTACGGGATGCGAGTTCACGGGGTATGAGATCCATATGGGACAGACAGTGTATTGCAACGGGGATGGCAGCGGTGCGAAGGGGACAGTGGACAAGGTAGCCGGACCGGCAAATGGTGCAGAAAATGTAGTCAGTGACTCCACCGGCAGAATCTATGGTTCCTATATTCACGGTCTGTTCGACAAGGGGGAGATCGCCGGGCGTATGATACAGACCCTGGCCCGGGAAAAAGGCATCTCTCTGGAGGACGGCGCCTGGGAGGATTACCGCACTATTAAGGAAAGACAATACGATAAGCTGGCAGATACCCTGCGGGAATATCTGCGTATGGAGGAAATCTATGGAATGCTCAGAGAAGCCCGTATTTCATAACTATACCGGACGGGAATTGGCGCAGATCCGGATCACGCCGCCGGACGAAGCAGTGAGAAAGCTTGTGAAAAAGCATTGGGACACTCTGGCAAAGCCGCTGGACGGCATGGGTAGCTTTGAAATCATCACGGCACAGATCGGAGCCATCTTAGGGACGGAAGTGATCGATATCTGTAAAAAGGGTGTGCTGATCTTCTGTGCCGATAACGGCATTGTAGAGGAGGGTGTGACCCAGTCTGGGCAGGAGGTTACGCTGGCGGTGGCAAAGTCCATGGCCAGGAAGGGTTCCTCCGTCTGCAGGATGGCACAGAGCATTGGTGCCGAGACGATCCCTGTGGACATCGGGATAAATAGTGAGGAATCCATTCCCGGAGTACTGGACTGCAAGGTGCGTCCCGGTACCCGGAATTTTCTCAAAGAACCGGCTATGACGGAAGAAGAGACCGTCCGTGCCATTGCCACAGGAATCGGACTGGTACAGGAGTGTAAGGAAAAAGGATACGGTATCCTTGCCACCGGGGAAATGGGAATTGGCAACACCACCACCAGCAGTGCAGTGACAGCCGCCCTATTACAGTGTGGGGCAGAGGAAGTCACCGGCAGAGGCGCGGGACTGACAGATCAGGGACTGGCTCGGAAGCAACAGGTGGTGCGCACCGCCTTGGAAACCTATGATCTGTGGCATGCGGATGCCTTCACGGTATTGCAGACAGTCGGAGGGCTGGATATTGCCGGACTGACCGGTATGTGCATCGGCGGAGCCTTGTGGCATGTGCCCATCGTGCTGGATGGCGTGATCAGCATGGCAGCGGCCCTGGTGGCGAAGCGGCTGTTCCCCGGTGTGCGGGAATATCTGATCCCTTCCCATCTGGGGAAAGAACCGGCGGCAGTGAAGCTGGCAGATGCTTTGCAGCTGTCTCCGGTGATCCATGCGGGAATGGCACTGGGAGAAGGAACCGGAGCCGTTATGATGTTCACACTGCTGGATATGGCGATGAGCATTTATGGACAGAGCGCTACCTTCTCAGAAATCAAAGTAGAACAATATAAACGTTAACAGTTCAGCCATGAACATATCCGGGCGCAAAAATC
This sequence comes from uncultured Lachnospiraceae bacterium, assembly GCA_945929965.1. Classification (GTDB taxonomy): domain Bacteria; phylum Bacillota; class Clostridia; order Lachnospirales; family Lachnospiraceae; genus Acetatifactor. The sequence goes on from CAMEOT010000011.1 coordinate 10,096, forward strand.
ATGCTTGCATGATTTTTTGAGCGAATATGTTCATGAGATGAGCGCCGGTCTTTGAGCAAGGGTAGTCACGAAGTGACGTAAAAGCGTGATAACGCGACCTTGCGAATAGGCGCGGCTGAACGTTAATCAAATGGAGAAGCAACATGATGACATTGATCCTGGGCGGCAGTGGCAGCGGGAAATCCGCTTATGCGGAAGATTATCTGCTGCGGGCTGCCGGTGATAAGAAAAAATATTATATCGCCACCATGCAGATCCGGGATGCGGAGATGCAGGCAAAGGTGGACAGGCATCACAGACTGCGACAGGGGAAAGGCTTCACTACCATCGAACAGTCTACGGCTCTGGAGCAGGCAGTCTTACAAATGGAACCGGCAGGAGCTGCACTGTTGGAATGTATGTCAAATCTCACCGCCAACGAAATGTTTTCCGGGGAACAGCCTGTGGATCGTCAGACGGTGATCACAAAAATTCTGCAAGGCATGGAAGGCTTAAGAAAACAGGCGGATCCGTTAGTCATCGTAACCAACAATGTATTTGAGGATGGAATTATCTACGATGATCCTACGATGGAATACATCGAGGCACTGGGGCGGATCAACGAAAGACTTGCCGCGGAGGCGGACGAGGTTGTGGAAGTTACTGCGGGGATCTCGCAGCGGCTCAAGCTGTACTCTGCAGAAGAAAAAACGTGGAACCGGCAGGATGGGTAGGATAGTCAGTCAAGATCAGACGAGATCAACATAGATCAGCATAGAAAGGAAACAGATATGCGAATTATCAAATCATTTTTCATAGCGTTTTCCATGTATTCCAAGATCCCTATGCCACAGTTTCAGTGGAAGGACGAGGATATGCGGTACGCACTCTGCTTTTTTCCATGGGTGGGGGTGGTGATCGGTGCTTTGTGGTATCTGTGGAAATGGTTCTGTGACCGGTTCGCGGTGGGAACCCTGTGCTATGCTGCGGTGGGGACGGCAATACCGCTTTTGGTCACCGGGGGCTTTCATGTGGACGGTTTTTTAGATACCTGTGATGCCCTGCATTCCTACCAGCCAAGAGACGGGAAGCTGGAGATCTTGAAGGACTCTCATATCGGGGCATTTGCGGTGATCATGCTTGCACTGTACGGACTGATTTTTCTGGGAGGATTCTCGGAGATCACGACACTGCGCATGCTTACTGTGACGGGAGCCGGATGCTTCCTGTCCAGAGTATTAAGCGGTATCGCAGTGGTGAGCTTCCCTTCGGCAAAGCAGGAAGGGACACTGTATCTGTTTGCGGATAAAGCCCACAAAAGGGTGGTAAAAACTGCTTTATACGGACAGGGAATCCTTTGCATTTTATTTATGCTGTGGATATCTGTCGTGGCGGGAGGGCTCGCCGTGGCAGCAGCCCTGCTTAGCTTTGCATATTATTACCGGCGCAGCAAAAAAGAGTTCGGCGGCATCACCGGGGACACCGCGGGATATTTTGTAACACTCTGTGAAGGGTGCGTGGTGGCTGCCGTGGCAATCGCCCAACATCTGGTGCCGGTAGTGTAAGAATGTAGTACCTGAGATTTTTACCTAGGAGTGTATTGGAAAAGGGAGAGAGAAATGATATTGATCATTGGCGGATTTGCCCAGGGAAAATTGCATTATGTGAAGCAGCGTTATGTACACTGTGAGGATGGACGGGAAGTGACTGTTTTGGACGGAACACTGGCACTGCCCGCAGAGACAGGTGCAGGGCAGGTGATCGTCAATCATCTGCACCGCTATATCCGGGAGCAGCTGCGACAGGGAACAGACCCGGAGGCGATGATAGAGAATTTTGGCAAGGAATATCCGGACTGCATTCTGATCTGTGACGAGATCGGCAACGGCATCGTCCCCATGGAAGCGGAGGAGAGAACTTACAGAGAGCGCACCGGCAGAATACTGGAACAGCTGGCAGCGCAGGCAGATGAGGTGGTGAGAGTGGTATGCGGAATCGGACAGAAGATCAAATAGAGATTCATCTGACCCTCATTCGGCACGGGGCGACGCTTTCCAATAAAGAGGGGCGATATCTAGGGAAAACGGACGAGACTTTAAGTCCGGCCGGCATCGGCGCACTGGAAAAATCCGTGGCAGACAGGAACTACCCAACTGCCGACGTCCTGTTTTCCGGTCCCATGAAGCGGTGCCTTGAGACCGCACAGATCCTGTATCCGGGGCAGACTCCTATCATTATCCCGGAGTGGACAGAGATGGATTTCGGTGCGTTTGAGGGGCATAATTATCAGGAACTTTCAAAAGATCCGAACTATCAGAGATGGATCGACAGCGGAGGTACCCTGCCGTTTCCGGAGGGAGAGAGTAGGGAAAAGTTTATCCGCCGAAGTGTTGCCGGATACGAAAAAATGGTATATCACATGAAAATGATCTGGGAGAGAAGTGCTGCATCGGGGCAGGGGGATCGCAAGATACAAAGTGTATCCGCGGTGGTTCACGGCGGAACTATCATGGCGCTGCTTAGTCATTTCCTCGGTGGAGAATATTTTGACTATCAGGAAAAATGCGGACAGGGTTACAGTGGCAGGCTGGCATTTAAGGCAGGCGGAGGAGCCCCTCAGTGGAAGGAATTTCGCCCGCTGTCGGAAGCTACAGTATCGGAAGCTGCAGTATCGGAACTTACAAAAGGAGAAACGAACAGATGAAATATCATATCCTGGCATTTGGAGCGGGATTTTTACTGGATCAGATCTTTGGAGATCCCTATTTTCTGCCACATCCTATCCGGGGAATCGGCTGGTTGATCGCGAAGACAGAAAAAGCACTGCGCAGCGGCAATCCAGAGGGAAATTCCCCGGAGAGAGAGGCAGCGGAGCGCAGACAGGGGAAACTTTTGGTGGTAATTGTTTTGCTGCTTACGGGAATGTTTACGGCATTGATCCTGGTGGGAGCATATGCACTTTATCCGAAGATCGGAATGGTGGTGGAAGCGGTCATGACCTATCAGATCCTGGCGGCGAGGTGCCTGCAGGTGGAGAGCGGAAAAGTATGGAAACAATTAAAGGCGGGGAATGTGGAGGCTGCCAGAGAGGCGGTATCCATGATCGTGGGAAGAGATACCCAGAATCTCACTAAAGAAGGGGTGGCGAAGGCTGCCATCGAGACTGTGGCGGAGAATACTTCCGATGGTGTGATCGCGCCGATGCTGTATACAGCACTGGGAGGGCCGGTGCTTGGTTTTTTATATAAGGCAGTCAATACCATGGACTCTATGGTCGGTTATAAAAATGACAGATATCTGCACTTTGGAAGGGCGGCGGCGAAGCTGGATGATGTGGTGAATTTTCTTCCGGCAAGGATCAGCGCACTTTTGATGATCGGGGCGGCATTTCTCAGCGGAAAAAGCTATAACGGCAGGCAGGCATGGTGTATCTGGCACAGAGACAGCAGAAAGCACGCCAGTCCCAATTCCGCCCAGACGGAATCTGTATGTGCCGGCGCATTGGGAATACAGTTGGCAGGAGATGCCAGTTATTTTGGCAAAGTCGTGAAGAAACCCTATATCGGGGATCCGAAACGGCAGGTGGAATATGAGGATATCCGGAGAGCCAATCGTCTGATGAACCGGACGGCATGGATCTGTGAGCTGCTGTGCCTGGGGATCCTGATGGTTGTGGCAGTATAAGGAGGGCTTCTATCCGCGTACTTGTGACTGCGCATTGTGCGAAAGCACCGTACGGGAAAATATGGATGGTAAAGCACAAGTTATGAAATGCTTGATGATTTGCAGATGAAAGAGAACATGAAAAACGCTATGGTAATAGGAACCGGAAAGGGAGGAAAATGCAGCAGAACATACATGGTGGTGACATATACAGCAGACAGATACGGCTGGATTTTTCGGTAAACGGTAATCCCTTGGGAATGCCGGCGGAGGCAAGGCTTTCACTTTTAGCAGCTATCAATCATGTGGGGGAATATCCCGATGCCGCAGCAGGAGAACTGACAGAGACAGTAAGTCATATGCTGTCGGTGCAAAGCGGCAGAGAGATCCCGGGGGAGTATCTGGTATTCGGCAACGGTGCGTCAGAACTTTTTCTGGCGATCATGCATGCACTTAAGCCTAAAAATATTGTAATCCCGGTGCCGTCCTTTTACGGATATGAGTATGCGGCGAAGGCGGCAGACAGCCATATAAAATATGTATATCTGTCGGAAGAGACCGCATTTTGCCCGGGGAAGGAATTGTTACAGGCGCTGACGGCGGATACAGACCTGCTGTTTCTTGCAAATCCCAATAATCCCACAGGGCAGCTGATGAGTAGGGAATATCTGCGAGAGCTTATGGAGCATTGCAGACAGCAGGGAATCGTCGTAGTTCTGGATGAATGTTTTATAGAGTTCTGTGAGACTGATAGAGAGCAGCCCGTATCCCTGCTTGGTAAGATAGATCAGTATGCGAATCTGTTGCTGGTGCGGGCTTTTACAAAAAGCTTTGCCATGCCGGGGGTGCGCCTGGGGTATCTGGTGTGCAGTAATGAGGAGCTTCGGGAGAAAATCCGCAGACAGCTGCCGGAATGGAATCTGTCGGTGTTCGCCCAGAGAGCGGGCATCGTCTGCGCGGGGCAGGCGGAGCAATATCTGCAGGATACCGTGGAATATGTGAAAACCGAGCGGGCGTATCTTAGGGAAGGGCTGGAGGCACCGGGTATCCGGGTAGTGTCCGGAGAAGCGGATTTTCTGCTGCTCTACACCACACAGCCTATCTATGACAGATTGCTTGCAAAAGGCATTCTGATCCGCAACTGTGAAAATTTCCGGGGACTGGGAGAGGGCTATTACCGGATCGCGGTGAAGAAGCATGAAGAGAATGAAGTGCTCTTAGACGAGCTTGAACAGTGCCTGTCGTAAAACACTGCAGGACGGTGGCCTGACGAAAAAAGATTGTGAAATAGATTACGGGAGAATAAACCTATGGGAAAGTGGGAGCACAAGAACATCGAATATGTATTGCCGGAAGAGATCGAGAAGCGAAGCTTTGCGATCATTGCAGCGGAACTGGCAGAGCGGGGCGTCGTCCTGCCCGCAGAGCAGGATATGATCACCAGACGGGTGATCCATACCAGTGCGGATTTTGATTATGCGCAGACGATGACCTATTCGGAAAATGCAGTGGAGATCGCCAAAGACTTATTAAAAAACGGTGCGGATATCGTGACGGATACGAATATGGCACTGGCAGGGATCAATAAAAAGGTGCTGGCTTCTTTTGGAGGGGAGGCACATTGCTACATGGCAGACGCTGAGGTGGCAGCAATGGCAAAGGAACGCAGGACCACCCGGGCAGCGATCAGCATGGAGCTGGCATCAAAACGGGAAAAACCGGTGATCTTCGCTGTGGGAAATGCACCTACGGCACTGATACAGATTTTCGAGATGATGCAGGAGAGCGACTGGCGTCCGGCATTCGTCATCGGAGTTCCCGTGGGCTTCGTGAATGTGGAGGCCGCCAAGGAACTGATCCTTCAGACGGATGTGCCCCATATTATCAACCGCGGGAGAAAGGGCGGCAGCAACGTGGCAGCAGCCATCTGCAATGCATTGTTGTATGAGCTGAGGAAGGAAAGGTAGCAGGCATGCGGTACGGATTTACCACAGGAAGCTGTGCGGCAGCAGCGGCGAAGGCAGCCGCTTATATGCTGCTGACCGGCAGGGAGAAAACTAAGATCACCATAGAGACACCCAAGGGCATCCCCTATACGGCACAGATCCTAAGAATCTGTCGTAAGGAGCGGGAGGTCAGCTGCGCCGTGGAAAAGGACGGCGGGGATGATCCCGACATTACCACCGGGGCATTGATCTGCGCGAAAGTTTCGTTTCCGGAAGAAACAGGACGGAAAGCAGGAGGAGCGCCTGAAAAGGAAACCGGTGGGAAGACCGGAACCGGACAGCCGCCTGAGCAGGCACAGATCGTAATAGACGGAGGCTTCGGTGTCGGACGGGTCACGAAACCGGGACTGGATCAACCCGTGGGAAATGCCGCCATCAATCACGTTCCCAGAGAGATGATCGAACGGGAAGTATTACAGGTGTGTCAGGTGCTGGATTATTATGGAAGCCTGTCAGTGGAGATCTCTGTGCCGGAGGGCGAACATCTGGCAGAGCGGACATTTAATCCGAGGCTTGGCATTGTGGGCGGCATTTCGATCCTTGGTACCAGCGGTGTCGTGGAACCCATGAGTACCCAGGCCATTTTGGATACGATCCGTGTGGAACTGCGGCAGCAGCGGGCACTGGGAAGAGAAGACGTGGTGATCTCTCCGGGCAACTACGGACTGGATTTTTTGAAAAATACTTATCACTATGATCTGGATAAAAGTGTAAAATGTAGTAACTTTATCGGCCTGACGATCGATATGGCGGTGGAAGAGGGCTTTAGGCGTCTGCTGCTTGCGGGACATATCGGGAAGCTCATCAAAGTGGCGGGCGGTATTATGAATACCCATTCTAGGGAGGGTGACTGCCGGATGGAGCTGTTGACAGCCTTTGCCGTAAAATGTGGTGTGGCGGCAGTGGATGCTGCAAAGCTCCTGTCCTGTGTCACCACAGAGGAAGCTGTGCGGATTCTGGATGAGTGCGGCAGGAGACAGGAAGTCATGGATTATGCCATGGAGCGCATTTTATTTTATCTGGAAAAACGGGCACAGGGAAAGCTTGCGATCGAATGTATCATGTATGCCAATGATTTTGGAGCATTGGCGAAAAGTAAGGAGGCGGAGGAATGGTTTACTTTGTTGGCGCAGGAAGCGGAGCAGCAGATCTGATCACGGTGCGGGGCATGCACATGCTGCAACAGGCGGATGTCATCATCTATGCGGGATCGCTGGTGAACCCGCAGCTGTTAGAATATGCCAGAGCTGGTTGTGAGATTCATAACAGCGCGCGCCTGACCCTAGAAGAAGTGCTTACGCTCATGCAGGAGGCACAGGTGCAGGGGAAAATACTGGTGCGTCTGCACACCGGAGAACCCAGCATCTATGGTGCGGTGCGGGAGCAGATGGATGCACTGGACGAGCTGGGAATCCCTTATGAGAGCTGTCCGGGAGTCAGTGCCTGCTTCGGTGCGGCGGCATCGTTAAATCTGGAATATACCCTGCCCGGTGTCTCCCAGACTCTGATCATCACCCGTATGGAAGGACGGACCGGAGTACCGCAGAAGGAGAGTATCGAAAGTCTGGCAGCCCATCAGGCTTCCATGGCGATCTATTTAAGCACGGGAATGCTGCGGGAGCTGAGCCGCAGACTGATCGTGGGCGGTTATGCGCCGGACACCCCCGCAGCCCTTGTCTACAAGGCAACCTGGCCGGAGGAAGAGGCTTATATCTGTACGGTGGAGACACTGGCACAGGTAGCGGAAGAACACGGCATCAAAAAGACCGCACTGGTACTGGTGGGGGATGTTATCACCCATGGAAATTATCAGAAGTCGAGACTGTATGCGGCAGATTTCTCCACAGAGTTCCGTCAGGCAAAATGCGGTGCCGCACAGGCTAAGAAAACGCAGGAGGAACGGCGTGAAGATTAGTGTGATCAGCTTTACAAAAACAGGAAAACAGCTGGCGGAGCGGATCCGGGAGAGCATGGACGGGGAAGATGAGACCGTTATCCTATATACCAAATGCTCCCGAAAAAAGACAGTGCAGACAGCGAAAAACAGTGGGGACGTTACAACGCAGACATTCGGGGGAATTCCGAACAAAGACAGTAACGTACCGACAGATAATACCGGGGATACAATAGCGGTACAGGAGAGCGTGTCAGCCTGGGCCGGTGAGCAGATGGCGGCTCACCATGCACTTATATTCATCGGTGCCTGCGGTATCGCGGTCCGTGCCATTGCCCCCTGGATCATGGATAAACTGCATGACAGTCCGGTACTGGTGGCAGACGAAATGGGAAAGTATGTGATTCCCTTGTTGTCCGGACATGTGGGTGGAGCCAACGAACTGGCGGTCCGTCTGGCAGGAGCATTGGGTGCCATCCCGGTGATCACCACGGCCACAGACTTACATGACAGTTTCGCAGTGGATATCTTTGCCAAAAGGAATGATCTGCGGATCTGCAACCGGGAAGGGATTGCCAGAGTGTCTGCAAAAGTACTGGCAGGCGAGGAAATTACCATGTCGATACAGACAGGACATCTGGCTGTGGACGAGACCATTCCGTCAGGGATCCGGCTGTGTGCGTATCCCCCTGCGGGGAAGGTGGATGTCCTGATTGCGGACGGCACGGAAGAAATATTTCGAAAAGAGTCAGCAGAACTGTTGCTGCAGCCGAAAAAATATATTCTGGGCGTGGGCTGCAAGAGGGCTACGGACAGTGCAAAGCTGGATTTATTTTTAAAAAAAATACTGGAAGAACAGGGCATTGTCATAGAGCAGATCGCAGCATTAGCTTCTATTGACGTGAAAAAAGAGGAACTATGCCTGCTGGAATTCAGTGAAAAATACAGGATACCGTTTAGGACTTATACAGCGCAGGAATTACAGGCGGTGCCGGGAGAATTTCACAGTTCCGAGTTCGTAAAGGCACAGGTGGGCGTGGACAATGTATGCGAGCGCGCCGCTCTAAAAGCAGCCGGGACAGGCGGATGGATACTTTTAAGCAAGCAGGCGCAGGATGGTATGACGGCGGCAATTGCGGAGAGAGCCATGCAAAACCTACAATGGATGGAAGAGTGAGAGAAGCTGGGCGTGGCTTGCCTATGATGGAGAGAGGAAAATCAGATGAGCAATAGAATCTATATCGTGGGAATAGGTCCCGGCAGGGAAGAAATGATGACAGGGGAAGCCGTTGCTGCGCTGGAGCAGGCAGATGTGATCGTGGGTTATACCGTATATGTCAAATTACTGGGAGAACGGTTCGCCGGGAAAAAAATGCTGACCACCCCCATGAGGCAGGAGACAGAACGATGCGAACTGTGTTTTAGGGAGGCGGAAGCCGGGAAGCGGGTGGCATTGATCTGCAGCGGCGATGCCGGTATCTACGGTCTGGCATCGCTGATGTATGAACTGGGAGAAGAATATCCCCAGACGGAACTGATCGTGATCCCCGGTATTACAGCGGCAAGCAGTGGGGCGGCGGTACTGGGAGCACCCTTAAACCATGATTTCTGTGTGATCAGTTTAAGTGATCTGTTGACTCCCTGGGAGAAGATCGAAAAGAGACTGCGGGCAGCAGCAACGGGAGATTTTGCTATGGCAATTTACAATCCTTCCAGTCATAGGCGAAAGGATTATCTGCAAAGGGCCTGTGATATTTTACTGGAAACCATAGAAGGGGAGCGCCCCTGCGGCTATGTGGAAAACATCGGCAGAGAAGGCACCCGGGCGGTGACCTGTACGCTGCGGGAATTAAGAGATCGGGAAGTCAATATGTTCACCACGGTATTTATCGGCAATTCGGAGACGGAGATCCTTAGGGACAAGCTGATCACAAAGCGCGGATATCATGTGGAGAATAACATACATTAAGTTCTCTTTGGGAGGAGAGCAGGATGAAAAAAATAGTAATTTTTGCAGGCACCACAGAAGGACGGTGGCTGTCGGAAATCCTGGCAGATGCCGGAATCGCGCATACCGTGTGCGTGGCAACGGAATATGGTGAGATCGTGATGCGGGAACAGACAAAAGGCATAGAGGCGGCAGGGATAAAGGGGCAGCCACTCGTATCTCTTCACCGCGGCAGAATGGACCGGCAGCAGATGGAAGAATTTCTGCGTAACGAGGGCTATGAGATCGTAGTGGATGCCACCCACCCTTATGCCCGGGTCGTTACAGAGAACATACAGAGCGCTGTGAATACATTGAGAGCTATGGAAAGGGAAACACAGTTCCCCATTTACCTGCGTCTGGAGCGGGAAATTTCGGAGATTCCGGAAGCAGAGAAACATGCCATAAGTATCCGGTATTTTGAAAGCAATGCTGACTGTGCCAAAGCGCTGGAGAATACAGACGGCAATATTCTGCTGACCACAGGGAGTAAGGAACTGGCGACATATTGTGCCTCCGGCAGATTGTATGACCGCCTGTATGTGCGGATCCTTCCGGGCAGAGAGAGCCTGGAACTGTGTATGGAGCAGGGAATCAAAGGCAGACAGATCCTGGCATTGCAGGGACCTTTTTCCACAGAGATGAACGCCGCTATCCTGAAGCAATACGATATCCATCACATGGTCACGAAAAACAGCGGACGCACCGGAGGGTACCAGGAGAAACTGGAAGCTGCGAAAATACTGGGAATTCCGGTGTATGTGATACAGCCTGCCAAGAAGGCTGTGGATACGTATTCTTTTGCGGAAATCTGTGGAAAACTGGAACAGCTCTGTAACTGTAAGCTCTCCGGGCAGGGCAGTATGGAGATCTGCCTCGCCGGAATCGGCATGGGCAGCAAAGACGGTCAGACACAAGAAGTGCAGCATGCGATCGAGACTGCGGATATTCTGCTGGGTGCGGAGCGCATGATCGAAAGATATTCTGCTAAAATCGAAAAAAGACCCTACTACATGACGGAGCAGATTCTGCCGTATCTGGAGCAATTACAGAAAAACGGTCTTACAGAACAGAAAGATCCCCTTCAGGTAACGGTCCTTTTTTCCGGGGATACCGGATTCTACAGCGGATGCAGGAAGCTGTATGTGGCATTGCAGGAAACCGTTGCCGCAGGAGCGTTGAACGCAGAAGTTCGGATCCTGCCGGGAATTTCTTCCGTGGTCACTCTGGCAGCCCGGGTGGGAGAAAGTTATGAAGATGCCGCCATTTTGAGCATGCATGGTAAGAAGCTGAACCGGCTTTCGGCAACGGTGGAGAGCCATGAGAAGGTATTTTTACTGACCTCAGGAAGTGAGGACATCCGTAAGATCGGACGTCTGCTTGCAGAAGCGGGGATGACAGACTGTGAGGTGATCGTGGGATATCAGATGTCTTATCCGGAGGAAAGCATCCGGATCCTGACACCCGGGCAGTGTGAGGAGATTACAGAGGAAGGGCTGTATACCTGCCTGATCCGCAATCCTCACTGGCAACCGGAGCGCCTGACCCATGGAAGAGCCGACATCTGTTTCCTGCGGGATGCTTCGGAAAACGAGGGAAAGCTCCGCAGAACGCCAATGACAAAAGAAGAAGTCCGGGAAGTTAGCATCTGCAAGCTGCATCTGACACAAAACGCCGTGGTCTATGACATTGGCAGCGGTACCGGATCCGTCGCCATAGAGATCGCCGGGGTGCCCGGACGGGTGCAGGTCTATGCCATTGAGAGAAAGCCGGCGGCGGTGGAACTGCTTCGGAAGAACAGAGCACAGTTTCACATGGATAATATACAGATCATCGAAGCCCCGGCACCGGAGGGACTGGAGGAATTACCTGTGCCGACCCATGCCTTTATCGGCGGCAGCGGCGGCAAATTGATGGATATTTTACAGGTCTTGTACCGGAAGAATCCCCATATGCGTATTGTGATCAATGCCATCAGCATGGAGACCATTGCAGAACTTAAGGAGGTGCAGGATACTTTTCCGGTGGAAGAAGAGGAGATCCTGCAGATGCAGGTAAGCCGGGTGAAGAAGCTTTTAAGCTATCATCTGCCCCAGGCGGAAAATCCGGTATGGATCTGTTCGTTTACGTTTCGGGAGATAGGAACGGATCCTATGGAGAATTCGAAGAAAACAAAACCGGGCGCAGAGGAGACCGGAAACGGTAAGAATGGAGAAGTACAGAGATGACCGGAGCACAGAAAAAGAAGATACGCCGCATCATGATCGCCGCACCGAAGAGCGGCAGCGGCAAGACTACGATCACCTGTGGATTATTGCAGATTTTTAAAGAAGACGGAGAGGATATCTCTTCCTGCAAATGCGGTCCGGATTATATCGATCCCATGTTCCACAGACAGGTGCTTGGGATTCCTGCCAGGAATCTGGATACCTTTTTTACCGGAGAAGAAGGCACCCGTAAGCTGTTTTTGAAGGATCGCAGAGAAGGCGAGCTTGTGGTCATGGAAGGCGTCATGGGATTGTATGACGGGCTGGGCGGCATCCGTGAGGAAGGCTCCTCCTATCATCTGGCAAAGGTGACGCAGACCCCAATCATACTGGTAGTGGATGCAAAAGGCATGGGAAGATCGGTAATTTCTCTGATCGCCGGTTTTCTGGCTTACGATAAGGCACATCTGATCCGGGGCGTGATCTTCAACCGGATGTCCGCAGCCTATTATGAGATACTGAAGCCCTTGGCAGAAGATGAACTGGGCATTGCAGTACTTGGATATTTTCCGGAAAATAAGGACCTGCAGATCGCCGGCAGACATTTAGGTCTGTACATGCCGGGAGAACTGGAAGACTTGCAGGGACAGCTCCGTATGACAGCAGAGAGATTACGGGAGACCACAGACATTTCAAAGCTGTTGCAGATCGCAGAGGAAGCGGAGCCGTTGGAGGAAGAGACGCAAGTGGAGGACTCCGTAGAAACCAGCAAAGCAATACGCCCACGGATCGCCGTAGCCCGGGATGAAGCCTTTTGCTTTTATTACGAAGAGAACCTGCGACTGCTGGAACAGGCGGGCGCGGAACCGGTGTACTTTTCCCCACTGCATGACAGCGTATTGCCGGAAAATATTCATGGAATGTTATTGGGAGGCGGATATCCGGAACTGTATGCCGGGCAGTTAAGTGAGAACGATGCCATGCGTACAGCGATCCGGGAGGCAGTCACAGACGGCCTGCCCACAGTGGCAGAGTGCGGTGGTTTTCTATACCTGCATACGACCCTGACGGACCAGGAAGGACATTCTTATCCCATGGTTGGAGCCCTGCCCGGAAAATGCTTCGACACCGGACATCTGGTGCGCTTCGGATACATTGAACTGGAAGAGAGCAGCGGATATTTTATGTCTCATGGCAGCAGCATCCGTGCCCACGAATTCCACTATTATGACAGTGAGGACAACGGCGCAGACTGCATCGCTACCAAACCAGCCACCGGACGAAATTATCCCTGCATCCACGTGGGAGAGAATCACTGGTACGGCTTCCCCCACCTCTACTATCCCTCCTGCCCGGAGTTTGCAAAACGGTTTGTGGAGAAAGCAAAAAAATTCTCAAAAAGCGGAAAAGATGTGTTATAATCGTAATATCTTTTTTGCACGGAGGATAAATCAATGGAAAAATCAAAGGTATATTTTACAGATTTCAGGACCCGTCTGGGAGAGGGCCTTCCCAGTAAGTTAAAGCGTCTGATGAAGGCGGCGGGGATTCAGAATATTGATATGGATCACAAATTTGTTGCCATCAAGCTGCACTTCGGAGAGCTGGGCAACCTGGGCTTCTTACGTCCGAATTATGCGAAAGCAGTAGCGGATGTGGTAAAGGAGCTGGGAGGTGTGCCTTTTTTGACTGACTGCAATACCCTGTATCCCGGCAGCCGTAAGAATGCCATCGAGCATATGTACTGTGCCTGGGAGAACGGTTTCACACCCCTGACGGTAGGGTGCCCTGTGATCATCGGCGATGGACTGAAGGGAACGGATGACATCGAGGTACCGGTAGAAGGCGGCGAATATGTGAAGAATGCGAAGATCGGTCGTGCCATCATGGATGCGGATGTGTTTATTTCCCTGAATCATTTCAAAGGACATGAGACGGCGGGCTTTGGCGGTGCTATTAAAAATATCGGTATGGGCTGCGGTTCCAGAGCGGGCAAAATGGAGCAGCATGCGCAGGGCAAGCCGAAGATCAACGAGAGTCTGTGCCGGGGCTGTAAGCGCTGCATGAAGGAATGTGCCAATGATGGACTGGTATATGATGAGACCACACATAAGATGCACATTGATCATGAAAAATGTCTGGGCTGCGGACGCTGCATCGGCGCCTGCAATTTTGATGCGATCCACAGCGGCGATGCTGCGGCGACGAAGGATTTCAACTGCCGCATGGCAGAATATGCGAAGGCTGTCGTGGACGGCAGACCGAATTTCCATATTTCTCTGGTAGTGGATGTGTCTCCAAACTGTGACTGCCACTGCGAGAACGATGCTCCTATTCTGCCTAATATCGGTATGTTTGCATCCTTTGATCCACTGGCGCTGGATCAGGCCTGCGTGGATGCCTGCCTGAAGCAGACACCGCTGCCGAACAGCCAGCTGGCGGATGCTATGGCAAAAGAAGGCTTTTGCGATCACCATGATCATTTTGAAAATACCACTCCCAATGCGGAGTACAAGACCTGCCTGGAGCATGCGGAGAAGATCGGCATCGGCAGCAGAGACTATGAACTGATTAAGATTTCGTAAGCTCGAAAAGTGAAGAAATCGTTTATGAAGTAATTTTTGGAGAGGATGAACTTATGCGGCCAATGGTAAGCATCATTGTTCCGATATACAATGCGGAGAACTATTTACGACGCTGTGTCGACAGCATTTTGAACCAGGAATATACGGATTTTGAACTGCTGTTGGTCAATGATGGCAGTACGGATGCTTCCGGCGACATATGTGAAGAATACGGAGACCAAGATCCCAGAGTCATTGTGATCCAAAAGGAGAACACCGGAGTCTCCGACAGCAGGAACCGGGCGCTTGACCGTGCCCGGGGAAAATATTTACAGTTCCTCGACAGTGACGACTGGATCACACCGGATGCCACCAGACTATTCGTGCGGGCAGCGGAGGAGTACGGCTGTGATATGGTCATTTCCGACTTTTACCGCGTGGTAGGAGAGCGTCTGTCCACCAAGGGAGACATCGAAGAGGAGGGCGTGCTCACCAGAGAAGAGTTCGCAGCACATATGATGGAGAACCCGGCGGATTTTTACTACGGTGTGTTGTGGAACAAGCTGTACCGCAGGGATATTGTGGAAGAGCATAATTTGCGCATGGATACGGATATCAACTGGTGCGAGGATTTTATGTTCAATCTGGAATATATCCGCTATGCGAAAGTATTCTATGCCCTGCATGCACCCATCTATTATTATGTGAAGCGGAAAGGCTCTCTTGCCAGTCAGGGCATTAATATCTCGAAGACTGTGAAGATGAAGTTGAATGTATTTGAGTACTACAATAACTTCTACAAGCATGTTCTGGAAGAGGAAGATTATGAGAAGAATCGTCTGCAGGTGTACCGTTTCTTTATCGATGCTGCGGGGGATGGAACCGTTCCGCCTTCGATCCTGCCCGGTTCCAAGAAGCTGGGAGACGAGAGAGTCTTTGTCAATCCGGAGATCTTACAGGCGGAAGGACTGGCGGGAGAGGATTACCGTAAGAGAAAATTATTAGAACATTATCTGGAGCCGGTGGCATTAAAAGGAGATCTGAAGGTCATGGATGTGCGACTGCTTTTGTGCCTGTGTGAAAAGCATGAATGGGACAGCAGACGGGAACTGGCGGATTTCGCGGGAATCTCACGGACGAATCTGACCAGCGGATTGCAGCGTCTGACCATGAAGGGATTCCTGAAAGTAGAAGAGGTGAAGGAACCCAAGCCATCCAAAAAAGATAAGACGACTGGAAAAAATAAAATGAAGACAGCGGAGATGGCAGAAACGAAGCGGAAGGAACGGGGAGGCAGGATCGTCGCGACGATTCTTCCGGCAGCGGATGCCATTATGAAAGAACTAAAGATGGCACAGAGAGATTATGATGCTGCCAGATTCGCCGGCTTCACAGAGGAAGAGCTCATTCAATACGCTGACCTGTCCGAGAAGATCAAAGAGAATACAAAGAATATTTTATACTTTCTTAATTGACATGGTAGTTTCTGAAAAGTTATGATAGATAAGTATATATAAATGTGAGGGAAAGGAAGGTATTTGGATGAAGAAAAACGAAGAGTATATGTTGGAACATGCCGGCCTGTGCAGAGCGGCAGATAGATTGGAACCGCAGATGTTCGACGAATACGGTGTGCAGAGGGGATTGCGTGATAAGAACGGTAATGGTGTAGTCGCAGGCCTTACCAATATTTCACGGATCGAATCCTTCAAAATGGAGGATGGCAAAAAGATCCCCTGTGAAGGTAAGCTGTGGTATCGCGGTTATGACTGTATCGAACTGGTCAACGGATTCCGCGGGGATCATTTCGGATTTGAAGAGGTGGCTTATTTACTTTTGTTCGGTAAGCTGCCGAATCGCGACGAACTGAAGCATTTTAACGATATTCTGGCATCCAGCAGAACCTTACCAACCAACTTCACCAGAGATGTCATCATGAAAGCTCCCAGCAGTGACATCATGAATTCCCTGACCAGGAGTGTTCTGACACTGGCTTCCTATGATAAAAATTGCAGCGATACTTCCATTGAAAATGTATTAAGACAGTGCCTGGGACTGATCGCTGTGTTCCCTATGCTGGCAGTCTACGGCTACCATGCATATAATCACTATTCCAATGATGAGAGTATGTACATACATCGTCCGCAGAAGAAGCTTTCCACAGCAGAGAATCTGCTGATGATGCTTCGTCCCGACAAACAATATACCGAACTGGAGGCCAAAGTACTGGATACCGCACTGGTGCTGCATATGGAGCATGGCGGCGGTAATAACTCCACCTTCACTACCAGAGTCGTAACCTCTTCCGGATCCGATACATATTCCGTAGTGGCAGCAGCGCTTTCGTCTCTGAAGGGACCCAAGCACGGTGGTGCCAATATCAAGGTCGTAGAGATGATGCGGGATATCGAAGCCCATGTGTCTGACTGGACCGATGAAGATGCGGTAAGAGCTTATCTGAACAAGATTCTGAACAAGGAAGCCTTTGACGGCAAGGGACTGATCTATGGTATGGGGCATGCCGTCTATTCCCTGTCTGATCCCAGAGCCCAGGTATTTAAAAGCTTCGTAGAAAAGCTGGCAGTAGCCAAGGGCAGGGATAAAGATTTCGCGTTGTATTCCATGATCGAACGGATGGCACCGGAGGTCATCTCCCAGAAGTCCAGAATCTATAAGGGCGTCAGCGCCAATGTCGATTTTTACAGCGGATTCGTATACAGCATGCTGGAGATTCCGCTGGAGTTATATACACCGATTTTTGCCATCGCAAGAATCGTGGGATGGAGCGCGCATCGTATTGAAGAATTGATCAATATGGATAAGATCATCCGTCCCGCTTATAAGAGCGTGATGCAGGAACTGGAATATGTTCCGTTGAATCAGAGATAAAAATAAAAAGGGACTGCGTATTTTTGCGCAGTCCTTTGCTGATTGTTATCATGATCAGGAATAGATCTGACAGATAATGGATACGATCTCTTCAGCGGATTCCATGGAATTTTCCATGATCCAGGTGACGTAGATATTGTAGAGGGAACCGGAGAACGCACGAAGCGTGTAATAGAAATCCCGGCCTTTATCTTCCGTATAATAGGTATCAAGGATATAACTGTCCAGGGCCTGCAGCAGCAGATGCCCCAGTCCTGTGTTCACCAGGCAGGCAATGAATTCTCTGTAATGATCAAAGTATTCATAGCAGTGCAGCATATTGCGGTAGTCGTTATAATTGCCTTTATCCGGCCAGGCAGCGACATCCTGACGGTAGGCATCTAACAGATCCTTCAGATAACTGATGAAGATCTCGTCCATGGAGTTGTAATTGCGGTAATAAGTCATACGGGAGACTCCGGCCCGCTCGGTCAGCTCTGAGATGGTAATATTGGACAGAGATTTTGTCTGAAGCAGCTGTATCAAAGCCTGCACCATGCAATCTCTGGAAAATTGTTTGGAATGATTCTTGGACATGGCAGATCACCTTCTTAATGTTTTCTACTGACAGTATAAAACGTAACACAATCCGGAAAAATACGCAAGGAAAGTTCCTCGCGGAAAGGAGCAGTATATGGCGGGAACAGTCATAGAATATTTAAAAAAATACGGAGATATTCCATTTCGCGAAAAACCTCTGAATGATGTGGACAGTCTGGCCTTATGCCAGCTTTCTTATCTAAAGTTCGACGGAATGGTCAGTGACGTGCGTCACAACGGTCCTTCCGTGACGCTGCGGGAGATCGCCAAACGGCCGGATGTGGATCAGCTGTTCGGAGATGTGCGTTTTGAAAAGGAGAACCGGGCACTGTTTGAAGGGCTGCTTAGCGGCAGACGCTTCCGGAATATGAAGCTGAATTGTTATATTAACCTGGTGGAAAAGGAGTGGGAGACCCAGTTCTCTGCGATTACCTTTATCCTGGATGACGGAACACTGTTTTTGGCATTTCGCGGCACGGATGAGACTATTGTGGGGTGGAAGGAAGACTTCAATATGGCATTCCTGAATCCGGTACCGGGGCAGGAATACAGTGTCAAATATGTAAATATGGTCACCGGATGGCTGCATCAGCCCTTTTACATCGGAGGACATTCCAAGGGCGGCAACCTGGCGGTGTACAGTGCCATGAAATGTGCACCCTTTGTGCAGAAGCGGATCCAGAAGATATACAGTCTGGACGGACCGGGATTCCGGCCGGAGGTGCTGAAGGAATGTCATTACAATGCGATAGAAGACAAGGTGGTAAAGCTGCTTCCGCATTCTTCTATGATCGGGATGATCTTCGAGAGGGATATTCATTACCGCGTAGTGGAAAGTAAAAGCCACGGTCTGCTGCAGCATGATCCTTTCTCCTGGCTGGTGAAGGATGATCATTTCGTGGATGTAGGCGATATCTATGAGAGCCAGAGGATCATGAATGATGCTTTAAATGAATGGATCCTGTCCCTGAACGAGGAGCAGGTCCGTACCTTTGTAGACACACTTTATCAGGTAATCTCCGCTTCACAGGCGGACGATCTGATCACATTTACCGCAGATTGGAAAAAGAGTATGAATGCGGTAGTTACCGCATTGAAGGAAGTGGACGATCAGACAGCCGAGATGCTGCGTGGGATCATTCGTTCGCTGTTTGAGATAGCCAGGTGCAAGGTGAAGGAAGAACTGACAGCCACCAAAAAAACACGACACAGATTTAAAAATACGAAGCGAGCAGGGAAAGCAGAGGAAGTCCGGCCGGATCCGGCAGCCTCTCCGGATGCCATTGTAACCCAAGAATCGGCAGCTCGTCATGCTCCAAAGCTTCGGGGCAGCCATCGTCAGGGCAGACCTGGATGATCTTAAGGTGCTGACCTAAGCGGTCGATTCGTTGGTGGTGGGCACTGTTGACGCGCATTTTGACAGGAAAATACTTGAAAAGACGGGAATCCTCCGTCATAATGGAGGAATGGAAGGCATCACCGGAAGGCATACTATGTAGTTGATCTACGGGCATATCCTGCAGAATTGTGCCCCCGAAGGCAACATTGATGACCTGCATGCCCTTGCAGATCCCGATGACAGGGATTCCGGCGGCGATCGCTATGTCGAGAGCCTGGAATTGTAGGATGTCCAGTTCGGTGTCAACAGTGCGGGAACCTTTGTTTTTTTCACCGAAAAAAGCAGGAGTGATATCTCCGCCGCCCGGCAGGATCAGAGCGTCGCAGGAGATGACTTCCCCGGGGACTAAGGTTGTCACGGTTCTGGCGGGAAGCTTCCGAAAAAAGGTCTCGTAATTGCCCGTCTGATTCTTACGTCCCAAAATGACTAATTTTGTCATATAATTTTCTGATACCTCATTTTTTTATAGTTAATATATGCCATAACTTATGATTTTTGCATAGGACAAATTAGCAAAAATGTATCTTACGCATTTTTATAAATAGGAGTAAAATAGCAACGACCCTGAGGGAGTGGAAACTCCTTCAGGGATGTTTACGGAAAGGAAGTGGTATTATGGAGGAATTGGCATCAGAACTGCTCAAAGAACTGAACTGTGATACGGCGTTTTCGATCAAGCTTCCGGCAGGTCTTCCACTGATCGGCGGAGTACAGCTGGATATTGCGGAATCGGTAGTGATCACATGGGTAGTCATGGCAGTCATTCTGATCTTGTCGATTATCCTTACAAGCAACCTCAAAGTACACAATGTCAGCAGACGACAGCTGGTGGCAGAGACAATCGTGACGAAGCTGGAAGGCATTGTTACGGGAATGATCGGAGAGGAAGGGAAACGGTATGTACCGTATCTGGTAAGTGTACTGTTATACCTGGGCATATCCAATATCATCGGATTGTTCGGCATGAAGCCCCCTACCAAGGATCTGAACGTAACAGCGGCACTGGCACTGATGAGTATCATCCTGGTGGAAGCAGCAGGCATCCGCAAAAAAGGCGTGGGCGGATGGATCAAGAGCTTCACCGAGCCTATCGCGATCGTAACACCCATCAATATCCTGGAGGTGTTCATCAAGCCCCTGTCTTTGTGTATGCGATTGTTTGGTAACGTTTTGGGAGCATTCGTTATCATGGAGCTGTTGAAGCTTCTGGTTCCGGTAGCATTGCCGGTACCCTTCAGCTTTTACTTTGATATTTTTGATGGACTGATCCAGGCGTATGTATTCGTATTCCTGACATCTATGTACATTAAGGAAGCCATTGAATAAGTAACTATTCACTAACAACACTTTTTTAAAACTAGGAGGATTCATTATGATAGCTATTGGAGCAGGTATTGCAGCACTGGCATGTATCGGAGCAGGTATCGGTATCGGTATCGCAACAAGTAAGGCAGCAGAGGCTGTGGCAAGACAGCCGGAAGCAGAGAGCAAGATCACCAAGATCTTACTGTTAGGTGGTGCGCTGGCAGAGGCAACCGCTATTTACGGATTCGTTATCGGTATCCTGATCATTCTGTTCATGGCATAACTATCCGAAGCCGGAAACGGCACAAACGATCGTCGAATGCTTGCATTCGTAAGAGCGTTTGCGACGATTTACGGCGACTAAAACTCCATAAGCAAAAGAAAAGCATCGAAGATGCGGTTTTGCGCATGGAGGTTTCGGATAGTTATAAGAACCGAAGCCGGAAACGGCACAAACGTATAACGAAACGTAAGAAAGGATGAAAGCACATGCTGAGATTAGATATTAATATTGTATGGACCATCCTGAATCTGTTGATCATATTTGCCATTGTGAAGATCTTCCTGATCAAGCCCATCCACAAGATCCTGGATGCGAGACAGGCAGAGATCGATAAGCAATATGCAGATGCAAAAGCCGCACAGGACAGTGCCGAGGAACTTAAAACTAAGTACGAGGCATCCTTAAGCGGTGTCCAGGCAGAAAAGGAAGGCATCCTGAACGAAGCAAGAGGCAAGGCTGGCAACGAGTATGACCGTATCGTGGCAGATGCCCAGACCGAAGCAAAAAAGATCCTGGACAATGCCAACAAAAATGCCGCACTGGAAGAGCAGAAGCGTATTGAACAGGCACAGGAGCAGATCGCAGGTCTGGTAGTGGAAGCTACCGCAAAGCTGGTGGCAGCCAAACAGAATGCAGATTCAGACAGAGAACTTTACAACCAATTTATAGCAAAGACAGGTGAAAAGATTGATTAGTACAGCTTTAGAATACGCAAAAAGATTGCGTGAACTGAATATCCCCGGAGACATTGTAGGTCAGACAGGCGATATCTTTAAAGCCGTACCGCAGGTGAAGTTGGATTTTGAATCTCCTGCCGTGGCACTGTCTGCCAAGCACAATGTAATAGAAAAAGTATTCCCCTTACAGATCAGAGATTTCCTGAAGGTCCTGTGTGATAACGGAGATATCTATCTGTGGGATGATATCTGCACTGCGTATAGAGAACTCTCTCCCGAGAAAAAGGGTGAATTCGTTGTGACCCTGTCCTATGTGACAGAACCGACCAAGGAGCAGTTACAGAATATCCGTGATTTTGTACAGAAGAAATATCACAGAGACGATATGGCCTTCGAGACGAAGGAAGACCCGGCTCTGGGCGGCGGTTTCATCATCCGTGCCGGTAACGAAGTCTATGACTGGAGTACCAATGGTCGTATGAAGCAGTTCGCGGACAAGCTTTCCCAGGTAGGTAAGACTGCCAGTGAGCAGGGAATCATCTCTATCCTGAAGGGTGAGATCGAAGATTTCCACCTGCAGGCACAGGAGCATGAAATCGGTTCCGTTAGCTGGGTAGGTGACGGTATCGCCAATGTCAATGGTATCGACCATGCCGAGTACGGTGAGATCGTTATCTTCGATTCCGGTGTCAAGGGAATGGTACAGGATGTCCGCAGGGATGAGATCGGATGCATCCTGTTCGGTCATGATACCGAGATCCGTGAGGGTACCAGAGTCGTTCGTACCGGTAAGAGAGCCGGTATCCCCGTAGGTGACGGATTCAAGGGCAGGATCGTGGATGCTCTGGGAGCACCTATCGACGGCGCAGGTCCCATTAAGGAAGAGGGGTATCGTCCCATCGAGCAGCCTGCTCCTTCCATCGTGGACAGACAGTCCGTAGGTGTACCGATGGAGACCGGTATTCTGGCAATCGATTCCATGTTCCCCATCGGTCGTGGACAGCGTGAGCTGATCATTGGTGACCGTCAGACCGGTAAGACCTCCATCGCCATCGACGCCATTCTGAACCAGAAGGGTAAGGATGTGATATGTATCTATGTGGCCATCGGTCAGAAGGCATCCACCATTGCAAAGCTGGTGGGAACCCTGAAGAAGAACGATGCCATGGATTACACTATTATCGTATCCGCAACCGCCAGCGATCCTGCACCCCTGCAGTACATCGCCCCTTATTCCGGTACGGCACTGGCTGAGTATTTCATGTATCAGGGCAAGGATGTCCTCATCGTATACGATGATCTGTCCAAGCATGCGGTAGCTTACCGTGCACTGTCCCTGTTACTGGAACGTTCTCCCGGACGTGAGGCATATCCCGGAGACGTATTCTACTTACATTCCAGACTGCTGGAGCGTTCCGCAAGACTGAGCGCAGACAAGGGCGGCGGTTCCATTACCGCACTGCCGATCATCGAGACTCAGGCAGGCGATGTATCCGCATACATTCCGACCAACGTTATCTCTATCACCGACGGTCAGATTTTCCTGGAGAGTGATCTGTTCTTCTCCGGTATGAGACCCGCAGTCAATGTCGGTCTGTCTGTATCCCGTGTCGGCGGTGCCGCACAGACCAAGGCAATGAAGAAGGCAGCCGGAAGTATCCGTATCGACCTGGCACAGTTCCGTGAGATGGAAGTGTTCACACAGTTTGCATCCGATCTGGACAATGCCACCAAGGAGCAGTTACAGCACGGTCATGTATTGATGGAGCTGTTAAAGCAGCCTCTGTGCAGACCTTTAAGCATGGCAGAACAGGTTATGACCCTGTGCGCAGCCAACGGCAGAGTAATGCTGGACGTGCCTGTAGATCATGTGAAGGATTTCCAGATGCAGTTCTTAAGTTACATGAAGGAGCAGCACAGTGACATCGTTCGTCAGTTAGAGACCACCAAGGCGCTGGATGACGAGCTGAATAAGCAGATCTGCGATGCAGCTGAGAAATTTAAAAAGGAATTCTTGCAAAAATAATATTTGCAAACAGTGATAGTAATATAGGAGGTTAACATGGCAAATACGCGAGAAATACAAAGTCGTATGAAAAGCATTCAGGATACTATGAAGATCACCAATGCCATGTATATGATCTCTTCCACAAAGCTTCGGAAAGCCAAGAAGAATCTGGAAGAGACGGAGCCTTACTTCTATACTCTGCAGACTATGGTCAGCAGAATCGTCCGTCACTTACCGGAGATCGACAATAAGTACTTCGATGAGCGTAAGGACAAACCGGCCGGGGAGAAGACTACGGGACTGGTAGTAGTCACCGCAGATAAGGGACTGGCCGGAGCCTATAACCATAATGTACTGAAGATGGCGGAAGAGCAGATGCAGAAAGCCGGACAGACAGGAAAATATAAGCTGTTTGTCGTGGGTGAGCTGGGACGTCAGTATTTCGGACACAGAGGCATCGAGGTGGCAGAGCAGTTTCATTATACTGCACAGAACCCGACCCTCCATCGTGCCCGGATCATTACGGAGACGATCCTGGAGCAGTTCCAGGCAGAGCAGCTGGATGAGGTATATATTATTTATACCAATATGGTAAACAGCGTGACAACCGAACCGCAGATGATGCGTCTGTTACCTATCATAAAAGAACGGTTTATTACCAAAGACGGACAGGATCTGAGTATGTATCAGGAGCCGCTTGTCATGACACCGTCCCCGAAGGCGGTGCTGGATAACATTGTTCCCGATTTTGTCATGGGATATGTATACGGCGCATTGGTAGAATCGTTCTGCAGTGAACAGAACGCCAGAATGATGGCCATGGAGGCTGCAAATAAAAATGCATCCGCCATGATCCATGATCTGTCCATTCAGTACAACCGGGTACGGCAGGCTATGATCACACAGGAGATCACTGAGGTCATTGCCGGTGCCAAGGCTCAGAAAAAGAAGAAAAAGGCAAGAAAGGAGGTCCTGAGCAATTGAGTAACGTAAGTGAAAAAAATCATGGTAAGATCGTTCAGGTCATGGGACCTGTTGTAGACGTAGAGTTCGAGAACAATGACCTTCCTTTTATCAAGGATGCTCTGGAAGTATACAGCGAAGGTAAACGTCTGGTCATGGAAGTGGCACAGCATATCGGTAACAATACCGTCCGCTGTATTATGTTAGGTGCCAGTGAAGGACTCTGCAAGGATATGGATGTTATTGCTACCGGTAAAGGAATCCAGGTTCCGGTAGGTAAAAAGACACTGGGAAGATTGTTCAACGTATTGGGAGAGACCATCGATGGTGGAGAATCCCTGGAGGGAGAGGAGCATTGGGTCATCCACAGAGATCCGCCTTCCTTCGAAGAGCAGAGCCCGGTCGTAGAGATGCTGGAGACCGGTATTAAAGTTATCGATCTGCTGGCACCCTATGCAAAGGGTGGTAAGATCGGTCTGTTCGGCGGTGCCGGTGTCGGCAAGACTGTGCTGATCCAGGAGCTGATCCGAAATATTGCTACGGAGCACGGTGGCTATTCTATTTTCACCGGTGTCGGCGAGCGTTCCCGTGAGGGTAATGATCTGTGGAGTGAGATGAAGGAGTCCGGAGTATTAGAGAAGACCGCGCTAGTCTTCGGTCAGATGAATGAGCCCCCCGGAGCACGTATGCGTGTGGCCGAGACAGGACTGACCATGGCAGAGTATTTCCGTGATGAAGAGCACCAGAATGTGCTGCTGTTCATTGATAACATCTTCCGTTTTGTGCAGGCAGGTAGTGAGGTATCCGCACTGTTGGGCCGTATGCCTTCCGCAGTAGGATATCAGCCCACACTGGCTACCGAGGTCGGTGAGTTACAGGAACGTATCGCTTCCACGAACAAGGGTAGTGTCACTTCCGTTCAGGCTGTTTACGTGCCTGCGGATGACCTGACTGACCCCGCACCCGCGACTACGTTCGCACATCTGGATGCCACCACCGTTCTGTCCCGTAAGATCGTGGAACAGGGTATTTACCCCGCAGTGGATCCTCTGGAATCCACTTCCCGTATCCTGGAAGAGGATGTGGTAGGTAAGGAGCATTATGAGACTGCACGCCAGGTACAGGCAATGCTGCAGAAGTACAAGGAACTGCAGGATATCATCGCCATCCTGGGTATGGAGGAGTTGTCCGATGAGGATAAGATCACCGTATACCGTGCCCGTAAGATCCAGCGCTTCCTGTCCCAGCCCTTCCATGTGGCAGAGAACTTCACCGGTGTACCCGGCAAGTATGTGCCTGTGAAGGAGACTATCCGCGGATTCCGTGCGATCATTGACGGTGAGATGGATGAGTATCCGGAAGCTGCATTCTTCAATGTAGGTACCATTGATGAGGCAGTGGAAAAGGCTAAGAAGCTCATGGCACAGTAAGGAAAGGCGGTGTGCATATGAACACCTTTAGTTTGAAGGTCATTGCCAGTGATAAAGTATTTTTCGATGGAAAATGCGGCATTATTATCGTACCTGCCCTGGACGGCGAGCAGGCCATTATGTCTCACCATGAGGATATGGTCATTGCCACGAGAGAGGGCGAGGTACGCTTCAAGGAAAAAGAGGAGGATGACTGGACCAAAGCCGTAGTCGGTGTGGGCTGTGTCTACATTTCTCATAACCGTGTGATCATGCTGGTAGATACGGCAGAACGCCCGGAGGATATCGACAGAGTCCGTGCGGAGGCTGCCCTGGAGCGTGCGCAGGAACAGCTGCGTCAGAAGCAGAGTATCCAGGAGTATCATGTATCCCAGGCATCCATGGCGAGAGCAATGCTGCGCCTGAAAGAAGCCGGAAAATACGAAGTCAAGTAGTAATACGTAAAACATATGTAAAAAGTAACAAAAATAAGCCTGTAATGTTAGCAAATGTGTGCAATTCGGAAATTGTTATTTTTCTGTCATTGCGATAAAATCTCTTCAGAATCGTAAGGAGAGTTAAGCGATGGATTATTTACAGAAAAAATCAATACGAAGTGTCGCAGCAACCATTGCAGGCTTTTTGCGTCACTGCGTTCGGAAAATAGGAATCACCAGAGAGAAGCTTCCTTCCTGCATAGCACTTGCGGTATGTCCGCTGGTGACATTTTATCTGTTTGAAATGTATACCCACAATCCTTTCACAACGATGCATTTCAAGACACAGATATTGAACATGGCGTTTTATGTACTGAGCGCGCTTCTGTTATTCGGAATCGTTAAATATGTCCGGGCTGCTCTGATGCTGCAGACAACATTTTTCATGGCGGCAGGTCTTGCAAATTATTATGTGCTGAATTTCCGGTCAGCACCTATTATGCCCTGGGATATTTATTCCATCGGTACGGCAGCCAGTGTGGCAGGGAATTTTAACTATACTCTGAAGGGCAGCACGGTGCTGGTCATCATAGGATTCCTGATATTGCTGTTGATCGAGAGCCGTTTTCATATGAAGGCTCCGGCGCGCGTAGCCAAAAGAGCGGCACTTATACTGCTTAGCATTGCATTGATCTACGGCTATACGGGTATGGTGCAGAGCGAGAGCTTTGTGCAGAACTTTGGCTTGTACGATAAGCTGTTTACCCCTACCGTCATGAACAAAAGAGACGGTAATATCGTGGCATTCCTGATGGAACTGGAGTATATGGATGTGGAGAAGCCCGCAGGCTATTCCGCAGATGGTACCGGAAGTGATTATGAACAGGCTGGTAAGGATTCCACGGGGCTTGCGGCAGCCGTGGAAGATCCAAAGAGCGTGAAGCGCCCCAATATCATTGTCATCATGGATGAGGCTTTTTCCGATCTGGCGGTGAGAGGTGATTTCACCACCAACGAGGACTATATGCCCTTTATTCACAGTTTACAGCAGGGTGCGGAGAATACCAGAACCGGCTATCTGAATGTTTCCGTGCTGGGTGGGAATACTGCCAATACGGAGTTTGAATTCCTCACCGGCAATACCATAGGATTCCTGCCCCAGGGCAGTGTGGCTTACCAGCAGTATGTGCAGAAGGAGATGCCGTCTCTGGCATCCTATCTGAAGGAGCTGGACTATCATACCGTGGCGATCCATCCGTATTATGCCAGCGGCTGGGACAGAGACAGGGTCTATCCGCTACTTGGTTTTGATGAGTTTTTATCCCAGGAGGATTTCACGAATCCGAAACGGATCCGTAACTATATCTCCGATGAGAGCAGCTTTGCCAAGATCATCGAACTGTATGAGAATAAAAAAGAGGGAGAGCCTCTGTTTGTCTTTAACGTAACCATGCAGAATCACAGCGGTTACGAAGAGGAATTCCATAATTTTACCCCGGATATCACCGTGGACGGCATTGATTCCAAGGCGTTGTCTATGTATCTGTCTCTGGTAAAACAGACGGATCACGCTCTGCAGGGTCTGATCGATTATTTCTCTCAGGCGGATGAGGATACCATGATCGTATTCTTCGGGGATCATCAGCCTACGACCTATGTGAGCAATCCGATCTTAAGAAATAATAAAGTGAATCCGGAGACTTTAACAGATGAGGAAAATCTGTTAAAATATAAAGTACCTTATGTGATTTGGAGCAACTTTGACATTGAGGAGCAGACGGGAGGAGAGACCAGTGCCAATTATCTGGCAATGGATGTGCTGGAGAACTGTGATCTGCCGTTGCCTGCCCTGCAGAGCAGTCTGACCGGGCTTCGGAAGGAATATCCGGTGATCAGTGCAGCAGGTGTGAGAGAGGCGGACGGCACTCTTACAACTGTGAAGGAATGTGGGGAAGCATTGAACGATTACCGGAGTCTGGAGTATTATCTGCTGTTTGATTACGAAAGGTAAAACATTCAAGTTTGCAGGTTATTGAAAATATGAAGATTAAGATGAACGGCAACAAGACGACAGCAATAAGTGCAGAACGCAGGACGCAGAGAGGAATCTCTGTGCTTGCGTTCTTTGTGCCTGCATTTATCATGCTGGTTCTTTTTATCATACGGGGCATATATCCTTTTGGTGACCGGAGTTTTCTGTTCTCCGACATGTACCATCAGTATATGCCTTTTTTAAGTGAATTCGTACATAAGATCAAAGCGGGAGAGGGACTGTCTTATTCTTACAACGTGGGGATCGGATCGAATTTCCTGGCGTTATATGTCTATTATGTAGCAAGTCCTTTTAACTGGCTGGTATTTTTGCTGCCGGAGAGCCTGATCATGGAATTCATGAGTTATCTCGTGATCCTGCGGATCGGTCTTATGGGGCTTACGTTCAGTATTTATCTGAGGAAGACTTTTGGCAAGGCAGATCCGGCGGTGATCCTGTTTTCCACCTGTTATGCCCTGTCCGGCTATCTGGCAGCTTATAACTGGAATGTGATGTGGCTGGACTGCCTGATCCTGTTACCACTGATCCTTTTGGGAGTGGAGCGGCTGGCCAGAGAGGGCAGATGGGTCATGTACACTGTGACCCTGGGGCTTTGCATCCTGACCAATTACTATATTTCCATTATGATCTGCATCTTCCTGGTGCTGTATTTCGGAATGCTGTTGATCACGGAATACCATATCATGACGGAAGGACAGAGCCAAAAAGTAAAAACGGTATTCGGCAGGATCGGAAGATTTGCATTTGCATCTCTGCTGGCAGGAGGGCTGGCTGCGGCACTGCTGATTCCGGAGGTCTGCGCTATCTTAAGGACGGATTTTGGCAATTCGGATTTCCCCGGTACGTTGGACTCCTATTTTTCCGTGTTTGATATGCTGGCGAGACACTGCCTGTGCGTGACCACGGAGAGAGGACTGGAACACTGGCCGAACATCTACTGTGGTGTGGCGGTATTTTTACTGGTGCCCATGTATGCACTGAATGAAAAAATATCGGTGAGAAAACGGTTCTGCAATCTGGCACTGGCGGGATTTTTGTTGCTTAGCTTTGGGACCAATGTTCTGGATTTTTTGTGGCACGGTCTGAATTATCCGGATTCCCTGCCGGCGAGACAGTCTTTTCTCTATATTTTTCTGATCCTTGTCATGTGCTATGATGCTTTCCGGAATGTGGAGGGCACTTCTCCCGGGCAGATCATCTATGGGTATCTGGCGGCGGTGGTATTTTTACTTGCCTGTGAGAAATTCGTGGAGAGCGAGGATTTCGACACGGGTATTGAAGTGCTGACGCTGGTGTTCGTTACAATCTACGGGGTGATTCTGTATCTGTACCGGACGAGGAAGAGCGAACTGACGAGGCAGGTGCTGGGGATTCTGGTGCTGGCGTGCGTAGTGGCGGAGCTGAGCATCAATACATTTAATACGAGTCTGGGTACTACCGGACGAAGCGCTTATCTGGAAGACCAGGAGGATTATAAGGCGTTGTATGCTCTGGCGCAGGAACAGGAGGGGGATGACTTCTTCCGTATCGAGAAGTTTACCCGCAAGACAAAAAATGACGGAACCCTGACCGGGTACCCTACGGCTTCGGTATTTTCCTCCACCATGAATTCCCGGGTCATGGATCTGTATAAGAAGCTTGGCATGCGTCACAGTAAGGTTTACTATGGATTCGACGGAGCGACGGCTTTCGTGTCGGCACTCCTGAATGTGGATTACATGTTCGGCGAATCGGATAAATACGAAAACGGTCTGTATGAGACTGTGAATAACAGTGGAGATGTTTATTTATATCATTGTAAATATACGCTGCCCTTTGGTTATGTGGCACCCACGGACTGGAATGTTACGGACGAGATCGGCACCGGTGTGAGAGTGCAGAATCAGTTGATAGAGGATCTGGGAATCGCAGAGCCCTTACTGGACCGGGCGACCAGTGAGGCTAGCGGGGACAATGTATGTATTACTGCGGACCGGGCAGGCTATTATTATGCAAGGATCAATGCCACAGGGACGAAAAAGGTGCAGGTGCTGGGAGGAACGCTGGAAACTTGCGACTACGCGGATCTGAAGGATGGATCCATTCTGTATCTGGGATATCTGCAGAAGGGAGAGCGGGTCACCCTGACCAATGGAGATGATGCGGATGAGACGCAGAAGGTATCTGCGGAAGCCTATGTACTGAATGAAGAAGTGCTGGCACAGGCAGTGGAGATACTGTCAAAAGAACATCTGGAAAATGTAGAGATGGACAGCACCCATATTTCCGGAACATTAAGCCTGGAAGAAGCCGGCAGACTGATCCTGTCCGTGCCTTATGAGGAGGGCTGGACGGTGCAGATCGACGGGGAAAATGCAGAACCTGAGCGGTTTGGCGATGCCCTCATGGCATTTGATCTGGAAGCGGGAGAGCATACGATACAGATGCACTATGTACCGGAAGGACGGAATATCGGTATTCTGGTGAGTGCGGGAAGTGTACTGATCCTGTTGGGATGCGTGCTGTGTCAGAGGCGCGGCGGCAAGAAAGCGGATCGCAGAGAAGATGTAAGAGGAGATTCCTCCGACGGAAGGAATCGTCTGCGGAATGGAGGTTAGTATGACGAAGAAGAGCATCAGCGATACCCTGCGGCGTACCTGCCTGATCCTGGCGGGATCTTTTATCATGGCTGTGAACTTAAAAAGCTTTGTCCGCACCGGAGGACTGATCCCCGGTGGATTCAACGGTATGACCCGTCTGATCCAGGAGATCAGTGTACTGTTGTGGCATTGGGAGCCTCCGTTTTCTGTGATCAATTTTATTCTGAATGCCATTCCGGCTGTGATCAGTTTCAAATTTATCGGGAAAAAATTTACCGGCTATTCCTGCCTGATGATCGTAGTGAGTGGTATCCTGACAGATATTGTGCCGTCATTTCCCGTGACGGAGGATATTCTGCTGATCTCCATCTTCGGAGGACTGATCAATGCATTAGCCATCAGTCTGTGCCTGTTTGCCAATGCCACCAGCGGAGGCACCGATTTTATCGCAATTTTCCTGTCGGAGAAATACGGCATTGACTCCTGGAATTATATTTTCGCCGGAAATGTGGTGATCCTTGGGATCGCCGGAGCACTGTTCGGATGGGACAAGGCGCTGTACTCCATTATTTTTCAGTACACCTCCACCCAGGTACTGCATGTATTGTACAAGCGGTATCAGAAGCAGACACTGATCATCGTGACCAAACGACCGGAGGATGTCTACGAAGCCATTGCAGAGATCACGAATCACGATGCCACGCTGATCAAGGGAGAGGGCTGTTATTCCAAACAGGAATGTGATGTGCTGTATTCCGTGGTAGGACGGGATGAAGTGAATAAGGTTGTGAATACAGTGCGTAAGACCGATCCCCAGGCTTTTGTTAATATGATCCGCACGGAGAACCTGGCGGGAAGATTTTATCAGAGACCGAATGATTAAGAGTTGTAAAAAAGAGCCTGAGAGTCAGCAGCTTAACTGACACTCAGGCTTGCGTATTTTTTCGGGGAGACGCCTACGGCTTTGGTGAAGGCTTTGAAGAAATTGCTGTAATCTGTGAAACCACTGCGTTCGAAGGCCTCCATGACATTACCGTTTTCGTTCAATACAGCTTTGGCGATACTGATGCGGCGGGCGGTGATGTATTTGTTGATCGTGGTGCCGGTGGCAGATTTGAAGATCCGGCAGATATAGGATTCACTTAAATAAAACTGCCCGGCTAACTGTTCTACGGTAATGGGCTGGGAGATATTCTGGTTGATGAAGTTTAAAATATCGTCCACCTGATGGTTATAGCGGTAGGAGCTGTCCTTGTATTCCGCGGCGTCCGCAGTATTTTCTCCGGCACTGGTCTGCTCTGTGTTCCTGACGAACAGAGTGTTGAGCATGACCATCAGTTCCATGAAAGCGGCATATTCCGTAATGTCATGGGCGAAGCCCTCCGCAGAGGTGATTTTGTTGATATAATAGAGGAATCGCTTTTGCTGTTCCTTATTTAATGACAGCTTATGGGAAAAGGGGGCACTGCGGTGGGTGAAACAGAAGCTCAGATCCGTGTTCCCTGTGGAAATCTGTTTCATGAAGTCCGGTGCCACCGACAACACGATTCTCTCATGGACGGAATTGTCGATCTGGGTCAGCTTGTGACTTTCATACTGGTTGATGATAAAGAGATCCCCGGGGGCAATCGTATAGAAACAATTGTCGATGAGGAACTGCTTGCCGCCGCAGATGGAATAATAGATCTCATAGCAGTCATGGATATGCATGTCCATGGCTTTTTCTTCTTTGTATAAATGGGCAATGGCAAAAGTCCCGGAGGTCTTGCAATTCTCTATGGCTGTTTTACAGGAAGTAAGTTCTTCCATTCTTTCTTTCTCCTATGATGACAACGTTTAAAAAGAGCCTTGGCACAGGCAAAGCAGCATGCTATACTGATTAGGCAGACAGCTTCCGGCGTGCGAAGAACAGGCAGCAGGCGGCGAACAGGCAGACACACAGTCTGGACAGAACCTGGTGGCTGTAACATGCGTCAATCTGGGCAACCAGTGCATCGGACAGAATCAGAAAAGGATCGTCAGCTCCTGTGGAGACATAGACCCGGTTCCTGGGAAGGACCAGCGTCACATCCGCATTATGATTCAGGGCGATGTTCTCCGGTGCGAAGAAATGACAGGGATTGTATTCCTTCTGAATCATACCGGCACTGCTTACGGTGACGGTCTTAATCCCGATCAGCTGCTCACTGTGCGGGAAGTCGAGCCGAAGTCCGGTAAGATGTCCCTCAAGGGAAGCGTCTAAGAGGAAAGACACCTGCATGGTATCGGGATCAAACGTGGAAGAGATACATTTCTCCTGTGAAAAATTACCGTCGGTATCCGTGGTGTAATACAGGGAACAGCCGTCTCCCTCAAACTCTTCAAAGGTGATCCGCAGATGCAGATCCGATGCCGGATGCGGGAAACAGACAAAAATTACAGCTATAAGCAGGAGGATCAGACCACCTGCGAGATGTTTTTTAGATGGAAGATGCATGAAAAGCTCCTTACGTGCGTGGCACGGTTTTATTTAAGATTTTTATGATTTTATCATACGGGAAAAAAAGTAAAATCGCAAGGTATTTATGAGGAAGGACAAGAGAATGGAACAAAATATGACAGAAAAAAGAAAAGGAACGGACAGGGAAGACCTGGTGGTGATCCTGTTCGGGATCCTGCTCGCCTGGCTGATCTATCAGATCGTATTAAAAGAACTTCCGGAGACGTTGTCGGACTATAATGGACATACTTATGTGTATCTGCCGTTGTTTAACCGTAGCACCTGGTTCCAGGGATGGAAGACGGTGCCTTACTGTCTGTGGCATCTGTGTGTGTTGGGACTGAATCATATCCTGAGGATCCCGCTGGAGGTATCGGCGGCATATGTGACCGGTGCGTTTCACTTATTTGCTTATTTTGTCCTCTACTGGATGATCCGCAGATATACGGAGCGGTTCTGTGAGAAGGCAGGAGCCTGGAAGGCCGCAATGCTCGCTTTCGGCCTGTCTGTGGCGCAGGGACTGTATTTTTACTGGCTGGATGCCGGCGGACGTTTCTTAGGTATCTATTCCATGAATCCGATTCATAATCCGACCCATATGAGTGTCAGGGGCTTCGGACTGTTGTGCTTCTGCCTGGTCTACGATATCTGGGGAGCACAGAAGGATCCGGCATACCGGGGCGTCTTTTTCCCGGTGGAGAGAAGTCTGAAAAAATATTACGGCGTGCTGGCAGGAGTTCTGTTCCTGACGGCCATGTCCAAACCGGTATTCGCGGAGATGTTCGTACCGGCAGTGGGTGTGATCATGCTGTACCGGCTGTTAAAGCTCTGCGTGCGTAAGGATGAACGGAAGACGGAATATTTCAGACACTGCGTGTATACTTTTTTGTGTGCGCTGCCGGCACTGTTTTACATATTGCTGCAGTTCTTAGCCTACTTTTTCTGGGGCGGAAGCTACGGGGCAGACGGCTCCTTCATGGTGACGAAGTGGATGGAAGTCTGGAGCATGTATTCCGAGAATATTATTCTGTCGGTGGCACTGGGTATGGCATTCCCTCTTCTGGTGATCCTGTTTGACGCGGCATTTTTCGTAAAGGACGACCTGGGAATCCTGGCAATCGCCGGATATGTCATCGGTTTTCTGGAAGCGGCACTTTTCGGAGAGGGCGGAAGCAAATTAAGCCATGCGGACTTTTTATGGCCCATGATGTGTGGCATGATGTTAGTATGGGTGGCTGCAATGCTGCATCTACTGGTACTGGAGAAGAACGAAGACCAGCGCAGGGGACAGCGGGTTGCGGTCAATGTATGCTTCTTAATATTCGGCTTTCATGTGCTGTGTGGACTGCTCTATATACAAAACACATTGACGGTAGGATAAAAGTTCAAAATTTGCAATGTTTTATTTAAAATATGAAAAGACTTTGAGAATCTTTTCTAGTATACTGGGATCATGCAAAGAGAGAAAGCACTTGCATGATCCCTTCTTTTTTTAGAAAAAAGTAAAAAAAGGTTGGAAATGCTTACAATGATATGCTATAATGTAAGTGCTTTCATAAAAAGGTATCATTCAATGACGGCTCGCAGGTCGTCCGTTGAGGAAAGAGAGGCGTAAGGTGGAACTTAGAACAGCAGTATCACCAAGAGATGTGAAGCATTATACCACAGAGCGTCTGAGAGAAGAGTTTCTGATCCAGAATCTGTTCGTACCCGGCGAGATCAAGCTGGTATACAGCCACATCGACAGAATCATTACAGGAGCAGCAGTACCTGTAAGCCCTATCACTCTGACCGCCGGAGATGAACTCCGTGCAGAGTATTTCTGCCAGAGAAGAGAACTGGGTGTGATCAATATCGGCGGAGCAGGTATGATTACCGTTGATGGCAAAGTGTACAAGGTAGGCTACAAGGAAGCTATGTACATTGGAATGGGCTCCAAAGAGATCATTTTTGCAAGCGAAGATGAGAAGCAGCCCGCTAAATTTTATCTGAATTCCGCTCCCGCACATAAGACTTATCCGACTGTGCTGATCAAGCCGGAAGGTACTCCCGAAGAGGGGGTAGTCATTGTAAAGGATGAGAATAAAGTAGAGCTGGGTACTCTGGAGGATGCCAACCACAGAGTTATCTGCAAATATATCCTTCCCGGACAGGTAGAGAGCTGTCAGCTGGAGATGGGTATGACAAAGTTAGAGCCCGGCAGTGTATGGAACACCATGCCCTGTCATACACATGACAGACGTATGGAAGTATATCTGTATTTCGATATGCCGGAGGATGCATTTGTTATGCACTATATGGGTGAGCCCGATGAGACCCGTCATATCGTAATGCGTAATGAAGAGGCAGTGATCTCCCCCAGCTGGTCCATCCATTCCGGATGCGGTTCCAGAGCATACACCTTTATCTGGGGTATGGTTGGCGAGAATCAGGACTTCGACGACATGGACGGTGTCGACAACAGAGATCTGAAATAAGATTTTTTGACAAATGTAACTAAAATAAGAGTTTTTATAAAGAAAAGGAGAAAAAACAATGTCTGAATTCACTAATTTCTCACTGGAAGGTAAGGTTGCACTGGTTACCGGCGCATCTTACGGTATTGGTTTCGCTATCGCTTCCGCATACGCTGAGTGCGGTGCTACTATTTGCTTCAACGATATCAAGCAGGAACTGGTAGACAAGGGAATCGCTGCATACGCTGAGAAAGGCATCAAGGCTCACGGCTATGTATGTGACGTTACCAACGAAGAAGCAGTTAATGCTATGGTAGCTCAGATCGAGAAGGAAGTAGGCACCATCGATATCCTGGTTAACAACGCAGGCATCATCAAGAGAATCCCTATGACCGAGATGACCGCAGATCAGTTCCGTCAGGTGATCGACGTAGACCTGAATGCACCTTTCATCGTATCAAAAGCAGTGATCCCTGCAATGATCAAGAAGGGCCATGGTAAGATCATCAACATCTGTTCCATGATGTCTGAGCTGGGTCGTGAGACCGTATCTGCATATGCAGCAGCTAAGGGTGGCTTAAAGATGCTGACCAAGAACATCTGCTCCGAGTACGGTCAGTACAACATTCAGTGTAACGGCCTTGGACCCGGTTACATCGAGACTCCTCAGACGGCTCCTCTTCGTGAGATCCAGCCCGATGGCAGCAGACATCCTTTCGACCAGTTCATCTGCGCTAAGACCCCTGCTAACAGATGGTTAAAGCCCGAAGAGCTGACCGGTCCCGCTGTATTCCTTGCTTCTGAGGCATCCAATGCAGTCAACGGACACATCCTCTATGTAGATGGCGGTATCCTTGCTTACATCGGCAAACAGCCCCAGTAGAACCGGCGCAAAAGAAAAACAAAATAAATTATCCACACCAGGTCAGTCGCAGAAGAATTTCGGCGGCTGACTGTTGTGGCGTTTGGAAAAGGAGTATCTCATGAAGATAGCTTTGATCAATGAAAACAGTCAGGCTGCCAAGAATGAAATGATCTGTGCTACTCTTAAAAAAGTAGTAGAGCCCATGGGTCATGAAGTATTCAACTATGGTATGTGCGGCGCAGAGGATCCCAATTCCCTGACCTACGTACAGAACGGTATTCTGGCAGCAGTTCTTTTGAACTCCGGTGCAGCGGATTTCGTGATCACCGGATGCGGAACCGGCGAAGGTGCCATGCTTGCATGCAATTCTTTCCCCAAGGTTCTGTGCGGACATATTGAGTCCCCTCTGGATGCTTACCTGTTCTCTCAGGTAAACGACGGTAACTGTGTGGCACTTCCTTTTGCTGAGAACTTCGGCTGGGGCGGTGAACTGAATTTACAGTATACCTTTGAAAAGCTGTTCTGTGCTCCCGGCGGCGGTGGATATCCCCCTGAGAGAGTGGTTCCCGAGCAGCGCAACAAGAAGATCCTGGATCAGGTAAAGGAAGTAACTCATACCGATATGGTTACTATCCTGAAGAATCTGGATCGTGAACTGGTAAAGGGCGCTTTATCCGGTGCCAAGTTTAAGGAGTATTTCTTCGCAAACTGCAAGTGCGACAAGATCGCTGAGGCAGTGAAGGAAGTACTGGCATAAAAGTACTGGCTTAATTTTGCAGAAATATTTTCGGCAGGATCTCCTGCGAAGATTTTTCACATATCTATTAGTCTATAAGACAGAAAGGTGTTATTTATGAACGCAGTATTAGAGCAAATCAGCAAAATCGGTATCGTACCGGTTGTAAAAATTGACAACGCAGCAGATGCACTTCCTCTGGCAAAGGCACTTTGCGCAGGTGGACTTCCCTGTGCAGAGGTTACCTTCCGTACCAGCGCAGCAGCAGAAGCTATCAAGATCATGACCGACAACTTCCCCAGCATGTGTGTTGGTGCAGGTACCGTTCTGAACGCAGAGCAGGTTGACGCAGCAGTAGCAGCAGGCGCTAAGTTCATCGTAAGCCCCGGCTTAAATCCCAGAACCGTTAAGTATTGTGTAGAGAAGAACATTCCTATCACTCCCGGTACTTCCAGCCCCAGCGACATCGAGCAGGCTATCGAACTTGGCCTGGATGTAGTTAAGTTCTTCCCCGCTGAGCAGTCCGGCGGTCTGGCTAAGATCAAGGCTATGGCAGCTCCTTATGTAAAC
Source organism: uncultured Lachnospiraceae bacterium (assembly GCA_945929965.1). GTDB lineage: Bacteria > Bacillota > Clostridia > Lachnospirales > Lachnospiraceae > Acetatifactor. Next base: position 48,083 of record CAMEOT010000011.1, read on the forward strand.
ATGAAGTTCATGCCTACCGGCGGTGTAAACGCTAAGAACCTGACTTCTTACCTTGACTTCCCCAAGATCATCGCCTGCGGTGGTTCCTGGATGGTTCCCGGTGACCTGATCAACGCCGGTGAGTGGGACAAGATCGAACAGCTGACCAGAGAAGCAGTACAGACCATGCTGGGCTTCGAACTGGCTCATGTTGGTGTTAATGCAGAGAACGAGGAAGAGGCTGTTAAGGCTGCGAACCGTTTCGCACTCATCTTCGGTATGCCCGCTAAGGTTGGCAACAGCTCCGTATTCGCAGGATCTGCTCTGGAAGTTATGAAGACTCCTTACCTGGGCAAGAACGGCCACATCGCTGTTAAGACCAACTACATCGAGAGAGCTGTCAACTACCTGAGCACTGTTCTGGGTGTTGAGTTCAATGAAGAGTCCGCTAAGAGAGATGCCAAGGGCAACCTGAAGGCTATCTACCTGAAGGAAGAGATCGGTGGCTTCGCAGTTCATCTGGTACAGAAATAAATCATAAGCAAATTTTAAGCCGTACGGTTGCAGCAACTGCATATTTCAGTTTCAGACGCGCTTCCGCTGTAATATAGCGATTACACGGTGAAATGAATAGGATTTAGAACAATCAGGTTGGACGGTTGCGTGTTCCGACACGGACTTTAACCGACCGTCGGTACTTAGATGCTGTATTTTAGCATCTTACGTACCGCTACGGGAGGGCCGAAGCGAGAGCGGGTCCGTGACGGAATATGCAATCGGAACAACCGAGGATAATAGACAATTTTAATTTGAGAAAGGAATATACCAAAATGGCAAAAGTAATTACCATGGGTGAGATCATGCTGAGACTGTCCACCCCCAACAACGAGAAATTTATCCAGGCAGACGAGTTCGATATCAACTACGGCGGCGGTGAAGCTAACGTAGCAGTATCTCTGGCTAACTACGGTCATGACGCTGAGTTCGTTACCGCAGTTCCCGACAACGAGATCGGTGAGTGCGCAGTAGCAGCTCTGAGAAAGTACAACGTAGAGACCAAGCACATCGCAAGATGCGGTGAGAGACTGGGTATCTACTACCTGGAGAGCGGTTCTTCCATGAGACCTTCCAAGGTTGTATACGATAGAGCACATTCCTCTATCTCTACCGCAACCGAGGCAGACTTCAACTTCGATGAGATCTTCGAAGGCGCTGACTGGTTCCACTTCACCGGTATTACCCCCGCTGTATCCGACGCTGCTGCAGAGCTGACCGAAAAGGCTCTGATCGCTGCTAAGAAGCACGGCGTAAAGGTATCCGTAGACCTGAACTTCCGTAAGAAGCTGTGGAGCTCCGAGAAGGCTCAGAAGGTTATGACCAACCTGATGAAGTACGTTGATGTATGTATCGGTAACGAAGAAGATGCTGAACTGGTACTTGGCTTCAAGCCCGGCGATACCGATGTTACCAGCGGTGAGCTGGAGCTGGCTGGTTACAAGTCCATCTTCGAGCAGATGGTTGACAAGTTCAACTTCGAGTACTGCGTATCCTCTCTGCGTGTAAGCCATTCCGCTTCCGATAACGGCTGGTCTGCTTGCATCTACTCCAGAGATACAAAGGAGTTCTATCACTCCAAAGAGTACAGCATCCATCCCATCGTTGACCGTGTAGGCGGCGGCGATTCCTTCGCAGGCGGCGTGATCTGCGGTATGCTGGATGGCAAGAACTTCAAGGATGCTCTTGAGTACGGCGTAGCTGCATCTGCTCTGAAGCACACCATCCCCGGCGACTTCAACCTGGTATCCAGAAAAGAAGTTGAGACCCTAGCTGGCGGCGACGCTTCCGGACGTGTACAGAGATAATCTTCTGGAAACAGAATAGTGTAAAAATAAAAAAATTCACCTGCGTGGTAACATGCAGGTGAGTTTTTTGTTTTGACATCTTATGATCTGAAGATTTAGCTTTCGCTGTATTTCTCTTCGCAGTATTTGCAGCGGTAGATTTCTTTTTTCTCATCGGAGAGGACGAATACGTGGGGCAGTCCCTGCTCGATGGAAGTGATGCATCTGGGGTTGCGGCATTTGATGACGTTTTTGATCTGTTTGGGAAGTACCAGTTCCTTCTTCTCTACGATCTCACCGTTTTTGATGACGTTGACGGTGATGTTGTGGTCGATGAATGCCAGTACATCCAGATCCAGCATATCGATATCACATTCTACTTTCAGAATGTCCTTTTTGCCCATTTTTCCGCTGCGGGCATTTTTGATGATAGCAACGGTGCAGTCTAACTTATCCAGCTGAAGGTGCTCATAGATCGAGAGACTTTTTCCGGCTTTGATATGATCGAGGACGAAGCCCTCTTCGATTTTTCCTACATTTAACATAGTAATCTCCATTCTGCAGGCACAGAGTGCTGCGTATGTTAACTTTAATATACGAATTCATAAGATAATTTTGCGGTCAGATGCCGGAAAATTATGCCAGACCCAGCAAAGTCAGGATCAGGGCCATACGGACGTAGACACCGAACTGTGCCTGTTTGAAATAGGCGGCTCTGGGATCGTCATCGATCTCCACGGAGATCTCATTGACTCTGGGAAGGGGATGCAGCACCAGCATGTCGGGCTTCGCCAGTTCCATTTTTTCCGGAGTCAGTACATAGAAATCTTTCAGGCGGACGTAATCCTCTTCGTTGAAGAAACGTTCCTTCTGCACACGGGTCATGTATAAGAGATCCAACTCCGGCATCACATCTTCGAGACGGATAACTTCCTGGAAAGGAATGCCTTTCTCACGGAGCATGTCGGTGACATAGTCGGGGATCTTCAGTTCTTCGGGAGAGATAAAGATGAATTTGATGCCTTCATAGCGCACCAGTGCGTTGATCAGGGAGTGTACGGTACGGCCGAATTTCAGGTCACCGCACAGACCGATGGTAAAATTATTCAGATCGCCGTGGAGGCTGCGGATGGTCTGCAGGTCGGTCAGGGTCTGGGTGGGATGCTGATGTCCACCGTCACCGGCATTGATCACGGGGATCAGGGATTTCTCTGCCGCTACCATGGGAGCGCCTTCCTTGGGATGGCGCATAGCGCAGATGTCCGCATAGCAGGAGATGATGCGGATGGTATCGGATACACTTTCTCCCTTAGAAGCAGAAGAGGAAGCCGCATCGGAGAAGCCGATGACTCTGCCGCCTAAACGTGTCATGGCGGATTCAAAGCTTAAACGTGTGCGAGTGCTGGGCTCGTAGAAGCAGGTGGCGAGGATCTTGCCGTCGCATTTGTGGGCGTATTTGGCGGGATCCTTCTCAATGTCGTCTGCCAGAGCGAACAGCTTGTCCAGTTCCTCAACAGAGAAGTCAAGTGGGTTCATCAAGTGTCTCATTTTTTCATTTCCTCATTTCTGCGCTGCTATTTTCGACACAGTGACTGTACGGAATAGAAGAATCCGTGCTCACTTGTGTATGCGACATCATAAGAATACAGCGCTTTTCTTATGATGCGGGTAGAAACAGGGTCCGCAAAAAGCGGACAGCTCATACCCTGACCAGAAAAAAGTCGAAGAGGAAAAACTCTTCGACTTTAAAATTACTGTTGATAAGATAATAGATCCGTTACGGGTTTCCGTTTGGGAGCAACGGGTGCTTCTGCGGGATAACCGATGGGGATCAGTGCGATCAGGTCCTGATTTTCAGGAATCTCAAGGAGATCAGCAGCTTCCTGCTGATCGAAAATACCCATGATCACGGTGCCAAGGCCCTGCTCGTAAGCAGCCAGGCAAAAGGCTTCGCTGGCAACACCGGCATCGAACATCTGCCATGCATCGCCTCTGGCGGTAGTGAAGGAGCCGTCTCTCTCGAAACCGCTTCTGCCCTTTATCACGGTTACTGCAACGACCATGGGAGCGTTCTCCATGATCTTGCCATTACCCGGGAAGGAGGAAGTACATGCTGCCAGTTTCGTTTTCTTTTCGCCTTCAACAGCGATATAACGAACGATTTGCGTATGCTTCCAGCTGGGAGCATAAGAAGCTGTCTCTACGATCTGAGCCAGAAGCTCATGAGATACCGGCTGATCCGTATACTGACGGATACTTCTGCGGCCTGTGATACATTCTTTTGCGGTCATTGTTTATCCTCCTGTATTTTTGCATTTGTAATATAATAGCATTTCTGAAGGGTAGAATCAAGCAGAATAAAGTGAAAAAATATATAAAATTTGTATGACTATGACAGAAAGGTTTTGCATTCCCGGATAGGATATCATATAATGAGGCAAAGAGAACTATACCGAGGAAGCGGATCGTGTAAAAGCAGGTTCCACTGTACGTTACAGATGACTGTGGGACATTAGACCAAGCAATAAAAGGAGGGCACTATGTCAGTAGAATTTGTGGAAAAGAAGCGCTGGTTATTTTTAGGATTACCTTTTACTTTTACCAAGTATGTGATCAAAGAGGATATGATCACTGTGGATACGGGTGTGTTCACCAAGGTGGAGAATGACTGTTATATGTACAAGGTACAGGATGTGGAGCATACGGCAAGTATCTGGGAGAGAATGGCAGGACTTGGCTCCATTGTCTGTTATACCGGTGATACTACTCATCCCAAACTGTTGATCGAGCATATCCGCAACTCCAAGCAGATCAAGGAATTTATTTTGAAGGAGTCAGAGGAAGCCAGATTGAAGCGCAGAACCGTGAACATGCTGGATATCGGTTCCGGAGAGCTCGGGGATATTGACGATATACAGTAATATTGAGAAACAAGTATACATGTGTATGAGAGACGGGACCTTCCGGGGTCCTGTTTTTTCGGGAGAAGAGATTTATGGAACTTGATATGACGAAGGGCAGCCCTTCTAAGCTGATTACGAAATTTATCATTCCTATTATCATAGGTAATATTTTCCAACAGTTATACAGTATGGTGGATACCATTATCGTGGGTCGGTTCGTAGGTGTAGATGCATTGGCGGCAGTAGGAGCCACCGGGTCGGTAAGCTTCCTGATCCTGGGATTTACCCAGGGACTGACCACCGGATTTACTGTGCTGACGGCACAACGCTTCGGAGCCGGGGACCGGGAGGGGATGCGCAAAAGTATCGGAAGCGCAGCCATCCTGTCGGTGATCGTGACGATCGTGATGACAGCAGTCAGTATGGCCGGCATGGACAGCCTGCTTCGGGTGATGAATACTCCGGAAGATATTTTCGATATGACGAAGGAATACATTATGATCATCTGTGCGGGAATTGTCTGCAATGTATTGTATAACCTGTTGTCCAGTATCCTGCGTGCCATCGGCAACAGTGTGGTGCCGTTAGTATTGCTGGTGATCGCTTCGGTGACGAATATTGTCCTGGACTATGTACTGATCGTTTACGGTCATATGGGAGTGGGCGGTGCAGCTTATGCTACTATCATTTCTCAGGGATTATCCGGTGTACTGTGTCTGATTTATATTATTAAGAGCGTACCTTCACTGCATATCCGTCCGGAGCATTGCAGACTGGAAAGTCAGTGTGTGAAAAACCAGTTGACCGTGGGAATTCCCATGGCACTGCAGTTTTCCATTACTGCAATCGGCACCATTCTGGTACAGGCAGCACTGAATCTGCTGGGTTCTACCGTGGTGGCATCTTATTCTGTGTCCTGCAAGGTGGAGCAGCTGGTGACACAGCCCTTTGCCGCAATGGGTGTGACTATGGCAACTTACTGCGCACAGAACCGCGGTATCAATGATCTGGACCGTATACGGAAGGGCGTGAAAGCTGCCAATATCATGTCCGGTGTCTATGCGGTGATTGTCTACGGACTGGTATATATAGCGCTTCCTTATATTGTACCGCTGTTTATCTCCGAACAGGTTGAGATGGTATGCGGCTACGCCAGAACGTATATTACTATCTGTGGCATGTTCTTCATTCCGCTGGGAATGATATTTATCTTCCGAAATGCGCTGCAGGGCTGTGGCTTCGGCTTCATGCCCATGATGGGCGGAGTGGTGGAACTGTTGAGCCGTGGTATCGTGGCTTTTGCGGCAGCGCATCTGATGAGTTATGTGGGTGTGTGCTTTGCTAATGCCTCAGCATGGCTGACCGCAGGTATTTTCCTCTGGATCGCTTATCATTTCCTTATGAAGAAGATGGTGCGGGACAAAAAGGCTCATGAGGAACGGATGCTGGCGGAAGCAATGCAGTAATGCTGTAAAACGGCTCAGGGCAGGATTTTTTCAAAAAACAGTCCAGCCAGGAACCACCAGGGAGCATAGTCCAGCCGGATGATCCGGTGGATGTGGAAACGGCTTTTGCCGTAATCCCAGGGGCAGAGATCATGCTTCCACAATAGGCGCCCACTGAGATATTCCACGGTGAAGATCATTGCCATATAGAACAGCCCGCGCCCGGGACGACTGATGTGCAGGTGCTCAAATAGCCGTTTGAAGGGTACAAGCAGGCAGGCGGAGCCGTAGATAGGGAACATCCACAGGGAAGTATTACCGGTAAGACGCAGATCCCTGCGCCGAAGGGAGTGCAGCGCCGTGAACAGGATCTCCATGCACCAGCCACACAGTCCACACAGGAGAAAGCTCCTGCCGAAGGTTTTAAAAGAGTTTGCGATGGATTTTGTCATTTTCATGGACATAGTATATGAAATTTTCAGCGTATGATACGGGAGAGATTGCTATGAACTATCAGGAAGCAATGGAATATATGGAAAAAGTGGGAACTTACGGCATCGTTCCGGGGCTGGACAGCATCCGGGAACTGTGCAGGAGACTGGGAAATCCGCAGGATGAATTAAAATTTGTGCATATTGCGGGAACCAACGGAAAAGGATCCACACTTGCTTATATTTCCGGCATCTTACAGGCAGCCGGATACCGCGTCGGTAAATATATATCACCTGTTATTACTGAATATTGTGAAAAAATCCAGATCGGAAAGCAGAAGATCACGCATAAGGATCTGTGTGAAGGACTGGAGATCATAAAAAAGCATTGTGATGCTATGGTAAGTGACGGCTTCCATCATCCGACGCCTTTTGAGATCGAGACGGCATTGGCCTTTTGGTATTTCCGGGAAAAACAGTGCAATATCGTCGTACTGGAGACCGGTATGGGCGGCAGGGAGGATGCTACAAATCTGATCACTACCACGCAGGTGGCAGTACTGGCTTCCATCGGTATGGATCATATGAAATTCTTAGGGAACAGTCTGGAGGAGATCGCAGCACACAAGACAGGAATCTGTAAGCCGGGATGTCAGGTGGTCTCCATGCGGCAAAAAGAAGCGGCACAGAAGGTTGTGGAGCAGACGGCGGCAGAACTCGGCTGCATGCTGACCATCGCAGATGTAGCAAATGCAAAACATGTGAAATACGGACTGAAAAAGCAGACCTTCGATTATGGAAATTATAAAAAGCTGGAGATCACCCTTGCGGGGAAATTCCAGGTAGCAAATGCTGTGCTGGCGCTGGAAGCGGTGCAGGCTTTGGAAAAATGTGGTTATGAGATCAAAGAGACTGCCATTCGGAAAGGCCTGAGGGAGACTGTCTGGGTCGGACGCCTGCAAATACTGGGAGAACATCCGTTATTTATAGTAGACGGTGCACATAACGAGGATGCAGCCGCAAAACTTGCGGATTCCATAGAATTCTATTTTACAAATAAAAGAATTATCTATATAATGGGAATGTTAAAGGACAAGGAAGTGGACCGCGTGATCGCGCTGACGGAGAAGTATGCAGATCAGATCCTCACGGTGACACCTCCGGACAATCCCAGAGCCATGCATGCTTATGATCTGGCAACAGAGGTGGCAAAGGTTCACCCAGACGTGACGGCAGTGGACAGCCTGGAAGAGGCAGTGGAGCTTAGTCACCTGCTGGCAGGACGGGATGATGTGATATTGTGTTTCGGCTCTCTCTCTTATCTGGGAAGAATCCTGAAGCTCATGGAGAAGAGACAGACAGCAGGGAATAAACGGAAAGCGAAGCGGTGAAAATGGTAGATCAGAAGAAAGTACAGGAAGCAATAAAGCTTTTACTGGAAGGAATCGGGGAAGATACCGATAGAGAAGGACTGAAGGAGACACCGGAGCGGATCGGCAGGATGTATGAAGAGATCTGCGGCGGTATGGATCAGGATGCGGGAGAACATCTGTCGAAGGTATTCTCCGTAGACAATAACGAGATGGTACTGGAGAAGGATATTACCTTCTATTCTATGTGTGAGCATCATCTGATGCCTTTTTACGGCAAAGCTCATGTTGCGTATATCCCCGATGGCAAGGTTGTGGGGCTGAGTAAGCTTGCCAGGACTGTGGAGGTATATGCCAGAAGATTACAGATCCAGGAGCGGATGACGGCACAGATCGCAGACGATATCATGAAATATCTGGCACCTCAGGGAGTTATGGTAATGTTGGAAGCGGAGCATATGTGCATGACCATGCGCGGGATCAAAAAGCCCGGCAGCCAGACTGTTACCATGGTGACAAGGGGAGTTTTTGCGGAGAATAAGGAATTGCAGGACAGATTTTTACAGCTGGTGAACCGGTAGACATTACGGATGCGGAAGAAAGCTGTTAAGAGACCGAGACAATATGGTGAAGACTTTGATGGATAGAATTGATAAAATATTAAATCATGATTTGTTTCTATATCATTTAGGACGAAACAATGCGGCAGAAGCAGACAGACGCTTCTGCCGTCATAGTATGGTACATTTTCTGGATGTAGCCAGGATCGGTACGATCATAGCACTGGAGGAAGGGCTTAAGATCGACCGGGAATGGATCTATGCGGCGGCACTGCTTCACGATTGCGGGAAGCATGAGCAGTACGAGAATGGCACGCCGCATGAGCAGGCCAGTGCCCGGATCGCATCGGAGATTCTGAAGGCTTGTGGATTCGATGATGAAGAAACGGGTGTTATTGTAACGGCAATCTCCAGACACCGGGATCCTGAGGCGGCGAAGGAGAAGAATCTAAATGGCATCCTATACCGGGCAGATAAGGCAAGCCGTGCCTGCTTTGCCTGCGATGCGGAGAAGGATTGCAACTGGAAAGACGGCAAGAAGAACCTGACCATTAAGTATTGATTGGTGTCGGGAATATCATAAATAATATTAAGAAGCGTGGGGAGAAGACAAATGAAGATTGGCAACAGAGAGTTTCAGACCAAGGGACATACTTATGTAATGGGAATCCTGAATGTGACCCCGGATTCTTTTTCTGACGGAGGAAAGTGGAATGACAGAGACCGGGCATTGAAGCATGTGGAAGAAATGATCGCTGAGGGGATGGATATTGTGGATATCGGCGGAGAATCCACCAGATCGGGTTATACCCTGTTATCTGATGAGGAGGAGATTGCCAGAGTCGTACCCATGATCGAGGCGGTGAAGGCAAATTTTGACATTCCCATTTCCCTGGACACCTACAAAAGCGGTGTGGCAGAGGCGGGAATCCGTGCAGGAGCAGATCTCATCAATGATATCTGGGGACTGAAATATGATAACCGTATGGCAGAGGTCATTGCGAAGAGCGGTCTGCCCTGCTGTCTGATGCATAACCGTAAGGAAGCGGATTATCGGGATTTCATGCAGGATGTGGCAGCGGATCTGGCGGACACGATCCATTTGGCGGAAGCGGCAGGCATCGCGGATGAGAAGATCATCTTAGACCCCGGGGTGGGCTTCGGCAAGACCTATGAGAACAATCTGGAGATCATCAACTGTCTGGAAGAACTGAATATGTTCGGTTATCCGTTGCTTTTAGGATGCAGCCGTAAATCCGTGATCGGACTGACACTGGATCTGCCGGTGACGGAGAGAGTAGAGGGGACGCTTGTGACCACCATGTTCGGTGTGCAGAAGGGATGCATGTTCGTCCGTGTGCATGATGTGAAGGAAAATGTCCGCACCATAAAAATGTGTGAAGCCATTTTAAACAGTAGCAACTGATATTTTGTGAAGAAGTGTTGGGAAAGGCGGAGTCGGCAAATGAAAAACGGTACTTATGCGGACCAGATCCGTATCGAAGAACTGGAAGTATATGCGCATCACGGCGTATATCCGGAAGAGAATGAAAAAGGACAGCATTTTTATGTGAATGCCACGTTGTATACAAATACCCGTCCGGCAGGACTGACGGATGACTTAAGTCTCTCCACCAATTACGGAGAGGTCTGCCAGTTTATCACGGAGTTCATGCAGCAGCATACGTTTCAACTGATCGAAACGGTGGCGGAGCGGTCTGCTTACGAAGTATTACAGCATTTTCCGCTGGTACAGGGAGTGGATCTGGAGATCCGCAAGCCTGAGGCTCCGATTCCGTTACCTTTTGGCAGTGTATCTGTGGCAATTCACAGGGAATGGCATGAAGCCTATATTGCCGTGGGTTCTAATATGGGAGACAGCAGAGAGCATATCGCGCAGGCTTTGGGACAGCTTCAGAAGAACAAAGACATCAGAGTGGAAAAGGTGTCGGAGCTGTTGGAGACACTGCCTTATGGCGTCGTAGAGCAGGATAATTTCGTAAACGGAATGTTTGAGATCCGAACGTTGCTTGCACCGGAAGAATTATTACAGGAGCTGCATCGTATTGAGCAGATGGAAGGAAGAGAGCGTAAGCTTCACTGGGGACCCCGGACTCTGGATCTGGATATTATCTTCTATGATGATCTGGTGTATGCTTCCGAGGATCTGGTGATCCCACATATCGATATGGAGAATCGTTATTTTGTACTAAAGCCTTTAAGTGAGCTGGCACCGAATTTCCGTCATCCTATTACGCATAAGACCGTAACACAGATGTTGTCGGAGCTCCCTGTGGATCTTACGGAAGGAAACGAAGCGTAAAACGGGCACAGAGACCGATGAACAGACCGGTCACCAGACCGCTTAACAGTAAAAACGGCAGATAGACCAGCACAGCGGGAACAGAAGTCAGTAAAAACGCAACACCGATCTGCCCCAGATTATGAAAAACAGCTCCGGTCATACTTGCAAGGAACAGATAATGTCCATGCAACAGCCATTGCACAAATACCATTGCCAGCAGGCACAGGAGACCACCGGAGAGGCTGTACAGGAAACTGATGGTCTGACCGAAGAACAGGGTCGCTAGAAGAATCCGCACCAGAAGCACGAAAAAAGCATCTTTTGCGGAATATTTCCATAGAACAACAAGCGTTATTATATTGGCAAGCCCCAGCTTAATGCCGGGGATTGGAACAATGGGGGGCAGAGCACTTTCCACGGCATACAGCGCCAGCGCAATGGCAGAGAGCATGGAAAGCGTCGTTAGTTTTTTGGTAGCTATGGGTGGTTTCATAAATAATCTCCATAATCTCCGTGTTTTTGTAATTTGTAAACGCAGTGCAGGCAAAAGGATATTTTATCAATAGGTCACGCCGTCCGGGACGAGCGTCGTGTCATCCAAACAGACAGCCTCTTCCTTTACCCGGATCACCAGCCGGTTGGGCAGACAGGTGATGGGAAGCAGTGAGGTGCTGATAAATCCCTGATGCACACAGATCTGATCCGGACAATTAGCAGAGATAATGGCGATGCTGCCCGGACGGACGCAGACGGTGTTCGAGGCGCCACCCTCTCCCGGAACTTCAAAGGTATATTCGTCAGTCACTGTGTCCAGACGTATGGTCTCAAGTAATTCACCGCTTTGATAAATGTCAGCATAGAGCGCCTGACCGTTTCCGGTGGAACTGTGGGAGACCGCATAGATCCGGATTCCGCAAAGGATGGCTATTACAAGCAGAACTGCTGCAAGGAGAACTGCTTTTTTTCGATCATTTATGGAAGCATTCATAGGAATAAGGAACTCCTTTCGATGAGAACAGTATAACAAAAGGAATGTAAAAAATGAAGAAGTATTTGAAAATGCCCCGGGCGGTGCGCCTGGCAACGCTTTTTGCAATGATCCCAGCGCTTTTTCTGGGAGGCTGCGGACAGCAGACCAAATGCGAAAAAAGCATAGATACCGCCATGGGAACCGTGATCTCCCAGACCGTTTACGTGACCGAAAATTCCCCGACTGCAACGGACGGAAAAACAGATGAAAAGGTAACGGATGTTGTTTTGCAGAAACTAAACGATCTGGAACAACAGGAACTTTCCTGGCGGTTGGATAGTGCGGAAGTGGCGAAGATCAATGCAGCCGCCGGAAAAGGGCAGATACAGGTCTCTACTGCGATGGCAGGCTGGCTGGAACGGTGTTTGCAGATCTCGGAACAGACAGGTGGGGCTTTCGATGTGAGCATCGGTAAGCTCAGCCGACTGTGGGACATTGATACCTGGGCGGCAGCAGATGACCCGCAGGACTATGAACTTCCGGGGCTGGAGGAAATAGAACAGGCATGCGCTTTGGCAGGCTGGCAGCAGATGATATTGGAACAACGGACGGACAGTACGGCGGTGAGTATTCCGGCGGGAATGCAGATAGACCTCGGAGCAGTGGGAAAAGGGGTGGCACTGGATGAGATCCGTAAGACCCTGGAGGAACATCCTAAGGTAAGCGGTGCTGTGATCTCTGTGGGAGGCAGCATTTTAACCTACGGAAACAAGCCGGAGGGCGGCACCTGGCAGATTGCGGTGACAGATCCGCAGGATCCTTCGCAAAGTGTGGGAGTGCTGACACTGGATGGCGGGTACTGTGTATCCACCTCGGGGGACTACGAGCGGTATGTGGAAGTGGATGGTGTCAGATATCATCATATACTGGATCCCAGGACCGGTTTCCCCGCACGCAGCGATGTGGCGGGAGTTACCATCGTGACCAAGGACGGATTTTTAAGTGATGCGCTGTCTACCGCCTGCTTTGTATTAGGATCAGAGGAAGGGCAGAAGCTCCTGGAAAAATACGATGCGGAAGGATTGTTCATCGACCATGCGGGAACGATTACCATGACAGAGGGACTGCAGCAATATTTCCATTTGTCGAATTCTCAGAAATAGTGTATAGTAAATATAGTCAACCGTAGATAACAGCAGGTGCGGCAGGCATCCGCTGATACAGCAATGATAATGGAGAATACGATGGAAGAGAAGAATAGTTATCTCTCCGCTGATCCGGAGACCATAAGACAGATCGATGAGAAGATGCCGCCGGAAGAAGAACTTCAGGATCTGGCAGAGTTTTTCAAAGTGTTTGGAGATGCAACGAGATTAAAAATTTTGTCGGTACTGTTGTGTTCTGAGATGTGTGTGTATGATATTGCCACGCTGCTGGGCATGTCTCAGTCTGCTATTTCTCATCAGCTGCGGGTATTGAAGCAGATGGATCTGGTGAAAAACCGCAGAGATGGCAAGACGATTTTTTATGCGTTGGCAGATGACCATATCATCACGATCCTGAATCAGGGTCTGAATCATATCGAAGAAGGTTAAAAAGAGCCGCAGGCGAAATGCCTGTGGCTCTTTTTGTCTGGTAATATAATTACTTTTTCAGGACATCCAGTGCTGCCTCTCTGGCTCCGTCGAAGCTGCTGTAAGTCCATGTCCCCAGGGGTGAATGATACCAGGTGGAAGTCTCTCCGAACATCTGGAAGTAAACATACTGGGAAGTCATATGGATGGCGGTATAATTTCCCTCGGCAATAACCCAGGAATCGCTGCCGTCATCCCGCATGCATTTCAGACATGCCTCCTCGCCGTTCACCTGATAATACACATAGCCGTATCCCACATTGAAGCAGTCGATCCGTTCTTCGGTCAGAACTTCCACTTCATTCCGTGAGAGGGAATAACGGCAGAGTCTGTAATTATTTTCCACATCCATATAGTAGATATAGTCACCCTGTGCAATAGGGTACCATAGATTGCCGTCCCATAGAGTGGAGATGCTGTCCGTCGAGGTATTCAGCGCATAGAGATAATGATTTTCCTGAGTACCGTTGTAATAGATGGTACCGTTCACGGCACAGGCGGGATTGATCTCGTAATCTGCCAGATCCGTTTTGCCGGATTTGTCGATGCCCATGCGGTAAAATAAAGGTCCGTTATCGCCTGAGGTCATGATGTAGAGGTTACTTCCCACCAGCTGGGCGGAAACGATGGGATCTCTGGTAAGTCCGGTCACATCCGTACCGTTTAATTTACAGCGGTTAAAGGAACGAACGGTACGCAGGGCACCGATACCGGCATCCCCGGAAGCTCCGGTCTGGTAGTAGTAAAGATATTTTCCTCCGGCCAGAATATTTTTTGCGGAAGCATTGCCCAGTTTTTTGATATTCTGCTCCGAAGGATCCATGGAGTACAGGGTGTTACTGTCGTAAGCATTGGCAAAATACACCGTTCCGTCGTACTCACAGAAGTAACCGGAATTGTTCAGATTGCCCGCGGTATTGCCTACCGTCTCCGGGGGATTGTCGGGGATCCGGTCGCCCACGATGGCAAGTGCGCCAACGATGATCACGAACAGAAGAAAAGGAATTAAAATGAACAAGGCTTTTTTATCTTTCATGTGTTAACCTTCTTTCCAACAAAATGGAACGTAAAGTTTGTGTAATATCTAATATTATACCGTGCTTCTTGCTTGCGAACAAGGAAAAAGTGAGATAGAATGATATCAGGGTCAAAAGGTCAAAAAGCCGTTCGTGCTTGCACGATAAGGCTTTTGAACTTGGGACCCTCCAAACATGAGGAAGTAGCGATTTACGCTGTAAATCAGCGGATTCCGAATGCTTGAGAATTGCGATAGCTGCTTTGCAGCGGAGAATTCGTGGATATCAGTTAAGTTAAGGAGAACAGCATGGATTTATCACAGTTAAGACAACAGATCGACACCATCGACAGACAGATCGTGGATCTCTATGAGAAGCGCATGGATGTCAGCAGACAGGTGGCGGAATATAAAATAGAGACGGGGAAAAAAGTATTCGACAAGCAGCGTGAGCAGGAGAAGATCGCCGGTGTCAAGGCACTGACCCACAACGATTTCAACAGTCACGGCGTGGAGGAACTGTTTGAGCAGATCATGTCCATGAGCCGGAAGCTTCAGTACCAGCTGTTAGCCGCCCACGGAAGTGAGGGAAGGCTTCCTTTTATCGGCGTGGAAGAACTGGAAACCGACTGTGCCAGAGTGGTCTACCAGGGAGCGGAGGGATCTTATTCCCAGGCTGCCATGCGCAGGTTTTTCGGGGAAAATGTCAATGCCTTCCATGTGGAAACTTTCCGGGATGCCATGAGTGCCATTGATGAAGGCAGCGCGGATTTCGCGGTACTTCCCATTGAGAATTCCACCGCCGGAATAGTGAATGAGATCTATGATCTGCTGGTAGAATTCGAGAATTATATCGTAGGAGAGCAGGTCATTCCCATCGAGCATTGTCTGCTGGCACTGCCCGGGACGAAGATGGAAGAGATCAAAAGAGTCTATTCCCATCCCCAGTCCCTGATGCAGAGTGCCAGATATCTTGCGGACCATGACTGGCAGCAGATCAGTATGCAGAACAACGCTTTCGCAGCATTAAAAATAGCGAAGGAAAAGGATAAAACCCAGGCGGCTATCGCCAGCGAATACGCGGGAGAGACCTACGGACTGGAAATTCTGGAAAAAGGGATCAATGATTCCGACAGCAATTCCACCCGTTTTATCATTGTGACGAACCAGAAGATCTTTTGCAAAAATGCCAACAAGATCAGTCTGTGTCTGGAGATTCCCCACAAGAGCGGATCCCTGTATCACATTCTGTCCCATTTTATTTACAATAATCTGAACATGACTAAGATCGAGAGCCGTCCCATTCCCGACCGGAACTGGGAGTATCGTTTCTTCATTGATTTTGAGGGGAACCTTGCGGACAGCGCAGTGAAAAACGCACTGCGGGGACTTCGGGAAGAAGCCCGCAGCATGAAGATCCTGGGTAATTACTAAGTATTACGAATGTAAGAATTTGACGACCATTCGATAATAGTTACATGGCTCTGAATAGTTAAAACATAAGACAAGAAGGTTAGACATATGAGAGAAAAAGAACTGATCGTATATCGTGATTTTGAGGACGGAGAGCTTTTGTACGACATGGCATTTCTGATGTCCCATTACGATGATGAATATTACAATACGGAGGATATGGCGGCACTGTTTTACGAGTGCATCCATGACCTGATCGACCTGGCGGGTAATTACGGATTTCATGGGAATCTGTGGCATTGTTACCTAGCAAATCTCCTAGTGAACAACGAGAACAGTTACAGCTGTGGCTGTGAGATCCGCGGAGAGATTGCCGGCTCCATCAACGATGCGGCGCTGCATGATATCCGCATTTTCAAGGAATTCTATGATTTTGATTTTGCCCCCATGATGGAGACACTTAAGGTACCGGAATTTTCCTTAATAGAAGATTATGCCAGCAGCATGCAGGAGAGCAAGGTCTATAATAAACGGATCTGCGCCCGAATCTGTGAGCTGGCGGAGAAGTTCTGTGCAGACGGAACGGCTGAGGAGATGAAGTCTACTCTGACCCAGTTCTATAAAGAATACGGCGTCGGCAAATTCGGACTGCACAAGTCTTTCCGCATCACCCATGATGAGGAAGGCGTACATATCGTTCCGATTTTGAATATTGCCCACGTGAAGCTGGATGACCTGGTAGGCTACGAGCTTCCCAAGAAAAAGCTGGTGGACAACACGGAGGCATTTGTGAATGGGAAAAAGGCCAACAACTGTCTGCTGTTTGGCGATGCCGGTACCGGTAAATCCTCAAGCATCAAAGCTATTGCCAACGAATATTATGACAGGGGACTGCGGATTATCGAGGTCTACAAGCATCAGTTCCAGGATCTGAATACGGTCATCAGTCAGATCAAGAACCGCAATTATAAATTCATTATTTACATGGATGATCTAAGCTTTGAAGAATTTGAGATCGAGTACAAATATCTCAAGGCAGTCATCGAGGGCGGACTGGAGAAAAAGCCGGAGAATGTTCTGATCTATGCGACATCCAACCGTCGTCACCTCATCCGTGAGAATTACAGCGACAAAGAGGAGACCCGCGAGGATATGCACACCAGTGATACTGTGCAGGAGAAGCTGTCGCTGGTATATCGATTTGGTGTGACTATTTACTTCGGTGCTCCCAATAAAAAGGAATTCCAGAATATCGTCAAGACACTGGCGGAGCGTTATCATGTGGAGATGCCGGAAGAGGAGCTTTTACTGGAGGCTAATAAATGGGAACTGTCCCACGGCGGATTGTCCGGAAGAAGTGCCCAGCAGTTCATTGATTACCTGTTAGGAAAGTGAGGAACCCTATGAGTGTAAAAACTTTCGCTGCCATCGATGTGGGCAGTTTCGAACTCACCATGAAAATATTTGATTTTTCGGGGAAAAATACCATGCGGGAGATCGACTGTATCCGTCAGAGAATCGATCTGGGATCGGATACCTATGCCAATGGGAAGATCAGCAATGAAAAAATGGATGACCTGTGTCATACTCTGAAAGAATTCGCACAGATCATGGAAGCTTATAAAGTGATCGCTTATAAGGCATACGGTACCAGTGCCATCCGTGAGACGGAGAATACCCTGATCCTGCAGGATCAGATTGAGCAGCGCACCGGTATTCGGGTAGAGATCTTAAGCAACTCCGAGCAGAGATTTTTGGATTACAAGTCGATTGCCTCCAAAGGGGAGACGTTCCGCAGGATTATCGAGGAGAAGACGGCGATTCTGGACATTGGAGGCGGAAGTATTCAGATATCCCTGTTTGACAAGGATACTCTGGTATCGACCCAGAACTTACGCCTTGGTGTATTGCGTTTACAGGAGCTGTTGAATCATCTGAATGCTGGCAGCACCCAGATGGAGCAGCTGGTGGACGAATTGGCTACGGCACAGCTGGATGATTATAAAAAGCTGTATCTTAAGGATCGTGAGATCAAAAATATCATTATCGTGGATGATTATCTGTCACCCTGGGCAGTGCGGAAGGCACATGAGCGGGGAGACGGAAATGCCATGGTGGACAGTAAGGCATTTAACCAGCTGATGGAGGCACTTCGGACCAGAGGAACCACGGAGCTTGCAAAGCGGATGGATATTGCGGAGGAAAAAGTCCCTCTTGTGTATATCAGTGCTGTTCTGACCAAACGCATTGCTGAACTGATGGGAGCGGCGCTGATCTGGGCACCGGGTGTCACATTGTGTGATGGTATCGCTTATGAATATGCGGAGCAGAATAAATTACTCCGGGGAGAGCATGATTTCGCGGAGGATATTATCGCCTGTGCAATGAATATCAGCAAACGCTACAATGGCAGTACCAGGAGAGCAGACACCCTGGAACATATTACCACCACGATTTTTGACAGTATGAAAAAGGTCCACGGCATGGGCCAGAGAGAGCGTTTGTATCTGCGTCTGGCTGCGATCTTGCATGACTGTGGAAAATATATCAGCATGATCAATATCGGAGAAGCGTCCTATGATATTATCATGGCGACGGAGATGATCGGACTTTCCCATATGGAGCGTGAGATCGTAGCTAATGTAGTGCGTTTTAATCACAGTAATTTCGTGTATTACGGGCAGGCACAGGATCGACCCCAGGGACTGGATAAGGAGAGCTATTTGATTGTAGCGAAGCTGACAGCCATTCTGCGATTGGCCAACAGCCTGGACCGCAGTCACAAACAGAAAATGAAGGGTGTGAAGGCCACACTGCAGGATAACGAACTGATCCTGAAAATAGATACCCAGGAAGATATTACGCTGGAAAGAGGATTCTTCCAGACGAACACGGAATTTTTCAAAGAAGTATATAGCATCACACCGGTGATTCGGCAGAAGAAGAAATTTTAAGGGAGGCAGCAGGACAATATGGAAATCAATTTCAGTGATCCCAAGTATTATACCAACCGGGAACTCAGCTGGGTGCTTTTTGACCACAGAGTGTTGAATGAAGCCAGGGATAAAAACATCCCTCTGTTTGAACGGTTGAAATTTTTAAGCATTACAGCATCTAACCTGGATGAATTTTTCATGATCCGGGTGGCATCCTTAAAGGATATGGAGAATGCGGGCTATACCAAAAAGGATATCGCCGGCATGACTCCCACAGAGCAGTTAAAGGCGCTGCATGTGGCGATTCATGAACTGGTGGATCTGCAATATTCCACTTATAACCGCTCCTTACTCCCTCTTCTGGAGAAAAACGGTCTGCATATCATCAGAGAGCATGAACAGCTGACGGCGGAGGAAGCTGTGTATGTGGATCAGTATTTTCAGGAAAATGTGTATCCTGTACTGACCCCTATGGCAGTGGATTCTTCCAGACCGTTTCCTCTGATCCGCAATAAGTCTCTGAACATTGGAGCAATGGTGCGGAAGAAAAACAGCGATGAGGAACTGGAATTTGCCACTGTGCAGGTGCCCAGCGTCTTAAGCCGTGTGGTGCGAATCCCGTCCAAGGGCAAGAGCTGCAAGATCATTCTGTTAGAAGAGATCATCGAACGGAACATGGATAAACTGTTCCTGAATTATGACATTGTCTGTGCCCATCCGTTCCGGATCATGCGTAATGCGGACTTAAGCATTGACGAGGATGAGGCAGCAGATCTGTTAAAAGAGATCGAGAAGCAGTTAAAGAAGCGTCAGTGGGGCGAAGCCATCCGCCTGGAAGTGGAAAGCGGCATGGATAAACGACTGTTGAAGATCATTAAAAAGGAACTCAACATTGAGACACAGAATATTTATGAGATCGACGGTCCCTTAGATCTGACGGTACTGATGAAAATTTACGGACTGGATGGCTTTGACCATTTAAAGACGCCGAAGTATGAACCTCAGCAGTCGCCGGCACTTCCCGCAGGCTGTAATATTTTCGAGGAGATCCGCAAGGGTGATATTCTGTTACATCATCCGTTCCAGAGCTTTACGCCGGTGGTGGATTTCATCCGTCAGGCGGCGAGAGACCCGGAAGTACTGGCCATCAAACAGACACTGTATCGTGTCAGCGGCAATTCTCCGATCATAGCGGCACTGGCACAGGCGGCGGAGAACGGTAAGCAGGTTACGGTTCTGGTGGAACTGAAAGCCCGCTTCGATGAAGAGAATAATATTGTCTGGGCGAGAATGCTGGAAAAGGCAGGCTGTCACGTTATCTACGGACTGGTGGGATTAAAGACCCATTCCAAGATCACACTTGTGGTCCGCAGAGAAGAGGACGGCATCCGCAGATACGTCCATCTGGGCACCGGTAACTACAACGATGCTACGGCGAAGCTGTATACGGATGTGGGAATGTTGACCTGTGCGGAACGCATCGGAGA
Organism: uncultured Lachnospiraceae bacterium; assembly: GCA_945929965.1. Taxonomy (GTDB): domain Bacteria; phylum Bacillota; class Clostridia; order Lachnospirales; family Lachnospiraceae; genus Acetatifactor. Next base: position 68,372 of record CAMEOT010000011.1, read on the forward strand.
GGATGCCACGGCAGTGTTCAACATGCTGTCCGGTTATTCGGAGCCGTTGTTCTGGAACAAACTGGCACTGGCACCGTTATGGCTGAAGGATAAGTTCCTGCACTTGATCGAGCGGGAGAAAAATTATGCGCTGGAAGGAAAGAAAGCCCATATCATTGCGAAGATGAACTCCCTCTGCGACAAGGATATTATCCGTGCCCTGTATGAAGCAAGTGCGGCAGGCGTGAAGATCGAACTGATCGTTCGAGGTATCTGCTGCCTGAAGGTGGGGATCCCGGGTGTCAGCGAGAATATCAGTGTCCGCTCCATCGTCGGTAATTTCCTGGAGCACAGCCGCATTTTCTATTTTGCAAATGATGATCATTATGAGATCTACTGTGGAAGTGCCGACTGGATGCCCCGTAATCTGGAGCGTCGTGTGGAGATCCTCTTCCCGGTGGATCGCCCGGAGTTGAAGGAGGAATTGCTACATATTCTCAACAGCCAGCTGAAGGATAATGTGAAGGCTTCGATTTTACGGCCGGATGGTAGCTATGAGAAGCAGGACAAGAGAGGAAAGCAGCTGTTTAACTCCCAGGATGCTTTCTGTCTGGAGGCCATTCAAAAAGCAAAGGAGGCTGCGGGAGAATCTGCCATCCAAAGCAGAACGTTTATCCCGGAGACACATCATGAATAAGAAGATCATATTAGCATCCGCCTCCCCCAGGAGGCGGGAGCTTCTGACACAGATCGGACTGGATTTCGATGTTGTGGTCAGCGAAACCGAGGAAAAGATCACCTCCACGGAGCCTGCGAAAGTGGTGGAAGAGTTGTCAGCGCAGAAGGCGGAAGCGGTGTGGGAGAAGCTTGCAGGTAGTGATGTCTGTCAGGTTCCGGATCACAGTGCCGACCGAACGCAGGAAGGTTGTGATGTCTGCAATCCGGAACAGAAAAGTGGAGAAACTACTATAACAGATATCATTGTGCTGGGAGCCGATACAGTGGTCGCTAGCGACGGTAAGATCCTTGGTAAGCCTGCGGATACGGAAGCTGCGGTAGCCATGCTTACTATGCTGCAGGGCAGAGGACATGAGGTATACACAGGCGTGACGATCCTCTATGAGGAAAATGGTGAGAGGAAGACGCTGATTTTTCATGAGAAGACCATAGTGCATTTTTATCCCATGACCGATGCACAGATCCGGGAATACGTGGCTACCGGGGATCCGATGGACAAGGCGGGAGCCTACGGCATTCAGGGGCTTTGTGCCCGGTATATCAGCGGCATTGTGGGTGATTACAATAATGTGGTAGGTCTCCCCGTGGGAAGAGTCTATCAGGAACTGCATGGATTGCAGACAGTATAGTAAATTTATGTTATTAGTGAACGAATATCCTGCAAAGCAGGATGCTTGGTGCGATAGCACGAATTCGTGAGATTATATAATAAGTATCGGAAGAATGGAGCATTCATATGATAAAAGCAGCAATTTTTGACCTGGACGGAACCTTATCCGATTCTATCATGAGTATGAAATACAGTGGAGATAAGACTATGGCGGAATTCGGCTATGGACCTTTCTCAGTACAGGATTATAAATATTTTGTGGGAGACGGTGCCGCCAATCTGGTAAAGCGGGCACTGATCAAGGGTGGCGATACGGAACTTACCCATTTTGAGGCAGCCTATGCCAGATACAAGGAGATCTTCCAGGCGAACTGTATGTATCAGGTGAAGCCTTATGAAGGAATCCCAAAGCTACTGGAAGAGTTGAAGAAACGTGGTATGAAGATCGCAGTACTTTCCAATAAGCCCCACCATGCCACCGTGGATGTCATCGAGAGCCTGTTTGGCAAGGGCTATTTTGATGTAGTGCAGGGACAGGTGGACGGCGTGCCCATCAAGCCCGATCCCGCCGGAGTCTTCCGCATCTTAGACCAGTTCGGTCTCACCGCAGACGAAGTGCTCTACATGGGAGACACTGCCACAGATATGAAGACCGGCAAGGCGGCAGGCGCCTTCACCGTAGGTGTCCTCTGGGGCTTCCGTGACCGTGCGGAGCTGGAAGAAAGCCACGCCGACGCCATTATCGCACAGCCACTGGATCTGCTGAAGTATTGCGAATAATTGAGAGTCAGTAAAATAGTTGTTCTAAAATCCACGCAGAAAGGACTGCCCGCCCCGGACTCGGATGCTAGCTACAACTGTGGATTTTCTAAAGGAAAGTGGCCAGGTGCTTCTCATCATGACGGGGCCGCCTTTACGTTGCCATCCATGGCACTTATCGGCTAACGCGAACATCGTGTTCGCGTTGCCCCTGCGGCTCGACCATTTTCCAAGAAAATCTCACAGTCTCCGCCGCATCTACGCCCGAGGGAGCAGTACTTTTCTGCTGGGTTATGAAAAACATCCCAATTGTTTAGGCAGAACATTTGAGAATACACGTGCGAAAGTTAAAAACAAGGATTTAGTATGTGCAAAAAAGTAGGAAATACATGCTTTAAAGCAAAAAATAATGATCCGGCATGTATGATAACCGGGAAAACACATGTATAAAATTTGAAAATATGAATTAAGTATGTGAATGACTTTGGAGGAATACAGAAACCAGTAACATGAGATAGGCTTAATATTTTTTCATGGGATTTTCAAAACACAGAACGCCCACGGCGGACGGAATGTCATGCCGCGATGTCTGTCGGAGGGTGTTGATATTTTCTTGAAAAGTGTTGAAAGACAGGGGGAAAGCGGACACGATGTCCGCGTCAGCCAAGCCATGTGTGCATGGCTTTTGGCGCACATGGATGGCGCGTGTAGGCGCCCCCGTCATAATGAGAACCACTTATCACTTTTCATTAGAAAATTCACACCCGGAGACGCGACATCAAGGCGTGATGTTCCGTTCGCCGTGGGCGTTCGTGGTTTCTTCACTAATTCTCAATATCTATATCGAATTACTAATTGACGTATCATCATATCCATATTATCATGATGGTAATATGACATTTTCGCAAGAATTTGGAGGTAATAATATGCGTGAATATGATGATGCGGTACTGGAATGCTTCCTGGACAAACAGCTCCAGCTTTTTCCGGAACCGGTAGCAGAAACTATGGATGAGGCAGAAGATTTCCTGGAGGAGTGCATGGCAGTCGTGGTAAATTCTGTGGATGATGTCATCGAGTATTTCGATGAAGCCGGTATGGACGTGGACGGCGCTGTGGATGATGAGATCCTGGAAGCGGATGAAGTATTCGATATCGGAGACGGTAGATATCTCATCGTGGAAGCATAAGGCATGATTCTTGGAATCGGTATGCTATATATGTGATTTGTTATAAAACAGTGGAATGAACCGGAGCTCTCTGACATATATATGTTGGAGGGCTTCTATTTTTCTCTTCCCCATTCGCCGGGAATGCGTTATAATGAACTGATGGACTTTTACAGAAAGGTATGGTAAGGAAAATGTTAGAAGGACAAAAATGTCTGGTCATCGGCTCCGGCATCAGCGGGATCGGTGCAGTGGCTTTATTGGAAAAATACAATGCAGACGTAGTTCTGTATGACAGCAGTGATAAATTGACAGGGGAAGATCTGGAGGAAAAGCTTCCGGAGGGCAGCCAGGCGGTATGCATCGCCGGAGAGCTTCCTGAAAATGTGGAGTTGAGTATTCAGGCAGCAGTATTAAGTCCCGGAGTACCTACGGATATTCCGTTGGTGAATCGTATGAGAGACCGCGGTGTACAGATCTTAGGCGAGATCGAACTGGGATTCCTTGCGGAGCAGGGCAGAGTGATCGCCATTACCGGTACCAACGGCAAGACGACGACCACCACACTCACCGGTGAGATCATGAAGGCACACTTCGGTGAGGATAAGACTTTTGTGGTAGGTAACATCGGTAATCCCTATACCCTGGAAGCGGATAAGACTTCGAAGGACAGTGTTACTGTGGGAGAGATCAGTTCTTTCCAGTTAGAGACCATACATACCTTCCATCCGGTGGTATCCGCAATTCTGAACATCACACCGGATCACCTGAACAGACATCACACCATGGAAGCCTATGTGGCAGCTAAGGAAGCAGTGGCCTCCCATCAGACGAAGGCAGATATCTGTGTGCTGAATTATGACAATGATTATACCAGAGATTTCGTCGACAGATGTCCTGCCACCCCGGTACTGTTTTCCTCGCATCATGAACTGGAAAACGGTTATTTCCTGCGTGGTGACAAGATCATCAAGAGCGTAAACGGCGAAGAGCACGAGCTGATGGATATTCATAAAGATATGAATCTGGTAGGATTGTGCAATGTGGAAAATGTTATGGCAGCCATTGCTATCGCAGAGGGCATGCAGGTACCTATGGAGACGATCCTTACTGTGATCCGCGGTTTCCACGCAGTGGAGCACAGAATTGAGTTCGTGGCCACCAAGGGTGGTGTGGATTATTACAACGATTCCAAGGGAACCAATCCCGATGCCGCTATTCAGGGCATTAAAGCCATGAGCAAACCGACGGTTCTCATCGGCGGCGGTTATGATAAGCAGAGCGAATATGACGAGTGGATTGACAGCTTTGACGGCAAGGTAAAATGCCTCGTTCTCATCGGACAGACCAGAGAGAAGATTGCCGAGTGTGCTAGAAAGCACGGTTTTGACAAGATCCGTTTCGCGGATACCTATGATGAATGTCTGAAGCTGTGTACGAAACTGGCAGTACCGGGAGATGCGGTTCTTCTGTCTCCGGCATGTGCAAGCTGGGGTATGTTCCCGAACTATGAAGTCAGAGGACAGCTTTTCAAAGAGTATGTGCATGGTCTGGCAGAATAATAGTAATAGAAAGTAATAATGTATAGAAATAAAGGAGTAAAAGCAGGCATGGCAGAAGCTCGCAGAAAACGTAAAAGGAAACAACAATCTGAATACTTTTTTGACTACAGTCTGCTTTTCATTGTACTGTTTTTATTGGGATTTGGCCTGATCATGATCTATTCCGCCAGCTCCTATGAGGCATATGACACTTATGGGGATGCAGCCTATTATATGAAAAAACAGCTGATCGCCAATATCATCGGACTGGTATTCATGATCGTCATTGCCAATATCCCGTATACGTTTTGGGAGAGGTTCGCAACACTGGGCTATGTGGTCTCCATGGTACTGATCTTCCTGGTGCTGACACCGTTAGGTATCAGTTCCCACGGTGCAAGACGATGGATCGGTATTCCGCATACCGGCTTTAACTTACAGCCGGCAGAGGTGGCAAAGCTGTGTATGATCCTTTTCCTGGCAAGTCTGGTATGTAAGATGGGAAAAAGCGTCCGCACCATGAAGGGATTTATCATTATGATGGCAGCACCTCTGCCGATCGCGGCATGTGTATATCTCATTACGGATAACTTAAGCTCTGCAATCATTATTATGGGTATTGCCATCCTGATGGTATTTGTGGCAAGCCCGGATTACAAGAAATTTATCATCATGGGATTAACTGTGATAGCTGCCGCTGCCTTGTTGGTATTTGTAGTAGTACAGATGGGGGATAAGGTAGAAACCTTCCGTCTGGCGAGAATTCAGGCGTGGCTGAATCCGGAGAGCCAGGCGCAGGACAAAGGATTCCAGACATTACAGGCTCTGTATGCCATCGGCAGCGGCGGCATCTGGGGCAAGGGACTGGGACAAAGCATGCAGAAGTTAAGCTTTCTGCCCGAGGCACAGAACGATATGATCTTCTCCATTATCTGTGAGGAACTGGGAATCTTCGGAGCGATTGCCATTATTCTGATGTTCATTATGCTGCTGTGGCGGATGATGGTCATTGCCAACAATGCACCGGATCTGTTCGGTGCCATGCTGGTGGTAGGTGTTATGGGACACATCGCGATTCAGGCGATCCTGAACATTGCGGTTGTGACCAACTCCATTCCGAACACCGGAATCTCCCTGCCGTTTATCAGTTACGGCGGCTCTTCGGCGCTGTTCCTTTTGTCGGAGATCGGCCTGGTCTTAAGTGTGGCGCGGAGGATCCAGCTAAAAGAGTTGTAGAAATGCATATTTAGAAGACATGGTACGAAACAGTGCCTTCCTACATAAAATAAGATTATCATAAAAATGGGGATGGTGCTGTATGAAGGGAATCCGCATACAGGGCGGCATGCCGCTGCAGGGAAAGGTACGCATACAAGGGTCTAAAAATGCGACACTTCCGATCCTGGCGGCAACGCTTCTTACCAATGAAGTATCCTATATTCAGAACTGCCCGAGGATCGAGGATGTGCATCGGTTCGTACATCTGTTGCGGGAACTGGGATGTATGGTACACTGGCAGGAGAATGGAATCCGGGTACAGCCGGGAGGCAGAGATGACCTGCCCTGTGAGAGAGCAGAGGCAAGGAGAATGCGCGGAGAAGCCATTACCGGTATGCGCTCATCGCTGTGTCTGCTGGGAGCATTGCTCGGCAGATGCGGTTATGTGACCATGGAACATCCGGGAGGATGTGTCATCGGCGACAGACCCATTGATCTGCATATTCATGCACTGGAACAGATGGGTGTTGAATTCCTCGAAGAGGATGGACTTTTGTCTGCACGGGCAAAAAATCTGCACGGTGCCCGGATCACACTGAAGTTCCCAAGCGTTGGCGCCACGGAGAATATTTTGCTGGCAGCGGTAAAAGCCACCGGAGACACTGTGATCACCGGTGCAGCTTTAGAGCCGGAAGTGATTGCACTTTGTGAATTCCTGACGGCATGCGGGGCTTCAATCGAAGGAATCGGAAGTCCGGAACTTATCATCCATGGTGGCGAAGATCTTCACGGAACTCGGTATACGGTTCCGACGGACCGGATCGTAGCAGGAACGTATCTGTTTGGCTGTATCGGCTGCGGCGGGAGTGTACTGTTAAATCAGGCACCCTGGAGACAGATGGAAGCAGTGACTGTGGCTGCGGAGAGAATGGGAGCACAATGTACCGTCTCCGAAGAGGGATTGTTCGTACAGGCACCGGTGAGACCAGGGAGTATCGGGCATCTGCAGACCGGACCGTACCCGGAATTCCCCACGGATCTGCAGTCGGCGGCGATGGCGGTACTGACCATGGCAGAGGGGATCAGTTGTATTGAAGAGAATATTTTCGAAAATCGGTTTCGAATTGCAGAACCCTTAAACCGTATGGGGGCACAGATCGTCTTAAAAGACGGACAGCACGCGGTGATCACCGGAGTGGAACATCTTCATGGAGAGCGGCTGGACGCCTGTGAACTCCGAGGTGGGGCAGCACTGGTTTTAGCAGGACTTGCGGCGGAGGGTGAGAGCTTCGTAACGGGACAGCATTTTATAGAACGCGGATATGAGAATATCTGCAGAGATTTCAGAGAATTAGGAGCACGGATCATCAGTGTATAGAGACCGAAGCAGAATTATCAGAAGAATAGTGATCATAGGCATCCTGCTGCTTGCACTGGGCGGGGGAGCCGTCGCATTGCACTCCGTGTATACGGTCCGTACCGTGTATGTGGAGGGCAATGTGCATTATACGGAAGACGAGATCAAAGAGATCGTAATGGCGGGACCGTTAGGGGACAATTCCCTGTATCTTTCGTTAAAATACAGAGACCGAGGTATTCAGGACATTCCCTTTGTGGATGTGATGAACGTATCCATTCTGGCGCCCGACACCATAAAGATCACCGTATACGAAAAAGCGCTGGCAGGATATGTGAAATATCTGGATACCTATATGTATTTTGACAAGGACGGCTATGTGGTGGAAAGCTCAGGGATCCGTACCCAGGGGATTCCACAGATCACAGGACTGTCCTTCGATCATATCGTGCTGGGGGAGCAGCTGCCGGTAGAAGATCCGCAGGTATTTGCCAGAATCATGGATCTGACCAAGCTGTTAAATAAATATTCACTGGTTGCGGACAAGATCTACCTTCACTCTTCCGGAGAGGTTACGATCTACTTTGGACAGATCAAGGTAGCCATGGGCAGTGACAGCAGCCATCTGGAGGACAAGCTGCAGCTTTTGCCTGGTTTTTTGGAGAAACTGGAAGGAAAAAGCGGGACCCTGCAGATGGAAAATTATGAGGAAGGAAAGGGGAAATTTACATTCAAGCCGGATGCGTGAAACATTTGTGAAACATTTTGAAAAAATAGGTTGCTAAATTTGTAAAATGATTATATGATAGTCTATGTGAAGTTGAAAAAGGTTAAAAGGAGGAACTAACCTTGCTGGAAATTAAGACAAATGACGCGGATGTAGCTGCCAAGATCATCGTAGTCGGTGTAGGTGGCGCGGGTAACAACGCTGTAAATAGAATGGTAGATGAGAAAATTGACGGAGTGGACTTTATCGGTGTGAATACCGATAAGCAGGCATTACAGCTCTGTAAGGCTCCGAAGCTGCTGCAGATTGGTGAGAAGCTTACCAAGGGTCTTGGCGCGGGAGCCAAGCCTGAGATCGGTGAGAAGGCTGCCGAGGAGAGTGCGGAAGAGATCTCCGCAGCACTGAAGGGTGCAGACATGGTATTTGTTACCTGCGGTATGGGTGGCGGTACCGGAACCGGAGCTGCTCCGGTAGTGGCAAAGCTGGCAAAGGATATGGGCATCTTAACCGTTGGTGTAGTGACGAAGCCTTTCCGCTTTGAAGCAAAGGCTCGTATGGTGAATGCGTTAAACGGTATCGAGCGTATCAAGGAACACGTGGATACCCTGATTGTAATACCCAATGATAAGCTGTTGGAGATCGTGGACAGACGTACCACCATGCCCGAAGCACTGAAGAAGGCGGATGAAGTACTGCAGCAGGCAGTACAGGGAATCACTGACCTGATCAATGTTCCCGCAGTCATCAATCTGGACTTCGCAGATGTACAGACTGTTATGAAGGACAAAGGTATCGCGCATATCGGTATCGGTGAAGGCAAGGGCGATGACAAGGCTATGGAAGCTGTCAAGATGGCAGTAGAGAGCCCTCTGTTAGAGACCACTATTTCCGGTGCTTCTCATGTCATTATCAATATCTCCGGAGATATTACTTTGGCAGACGCATCCGATGCGGCAAGCTATGTACAGGAGCTTGCAGGCGACGATGTGAATATTATCTTCGGTGCCATGTACGATGAGTCCAAGTCCGATAGCTGTACGATTACCGTTATCGCTACCGGTCTGGAAGATAAGGCAAACAGTGCGGTACAGAGCCGCTTAGGCGGAGGCGCTGCATTCAGACAGCCCGCTTCCCATATGACTCCGACTTCTCTGAAGGGACTGCAGCCCACCGCGCCTGCTACCCCCGCAGCACAGGGAGGACAGGCTCCGAGACCCGTACAGCCCGTACCCGGTATTCATAAGCCTACGGATATCAGAAGCTCCGTAGAAGAGAAATCTTTGAAGATCCCTGATTTCTTACAGAGAAAGTAATACTTAGCACTTTTTTATAATAACGGAACATAATAAGGGCCACGACACAGAATACTGTGTTGTGGCTTGTTTTGCTTGAAAATGGAAAGAAACAGATTTTGAAAAACGTAGTCTTTTCACCGCATAAGTTTATCCTTTTTTTAGAATAAGGTAAGAGAATATCCATTGATTGTGTGGCAAAAAGTGTCTATGATTGATTTATTACAACAGATTTGGACAATAATACAAGAATGAGAAAGGGAAAATGTATGCAGGAAGTCAAACAACCAAACAAAAAACCGTTCATATTTTATTATATGATTGCGCTGATCGTGATTATCCTGATCAACAGTCTTCTGGTACCGCAGATCGTACAGCGGGCAGTGAAGGAAGTGGATTACAATACTTTTATGCAGATGACTTATGATAAACAGATCGATGAGGTACAGGTCCAGGACAATCAGATCGTATTCACGGCAAAAAATGACAAGACCATCTACAAGACCGGCCTGATGGATGATCCGGACAGAACGCAGAGACTGTATGACAGCGGGGCCAAATTCTCCAGTGAGATCGTGGAGGAAGCTTCACCACTCTTAAGCTTTCTGATCAGCTGGCTGCTGCCTTTGATCATCATTATTGGCTTCGGACAATTGATGTACCGTCAGATGGCGAAAAAGGCCGGCGGAGACTCCATGATGTTCGGCATGGGAGGCATGGGCAAGAGCAATGCGAAGGTCTATGTGAAGTCTTCCAATGGTATCAAGTTCACCGATGTGGCAGGTGAGGACGAGGCGAAGGAAAATCTGACAGAGATCGTGGAATACCTGCATGACCCCGACAAATACAAAGAGATCGGTGCTTCCATGCCGAAGGGCATCCTCTTAGTAGGCCCTCCCGGAACCGGTAAGACGATGTTAGCCAAGGCAGTAGCCGGAGAAGCCAATGTTCCCTTTTTCTCTATGTCAGGTTCGGAATTCGTGGAGATGTTCGTAGGTATGGGTGCCTCCAAGGTCAGAGACCTGTTCAGGCAGGCGAAGGAAAAGGCTCCCTGTATCGTATTTATCGATGAGATCGATGCTATTGGTAAAAAGCGTGACGGACAGGTGGGCGGTAACGATGAGAGAGAACAGACCCTGAACCAGCTGTTAACGGAGATGGATGGCTTTGAAGGCAACAACGGTGTCATCATTCTGGCGGCCACTAACCGTCCGGAGAGTCTGGATCCCGCACTGTTACGTCCCGGACGTTTTGACAGACGGGTGCCGGTAGAGCTTCCCGACCTGAAAGGAAGAGAAGAAATCCTGAAAGTGCATGCCCGCAAGATCAAAGTCGCAGATAATGTAGACTTCAATAAGATCGCACGTATGGCTTCCGGAGCCTCCGGTGCGGAGCTTGCCAATATCGTCAATGAGGCAGCTCTTCGTGCAGTCAGAGATGGACGTAAGTTCGCAACCCAGGCAGACTTAGAAGAGAGTATTGAAGTAGTCATTGCCGGTTATCAGAAAAAGAATGCCATCCTTACAGATAAGGAAAAGCGGATCGTGGCATACCATGAGATCGGACACGCACTGGTGGCAGCGAAGCAGACCAATTCCGCACCGGTGCAGAAGATCACCATTGTTCCCCGTACCTCTGGTGCACTGGGTTATACCATGCAGGTGGAAGAGGAAGGCAATCATTATCTGATGAGCAAGGAAGAGATGGAGAATAAGATCGCTACACTGACCGGCGGACGCGCCGCGGAAGAGATTGCTTTCGGGTCTGTGACCACCGGAGCTTCCAACGATATCGAACAGGCTACCAAGCTTGCCAGAGGCATGATCACCCGCTACGGTATGAGCAAAGATTTTGATATGGTAGCCATGGAGACTGTGACGAACCAGTATCTGGGTGGAGATTCCTCCCTGACCTGTTCCATGGAGACCCAGACGGCCATCGACAGAGAAGTCGTGGAGCTGGTGAAAAAACAGCATGAGAAGGCAGGACAGATCCTGATGGAAAATCGTGCTAAACTGGATGAACTGTCTCAGTATTTATATGAAAAAGAGACCATTACCGGAGAAGAATTTATGAAGATATTGAATTCCTAAAAGGGTTCCCGGAGAAGACGGAATCGGCGTTTGTGCCGGTTCCGTTTTTATGTGAGTAAATTAAGCAAATCTTAAAGAGGTGCTAATGGCATCTTAAACCGTGCCTACTGTTATCTTAAAAAAGAAACCACTATACTTTTCCTGTAAGAAAAGCTGTGGAATGGCAAATTTACAGATTACGGGAAGGGACTGGATATTAAGATGCGAAACAGAAACTACTTTAATAACAATAACATGCAGAAAGGAATTGCACTGGCGACCTGCATGGCAATCGTCATGGGACTGTTCACCGGGTGCGGGAAGAAGAACGATCTGCAGATTGCAGCGTCACCTGATGAAGTGCAGAAAGGGCGATATGTAGAGATGGAACTCTCACTTCCGGAGGAATGGAAGGACAAAAATATCAGCCAGATCTTCCGTTCGGGTGATGAATTACATTTTCTCGTGGCAGGCGGATCGGAAGGACAGACCACTCTGGAGGAATGGAAGCTGGGAGAAGGAGATACTCTGACGGAAGTGACGAAGGACTGGCTGAAGGCGCTTCCCGAGGGAAAGAATCTGGAGAGTAGTGACAGTTTTACATTGTTGCAGGATGCGGAGGGGAATCAGTACCTGTACGGCAACTGTTACCGGGACGAGGAGAACTCTTCCGCACATCTGTGGAAGGAAGCGGACGGCAGTGCGCTGGATATTACACCACAGAAGTGGCTGGAGCCTATGGATATGGATGGCTATCGGTTCTATGATACGCCACAGTATGTGACAATGACGGAGGACGGATTGTTAGTGGGACTGTCTTATTTTTCCCTGGATGTTGTACTGGCACAGGACGGAAGTCTGGTAAGCAGTCAGGAGAGCGACAGTCTGATCGATAGCGGAACTCTGGCGGATAATAAGTGGGTCAGCGCTGTGGGAGACACGTTGTATCTGGCACAGGCGGATGAACAGGGGAACGTGAACGGTCTGTTGCAGATGCAGCTGGACGGAAGCAATGGGGCAAAATCTAAGGGAGAGATTCCCTTTTCCCAGGACAGTTACAGCTCTGCTTATTTCAGCGTGCTGGAAGACGGCACAGTATATGCGGCGGATGCAGACGGATTCTTCCGTTGCGACGTGGGCGATACCAACTGGCAGAAGCTGCTTCAGGGAATCGATACCGGTTTTTCTCTGTCGGATCAGTGGTGCAGGGATATTGTGGCGCTGTCGGATGGCAGTGTATACGCGTGGTTTGGAAGTGAGAGCGGGGATAAAATAATGATTTATAGATATGATCCCGACGCGGTGATAGAGGTGACTGAAGAACTGACGCTGTATACCGTGGAGGAGAGCTTCTTTTTACAGCAGGCTGCGGTGCAGTATCATAAGCAGCATCCGGAGGTACTGATCCATATGGATGCGGCAATCTCCATGACGGATAAATACAGCGGAAATGCGGATTATCAGCAGATCTATCAGGATCTGAACACTTCCCTGACCTCCGGCAACGGACCGGATCTCATGGTGATGGATCATCTGAAACTGGATACTTATGCCTCTAAGGGCTTGCTGTTTAATCTGCAGGAGATATTGCAGCCCATGGAAGAGGACGGAACCCTGCTTTCCAACATTACAACAGCCTATGAAGAGACGGATGGAACCCGGTATGCGGTGCCGCTGCAATTCGGATTATTGTTAGCTGTCGGCAGGGATGTGCAGCCGGAGGAAATGAGCAGCATGGATGCTATTGCAAAGACGGTATCCGGAAAGACGGAGAGCTATCTGGGAGACCGTACCTGCGGCGAACTGGTGAAAGAGTTCTATCCGTTGATCGTGGATGATATTTTACAGAACCGTCAGGTGAATCGTGATATCTTACGTCCCTGGCTGGAAGATTTGAAGAAGATTGCGGATAACTGCGGCATCCTGCCTTCCAGAAAAGAAGGCCGTGCAACGAATATCTGGGATCTGGGATCTGATGTGAAGCTGGTACTTCAGGAGACCGACGGCTTTAATGAGGCAATGATGCCATATGCAGTGGCGGAGCTTTTGAATGCCAATGTGGTCTCCATGGAAAATGCATTTTATCCGAAGATGGTCATTGGAATCAACAGCCGGAGTGAGCATGTGGAGACCGCAAAAGAGTTCCTGCGTTTTGCCCTGTCCGAAGAATTACAGAGCGTGGATACCTATGAGGGATTCCCTGTCAATGCAAAAGCGTTGGAGGCGCAGGCAGCAACAGACCGCAGCATGGCGGAAGCCTATACCACCTATGATATCGACGGAAGCACCGTAGAGTTCGCCATCAAATCCTACTCTGAGGAGACCGCTAACCATCTGATGGAGCTGTGCCTTGCAGCCACCCTGTGCCTCAAGGAAGACACTCAAATCGAGACCTCCCTGACCGAGAGCTTACAGGCATACCTAAACGGGCAGGCGAGTGTGGAGGAAGCCATGGATGCTGTGGAAGGAAGCCTGAAGATGTATCTGGCGGAGTAGTGCTCCGACTGGCATTCAATAGTCGATTCCCACAGGAAAGTAACTTGTAAACATAGGATAAAGCCGCTATAATTTTAAGTACAGGAAAGGCGGTGGAGAACTTACTTATGCAGATTTATGTGGATGCGGATGCCTGTCCGGTGGTGGACATAGTGGAAAAGATTGCAAAGAAATATCAGATTCCGGTGACACTTCTGTGCGATACCAATCATATACTGACTTCCGGTTACAGCGAGGTAGTGGTCGTGGGAGCCGGGGCGGATGCAGTGGATTATAAGTTAATCAGTCTCTGTCGCAGGGGTGATATCGTGGTAACTCAGGACTATGGCGTGGCAGCCATGGCGCTGGGCAAGAGTGCCTACGCCATCCACCAGTCCGGTAAATGGTACACGGATGAGAACATCGACCAGATGCTCATGGAACGACATCTGAATAAAAAGGCAAGAAGAGCTTCTCATAAAAATCATTTAAAAGGTCCGAAGAAGCGAACAGAAGAGGATGACGAGAGATTTGCACAGTCCTTCGAGCAGCTGATAAAAGCGGCGCTGAAGGAAACCGTAAAGACTTACATTCCATAGGAAAGCAGATAGAGACGGAAGCTGAAGCAACAGAGACAGAAGTAACCACAGAAGTAACCAACATAGAAGAAGCAGAGCCGCTTTCAGAACAGGATCTTGCATTTGGTTTCCTCGGATATGATACTTACAATGAATATGTAGAAGCAGGAAATGACGGAGGTGCATATATAGTTGCAGACAATGCAGCTATGATTCTCTCAGGAGAATTTACAGATGATG
>CAMEOT010000012.1 GCA_945929965.1 uncultured Lachnospiraceae bacterium
ACTTGAAAGTTAATTAAGAAATGCTATCAAATCCCCGTAGCCCGCATTGGGGCTAAGAACCGCAGACCCGCTTCCGCTTCGGACGCAGACCGTAGCGGTACATAAGCGAGGACAATACCCTCGCTAAGTACCGACGGCTGCTTAGAGTCTGCTTGTCCTTACCCCAACTGCAGGCTACTGGTTTCCACTAAAAAAGCCTTAAACTAATGAAAATGGTGGAAATTGAATAGAAAAAAGTTCTATAGAAGAAGCAATTCCTCTGTTTTAGATCTTTTCTGCAATTATGGAGGAAATTATTTGCTCACAAAACATTAATTCCACTATTTTCTGTTATTCAATGGATTTTAGCGGAATCAGTAAACAGAACGCCCACGGCGGATGGAATGTCCTTCCGAAGATGTTTGTCGGGAGGTGGTGATATTTTCTCGAAAAGTGTTGAAAAACAGGGTGGAGCGAACAGGACGTTCGCGACAGGCGGATGTTGCCATGGATGGCAACTGGAGCCGTGCCCGTACGGATTAGAACCGCTACTCACTTTTCGTTAGAAAATTCCCACCGGGAGACCCCACATCGAGGAAGGACATTCCATCCGCCGTGGGCGTTCGTGGCTTCTTCACTAACTCTCAAGTTAAAAAATCACCTTCACATACTGCCTGCAGTACATGAAGGTGGTTATATTTATAGATCTTTTTAAGCATTTCTATTGATCATGGCACGTTTTCTCAGGGTCGGATCCAGGATCTTCTTACGGATACGAAGGTTCGTAGGAGTTACCTCCAACAGCTCGTCGGTATCGATAAAGTCCAGAGCCTGCTCCAGAGACAGAACCCTGGGAGGTGTCAGACGCAGGGCTTCGTCAGCACTGGAGGAACGGGTATTGGTCAGCTGCTTTTTCTTGCAGACATTGATCTCGATGTCCTCGTTGCGTCCGGTCTGACCGATGACCATACCGGAGTATACCTTTTCACCGGGGCCGATGAAGAGAGTACCACGCTCCTGCGCATTGTACAGACCGTAGGTGATAGCTTCGCCGGCTTCGAATGCGATCAGGGAACCCATCTTACGATACTGGATGTCTCCCTTGTAAGGACCGTAATCATCAAATACGGTGTTCAGGATACCGTTACCCTTGGTATCGGTCATGAACTCGCCACGGTAACCGATCAGTCCTCTTGCGGGGATGGAGAATTCCAGACGGGTGTAAGTGCCGCCGGAGATGGACCCCATGTTACGAAGCTCACCTTTTCTTTGTCCCAGTTTCTCGATGACAGCACCGGCAAACTCGTTGGGAACATCAATATAAGCTAATTCCATAGGTTCTAATTTCTTGCCGTTCTCATCGGTATGATATAGAACCTCAGCCTTACTTACAGCAAATTCAAAGCCTTCACGACGCATATTCTCGATCAGCACAGACAGATGCAGCTCGCCACGACCGGATACCTTGAAACGGTCAGGGGAATCTGTCTCTTCCACACGTAAGGATACATCGGTATTTAACTCACGGAACAGTCTGTCACGCAGGTGACGGCTGGTAACGAATTTACCTTCCTGGCCTGCCAGAGGAGAATCATTTACCATGAACTGCATGGCGATGGTGGGCTCACTGATCTTCTGGAAAGGAATGGGTACTACATTTTCCGGAGAGCAGATGGTGTCACCGATGTGAAGCTCGCTGATACCGGAGATGGCAACGATGGAACCGATGCCGGCTTCTTTTACCTCTACTTTATTCAGACCGTCGAACTCGTACAGCTTGCTGACCTTGGTCTTGATGATCTTGTCGGGGTTGTGGTGGTTACAGATGACCACATCCTGATTGACACGGATGGTACCGTTGTCAACCTTACCGACACCGATACGGCCTACATACTCATTATAATCGATGGTACTGATCAGTACCTGGGTAGCTGCATCGGGGTCACCTTCGGGAGCGGGAATGTAGTTGATAATGGTCTCGAACAGAGGCTCCATATCGGTACCCATCTCATCAGCATCCAGGGAAGCAATACCTGCCTTGGCGGAAGCGTACACGAAAGGACAGTCTAACTGGGAATCGTCTGCATCCAGCTCTAAGAACAGCTCCAGTACTTCGTCTACGACTTCATCGGGTCTTGCTTCGGGACGGTCGATCTTGTTGATACATACGATAACGGGAAGCTTTAATTCCAGTGCCTTACGAAGCACGAATTTGGTCTGGGGCATAGCACCCTCGAAAGCATCCACTACCAGAATAACACCGTTTACCATCTTCAGGACACGTTCTACCTCGCCGCCGAAGTCTGCATGACCCGGGGTGTCGATGATGTTGATCTTGGTACCCTTATACATAACAGCAGTGTTCTTGGACAGAATGGTGATACCACGCTCGCGCTCGATATCGTTGGAGTCCATGACACGCTCAGCAACTTCCTGATTTTCACGGAATACACCGCTTTGTTTTAACAGCTCATCCACCAGAGTGGTTTTACCGTGGTCTACGTGAGCAATGATTGCAACGTTTCTGACATCTTCTCTTTTTTGTCTCATAAAAATCCTTGCCTTTCTAAAAATGCGTGCAACTGATTTAACCTTTTTTCAAACTGTTTCAGTATAGCACTTATCATTTCCGGACGCAAGAAAAAACCGTGTAAAATCAACGTTTTTGTTGGTTTTCCATATGAAAAAGTATGGAAAAGAAATCCCTTTTGTGCGGTATTTGCATTTTTATGCGATGGGTTTTAGTACTCAAACGATAAAAAATAGAGTATAAATAGTAGTGCAATACATAAGGATTGTTGTAGAAGAGTCAGAAGATGTAGAAGGGAGAACAAAAATGACAGATAAGGTTATTGAAAACAATCAGGTAACGGTGATGGGGGAAGTGGTAAGCAATTTTTCCTACAGCCATGAGATCTACGGGGAAGGATTCTACATGGTGGATTTAAGGTGTACGAGACTGAGCGACAGCTTCGACATCATACCGGTGATGGTCTCGGAGAGACTGTTAGATGTGACAGCAAGCTATATCGGAATGCTTTTGTGCGTTAACGGGCAGTTCCGGTCCTATAACCGTCATGAGGAGCGTAAGAACAGACTGGTGCTGTCTGTGTTTGCCAGAGAGGTGAAATTTATCGAGGAGATGGAAGAAAGTTCCAAGACGAACCAGATCTATCTCGATGGATATATATGTAAGGAGCCGATATACCGCAAGACACCGTTAGGAAGGGAGATCGCAGACCTGCTGCTTGCTGTGAACCGCCCTTACGGCAAGTCTGATTACATTCCCTGTATCTGCTGGGGACGCAATGCGCGCTATGCAGAACATTTCAAAGTGGGAGAGCGCTGTGCCATCTGGGGACGGATCCAAAGCCGTGAATATATGAAGAAACTGGATGAAGAAAATGTGGAGAAACGTGTCGCATTCGAAGTGTCCGTCAGCAAACTGGAACTGGTGGAGGAAGCCCGGGAATCCATAGTCTGACGACAAAAGATTGCAAAAATTTACAATATATGGTATAAAGAAATGCATAGGCAACTAGCAACTGCAGACAGCTACCTGGCGCAAGCGCAGATAGACCATGAGGTGTGTAATGGCAGAAGGATGCATCTATATTTATACCGGCGATGGCAGAGGCAAATCACCGGCAGCAATCGGAAGAGCAGTACAGGCAGCGGTAGAGGGGAAGAGAGTCGTCATTATTCAGTTTCTGAAGGGAAAGGGACTGGAAGATTCGGATTTTCTGCGCAGGATGGAACCGGAGATCAAATTGTTCCGTTTCGAAAAATCGGACAGCAATTTTGTGGAATTGCCGGAGGAGAAGAAGCAGGAGGAGATCCAGAACATCCGTAACGGAATCGGCTTCGCCAAAAAGGTTCTGACCACCGGAGAATGCGATCTGCTGATCTTAGATGAAGTGCTGGGACTGGTGGAAAAGGATATCATTACAGTGGATACACTGAAGGCACTGTTGGAATGCAGAGGAGATACGGATGTGATCCTGACAGGAATCACCCTGAACGATGAAA
Source organism: uncultured Lachnospiraceae bacterium (assembly GCA_945929965.1). Lineage (GTDB taxonomy): Bacteria > Bacillota > Clostridia > Lachnospirales > Lachnospiraceae > Acetatifactor. Next base: position 4,009 of record CAMEOT010000012.1, read on the forward strand.
TATGCGTTCTGGCAGATGAAGTCTCCAAGATCGAGACTGTAAAATTCAAGGTCTGGGATTGACAGTCACATGGGTTAATGCTATCATAAAATTATATTTAAGAAGATAGAGGTTGCGTTTTTCAAGAGTATTTTTTCGGAGGTAACAGGTACCGTTGAGGGAAGAAGAAAGGGGAACACGCCGAAAGATAAGGTATCCTGTATATGTTATCTTGGGCATACGTTTAAGAAGCGTATGACTGTCATCTCGTAAGCAGATGGGGCGCTATCAAATAAGCTTGGATAATCAGCGCCGGCGCCATTGTGCGCTGGCGTTTTGTAAATGGAGGAAACATATGGCTATTTTTAAAGGAGCAGGCGTGGCAATCGTCACACCCATGAACGAAGATGGATCTGTCAATTATGAGAAATTCGGTGAACTGATCGAATTCCAGATCGTAAACGGCACAGATGCCATTATTGTATGCGGTACCACGGGAGAGAGTTCTACATTGACCCATGAGGAACATTTAGATACCATCAAATATTGTGTGGACAAAGTAGCGAAGAGAATCCCCGTAGTGGCCGGCACCGGTTCTAATTGCACCGATACTGCAGTATATCTGTCTCAGGAAGCGGAAAAATACGGTGTGGACGGTATCCTGCTGGTAAGCCCCTATTACAATAAAGCAACCCAGAAGGGATTGTACCGTCACTTTAAGACCGTTGCGGATTCCGTGAAGGTTCCCGCCATCCTGTATAACGTGCCCAGCCGTACCGGCTGCAATATCCTGCCGGAGACTGTGGTGAAGCTGTGTAAGGATGTAGAGAACATCGTAGGTGTCAAGGAAGCCAGCGGCAACATCAGCCAGATCGCACATCTGGCAGCTATCGGTCAGGGCGTCGTGGATATCTATTCCGGTAATGATGACCAGATCGTACCCATCCTGTCTCTGGGTGGTATCGGAGTTATCTCCGTGCTTTCCAATGTAGCACCGACACAGACTCACGAGATCTGCCAGAAATTCTTCGACGGAGATGTGACAGGCAGCCGTCAGATGCAGTTAGATGCTATGGATCTGTGTAATGCACTGTTCTGCGAAGTGAATCCGATCCCGGTGAAGACAGCACTGAATATGATGGGAATGGGAGCCGGAGCGTTTCGTATGCCTCTGTGCGAAATGGATGAGGCAAATGCCAAAAGGCTTGAAAAAGCCCTGAAGGATTATGGTGTCCTGTAGGCTGGAAATTAAAAAGCAAGAGTGGAAGAATCCCGCCTGTGAAATTTTTATCATAGGCGGGATGTTTTTAAGTATATAAGGATATTAAGATAGGAGAGAACAAAAATGGTAAAAGTTATCATGCATGGATGTAACGGTAAAATGGGACAGGTGATCAGCGGACTGATCGCGGTAGATCCCGATATGGAACTGGTGGCGGGAATCGATGCCAGAGACGATGGACACAATCCTTACCCTGTATTCACGGATATTGCAAAATGTGATGTGGCAGCAGATTGCATCATTGATTTCTCCGCAGCTGTGGCAGTAGACAGGCTGTTAAATTACTGCGTGGAGAAAAAGATCCCCTGTGTACTGTGTACCACCGGTCTGTCCGAGGCACAGCTGTCTAAAGTGGACGAAGCGGCAAAACACGTGGCTATCTTAAAATCCGCCAACATGTCCTTAGGCATCAACCTGATGTTAAAGCTGTTAAAAGAGGCAGCCGGTGTACTGGCAAATGCTGGTTTCGACATGGAGATCGTAGAGAAACACCATAACCTCAAAGTAGATGCTCCCAGCGGTACCGCACTGGCACTTGCGGATTCCATCAACGAAGAATTTAATGGCGAATACGAATACGTCTACGACCGCAGTACGCGCAGAGAACCGAGACCTAAAAAAGAGATCGGTATCAGTGCCGTCAGAGGCGGCACCATCGTCGGCGACCATGATGTCATCTTCGCCGGAGCAGACGAAGTCGTAACCTTCTCCCATACCGCCTACTCCAAAGCCGTCTTCGGCAAGGGCGCCATCCAGGCTGCCAAGTTCCTGGCAGGCAAACCCGCCGGCATGTACAACATGTCTGATGTTATCAATGCAGCGATGTAATTACCTGGTAAAGTCATGAACTGACGAAGTGGATGGATGCCATGGCGACGATGTTTGTCGTAGAGTGTTGACATTTTCTTGAAAAGTGTTGAAGAACAGGGTGGAGCAAACACGATGTTTGCGACAGCCAAGCCATGTGTGCATGGCTTTTGGCGCACACGGATGGCGCGTGTAGGCGTGCCCGTGTTAAGTAGAACAACTGAATCACTTTTCCTAGAAAATTCACACTCGGAGACTTTACATCGAGACATGGTATCCGTACGCTTCGTGAACTAACATAGAAAGGTGAATTTCATGAACGAAATGGAACAGAAGGTCCTAAAGACCCTCTCACACCAGTATAAAACACAAGCAGCAGCCTCCACGGAGATCATCAACCTCCAGTCCATCCTGAACCTTCCCAAAGGTACCGAACACTTCCTCACTGACATCCACGGCGAATACGAGCAGTTCAATCACGTCTTAAAGAACGGCTCCGGTTCTGTACGCCGTAAGATCGACGAAGAATTCGGCAACACCATCAGCAACAAAGATAAAAAAAGCCTGGCGACCCTCATTTATTATCCCGAGAGCAAATTAGAGATTGTGGAGCGGGAAGAAGATAACCTCGAAGACTGGTATAAAATATCCCTCCACCGCCTGGTGCAGGTCATCAAACGTGTCTCCTCCAAATACACCCGTTCCAAGGTCAGAAAAGCCCTGCCCAAAGACTTTGCCTACGTCATCGAAGAACTGATCACCGAGAAGGAAGAGATCCAGGACAAAGAGGCATACTATAATGAGATTATCCATACCATCATCCGCATCGGCAGAGCACCGCAGTTTATCATTGCCTTAAGCCACCTGATCCAGCGGCTGGTCATTGATCACCTTCATATCGTCGGAGACATCTATGACAGAGGACCCGGTCCCCATATCATCATGGATACCTTGTGTGAGTACCATTCCGTGGATGTCCAGTGGGGCAATCATGACATGGTGTGGATGGGCGCTGCGGCGGGAAGCCTGGCATGCATCGCCAACGTGATCCGCATGTCTGCCAGATACGGCAATCTCGCCACCCTGGAGGACGGCTACGGCATCAACCTGCTGCCTCTTGCCACCTTTGCACTGGAGACTTACGAAAATACCAACTGCGATGCCTTTACCATCAAGTTCAATACCGATTACAATACCAAGGACCTCGGACTGGATACCAAGATGCATAAGGCAATTGCCATTTTGCAGTTCAAGCTGGAGGGGCAGCTTGTCATGCGGCACCCCGAGTTCCATATGGAAGACCGGATGCTGTTGCACCGGATCGATTTTGAACGGAAGATCATTACGCTGGATGGCAAAGAATATCCCATGAAGGACGTGGATTTCCCTACCGTGGATCCGGAACACCCTTACGAACTCACCGAGGAAGAAAGCAAGGTCATGCTGCGCTTACAGCAGGTATTTACGCGCTGTGAAAAACTGCAGCGCCATGTAAAATTCCTCTTTTCCAAAGGCGGCATGTATAAGATCTATAATGGTAACCTCCTGTATCACGGCTGCGTTCCTTTAAATCCGGACGGAAGCTTCATGCAGGTGGAGATCTGCGGAAAAGAATATTGCGGGAAAGCACTGTATGACATTTTGGAGTATTATGCCAGAAGAGGTTACTATGCCAAGGATACCAAGGAACGTGCCATGGGACAGGATATGATATGGTACATCTGGGCGGGCCCCGGATCCCCGGTGTTCGGCAAGGCAAAGATGGCGACATTTGAGCGGTATTTCCTGGAAGATAAGAAGACTCATGCAGAAGAGAAGAACAGTTACTACAAGCTGTTGGAAAATGAAGAAGTCATCGGTAAGATCCTGGAGGAATTCGGACTGGATAAGATCGATGCCCATATTGTCAACGGGCATGTGCCTGTGGAACAGATTCACGGAGAATCCCCCATCAAATGCGGAGGGAAACTTTTGATCATCGACGGCGGCTTCTCCAAGGCATACCAGAAGAAGACAGGAATCGCAGGCTATACCCTGGTATGTAATTCCAGAGGAATGCGCTTGGTAGCCCACGAGCCCTTTGAATCCACGGAAGCTGCAATCATCAAGGAATCGGATATTTTCTCGGATTCTGTGGTAGTGGAGAATTTCCCCCGCAGAAAACTGGTGGCGGATACCGATACCGGCAAGGAGATCCAGGAGAATATCTTCTATCTGGAAGAACTCCTGGAGGCTTACCGGGAAGGTACCATCATGGAAGAGGTATAATTTATCTCTGACCGTTACCTACCAGATCATTGGTGATATCGGAGACTCCGTTCGCGGCATCATCCACGATATTGCCTACTGTATCGCCGGCTTCTCCCACGGCGTTGCCGGCATTGTCCAGCATGGAATCATTTTCGGATACGGTATTACCGTTGCCATTGGTATCCCCCATGTTGTCTGTGGCAGCAGTTCCGGTCTCCGGGGTCTGTGTCACAGTGCTCTCCTGAGTGGCAGGAGAGGTGGAAGGGGAAGGAGAGGCAGCCATGCTGCCGGAGTTATTATTGTTCTTGTTATTGCCGCAGGCAGCTGCCATGCACAGGTAGACTGTGAGAATACCCAGAACCAGTAACTTTTTCCCAATGTGGGAGATTGTGTTATTTGTCTTATTTTTCATAATGTCCTCCATTTCAAGATGACCCATTACGGGATATTTATGTCCGAACCACAGCTGGTTGGCTTGAAAGTAGTATGTGCGTATGTCAGAAAAATATACAAAAATATTTTTTGGGGAAAGAGGAAGTAAATGGAATTTCGACCCTGTATTGATATTCATAACGGAAAAGTAAAACAGATCGTCGGTGGAAGTCTTAAGGATCTCGGCGATCAGGCGCAGGAGAACTTTGTATCCGGACAGGATGCCGCTTTTTATGCCAGACTGTATCAAGAAAACAATTTAAAAGGCGGACATATCATTTTACTGAATGCTTCGGACAGTCCTTATTATGAGGCTACGAAGAGGCAGGCACTTTCTGCTTTAAGGGCATATCCGGGCGGCCTGCAGGTGGGCGGAGGGATTACCGCGGACAATGCATCTGAGTATCTGGAAGCAGGTGCTGCGGCAGTGATCGTAACCTCTTATGTGTTCAGGGAGGGACGGATTGACTACGACAGACTTAAGAAGCTGGTTCATACCGTCGGGAGAGAGCATCTGGTGCTGGATGTCAGCTGCAAGCGCGTGGAAGAGAAGTATTTCGTAGTGACGGACCGTTGGCAGAAACTTACAGAAGAGATCGTGAATGAGGCGTTGCTTGAAAAGCTGTCAGCATATTGCGGGGAATTCCTGATCCATGCGGTGGATGTGGAAGGCAAGGCGCAGGGAATCGAACAGGAACTGGTAAAATCCATTGGCTCCTATGCCGGAAATCCCATCACCTATGCCGGTGGTGTGCATTCTATGGAAGATTTGCTTTTATTAAAAAAACTTGGGCAGAACCGGATGAATGTGACTATCGGAAGTGCCCTGGATCTGTTTGGTGGCAATATGAAATGGGAAGATGTGTTGTCGGTGTGCAGCGCATCATAAATACATTAAAAGTAAATAAAATGCCGCAGGGTTTTAAATCCCTGCGGCATTTCGATTACACATTTGATTATGCAATTTTATAATTAAAGCTTGGTTACATTCACAGCCTGAGGTCCCTTTTCACCGTCTACAACGTCGAAAGAAACGGCAGCGCCTTCTTCCAGAGTCTTGTAACCATCCATGTTCAATCCGCTGTAATGTACGAAAACATCCTTGCCGGATTCATCGGAAATGAAACCATAACCCTTCTGATTGTTGAACCACTTTACTGTACCTTTGTTCATAATAGATACCTCCAAAAAATTCTTTCCTGTCATTTGCTTTCAGGTAATGTATACAACATTACACCAGCAACTGCATCATAGCACAGGGAGTAGTAAAAGTAAATAGATGATTCGTAAAAATGCACAAAAATTTATGGACAAATCATTCATAAATGCGAAAAAATGAAGAAAATCTTGGAAAAATATTACAAAAATGTTAAGAAATGATTGCTGTAAGTGCTTTCCTGTGATAAAATGAGATGATGTTTAGCGGAGGTGACTCTATGAAAAGACATAAACATAAGCGAAAACTGAATCATGTGTTGATCCTTACGTCGGATGCAGCAGATGCCAATGTAAGACAGTTCCGTGTACGTGCATGGATTGTGGAAGTAGTAGTTTTGGTGTTATGCGTGCTCATCGGCGGTGTGATCGGCTACTTTATCTACGAAGGACAGCTGTGGGAGAATGCCGGCAGACGGAGCCGTGAACAGGTCGTGGCGTTAGAGGAAGAGAATAAGACGCTGGCAGAGCAGAACAGCAAGCTGGAAGCACAGGTGACGGAGCAGGCAGAAGAAATACAAATTTTAAGTGATACGGTAAGCCAGAAGGTACAGAGCGAAAGTGAACTGTCGGCAACGTTGGAGAAGCAGAGCCTTCCCACGGAATTCCCGCTGACGGGTTCCGCATCTATGGAAGAGGTAACGGAAGGTGATCCTATGTGCATTTTCCATGCATCGGTAGGCACTACGGTGGTTGCCGCAGCAAGCGGTACGGTAATGGCAGTGAATGATGATGAGACCTATGGACACAGTGTGTGGGTGGATCATGGCAATGGCTACATTACCATCTATCGGAACAAGGGGGACGCAACAGTGGCTACCGGAGACACGGTAGTGCAGGGTACCACGTTATTTGTTATCGGTGAGGATAATGCGGATCTGGGATACCAGATGCAGAAGGACGGAAGTTATATCAATCCTATGGATATGTTGGAAATCAGTGGTTGATCGCGGAAAGGTTTGGAAAAACATGTTTGGTAAAAAAAGTACAGATACAAAAATGAATACACTGATCGGTGCCGGTGCGGAGTTAAGCGGAGATTTTACGCTGGATGGCTCTGCGAGAATCGATGGTAAGATCGGCGGAAATGTAACGGTGACGGGAAACCTGATCTTAGGAGCCGGAAGCGTGGTTATGGGAGATGTACAGGCCGCATCCGTATTGATCGGAGGAGAAGTGACCGGCGATATCAACGCGCCGGAGAAGGCGGAACTGACCGCTTCTGCAAAAGTACTTGGAGATATCGTCACCACGGTGATCGTCATTGATGAACATGCAGTATTTCAGGGTAAGATTGATATGAATCAGACCGTTCCTGATAAAAAGGGAAAGATAAAGGCTGCTAAGACAGTCAAAGCCGGACGTAAGAGTGCGAAAGCAGCGATTGCGGAAGCACTGAAGGAAGTGGCAGAGGAAGAAAAGAGAGAAAATCAAGCAGAAGAATAATTATAAAAAGACATTGACGAAGTTACTACATACGCCAATGTCTTTTTTATTGGTATTTATGCTTCTGACTTTTTCTCCATCCGGTCAAATACCAGTTCGTAACCGTCGTTACCGTAATTCAGAGAACGATTTACACGGCTGATGGTAGCGGTAGAGGCTCCTGTTTTCTCAGCAATCTCCAAATAAGTCTTACCGTCCTTCAGCATGGCAGCTACTTCAAAGCGCTGGGACAGAGACAATAATTCATTGACTGTACACAGATCCTCGAAGAAACTGTAGCATTCCTCACGGGATTGCAGACATAACACTGCATCAAACAGAGAATCCACAGCATCCGTTTTGATTTTTTTATTCATGCTCGACACACCTTTCCATAGTTGTAATTTATACAACGTAACTACCTGTATTTTAGCATACTAAAGTTTTAAAGTAAAGGCGTGAAACAAAATAGTTATAAAATCTTCATAAATTCAGAGAATGAAGGAAAGGCACAAGTGTTGACATGTAGTTTTTGATACTATATAATAGCCACATAGAGAAAACAAGTAGCTGCGCAGCAGATATTTGTTTTCTTGTGGCTATTAACGAGAGAACCGTCTGCGAAGCAGACATCAGAGTGCGAAGCACGTGTTCTCGAGTTAATGTAACCCGGAGAACGCACAGCGAAGCAGACATCAGAGTGCGAAGCACGCGTTCTCGAGTTAATGTAACCCGGAGAACACACAGCGAAGCAGACATCAGAGTGCGAAGCACGCGTTCTCGAGTTAATATTACCGGAAACCACCCACGGAAAGGACCGCAGGACATTATGGCAGCGACAACAGAAGAATTACTTCAGACGATCTTACAGAGCCTGGAAAAAGTGGAATATATCAAAGCAGAAGATATTCCGAATATTGATCTGTATATGGATCAGGTACTGACTTTCATGGATAGGAAGCTGCGTTCGGCAGTACGCCCGCAGACCGAGGACCGCGTCCTGACCAAGACCATGATCAACAATTATGCAAAAAACGATCTGCTTCCTCCTCCGGTGAAGAAGAAATATTCTAAGGAACATGTTCTGATGCTCATTTTCATCTATTACTATAAGGGCGTGATTCCCATGAATGAGATTCAGACGCTGTTGCAGCCGATCACCGATCATTATTTTCAAAATGGACAGGCATTTGACCTGGAAAGCGTATATAAAGAAGTCGTATCTTTGGAAAAGAAACAGCTGGAGGACTTAAAAAAAGACGTAGTGGACAAATTCCGCAGAGCAGAGAATTCCTTTGCGGAGACCTCCGGAGAAGAACGAGAATTCTTACAGAAATTTGCCCTGATCTGCCTCTTAAGTTTTGATGTGTACATGAAGAAGATGATTGTGGAAAAGCTGGTAACGGAACTGGCTAACGACGCGAAAACCGGGGAGCCCGAGAAGGGAGCCCACAAGAAAAATAAAGAGAAATAAGGATAAATAAAATAAGTAGCAAAATCGGAAAAAGGAAAAATTTTATGAAAGCATTTATGGACCTTCATACGCATACTCTGGCAGCAGGGCATGCGTATAGTACATTATTGGAGAATATAGACGCTGCACTGGCAGTCGGGATCAGATACCTGGGAATGAGTGAACATGGTCCCGCATCTCCCGGAGGACCGCATGAGTTTTTTTTCAGTAATTACAAAGTGATCCCCAGAGAGTATGACAGAGAAGAGGTTAGCGGCAGAGTGGTACCGGTGACAGGAGGAAGGCTTCATCTTTTGTGTGGTGTGGAAGCTAATATCTGTGACACGGACGGAACACTGGATCTGGAGGAACGTTATCTGCAGAAGATGGATTATGCGCTTGCCAGCATTCATCCCTTTGCTTTTACCGCGGGAAGCCGTAAGGAGAATACGTTAGCTTCCGTGAGAGCTTTTCAGAATCCTTATGTGAAAATACTTGGGCATCCCGATGACGGCAGATTCCCCTTAGATTACGAGGAACTGGTGCGGGAAGCAAAGCAGGCGCACGTTGCATTGGAAGTGAACAATTCTTCTCTAAATCCACGGTCGACAAGACAAGGCGGCAGAGAAAATATCGTGGAATTGTTAAAGACTTGCATGAAATATGAACAGCCTGTTATAATGGGAACGGACAGCCATATGTGTTTTGCCATAGGAAAGTTTGCCGAGACCGAACAGCTGATGCGGGAACTGGATTTCCCTGCTAAGCTGGTATTGAATTACGACCCGGAGAATATTCATAAGCTGATCAACATCACAGTGTAGCTGATACCACCCGGTGTTACCGGGATAAGAATACAGCCTAAGACGGCACGCCCCGCAAGTGGGCAGATAGGAGAACAAATGAAAGACGCAAATTGTGGATATTGTATGAGAGGGGAACTGTTAGATAAGTTCGGTATTTTCATCTGTGACCTGAAGGTGAGCAGCCTGATCCTGTTCAAGGAGCAGAGCCATCCCGGCAGATGCATCGTAGCATATAAGGACCATGTCAGTGAGATCGTGGACATCAGCGAGGAAGAGCGAAGATTATTCTTCGAGGATGTGGCACATGCAGCGAAAGCCATCCATGCAGCATTCCACCCCGATAAGTTAAATTACGGAGCATACGGCGACACCGGCTGCCATCTGCATATGCATCTGTGCCCGAAGTACAAGGACGGTTTTGAGTGGGGCGGCACATTCGAGATGAACCCCGGCAAGACCTTTTTGACGGATGCAGAATATCAGGAGATGATCGACAAGATCAAGGCGAATCTGTAAATACCCGGAACATTTTCCCCGGGATTACATAGAATAGATATGTAATCTCAGGGAGGATAAACAATTATGAAAACCAAGAAAGTAATGGCAACGGTATTGGCTGTGCTGCTTGCGGCAGGTGCACTTACGGGCTGCGGCAGCACAGAACAGACGAACGGACCAAAGAAGACAAGAGTGGTGCTCAATGAAGTAGCCCACTCTATTTTTTATGCACCGATGTATGTGGCTATCGAGGAAGGATACTTTGCCGATGCCGGGATCGATCTGGAACTGGTAACGGGATTCGGCGCGGATAAGACTATGACGGCGGTGCTGACCGGTGAGGCGGACATCGGTTTCATGGGCAGCGAGAGTACGATTTATACCTATGCCGGAGGAACGAAAGACTATGTGGTGAACTTTGCCCAGCTGACCCAACGGGCAGGGAATTTCCTGGTGGCGAGAGAGCCTATCGATGACTTTTCGTGGGATATGTTAAAAGGTGCTGCAGTCTTAGGCGGTAGAGCGGGCGGTATGCCGGAGATGGTATTTGAATATATTCTGGAGAAAAATAATATGGATCCGACAACGGATCTGTCCATCGACCAAAGCATTGACTTCGGTTCCACGGCAGCAGCTTTTTCCGGCGGGCAGGGAGACTTTACCATTGAGTTCGAGCCGCATGCTACGCTGTTAGAGCAGAAGGGCGACGGCTATGTGGTGGCATCTTTAGGCGAGGAATCCGGCTATGTACCGTATACTTCTTTTTCTGCCAGGAAGAGTTATATAGAGAAAAATGCGGAGACAATCCAGGCATTTACCGATGCCCTGCAAAAAGGTATGGATTATGTGCAGGAGCACAGTGCGGAAGAAATCGCCAAATGTATTGCACCCCAGTTCGCAGAGACCGGGAGTGATACGCTGACAGCCATTGTGGCCAGATATCAGGAGCAGGATACCTGGAAAAAAGATCTGATCTTCCACAAAGATGCTTTTGACCTGTTACAGAATATTCTGGAGGATTCTGATGTACTGAAAGAGAGAGTGCCCTATGAAAAACTGGTGACCACAGAATTTGCTGAGAAAGCGGCGGCAAAATAAGGAAAACGAAGAGAGTGTTATAAAAATAGTTTAAAAAAGGAGGAGGATCAGACATCCTCCTCCAGAATGTGTATATTTTTAATGGCCCAGAGCTTTAATGCCTTGGCATTGGTACTGATCTTCTCCAGGGAATCCAGAATATCCTGAAATGCCGGACGCTCATTCTCAGAGATCACGCCGTCTTCGGAGATAGCGATCAGGGACGCACGAAGCGTGTCGATATCTTTCAAGGATCCCAGTACTTTCAGCGCCAGTCGGTCAAAGTCTACAATGTCAACCTCTGATACATTGTTGCGCCCCATGGGGCATTCTCTGGCACAGTAGGAATTGCACAGCTCCGGGGTATTATATGCCTCTGCCATAGCCTTGACTTCCTCCGGATAAGGGGCGATGGTATCCAGTTCGATCCTTGCCAGTCTGGTGCGGTCGATGCCTACCAGTTCAGCGGCCTTTTCCCGGCTGCTGAAGTCCGGATTTTCCTTGGCAGCTTCGCATCGTGCGAGATAGTACATATTATCAGCGGCTTTTGTAGCTTTTTTACCCATATTTCTTTTAATCCTTTTATAGTATAGTGTAATCAAACATCTCTAATATCACAGTTTAGTAGAAAAAAGACACATTGTAAAGGAAAAATGACGATATTTTACGAAAAGCAGTTGAGGGAATGTGTAAAATTTGCTAAAATATAAGAGATGTGAAAAAATCAATTTTTCATATATAAAATGGAGGTGCGGTAATGGGTTTAATCAGAGCAGCAAAAGATGCAGTCAGCAGCATGATGGCTGACCAGTGGAGAGAGTATTTCTACTGTGATTCTCTTTCCAACGATGTATTGGTAGTAAAAGGACAACAGCGAGTAACCAATGGACGTAACAGCAACACCAAGGGTGTGGAGAACATTATCTCTAACGGCTCCATCGTAGCAGTTAACGAAGGACAGTGTATGATCATTGTGGATCAGGGCGGAATCGTAGAGTTCTGTGCGGATGCCGGTGAGTTCGTATATGATTCTTCCACAGAACCCAGCTTGTTCTACGGCAATCTTGGCGAGAGCGTTAAGAATACTTTTTCCAATATCGGAAAACGTTTTACCTTTGGCGGTAATGCGGCGAAGGACCAGAGAATCTACTTCTTCAATATTAAGGAGATCATGAACAACCTTTTTGGTACGGCAAGCCCTATTCCGTTCCGTGTAATTGACCAGAATATCGGACTGGACCTGGATACCTCCTTACGTTGTAACGGTGAGTATTCCTTCCACCTGGTAGATCCTTTGTTATTCTATAAAAATGTATGCGGTAACGTAACAGAGTCCTATACCAGAAGCGAACTGGTAGCGAAGATGAAGGCAGAATTGTTGACCGCTCTGCAGCCTGCACTGGCTAAGGTTTCCGCACAGGGCGTACGTCCCAGTGAGATTCCTGCTCACACAGAAGACCTGACAGAAGCTTTGAAGGAAGAACTTTCCGATCTGTGGACCAAGCTTCGTGGTATCGAGATCGTTACTATTAATATCAATTCTGCGAAGATCCCCGATGAGGATGCGAAGACGATCGCAGATCTGCAGAGAACCGCAGTACTGCGTAATACCGGAATGGCAGCAGCTACCATGACCGCTGCACAGGCAGAGGCTATGAAGATGGCAGCATCCAACACCTCTACCGGCCCCATGATGGCATTTGCCGGAATGAATATGGCAAATATGGTAGGCGGTATCAATGCCGGACAGCTGTATCAGATGGATGCACAGCAGAACAGTGGTATGCAGCAGGCACAGGCAGCACCCGCGCAGGGGCAGGCTTCTAGGATGCAGGCACCGGTACTTGGCTGGACATGTAGCTGTGGCGCTACGGATAACCGTGGTAAGTTCTGCTCTGAGTGTGGAGCACCGAAGCCTTCGGATGCAGGCTGGACCTGCAGCTGTGGTGCAGTAAATCAGGGCAAGTTCTGTTCTGAATGCGGAGCAAAGAAGCCGGAAGGAGCACCAATCTATAAATGTGATAAATGCGGCTGGGAGCCGGAAGATCCTGCACATCCTCCTAAGTTCTGTCCGGAGTGCGGCGATCCCTTTGATGACAACGACAGAGTATAATACATACTCGGCGGAATATATTTACCGGATACAGTACAGCAGATACCTTTATGATATCTGCTGTACTGAACTGTTATGAATGAAAAATGAAAGAGAAATATAAATGAACGGAAGTCTGATTGCTATTATTGTTATATTGGTATTGTGCCTGGTACTGGCAGGGATCATTTATTATGCTTATTGCAGGATCCGGGAAAAATTACGGGATACCTCCAGAATGTTATTCGGCACAGATTCTATGATCGAGGGAATGAAGCAGAGAGAAGCGGAAGTGGAGATGACACCGAAGTCCGTATCCTCCGCAACAAATCTGTATATGCCTTCTATTATGAGAGACTTTCCCGAGTTCCATTATGATGAGATGAAGAGCAGGGCGGAGAACGTGCTGACCTCTTATTTACAAAGTATTACCAGACAGAATCCGGCACTTTTGTCGGAGGGAACCAAAGAATTGAAAGAACAGCTCAGACTGCGGCTGGAGATGCTGCAGAACCAGTCACAGAGGGAGAGCTTTGAGAATATACATATTCACAGAACAGAGATACATCAGTACCGGAAGCAGAAGGGAAGACAGAGTATTGTCCTGCAGTCAGCGGTAGAATATATCCATGCATTGAAAGAAAACGGTAAGCTCATCGGGGGCAGTGAAGAGCGGAAAGAACAGGCAAAATACAATGTGGAACTGGTCTATATCCAGGATCAGGATATGATCGAGAACCAGGAGGATGCAGGTCTGGCTCTGAATTGTCCCAATTGTGGTGCACCTCTTCCCGGACTTGGAGCAAAAAAGTGTATTTATTGTGATACACCTATTGTGGAATATAATCTGCGGATCTGGAATTTCAGCAGAGTGGAACAAGCATAGAGAAGGCTGAGAGGGCTGTATGAACGAAAAAATAATGGTGTTAGAAAACAACAAAGACATAGACAGACGGCTGGAGGAAACAACGAAGGAGCTGCAACGGGAACGGGAAAAACTGATGGCTGTGATCCGGATGTCCGGAGATCTGATCTTTGAATATGATATTGCAAAGGATCAAATGCATTATGCCGGTCCGGAAGAAGGCAGTCTGTATTGCGAAAAGATCACGGAAGGGTACACAGAGCAGCTTCTTAGGGAAGTGGACAACCGCACGGATGTAGTGGAACAGCAGCTTGCGGAAGCACTGCATAGCGGCAGTCCGGTTATTTGTATTGAACTCTGCAAGACGGATGAGGAAGGCAACCCTCACTGGATGAAGGTCATCGGACAGACTTTTTATAATGAGAAAAAAGAACCGGAACGTGTCCTGGGCAAGGTCTGTGATATTGATGCGCAGAAAAAAAAGGAAAAGGAATTACAGGAAAAATCACAAAAGGATTCTCTGACCGGACTTTTGAATCATTCCACCGTCAAGCAGCAGATCACAAACAGACTGCAGAAAATGGAACGGGGACAGGTGGGATACCTTATTGTCCTGGATGTGGATAGCTTTAAAAAGATCAACGATACAAACGGACATCTGTTTGGTGATGCGGTATTGTGTTCTTTTGCGGATGAAATGAATAAATTGTTTCCTAAGGCGCTGAAAGGCAGGATCGGAGGAGACGAGTTCGTGTGCTATGTAGAGGATATGCCAAGAGAGGAATTGGAAGAGAAGCTTGGACAGTTGAATCACTGTATGTCTGACCGTTATGATGATGATAAAACGGGACTGCATATCTCCTGCAGCCTGGGAGCTGCGGTTACGGATGGAACAGTGACAGACTATAATCTGCTGTTCCAGTGGGCAGATGCAGCCTTATATCAGGTGAAGAGCCGGGAAAAGGGCGCTTATGATCTTCTGGAGGTCAAGGAGGGGGTGGCATTGCCCGGCCAAAGCTACCTGGACAGTGAAGAGAACAAAGAGGACGAGATCGTTCACAAGGAGGCGCAGTTCGAGAGTGAGGAAGATCTGGTGCTGTTCTGCGTGGATCTGTTGGAAAATGTTTCGAATCTGACCAGTGCCCTGAAGGTGATCAGTGAACGTACCTGCAGTTTTTTCAATATTGATGATATGATATGTTTGGAAGTAAATGAGGCAGGACCGTCGATCTGTTATCAATGGAATCGTGAGGAAAAGGAAAATTTTGTCCAAAGATTACTGCATCCGGGAGTATTTGAATGGGACCGGATCCGGAAACGTGCAGACGAATCCGGCACCGCAATTTACAGACAGTCTGAGACTCCGGATATCTACAAAGAAGAAGCGGAGTCTGTGATGATCGTAATGTCTACCGCTGCGAAGGGGTTAAAGGCCAGTGTTATCTTCTCGGACCGCCATACAGACAGAACATGGGAAGAGGAGAAAAATGCCCTGTGTAAAATCTCCCATCAGATATTCAACAGACTTCGCAAACTGAAAAATGCAGAAAAAGATCAAAGGGAACTGAACCGAAAGCTGAATTATGATGCTCTGACCGGACTGCCGGTGTACAATAAGTTCGTAGACAAATTAGAAGCCTATATGGCAGTGAATGGTAAGACCGGATTATTTTTTGTGTCTTCTGATTTTTCTAATTTCCAGTATGTGAATGAGATGTATGGCTACGAGGTAGGCGACCGTATCCTGCATGACTTTGCCGTGGCATTACAGGAAAAATGCCAGGAAGGAGTATTGTTCTGTCGTGTAACCTCCGATCACTTTGTTGGTGTGTTGAAGGAAGACTGCGTGGAGGATGCCAGAGAGGTGTATCTGGCGTTTACGAATTCTTTTGTGAAGAGGATCAACAGCCGGTATGATCAGTGTAATCTGGTCATTGCCACCGGTTTGTATGAGATCACGGAGAATGACTGGTCGGTATCTTCCATGATGGATAACGCCAATGAGGCCAGAAAACAATGCAAGACGCAGAAGGTAGACAGTGCCGTAGAAATTTACACGGACAAGATCCGCAGCGATTTGGAGAATACCAGAGCAATTGTATCCGGAATGGTAAGCGCCTACAATAATAAAGAATTCCATGCATATCTCCAGCCTAAGGTGTCTCTTCATACCGGAAAAATAGTGGGAGCGGAAGCACTGGTGCGCTGGATAAAAGCGGATGGAACCATGGTGATGCCTGGAAAGTTTATAGATATTTTTGAGAGAAATGGGTTTATTACCAAGGTGGATTTCGCCATTCTGGATCAGGTCATGGAATATTTGCGTGATGCCCTGGCCCAGGGAGAAGAAGTGGTGCCGATCTCTGTTAACTTTTCCAGACGTCACAATGAATATGCGGATTTTGTGCCGAATATCTTAAAGCGCCTGAAAGACTATAAGGTACCCAGCGACCTGCTGGAGGTGGAAGTGACGGAGTCGGTATTTATGTCAGATCTGAATAAGCTGACCAATAATCTGGAACACCTCAGGGACAGAGGCGTGGAGATCTCGGTTGATGATTTCGGAAGCGGATATTCTTCGCTGAATCTATTATCCAAGGTAGCTGTGGATACGGTCAAACTGGACAAGCAGTTCCTGGATGATACCATGAACAGCGAACGGGAAGAAGCCGCATTGACAATTATAAAATATCTGACTAAAATGTTAAGACATCTTGGCTTCAAAGTACTGGCAGAGGGCGTGGAGACCAGTGAACAGTTGGAGATGCTCCGGTTGGCGGATTGCGATATCGTGCAGGGATATTTTTATGCAAAACCAATGCCGATCGGGGAATTCAGAACTTTTTTACAGGAATTCAATGAAAGGGATAATTAGTCATACATGAGCATTTATGATACTTTGAATAAAGAACAAAAAGAAGCGGTGCTTCATACGGAAGGACCGCTCCTTCTGTTAGCGGGTGCCGGAAGCGGCAAGACCCGTGTCCTGACTCACAGAGTGGCATATCTGATCGATGAGCTGGGAGTGAATCCATGGAACATTCTTGCCATTACCTTTACCAATAAGGCGGCGCAGGAGATGCGGGAACGTGTGGACCAGATCGCCGGTTTCGGTGCGGATCAGGTATGGGTAGCTACTTTCCATGCCACCTGTATGCGGATCCTCAGAAGACATATTGACAGACTGGGATATGATACGAATTTTACGATCTATGATACAGACGATCAGAAGACTGTGATCAAACAGGTCTGCAAACGTCTGGACATCGACACGAAGATGTATAAGGAACGGACACTGCTGTCTGAAATATCTTCTGCCAAGGACGAACTGGTGGATGTGCGGGAATTCGAGGTCAAGTCCGTAGGCGATTATCGCAAAAGTGTGACGGCAAAGGTATACAGAGAATATCAGGACACCCTGAAGAAGAGTAATGCACTGGATTTTGATGATATCATTGTGAAAACGGTGGAACTGTTCAAAAGCTGCCCAGAGGTACTCTATAACTATCAGGAGCGTTTCCGATACATTATGGTGGATGAGTACCAGGATACGAATACAGCACAGTTTGAACTGATCCGGCTGTTGGCGGACGGCTACCGCAATCTGTGTGTCGTGGGTGATGATGACCAGTCCATTTACAAGTTCCGTGGTGCCAATATCCGCAATATTTTAGATTTCGAGAAGGTATATCCGGATGCTAAAGTGATCAAGCTGGAGCAGAATTACCGTTCCACACAGAATATTCTGGATGCGGCAAACGCAGTGATCCGCAATAACAGAGGTCGTAAAGAGAAGGCACTGTGGACGGAAAAAGGAGCAGGCAGCCGAATACATTTCAGACAATTTGACAATGCTTATGAAGAGGCGGAATATATCGCAGACGATATTTCCGATAAAGTGAACAAAAATGGCGTTGCCTATGCGGATTGTGCAGTACTGTACCGTACCAATGCCCAGTCCAGACTTTTAGAAGAACGTATGGTGGTGGAAGGAATTCCCTATCATGTGGTAGGCGGTGTGAACTTCTATGCCAGACAGGAGATCCGGGACATTCTGGCGTATTTAAAGACCATTGATAACGGCAGGGATGAAGTGGCTCTGCGCAGAATCATCAATGTGCCGAAACGAAGCATCGGTGCAGCATCACTGGAAAAAGTGGCGGATTATGCGCAGATGAAGGATATCACATTATTTGATGCATTGTGCGAGGCAGACCAGATCCGGGGATTGGGAAGAGCGGAAGCAAAGATCCGTGGATTCGTCAATCTGATCGAAGTGCTGCGCAGCGGATTGTCCTCCTATACACTGCCGGATCTGATCAAGTCTTTATTAGAACGGATCGATTATGCGGAATATCTGCGGGATCAGGATGAGGAATCCGCCGAGGACCGTCTCGGGAATGTGGATGAACTGATCACCAAGGCAGCGGTCTACGAAGAGACCCACGATGAGCCTTCTCTGTCGGAGTTTTTGGAAGAGATCATGCTGGTAGCGGATATTGATAATGTGGAGGATGGTGATAACAGAGTGCTTTTGATGACTCTGCACAGTGCCAAAGGTCTGGAATTCCCGGTGGTCTATCTCGCCGGCATGGAGGATGGACTATTCCCCAGCTTGATGACGATCGCGTCCGATGACCCGTTGGAGATCGAGGAAGAGAGACGACTGGCTTATGTGGGAATCACCAGAGCCAAGGAGGATCTGACGCTGACCTGTGCCAGAAGCAGAATGCTTCGCGGTGAGACTCAGTACAATCCAGTGAGCCGTTTTGTGCGGGAGATCCCGAAGGAACTTATGGATAATACCCTGCCGCAAAACAGAAGATACCGGGACGATGATCTGGAGGATTTTCAGGCGAGAAGAGCCAATGAGGCAGCCCTTCGTGCCATGGGACTGGAAGCGATTGCAACTCCCCGGTCCGGAAACGGTTCGGGCAGCGGCTTCGGAGGCTTTGGCAATACGGGATTTGATCCAAGACCCAAGGCAACCTTGAAGCCACGCGTTACGGCAAAAGCAGACAAACCTTATATTTCCAAGGGGATCAATGGACTCAACCAGCTGGCGGGACTGCAGAAGGGAACGGAATTCAAGGCACCGGATGCACTGGACTATACGGTAGGAGACAGAGTACGTCATATCAAATACGGTGAGGGCACGGTATTAAATATCGCAAGAGAACCCAGGGACTATAAAGTCACGGTGGAATTCGACCAGGCGGGGCAGAAGATCATGTATGCATCTTTTGCCAAGTTAAAACAGGTATAGTATTTTTCACGAAAATATGGTATCATATAAGGGGATGAAAACAATTGCTTTGCATCCGGAGAAACGCCCGGATGCCGGAAAGGCAGGTAAATAATATGAACAAAATCGAAAATCTGGTAGATCTTGACAAATTAAACGAACTGAAGATCAGCGAACTGAAGAAGCTTAATAAGCTCCTGGGTAAGGAAGTGGAAGAGAAGAAGGAGTGCAATGTCCTGTTATGGGTACTGGCGATCATCGGTGCCGTAGCAGCTGTTGCAGCCGTAGCTTATGCCGTATATCGTTTCTTCTTTGCGCAGGATTATCTGGAAGACTTCGAGGATGATTTCGAAGACGAAGCAGATGACGTGGAAGAGGATGACGACGACTTCTTCGAGGATGAAGGAGAGAACTAACCCATGAAAAAAGGACAGGTATATGAAGGAACTGTTGTAAGGGTCGATTTTCCCAACAAAGGGATCGTCTGTGTGGGAGAAGAGACTGCAGTAGTCAAGAACAGCCTGCCCGGACAGGAAGTCAAGTTCTCAGTGAATAAAGTACGCAAAGGGAAGGCGGAAGGAAGGCTTTTAGAGGTGACGGAGAAGTCACCTTTAGAAACAGGTCGGACGTGTTCCCTTTTTGGGTCGTGCGGCGGATGCACCTATCTGTCTCTTCCCTATGAAGAACAGCTGAAGGTCAAAGAAGAACAGGTAAAACACCTGCTGGACAGCGTGTTAAATAAACAGGAAGAACCCTGGACATTTGAAGGCATCAAGGGCAGCCCGAAGGCTTATGAATACCGCAATAAGATGGAATTTTCCTTCGGAGACGAGTACAAGGACGGACCGCTGGCACTGGGCATGCATAAGAGAGGCAGCTTCTATGACATTGTGACCGTAGCGGACTGTGAGATCGTGGATGCGGATTACCGCCTGATCTTACAGACAGTGAGAGATTATTTTGCCCGGGCGAAGGTAAGCTTTTTCCACAGAATGTGCCATGAGGGGTACTTACGGCACCTGCTGGTACGTAAGGCATCCCGCACCGGAGAGATTCTGGTGGCACTGGTGACGACATCCCAGGATCCATGGCAGGGAGAGACGGCGGTGAAAGGAAGCTTGAATGCCTTGGATGCGGATACGCTGATCGCAGGATTTAAGGAGATGCTGCTTTCCCTGGAACAGGATGGGAAGCTTTCCGGCAAATTTGCCGGAATCCTACATATCACCAATGATTCCATCGCAGATGTAGTGCAGAGTGACCACACGGAGCTGTTATACGGACAGGAGTATTTTTATGAGGAATTGCTGGGTTTGAAATTCAAGATCTCCACATTCTCCTTTTTCCAGACCAACTCTTACAGTGCGGAGGTACTGTACCAGACGGCGAGAGATTATGTGGGCGACCTGGGCGGCAGCGACAAGACCGTGTTCGACCTATACAGCGGCACCGGCACTATCGCACAGCTCATGGCACCGGCCGCCGGGAAAGTCATCGGTGTGGAGATCGTGGAGGAAGCCGTGGAGGCAGCGAAGAAAAACGCTGCAGCCAACGGACTGGATAACTGTGAATTCATTGCCGGAGATGTATTGAAAGTACTGGATGAAGTGGAAGAGAAGCCAGACATGATCATCTTAGACCCCCCCAGAGATGGCATCCACCCCAAAGCACTGCCGAAAATTATAAAATATGGTGTGGATCATATCGTCTACATCTCCTGCAAACCCACCAGCCTCGTGAGAAATCTGGAGGTATTCTTAGAGAATGGCTACCGCGTGGACAAAGCCGTTGCCGTGGATCAGTTCCCCTGGACCGCAAATGTCGAGACGGTGTGCCTGTTGACGAGGAAAAAATAGTAAAGAGAATATAGGAATGAGAAGGAATCGAGAGATCGGTTCCTTTTTTATGCTTAAAATTAATTGATGACAAAATCAAATTGACATAGAGAAGCTTGATTGATATGATATAGACAAAATGAAAATGGCATATTGGAGGAACATTGAGATGGATAAAGTTATAAATATTGAAGAGGCATTAAAAAGAATCGAGGAGTTGGAAAAAGAGAATGCAGAACTTCGGGAGGAATTAGAGTATTACAGAAATCGTAAGTTAAGTGGTCGTCAGAAACATAACGCCAAGTGGATGGCAATTTATAATGATTTTGTTGTTGGGTTTGAGAGCGGCATGACAATGGTAGAAATTGCGAAGCGGAACAATGTCAGTGAGAGGACGATTTATAGGTATAAAGCGTATTATGACAAACTGAGGGAAAAAGAGGAATAGACCATTTTACTGACGTCAGTAAAATGGTCATATGAGAATTGCGGACGATTTTTTTGACCGCAAATGGATGGAGGAGTTCTATGGCAGAAGATAAAAAGAAAGATGAAATTGCTGTGATTGATATTACAGGAGAATATTTGCAAGAAAGAATTTATGAAATTCGAGGACAAAGAGTAATCTTAGATGCCGATCTTTCTGAAATATATGATTATACTACAAAAGCATTTAATCAACAAGTAAAAAATAATATTGAGAAATTTGACGAAGATTTTATGTTTGAACTTACGGATGACGAGGTAGAAAATTTGCGGTCAAATTTTTTGACCGCAAATCTTAACAGTAAGAGCAGATATAATCCTCATGTATTTACAGAGCAAGGATTATATATGCTGATGACTGTCTTGAAAGGACCGTTGGCTGTTAAGCAGAGCAAGGCATTAATAAGAAACTTTAAGAAAATGAAAGATTACATATTAAAAAATCGTGATTTAATAGGTCAGCGGGAAATACTTCAGTTAAGCATGGAAACTGCTAACAACAGAATAGAAATTAACAAAATCAACTCAGATATGATATCTCTTGAAAAACAGATTTCAGATGTTGCAGAAGGCTTGAAGGATGTTGTGACAAAATCTGAGTTGGCTGATATGATGAACAGCTTTGTTTCAGATGATGATGAAAAGTGGCTTATGTTTAATGCAAAATTTAGTAGTGCAGATGAGGTATATGAGTCCATTTATAAGCAGGCAAAGTCGTCAATATATGTCGTTGACAATTATATTGGATTAAGAACGCTGGTACATCTTAAAAATTCTCCTACAGGAGTAAATATTACGTTGTTCAGCGATAATGTTGGAAATAATAAACTTCACAATATAGAATTTACGGATTTTTGCAAAGAATATCCATCCGTAAAAATATCAATGAAAAAGACAGGAGGTATATTCCATGATCGTTTTATCGTGCTTGATTATGGAACTGATGATGAAAGAGTTTTCTTATGTGGTGCTTCATCAAAGGATGCAGGCGCTAGAATAACCAGTATTGTTGAAGATTATGGAATAGCTAAATATGCTCCGGTTATTGCCACACTGTTGAAAAATCCAACTTTGATTTTACCACAGTAGAGGGGAGTGAATGTATTGAAAAAGAAAACAAAATGCTACATATATACTCGTGTATCAACAGCAATTCAGGTTGATGGTTACAGCTTGGATGCACAGAAGGACAAGCTTAGGAAATATGCAGAATTTCAGGATATGGAGATTGTAGGAGAATATTCCGATGAAGGGCATTCCGGGAAGAATATAAAAGGTCGTCAGAAATTTATGCGGATGTACTCAGCTCTTTACAGCTTATGCAGGATTATGGTGTGAACCTAATCTGTGTGGGAGATGGAATCGACAGTTCAAAAGAAGCCGGTAAACTGCTTATATCTATCATTGCGGCCGTAGCAGAGATGGAGCGGGAAATATCAATATGCAGATATCATTCGTCTGACCATTACGCCGGAGCAGGGGAAAGCACTGGCAGATTTTATACGGCAGACTGCCGATGAGTTTGCAGAACACAATAATGTGGAAACCCCGCTGTCGGAGTTAGAGAGACTGCATCAGCATTATGAACAGCAGCAGCTCCCGGTCACGCGACAGGAATTTGAAAACCGTTCCATGCTGTATCATATCCTGGAAGACATGAAAGCGTTTCTTGACATCAAAAAAGACTTTATCACAGCAAGGTGATGTATTATAATGTAAAAACCAAATTAGATAAGAAAGTGGAGGAAAACATATATGTTAGAAGCAGGAAAAAAAGCACCCGATTTTGAATTGCCGGATCAGGACGGCGTAATGCATAAATTAAGTGATTATGCAGGGAAAAAAGTGATTTTATATTTTTATCCAAAGGATAACACACCAGGATGTACGAAACAGGCATGCGGTTTTTCAGAGAGATATCCGCAGTTTGCGGAAAAGGGTGCGGTCATTCTTGGAGTCAGTAAAGATTCCGTGGCTTCTCATAAGAGATTTGAAGAAAAATATGGTCTGGCATTTACACTTTTAGCTGATCCGGAACGTAAAGTTATTGAAGCCTATGATGTCTGGAAAGAAAAGAAAAACTATGGAAAAATATCTATGGGCGTGGTAAGGACCACATATCTTATCGATGAACAGGGAGTCATCATCAAGGCTAATGATAAAGTTAAAGCAGCAGATGACCCTGAAAATATGCTTAAGGAATTAGAGGGATGAAAATCATACTGTCTCCTGCAAAAAAAATGGTAAGCGATACGGACAGTATTGCACCGGTTAATCTGCCAAAACATATGGATCAGACAGCAGAGATATTGAGTTTTATGAAGAGTAAGTCCAAAGAGGAGCTGCAAGCAGTCTGGAAATGTAATGATAAGATTACCGAACAGAACTTTCACAGACTGGAAACTATGGATCTGTATCGTGGACTTACTCCGGCAGTATTATCCTATGAAGGAATCGCATTTCAGTATATGGCACCAGCTGTGTTTGAGGATAGACAGCTTGCGTATGTACAAAAGCACTTGAGAATCCTGTCTGCGTTTTATGGGGTTTTGGAACCAATGGATGGGGTGACACCGTACCGGTTAGAAATGCAGGCAAAGGTCGGGATAGGAGATGCAAAAAATCTGTATGATTACTGGGGGGAGAGATTATATCGTTCAGTGATTGATGACAGCAGGGTTATCATTAATCTGGCATCAAAAGAATACTCAAAGTGCATAGAAAAGTATCTGACACCTAAGGATACCTATATTACGATCTCCTTTTGTGAGTTATCGGGAAATAAACTGGTAACGAAAGGGACATATGCCAAAATGGCCCGAGGGGAAATGGTCCGGTTCATGGCAGAAAGAGAAATTGAGAATCCTGCAGAGATACAAAAATTTGACAGACTTGGATATACTTTCAGAAGAGACTTGTCATCGGAATCGGAATATGTATTTGAACGAAAATGAACAGACTAAAAATATTATTGTGATGTTTGCGGATGGGAGTATGATGAAGACCGATATGTGAGAATATTAATATTTAAAAAATAGCAATTTGCACAATTTATTCACTATCTCATGAAAAAATCGGTGCTTTTGCGGAGTTGTACAAGACTAACTGCATATGATATTATAGCAAAGCGATACGCAGTGCGAGAGGCATGGTAAGTCTGATCGAAGCTGCGTATTTATTTTACCATTTGGTTAGTGGTGCCTAACCTAGAAAAGAAAGGAGTTGATTTTATCAAGTCGCATCGATCAACCGTTGTCCTGCTTACGATACTGTTTCTCTTGTCCTGTTGCTCCTTATTTGTAGGAGTCATCGATATTATGCCGGCAGATCTTTTCAATGGAGATCCAGAGCAAATGGAGATCTTCCTTATCTCCAGGCTGCCCCGGCTTCTGGCAATTTTGTGTACAGGTATAGGAATGAGTGTGGCGGGGCTGATCATGCAGCAATTGTGCAGCAATAAATTTATTTCTCCCACAACCGGTGCAACGATCTCCTCTGCACAGCTTGGCATTTTGCTTGCGCTGTTGTTTATGCCGACTTCCAACTTGTGGAGTCGCGCCCTTTTTGCCTTTGCTACGGCAATCTTAGGCACATGGGTTTTTGTCTGGTTCATCCAGAGGATCCGGTTCAAGGATCTTGTTATGGTTCCGCTGGTGGGTATCATGTTTGGAAATGTGATCGGCGGAATTACCGGTTATCTTGCCTATAAATATGAGATGACACAGGCGCTGTCCTCATGGCTGGTAGGGCATTTTTCACTGGTACTGAAAGGTCGCTATGAAATCGTGTGGCTGACAGCGCGCCCTGATTGCCATGGTCATTGCTCAGGATACGGAATATGTTCTATTGGACGAACCGACGAACAATCTGGATATTTACCATGCCACGAACATGATGAAAACCGTCCGGCGTCTCTGCGACGAACTGGGGAAAACGGTGATCCTCGTGCTACACGAGATCAACTATGCGGCATTCTACTCCGACTATATCTGTGCTTTCAAGGATGGAAAAATCGCAAAATTCGGCACGGTAGAAGAGATAATGACCAAGGAGAATCTGTCAGAAATATATCAGGTGGACTTTGAGATCCTGAACATTGCGGGGAAACCGCTGTCCATCTACTATTAATATTATCCAAAAATTTTCAGTACTTTTTAGAAAAGGAGAATTAAAATGATGAATATGAAAAAAGCAATCTTGTTAATGCAGGCAGGTGTTATGGCTCTGAGCCTTATGGCTTGTGCGGCATCAAATGACAGCGCTACGGCAGGAAGTCCCTTATGATCCCCAGAGAATTGCCATTCTGGATATGGCATTGTTAGATATATTGGATGCCCTGGGTGTGGGAGACCGTGTGATCTGCACAGCATCCACCAGTCTGGAATATCTGAAAGATTATATCAATGATGACATTGCCAATATCGGCACCATCAAAGAAGCTGATTTAGAGGCTGTGATGGCCTGCGATCCGGATGTGATCTTTATCAGCGGACGTCTCGCCACCAGCTATGAGGCGCTAAGCGAGATCGCACCGGTAGTTTTTCTGGCTACAGACAGCGAGCTTGGATTGGTGGAAAGTGTCCGCAAAAACGCTATGACCATTGCTTCCATGTTCGGACTGGAAGATCAGGTCGATTCCCTGATGGAAGGTTTTCATGAGCGCATTAGCGCGCTGCAGGAGATTGCAGAGAACAAGACTGCTATCGTTGGTATGTGCAGCAGTGGAAGCTTTAACGTGTTAGGTAACGATGGACGATGCTCGATCATCGGCAACGAAATAGGATTTGAAAACGTTGGCGTGGATGCCAATATCGACACAGCTACCCACGGTAACGAAGCATCCTTTGAATTTGTTGTACAAAAAGCGCCGGATTACATTTTTGTACTGGACCGTGATGCGGCGATTAGCAGAGAGGGAGCACAGCTTGCGAAAGATATCATGGAAAACGAACTGGTAATGAGCACGGATGTCTACAAAAACGGTAACCTCATCTACCTGGCGCATCCTGCTGTCTGGTATACAGCAGAAGGCGGCATTACCGCACTGGATCTGATGCTTCAGGATCTGGAGAGTGAGCTGATCAACTGATAAACCGTAGCGCATGAAGTATAGATTACATGAAAATTTAATAGAAAAATTAAAAATCTTCTATTGACACAAAAAATGGCTGTCTGCTACAATCTACGCAATTCACTCTGAATTGAAGGAGGTAAAGATAGATGATGAAACGTAAGTTGATTTTAACCGGCGCAGCACTGTCCCTGGCGGTGGCTATGACCGGATGTGGCGGTAATGCAGTAACGAATCAGCAGGCAAGCAGCCAGGCACAGACGGAGGCGACAGCCCCCGCTGCTGCTTCTGACACAACTCCGGCACAGAACTCTGCCACGACGCAGAACTCTGTCACAACTCCGGCGCAGACCGTAACCGGGACAGTGGACGAAGAAACAGCACAGAAGATAGCTCTTGAGCACGCAGGGGTGAAGGCAACGGATGCGACGATCACCAAGTCCAGGCTGGACTATGAAGGCAGACGCCAGGTGTATGAAATTGAATGGTACGCTGGCGGTAAGAAGTACGACTATGAAATCGCCGTGGATACTGGAGAGGTTTTAAGTTCCGGATACGATGAAAAAACAGCAGGGTGGAGTGGCAGCAATAGCGTCACTGTCAGTGAGGCAGATGCGAAGCAGACAGCACTTGGCCGTGTCAGTGGTGCAACACAAAAGGACATCTACGAATGGCAATTCGATTATGACGATGGACGTCCGGAATACGAAGGCAAGATCATCTATGGCGGAACGGAATATGACTTTACGATCGATGCATCCAGTGGAGCTGTCATAGAGTGGGAGACTGAGACCGTCCGTTAGATCCGATCATCAGAAGAAAGGGGTTGTATCCCCGGTAACAATCATGTATAGAAATGTATAGAAAAAGGATAGCGTAGCCGCAAGGCGGGAAGCGCTATCCTTTTTCCTGTCTTATTGCAATTCAGGAGTTTATATTGCGTTGGGAAAAAGAAATAAATTCTTGAAACGGGAGTGCTGAAATTGTACCCCTGTTTTTTATTTCATATAGATATACCCGACACTCGATGAAGGAAAAGGGGAGAAACTGTGCTATAATATAGTGGTTATCAATCAGGAGATAAGCCACAGCGCGGAGAGGAGGAAAATGGCATGAATTATTATACAGCGGATTTACATTTTGGACATAAGGGAGTAATCGACCTTGACCATCGCCCCTTTGAAACTGTGGAAGTCATGGATGAGGCAATGATATCCTTATCGAATCAAAGAGTAAATCGTGATGGCTGCATGTTATATGGATACAGACCGGTACGCCTGAATGAGATTGTGAAGGCGAACAGAAATTAGGGACACAGGATAAAATACGGAATTACAGAGGCGGTGAGAAGAATGATTTATATTACGGGAGACACCCACGGCGAATTCGAAAGATTCTCCACGAAAAGACTGAGAAAACAGGACATGGAACCGGGCGAACAGGACTATGTGATTGTCTGCGGAGACTTTGGTCTTTGCTGGAAAAGGAATAAGACTTTTGATTACCACTGCAAATATTTTGCCGGGAAAAAATATACCATTCTCTGGGTGCAGGGCAATCATGAAAATTATGACATGATAGCGGAATATCCGGTAGAAGAATGGCATAGTGGAAAAGTCAGGCATATTGTGCGGGACAAGGTTATTCTTTTGGAACGGGGGCAGGTGTTTGAAATTGAGGGAAAGACCTTTTTTACCTTCGGCGGTGCATCTTCCCATGATGTGCAGGGAGGGATTCTCGATAGGGAGGATGCAAACTATGATGATGATTTGCTGAAAGCTCTTAGAAGTGAGCTGCCTTTTCGCATCAAACATGAATCATGGTGGGAGGAGGAACTCCTCAATGAAAAGGAGATGGAGGAAGGAAGAAGAAATCTGGCGAATTGCAATTACAAGGTAGATTATGTCATTACCCACTGCTGTGCGACTGGCATCCTGGACATTCTGGACCGGGGACCTGCACGATTATTTGAACCGGATGTGCTGACGGATTACCTACAGGAAATTGAGGACAAACTGGAGTACACCTGCTGGTATTTCGGACATTACCACATGGACAGGAAGATTGATGCCAGGCACATCCTTCTGTATCATGCCATCGTGCCTCTGGAAGCAGATGACAACACGTTATTTTTCCGCATGGACTAAGGGTCCCCAATGGAGTGTTTATTATGAATATTGTTATTATGTTTATTTGCAATATGTTTATTGCATTTAATATTGTTCACAGGCAGGCGGCTTCTTACAAGGAGTCTATTACAGACTATACAAAGTCTAAGACTAAGGTGGCATGATGAGTAAAAATATATGCAGATTAGATGGAAAACACATTTTTTATCCGTACTGAGGGATGATACGGAGGCAGTCGGCTTATACGCAAAGTGGATGTCGGATGAAACCACCTGTGTCTTTATAGAGCATGCACATTCTGTGGTGGACATCACCCGGATGCCCGGTTGGGTAAGCGATCATTCTGTCATGCGGATGGGAATTGTCCTGAAAGAGACAGACACATTGATTGGATATTGTCATATTGACCATCGAACTGAGGACATGTCAGCCTGGTTATCCATTAACATCGGAGAAAAGTCGGCGCGTGGAAAAGGCATTGGAAGCGAAGTCGTGCAGATACTCTTGCGGTACTGCTTTATGGTACTGGGAGTGTATAGCGTCCATCTGGATGTACTGGAAACGAACACCCCTGCTATTAAGTGTTATGAGAAGGCAGGATTCAGGATAAGTGGCAGATACCGGGGACATTGTTACTATATGCGGAACCACTATGACTGGCTGCACATGGATATCTTATATGAGGAATACCGGAAACCACTTGAACCTTACGGGTCTTCATGCGAAAAGTGCCCGCAAGTTAGCGGGCACAACAAAAAAAGTCCGTCGGTGCGTTAAAGCATCGACGGACTTTTGCTTTGCTATTTTACAAAAGTAAAAATCAAAAAAATTACAGAGTCTGATGCACCTCGCGGATCACGGCTTCGCTAAGCTCCGGAGCTTTGGCGGGATCAATATCATCCGGAAATTCCGCATCAATGGTGGAAGCAGCCGGGCGATAGTTCAGGCGAAGGGCATTTGCCTGAATGTAATCCGTTGCCTTGTTGTAAGTGTCCTCTGTAACGCCGTTTAAAGTAATTGTATATAATTTTGCCATAATCTATCATCCTTTCTTTTACGTTGTGGTTAATGGAAACATTTCCTTGTTTCTGTATATAGTATATCTCTTTTCCTGAAAAAAGAAAATGGAATAAAGTAACAAATATAATAATAGGAATCATTATTATGTTTGTGAAATAGTCACATATTACCATAATGAGACATTTGTCAACTGTGTTTTGCTCCGCAAAAATGATAAAATGAACCATCAAAAAGCAGTTTGCAAAGGAGGAAAACAAGGGAAAAATGGAAGACAAAGATAAGAAGAAAAATGTGAAAAAAATAATCGTGTATGCAGTGCTTTTAGTACTTATTACGGGAATCGCGCTGGGAACCGGACAGATTCAGACAGAGGAATTGGGGAGGATATTTACGGTCAATGCAGTTGCAGTCTGTAAATTATTGCTTTTGATCTTCGGGGTATTGTTCTTAAAAAGTCTGATCGTATGGATCCTGGGGCTGATCAAACCGGCGAATCACAGAGCCAGGTCTGTGCTCTCTCTGTTATCCAGTCTGACAAAATATATTGCGTTTCTGGTGATCCTGTGCGCAGGACTGACGATCCTCGGAGTTAACATGACGACCATCATTGCCAGTGTCGGAGTATTGGCTCTGATCGTCGGCTTCAGCGCGGAGAGTCTGATCGCGGATGTGGTGACAGGAACTTTTATGCTGCTGGAGAATCAGTATAATGTGGGAGACATCGTGGAGGTGAACGGTTTCCGTGGAACTGTGACGAGCATCGGCATTCGCACCACCTGTATCACGGATACCGGTGACAATGTGAAGATCATCAATAATTCCGAAATGAAAAATATCCTGAACCGCTCCGACAATTATTCCAAGGCTGTCTGCGATATCAGCATCCCTTATGAAACGGATCTTGAAAAGCTGGAAAGTGAACTGCCGAAACTCCTTGAGTCAATCTACAAGGCACATGAAGATACTATGAAAAAAGTTCCTGTGTATGTAGGAGTGCAGGCATTGCAGGATTCCGGAGTATTGCTCCGGTTCGTAGTGGAAGTCTCGGAGAAAAATATCTATTCCGGCATGCGTATTCTGAATCACGATCTGCTGCTGGGCTTTCGAAAGCTGGGTGTAGAGTGCCCCTTCCCACAGTTGGATGTGCATAATAAATAATGGGTGGATCCGGTAATAAAAGAGAAAATGAAGATCAAAGAAGATCATAAATATCATAGGATAAATAAAATGCAGAAACAGGAAAACAATATACTACCGGAATACCAGACACTCCCGCCGGATTCCATAGCCCCAGAATATCCGTCGCTGCCGGACGAATATCTGCAGAGTAAACAACCTGTGGAAAAAGGGGTACCGGAACACAGTGAAAGTCGGAAGCGAAAAGTAATGCACATACTCTGTATGCTGGCAGCTTGTGTACTGCTTGGTTGCGGCGTGTATGGAACTGAGGCAGATCAGACGAAAATACCGGCACAGACAACGGAGGAGATACAGGCACCCGATGAAAACGGAGAGAATCGGGACAGCAGGGAAAATGACCATGTACAGTCCGTGACAACAGAGACAGAAACAGACGTCGCAATAGCAGAAACGTCAGAACCTGTCGACGGACAATATCCTCTGGAAGGCGGCATCTTATATTACAAGATATATAATGAGACTCACCTGGCCAATCCCACTGCTGACGCCTGGGAGCGGATTCTGGAAGAAGGAGAACTCTCCATAGAACAGCTTCTTGCCGGAGAAGTGATCACTCTGCCGCAGCCGGAGACAACGGAAGGCTTTGCATTCCTGGGATGGGCGGCACATTTTTCAGGCGAGAAGGATACCTATCCGAAGTGGAGTCTGCTTACAGAAAGCTTTACCGCAGAGGATGCAGCCAGGATCAAACCGGATGAGGAAGGCAATCGCAGTGTGGATATTCATGCGGTTTGGAACTCGCAGGATCCTGCTGCATGGCAGATGATAATGGTATTGGATGCCAATGGAGGAACGATGGAAGGACAACCATCGCAGACGTATAATGCACTGACACCGAAATATTCCGGTGGAACAGTGTATCTGTGTGGATATCCGACTCCGGAACGGGAAGGGTATCATTTCGCAGGCTGGTATCTCACGACGGATGAGGGAGACATACGGGTGGAGACCCTGCCTGCATCCCGCTTTTTTGCACAAAAAGGCGGAGAACCGGATTATAACGTTCCGTTGGAACTGCACTTGATGGCAGGCTGGGAGAAAACCGAAGAAAAGGGGAACTAAAGGTTGTTTTTCTGTGTGGGAAAAATTATAATAGGACTAACGGATCACACACAGAAAGAGGACCCCAAAATGGAAGAACAGGAAGAACAGGAAAAAAAAGAAAGCACAGTGCTCCCGGAACCTTCGGAGATTACAGTGAAAAATCCAAGGATCGGTAAAGTACGTAAGCTGGAAGAGGAAGTAAGACGTCAGAACGAGCTGGAGCAGCTCCGGACTAAGCGCATCCGCAAGGAGCAGGAATATATTGAACAGATGAGCAAGGCGGTGGAAGACCATCTGCGCAACACCAGAGAGGAACAGCGGTATAACGAGGAGTTTGAACGCCTGATCCGCAAGGATGTCTACCAGATGCACGGCATCAGTGAGGACAAGCTGCAGGGAATGACGGAGTACCGCAATGCCTTGTATCAGGGAACAGCGTTCGGGATGTTTTTCTTGTCACTGATCTTGACCGGAATCTGTGGATATCTCCATGGCTTCGGTTCGGAATTATGTATTTTCATGGCTTTTTATACAGCAATCGAGGGGACACTGTTGAACAATGGGAAGAGACAGCACGCAATATTGGATGTCCTGACAAGGATTCTGTATCTGCTCCTGTTCCCGGCGATGCTGATCGTGTTTGTGTGCTATGAACTGGAATTTACGGAGTATGCCTTTATTGTACCGGCGCTTACGATAGCCGGAGTGGTGCTTCTGATGCTGGGAGCGGTGTCCTACTTCCTGTATGACCCGTATCGCCTGGATCGTAAGAATCATAAAAAGGCGAACCATTACATCCGTGACATCGAAAAGGCTGCCATCAAAGAAGTGGAACTGGAAGAAAAAGCACTGGCGAAGCAGGCGAAAAAGCAGGAAAAGCTGGAGTTAAAGGAAGAAGCCAGACAGAAGCGTGCAGCGAAGAGAAGAGAATGGAAAAAGCGGACAAAGGAAGTATTCTCCGGCTGGAAAGAGAGTATCCGCGAAAAGCTTCCGAAGAAAAAGCAGGAGCCGCCGGAAATTCTTGAGGATACTAAGACATCAACAGCGGCAGATCCCATGGGAGATACAGAGACTTCTGAACAGACAGAACAGACGGATGCTGTGGAGATGACGGTGACAGAAGAGGAACAGACCGAGCAGTCCGTGGATACAGAAGACAGTGGGACAACGAGCATGGAGGAAGCGTAATGGCATATTATCTGATTGATTTCGAAAATGTAAAAAGCCGTGGCATGGAAGGCGTGGAGCTTCTGACGGAGGAAGATACTGTCTGTATTTTTTACAGCGATAATGCTGACAGTATGACCTTTGACCTGCATCGGAAATTAAATGAGACGAAGGCAAACATCATTTACCACAAGGTAGCGGTGGGGACCAAGAATGCACTGGATTTCCAGCTGGCAACCTATCTGGGATATCTGGTCTGCGAACAGCAGAGGGAGGGGATACACCCGAATTATTTTATCGTGACCAAGGACAATGGCTTCACCAGCCTCATGGTGTACTGGAAGGCGCAGGGAGTTCCCGTGCGGATCATCCGTAACCTCTTATGGGGGAAGAATCCTGTGGCAGAGCAGAATCTTCTGACAGAAGAGGAGAATGAGGCAGAAACAGTCGTTACCACTGCAGAGGATGTGGCAGAGCAGCCGCAGCCCACACAGCCAGAGCCGGCGGAAGAGACCAAAGAGCCCATGCAGCCGAAGACTGAGAAAGCGGATGCACCCGAAGAGCCCACACAGCCGGAGCCGGTGAAAGAGACCGAAGAGCCCACACAGCCGGAGCCGGTGAAAGAGACCCAAGAACCCGTACAGCCGGAGAAGGCGGATGCATCCGAGGAGCCCGCACAGCCGGAGCCTGAGACGGTGGGCGAGCCTGCACAACCCGTGAAGAAGCCTTCAAGGAAAAAGAGCAATACGAGAAAGAAGAGTACTGCAAAGACAGATGATAAGACCGCGGAAAAGAAATCTACAGAGAAGAAGCCTACTGAGAAGAAACCTGCAGAGAAGAAACCTGCAGAAAAGAAGCCTGCGGAGGAATCGGATGAACTGACTTTAGCCGTAGAAAAGGTCCTTACAGATCAGGCAATCGTCCCTCAGGTGGTAAAATTCATCCGCCAGTACAAGACCAAGCAGGGCATCAACAATGCCCTGAACAAAGAGTTCAAGGACAGTAAGCGCACCAGTGAAATTTATTCCGCCATTAAGCCACTGATTGCCGATAAAAAGGGAAAATGATAAAAAAGATCAAGAAAATGCAAAAAGAAAGTTATTGACAATATAAAAGCAGAGTGGTATTGTTGCCATCGAACAGAAAGTGAAATTCGATGAGCAGAACAAGATCTGCATACGGAAGCATTTCAGAGAGCCGTCGGCTGGTGTGAGGCGGTATGTGAGTATGACAGACTATCCTCTGTGAGAAGTGCACTGAAGATTTTAAGTAGGTGTCACCGGTATTCTACCGTTATTTAGAAGCCTGTTGGAAATGGGATATTTGTATTTCATGGAGATGGGAACAAGAGGTCATGTGATAAAACATGGCAAGCAAAGTGGTAACGCGGAGAGCTTAGAGCTTTTCGTCTTTGGGTGCTTAAGGGTGCCTGAGACGGAAGGCTTTTTTGTTTTACGGGCAATCAGAATTTTTCTTTCTGTCACGACAAAATAACAAGACACAAGAAAGAAGGAAACAAAAATGAACAGTTTGGTAATCATTCTGATCGCAATGGCAGTGCTGGCAGCAGGCTATGTCTTCTACGGAAGATGGCTTGCAAAAAAGTGGGGAATCGATGAGAAGGCGAAGACGCCTGCGTTTACCCATGAAGACGGAGAGGACTTTGTGCCTTCCTCCAAATTCACCGTATTTTCTCATCAGTTTTCCTCTATCGCAGGGGCAGGCCCTGTGACGGGCCCTATCCTCGCATCGGTATTCGGATGGGTGCCTGTGCTTCTGTGGCTTCTGATCGGCGGATTGTTCTTCGGTGCGGTGCAGGACTTCGGTGCCCTGTATGCCTCTGTGAAGAACGAAGGAAAATCCATGGGAATGATCATTGAAAAATACATCGGTAAGACCGGCAGAAAGTTGTTCATGCTGTTCTGCTGGCTGTTCACGCTGTTGGTTATCGCAGCCTTTACCGATATGGTGGCAGGTACTTTCGTAGGTACCGGACTGGAAGATGCAAGTGTGGCATATGCTAATGGCAGTGCAGCATCCATTTCCATGTTGTTCATCCTGGTCGCTGTGATCTTCGGTCTGATCCAGAAAAAGGTTGGAAAAATGAACGAGTGGGTCAAGGCAGTCGTAGCCATCGGTCTGCTGGTAGTGATGTTTGCGGTAGGTATGAAGCTTCCGATCTATGCTTCCAAGACCGTATGGATCTACATCATCATGGCATACCTGTTCCTGGCATCCGTAATGCCTATGTGGCTTCTGATGCAGCCCAGAGATTACATGACCACCTTTATGTTACTGGGCATGATCATCGGCGCTGTACTCGGTGTGGTCGTAGCACATCCCGATATGGAGCTGAATGCATTTAACGGTTTTCAGGTGGGCAACAGCAGCCTGTTCCCGACGCTGTTTGTCACAATAGCCTGCGGTGCGGTATCCGGATTCCACAGCCTGGTATCCTCCGGTACTTCCTCCAAGACCATCAGCAATGAAAAAGATATGCCCATGGTAGGGTACGGTGCCATGATCGTAGAGAGCCTGCTTGGTGTGGTAGCACTGGTAGTTGTCGGAGCAGTAGCTGTGAACGGTACGAAACCCGATGGCACTCCTTTCTCCATTTTCTCCTCCGGCGTTGCAGGATTCCTGGAGAAGATGGGTGTTCCCGTAACCGTGGCAACCGTTTTCATGACCATGTGTGTATCCGCACTGGCACTGACTTCCCTGGATTCCGTAGCAAGAATCGGACGGATGTCCTTCCAGGAGCTGTTCTTAGGGGATACCACAGACACTGCAAAGATGACTCCCATGCAGAAGGTTCTGACCAATAAGTATTTTGCAACCGTGATCACACTGTTCTTCGGCTATTTGCTGACTCTGGGCGGATACAACAATGTATGGCCACTGTTCGGTTCTGCGAACCAGCTGTTGGCCGCACTGGTACTGATCGCACTGGCAGTATTCTTAAAAACCACCGGTCGTACCGGCTGGACGCTGTACTTCCCCATGGGAGTGATGTTAGTCGTAACCTTCACCGCATTGATCCAGAAGACGATCGCGTTGGTGAAAAATGTGGCTGCCGGACAGGCAACCTTCCTGGTAGACGGTTTACAGCTGATCGTTGCCGTGCTGCTTATGGTACTGGGCGTTATGGTCGCTTACAGCTGCATCCGTAAGCTGTTCGGTGCTGGGAAAAATTCAGACAAAGAGGCAGCGTAATACAGCAGAAAAATAGCAGATAAATATAGCAGAAAATTATAGAAAAGAAATATGGCATACAAAGAAAAGATATGCTAGAATAGGGAACGGTCAGAGAGCAAAAAAGCTTTTTGACCGTTCTTTTCGTCAGAGTGGAAGCTGGCGGAGAGGATTGTAATTGGAATCAAGTAAGTAACAGGGAAAAGGATAAAAGAAAGATGAAACAGAATATGCAGGATCTGACGGAAGGATCCTTAGGGAAGAAAATACTGATCTTCAGTGTGCCGCTGATGCTGTCTAATCTGCTGCAGGTGCTTTTCAATATGGCGGATATTGCAGTGATCGGACAGTTCGCAGGATCTCT
The DNA here is from genome assembly GCA_945929965.1 of uncultured Lachnospiraceae bacterium. Lineage (GTDB taxonomy): Bacteria > Bacillota > Clostridia > Lachnospirales > Lachnospiraceae > Acetatifactor. The sequence goes on from CAMEOT010000012.1 coordinate 40,943, forward strand.
GTCTCTGGGCGCAGTTGGCTCCACGGCGACGCTGGTCACCATGTTTACCGGGTTCCTCATTGGCCTGTCCGGCGGTATCAATGTATTAACGGCATTATATTACGGTGCAAAAGATAAGGACAGCCTGTCGAAGACTATCCATTCCGCAGCGCTGGTCAGCCTGATCATGGGCGTATTGTTATTAGTGCTGGGGGTAGGCTTGTCTGAGTGGATGCTGACGGCATTGAAGACGAAAGAAGAACTGTTGGACAAAGCGGTATTGTACCTGCGGATCTATTACCTGGGAATGCCGGCACTGGCCATTTACAATTTCGGTAACGCGGTGTACAGTGCGGTGGGCAATACGAAAAAGCCGTTGTATTATCTGGGATTTTCCGGAGTGCTGAATATTATCTTAAATCTTTTCTTCGTCATTGTCTGCCGGATGGATGTAGCGGGAGTGGCATTAGCAAGTATCATTTCCCAATACGTATCCGCCGTGTTGATCTTACAGGCACTGCTTCGAAGCAAAGACATCTATGCACTGCATCCCGGAAAACTGCAGATGGATCGGGAGCTTACCGGGGATATTCTGAAGCTGGGAATGCCTTCCGGATTACAGAACGTGATCTTCCAGTTCGCCAACAGCTTTGTCCAGATGGGTGTAAACTCCTTCGATGCTATTATGGTGGCGGGCAATTCCGCAGCTACCAATGCGGATGCACTGGTGTATGATGTCATGGCAGCCTTCTATACCGCCTGTGGCAGCTTTATGGGGCAGAATTACGGCGCCGGCAAAAAGAAAAGAGTGCGGAACAGTTACCTCATCAGCCTGGCGTATTCCTTCGGCATCGGTCTGCTCCTGGGAGTGTCACTGGTGGTTTTCGGAAGACCGTTTTTGTCTCTGTTTACCAGAGATGCGGCAGTTATGGATGCCGGAATGTATCGTCTGACGATTATGGGCTTTTCCTATTGCATCTCGGCATTTATGGATTGTACCATTGCGGCAGCCAGAGCTCTGGGCAAAAGCATTGTACCGATGTTCATTGTCATCATGGGCTCCTGTGTATTCCGTGTGATCTGGGTTTATACGGTATTTGCATATTTTCATACGATTCCGTCCCTGTACCTGCTGTATATGTTCTCCTGGAGCATTACCGCAGTGGCGGAGATCCTTTATTTCATACGGATCTACAAACAAAAAATGGCTCTCCTGTCGTAAGACAGAGGAGCCATTTTGTTATGCGGCCTTAGCATCTGCGGAAACGGAAGAAGTGTAACGAACCGGCAGGAGACGAGCGCGTTCCAATGCCACATAGATAGTGGGAAGTAAGATCAGCTGAAGGATGATGCCGGGGAGGCAGGATACGAAATATCCGGTAGCCCAGGCAGACCAGCTGTAAGAACCGCCGGCGAAGATCAGGGCACGCAGGATTCCGGTAATCACGCGGCCACCAAGCATGGCGATGATCAACGCTGCATACAGATCAATGACCAGCTTGCCGCTGCGGAGAAACTGCATGACCAGACCGCTGATCAGGCCATAGAGTCCTAACTCGATCATCATGATGGGCATATAGCCGAAAGCGGGCATGCCGGTGAGCATACTGGATACAAAGGGTCCTAAAATACCACAGATGAGACCGAAGGGAGCCCCGCAGACCAGACCACACAGCAGCACGGGCAGATGCATGGGAGAGAACAGGACACCACCCTTAGGGATAGCATGCAGAGCCATAGGCAGTACCACACATAAGGCAACACACAGAGCAGTGATAATACTCTTGTTTAAAACGGTTAATTTCTTCATGGAATAAAACCTCCTGATAAAATATAACTGTTCAGAGTCTTCATTCGCAAAAGCCTCTCCGAGGTGCAAAAGCCTGAACAGTAACAAAAAAGCCAGAACGGCATAGTTCCCCTTCTGGGGGATATGCCTTCTGGCGTCAGGCTCCTTCGTGAAGCACAATTTATAATAAAGGGTAAGCATTTTTTTGTCAAGATAAATTGCAAAAAAGCATCTGCCATGCTATCATGAAACAGGTATTATTTTTACAGGAGTAAGGTTATGCGTATTATGGTAATGGACGGCCAGGGCGGAGGCGTAGGCAGAAGCCTTCTGGAGGTATTCAAGGAACGTTTCCCGGAGGCGGATCTGATCGCTGTGGGAACCAACGCCACGGCTACGGCGAATATGATGAAGAGCGGCGTGACAAGCGGAGCCACCGGTGAGAACGCTGTGGTATATAACAGTAAGAGAGCGGACGTGATCGTTGGACCCGTGGGAATTGTCATGGCGGATGCCATGTTGGGAGAGATCACTCCCACGATGGCAGCGGCAGTGGCTTCTGGCGATGCAAAACTGATCCTGCTCCCCATGAACAAATGTCATGCGACGATCGTGGGAGTAGAGAGCAGACGGCTGGGAGAATACATTGCGGAGGCTGTGGATGAGATCGCGAAGATTTGTTAATGATCTGGCAGAGGAATTACGGGAACTTTCTAAAGAGGTACGGATCATAGCCATTGACGGAAGATGCGCTGCCGGGAAGACAACATTGACTGCAAGACTGGTAAAGGAACTGGGCGGGGATGTGATCCATATGGATGATTTTTTCCTGCCGCCTGCACTTCGGACACCAGAACGCAGAAGTGAGCCCGGGGGAAATGTGCACTATGAACGCTTTTTAACGGAAGTGCTCCCGAATCTTGCATCCGGCAGACCTTTTTCCTATCGGAGATTTGACTGTTCCCGGATGGCTTTGGGAGAAGAGATCCCGGTTGAAAATAACGGTTTCGTATTCGTGGAGGGAGCCTACAGCTGCCATCCGGTATTTGGTGACTATATGGACCGGAGAGTATTTCTGGATATTGACGGGAAGACGCAGGAGGATCGGATCCGAAATCGGAACGGCGAGGACAGATTACAGGATTTTTTACAGCTGTGGATCCCACTGGAAGAGGCATATTTTCAGACCTTCTCCCCGTGGGAAAAAGCGGATTACATCAAAGTCTGGGGCTTTTGAACCCGACATCATTTTGAGAAAGAAACGAAAGGCGGGACATATGCTGCATCAGTTTTACCCGGATCATGAGGCGGATTCCGCCTATGGCATAGATTACAAAACATTATACGAAAAGGGCTATCGCGGGATCATTTTTGATATTGATAATACTCTGGTACCCCATGGGGCACCGGCGACGCCGCAGGCGATCGGATTTTTCGGCAGACTGCGGGAGTTGGGATTCCAGACGCTTCTATTATCGAACAATAAGGAGCCTCGGGTGAAAAGCTTTGCGGATGCGGTAGGAGCTTCTTACATATATAAGGCAGGCAAGCCGGGAAGAGACGGCTATCTGCGTGCCATGGAGCAGATGCATACTACGAAGGAGACTACACTTTTTGTGGGAGACCAGCTGTTCACGGATGTGTGGGGCGCCAAAAAATGCGGCATCGTGACCTATCTGACGCGCCCTATCCATCCTAAGGAAGAGATCCAGATCGTCCTGAAGAGATATTTAGAAAAAATTGTGCTGTTTTTCTACCATAGAGAATGCTGCCGGAAAGGAAAATAAAATGCTGAATGATATCAATGGTTATACGAGAACCTGTGGACTGATCGGCAACCCGGTGGAGCATACCTTATCACCGGTGATCCATAACACCCTGTCCATGGTGCTGGGAGAGAATCTGGCATATGTCCCGTTTCATGTGGAGAACGGAAGACTGGAGGATGCAGTAAAAGGAGCCTTTGCACTGAATCTGTTGGGTTTAAATGTGACGGTTCCTTATAAAAGTGATGTGATCCCGTATCTGACGGATATCGATCCGCTGGCAGAGAATATCGGAGCGGTGAATACCCTGGTACGGACTGAGACAGGCTATAAGGGATATAACACCGATATGCCCGGATTGTACCGCGCCATGTGCGAAGATGGTGTGAAGGTGAAGGGAGAAAAAGTCCTGATCCTGGGTGCCGGCGGTGTGGCGAGAGCCGTAGCCATGCTGCTATTGGATAAGGGGGCAAGGGAAGCCATCCTTCTCAACCGCACGGTGCAGAAAGCACAGGAGGTGGCGGACGAAGTCAATCGTATCGCCGGCAGGAAATTTGCAAAAGCAATGCCTATGGATGCGTATGACACACTTCCGGCAGGAAAACGGTATCTTGCAATACAGGCCACCAGCGTGGGCATGTATCCAGGCTGTGATGCGGCCGTGATCGAGGATCCTGCATTTTATGAAAAAGTACATACCGGTTACGATCTGATCTTTAATCCGCCGAAGACCCGTTTTATGGAGCTGGTGGAGGCACAGGGCGGCAAGGCATACAACGGAGCGAAGATGCTGCTGTACCAGGGAATTATTGCGTTTGAACTGTGGACAGGCTGTGAGATCAAATCGTGGCTGGCAGACAAAGTCTATGAACGGATGCAGGAAGCAAAAAAGACAGAGGACGGAAAATAAAATGAAGCACAAGCGCAGGAATATCGTCCTGATCGGTTTTATGGGATCGGGGAAAACCACACTGGGATTAAAGCTGTCCTATCTGCTGCGGATGCCGGTGGAAGATACGGATAAAATGATTGAGAAACAGGAAGGCAGGAGCATTTCAGAGATTTTTGCGGATGATGGGGAAGCCTATTTCCGGGAACTGGAGACGGAAGTCTTACGCAAATGCGGCAGCAGAAAATACGAGTATATTCTGTCCGTAGGAGGAGGAACCCCGGTGAATCCAGTGAACCGTCCCCTGCTGCATCAATGTGGAACAGTGGTATACTTAAGAGTGTCACCGGAAGTGGTCTATGAGAGACTCAAAAACGATACCACAAGACCGCTGCTTCAATGTGAGGACCCGCTTGGAAGAATCCGGGAACTGTTAGCAGTACGGGATAAAATCTATACGGAATGTGCAGATATCATCCTGGATGCAAATAGGGGACACTCTGATGAACTGGCAGAGGAACTGCAGCTGCAGCTTCGTAAGCTGAAAGAAGCACCGAAGAAAAAGGAGCGTGAGAAGAAAATGAAAATTTTAGTGATCAACGGACCCAACCTGAATTTCCTGGGAATCCGGGAGAAAAAAATCTACGGCACGCAGGATTATCAGTATCTGTTGGATCTGATCGACAAAAAGGCAAAGGAGACCGGGGATGTTATCCAGACGTTCCAGAGCAATCATGAGGGAGCCATTATCGACAGGATCCAGGAAGCCTATTTTGATGGAACAAACGGTATTGTGATCAATCCGGGAGCCTATACCCATTACAGTTACGCCATCCGGGACGCACTGGCAAGCGTGGATATTCCGAAAGTGGAAGTCCATATTTCCGATATTACAAGCAGAGAAGAATTCCGTAAGATTTCCGTGACGGCACCGGTATGCAATAAGCAGATCTATGGTCAGGGACTGGACGGATATCTGCAGGCAATTGATTTCTTAAGAGAAATTTGAAAAAAATATTCAAAAGTAGTTGAAATATGTATGCTTTTATATTAAAATATTAAAGAATTATGACGTGAAAATATTAGGAGGAATACATTATGATTTCTGCAGGTGATTTCAGAAATGGTATTACCATTGAGTATGATAACAATGTTTACCAGATTATCGAATTCCAGCATGTTAAGCCGGGAAAGGGCGCAGCTTTCGTTAGAACCAAGCTGAAGAACATCAAGAATGGCGGTGTAGTTGAGAAGACTTTCCGCCCTACTGAGAAGTGCCCTCAGGCGCGTATTGATAGAAAGGATATGCAGTATCTGTATGAAGATGGTGATCTGTACTACTTCATGGATACCGAGACTTACGATCAGGTTGCATTGAATGCTGAGACCGTAGGCGATGCACTGAAGTTCGTAAAAGAGAACGAGATGTGCAAGATCTGCTCTCATAATGGCAGCGTATTCTCCGTTGAGCCTCCTCTGTTCGTAGAACTGGAGATCACAGAGACCGAGCCCGGATTCAAGGGTGATACTGCTACCGGTGCCAGCAAGCCTGCTACCGTTGAGACCGGAGCTACCGTAGCTGTACCGCTGTTCGTTAACCAGGGTGACAAGATCAAGATCGACACCAGAACCGGGGAGTATCTGTCTCGTGCATAATTACTGATATTCTGATTACAGAACCTGTAAGGCAATGAGCAACTTTAATAGTGGCTTATTGCCTTTTTTGGTGCTTTACAGTACGTAACAGCGAAGAAATACCACATGACGCATGGGAAGACAGCTCTGGGGAGATGCTGTCTCGGAGAGGCATGGAGGTAATATATGGAAATGTTGGTTTTTGCAACTAAGGTACAGCATGCGGTCAGAGAGGCACTGGGAGAAGAATACCACGTGGAACTGAAGGAAGTCCGGAAGAACAACGGCGTGATCCTTCAGGGACTTGTGATCCGTCGGGGTGAGGATAATATCATGCCGACCATATATCTGAATTCTTTCCTGAAGGCGTATGAGCAGGGGATTACTTTCGCAGATATTATCCGCAAGATCGTCTCCGTATACAGAGAGGATGCAGTGGGAAAAGAGATCGATATCTCTTTCTTTTGTGATTTTGAGAAAGTGAAAGACAGAATCTGTTTTCGCCTGATCAACAAGGAGAAAAATAAAGAACTGTTGGAAATGGCTCCATTTATCCCCATCCTGGATCTGGCGGCATGCTTCTACTATGCCTGTGAGGAAGGAGGAGTGATCAACGGCGTGATCCCGGTGTATCATTCCCACCTGGAAGTCTGGGGTGTGACAGACAGAGAACTGTTTGAATGCGCTGTGAGAAATACGCCAAAGCTATTCCCCTGTGAGATCATGCCCATGAAAAGTGCGTTACGGGAAATGTTGCAGGAACTGGAAGAAATGGGGGAGGATATCGCAGGGAAGCTGGATCAGATCATCCCCATGATGATCCTGACCAACTCCAGGAAGACATACGGAGCCTGCTGTATTATGTATCCCAAGGTGCTGGAGCGGCTGGCGGGAAGCGTAGGAGGAGACTATTATCTGATCCCCAGTTCGGTACACGAATTTATTCTGCTCCCGCTGTCTCAGGGAAGAAGTGCGGAGGAATTAAAAGAAATGATCGCTGAGGTAAACAGCAGTGAGATCCCTCCGGAGGATGTGCTGTCTGATAGTCTTTACTTATACAGCTGTAAGGAACGCTGTGTGAAAATACTTTAAATTTAAACTGGACATATGTATTGTTTTATGATATTATAGTCGAGGTGATGTAACAAATTTGTAATATTTGCATCCGTAGTCTAATGGATAGAACGGAGGCCTCCGACGCCTTTAATGCAGGTTCGATTCCTGTCGGATGCATTTACATCACCTTGATTATAGGGAGAGATAAGAGAAGCCGCTTGCGGCTTTTTGCGATTCAGGAGATATTTTTGGAATTGAGAGAATGATCCATTGAGATTAAGATTCGGAAAGGAATTTATATGTGGAAAGAGAAAATACATTCCATCGGTAATTATATCATAAAACATAATAAGATCGTGCTTCCGGCAGTAGTGGTAGTGGCAGTGGCTGTTACGGTATCCGTAAGTTTAAGCATGAACAACAGTCATAAGGTAGCACAACAGGAGGCGGAAGCTGAGAGCGCTTTGGCGGCAAGCCAGGCGGAGACCGAGACCGCTTCACAGGAAGTTCCGCTGGTAGCGAATGAGGAAGGCGATATCTATTCCCTGATCGCTACTTATTATAATGCAATGGCAACGGGAGACGAGAGCACACTCCGCGCAGTATGTGATGAGATCTCCGACAAAGACATGTACCGTTATGTGGAACTGGCTCAATATATTGATTATTATCCGACACTGGAGATCTACACCAAGACAGGACCGGAGGATGGATCGGTTATAGCCTATGTGTATTATAAGATCAAATTCGTGGGACATGACGAAGAAGTTCCCGGATACCAGGCACTTTATATCTGCACGAATGATCAGGGAGAGCTGTATATCAAGCGCGGTGAGAACAGTGAAGAAGTAAACGATTATATCAAAACAGTCAGCACGCAGGATGATGTTGTGGAGTTCAACAACAAGATCACGGTAGAGTACAACGAGCTGATGGTAGATCACCCGGAAGTCCTTCAGTATATCAGCGAGCTGGATTCGCAGGTAAGTATTGCTGTGGGCGAGAAGCTGGCAAATCAGGTAGCAGGTGATTCACAGAACACAGAAGGTGAAAATACAGAAGGAACCACGGACGGCGGTCAGGAGACACCCACAGAGGGCGGCGATCAGCCGGCAGAGGAGCAGGGACCGCAGTATGTGACCACGACCACCACAGTAAATGTCAGAAGTTCTGACAGCGAACAGGCTGATAAGCTGGGCAAAGTATCTGGCGGTACTAAGCTTCAGCTTCTGGAACAGCGCCCCAACGGCTGGACAAAAGTAGATTATGAAGGCAAGGAAGGCTATATCAAGAGCGAATTCCTGCAGACAGTAGAGAGCGCGGCAGGTGCCGAGACGATCGGAACCGTTACGGCAACCACTAATATTAATGTACGTGCGTCAGCCAGCGAGACGGCAGATCGCCTGGGCGTGCTCTCCGGCGGTGACAGCGCGGATCTTATCGGTACCGAAGGCGACTGGAGCAAGATCAAGTACAACGGACAGATCGGATACGTGAAGAGTGAGTACGTACAGTAGAATTGTGAGAGCAGCGTAGCTGCGGAACAATTCGTATTGCACGAATAAAATATGACATTTCAGGGAAAGCTTCTTACCAAAAACGGTGAGGAGCTTTTCTTATGAAAAAACAGGACATTAATATCTATCGGGAAATTAAGCGGAATACAGAAATGGCAATAAAAGCACTGGATGCCGTCACGGATAAAATCTACGATGAACGTCTGGCTGCGACAGTGGCAGACCAGGAGCTGCAGTATTCCAGACTGCATGACAGGGCGGTGCAAAAACTGGCAGAAGGCAAGGCACAGATTTATCGCTCGAATGCCATGGAGAATATGATGCTTAAGATAGGCATCGGATACAACACACTTCTGAATACCAGCACGGGACATATAGCGGAAATGATCATCAAGGGAAGCAATAACGGTGTGCTGGAGATGGAGAAAGTGCTGGCACATAACGAAGAGATGGCGGATACCGCCAGCAGGGCGCTGGCGAAGGAGCTGATTGCCATGGAGAACAGCAATATCAAAACATTAAAAGAATATTTATAAAATCTCATAGGAAGTTATTTTAGCAATCTGTGCGCTACAACGCACAGATTGTATACTTGTATAATTTTTGTGCAATTTTTACAGAAAAGTGCCCAAAACTTTTACGATTTAGTGGAATAAAGTTTATTGTGCAATTAAAAAAGTCGTTTTATAATAAAGCATATGGCAACCAGGTTGTCATGAATCTGTATACCAATTGAAGGAGGACATTCAGATGTCATATGTTGATGAAGTATTTGATATGGTAGTAGCAAAGAATCCTGCACAGCCCGAGTTCCACCAGGCAGTCAAAGAGGTTCTGGAATCTCTTCGTGTGGTGATCGAGGCAAATGAGGAAAAATATCGTAAGGACGCTCTGCTGGAGAGACTGGTAACTCCCGAGAGACAGATCCTGTTCCGTGTACCCTGGGTGGATGACAAGGGTCAGGTTCAGGTTAACAACGGCTTCCGTGTACAGTTCAATTCCGCAATCGGACCTTACAAGGGTGGTTTACGTTTACATCCTTCTGTAAACTTAGGCATCATCAAGTTCCTTGGTTTTGAGCAGATCTTCAAGAACTCCCTGACCGGCCTGCCGATCGGTGGTGGTAAGGGTGGATCCGATTTCGATCCCAAGGGCAAATCCGACAGAGAGATCATGGCTTTCTGCCAGAGCTTCATCACAGAACTTTACAAATATATCGGAGCAGACACCGATGTTCCCGCTGGTGATATCGGTACCGGCGCAAGAGAGATCGGTTATATGTACGGACAGTACAAGAGACTGACCGGCCTGTATGAAGGCGTTCTGACCGGTAAGGGCTTAAGCTACGGCGGATCCCTGGCAAGAACCGAAGCAACCGGTTACGGTCTGCTGTATCTGACAGAGGAGATGTTGAAGTGCAATGGCAAGGATATCGCAGGCAAGACCGTTACTGTATCCGGTGCCGGTAATGTAGCAATCTACGCTATCCAGAAAGCAGAGCAGTTAGGTGCAAAGGTAGTTACCTGTTCCGATTCTACCGGTTGGATCTATGATCCCGAAGGAATCGATGTAGCTCTGTTACGTGAAGTTAAGGAAGTTAAGCGTGCAAGACTGACTGAGTATGCAGCAGCAAGACCCAGTGCAGAATATCATGAGAAGAAGAACGGTGAGCATGGTGTATGGACTGTTAAGTGTGATGTAGCGCTTCCTTGCGCAACCCAGAACGAACTGGATCTGGAGGATGCAAAGCAGCTGGTAGCTAACGGTGTATTCGCAGTAGCAGAGGGTGCCAACATGCCTACCACCATGGAAGCTACTGAGTACTTCCAGAAGAACGGTGTTCTGTTCTGCCCCGGCAAGGCATCTAATGCAGGTGGTGTTGCTACCTCCGCTCTGGAGATGAGCCAGAACAGTGAGAGACTTTCCTGGACCTTCGAAGAAGTAGATGCCAAGCTGAAGAACATCATGGTGAACATCTTCCACAACCTGGATGATGCAGCCAAGAAGTACGGCATGGAAGGCAACTACGTAGCAGGCGCTAACATCGCAGGTTTCCTGAAGGTTGCAGATGCTATGACCGCACAGGGTATTGTATAGTAAGTAATCCATATTCTATATAAGTAAAATAATAAGAGTGCTGCATATGACCGAAAAGTTGTATGCAGCACTTTTTTTATACACATATAAAAGTCCCTGTAAAACCGCTGAACGCAGTAATACAGGGACTGTATGGTGTTTAATGTTAAGTTATTCTGCAGGCTGCTGTGCAGCGGCATTCCGTGCGTTGATCTCAGCCTGTTGCTGATTGATCACGGATTCATAATCCGGGTTCGCAAAGAAGGTTGCATCATGTTCACACTGACTTCTGGTGTTCGGTGTGCTGACCGTCTGTGTGCCGTCGGGATTGTTGATAATGACAGTGGAGCCCTGTTGTAATGCAGGATCCTCTACCAGAGGCATCGTGGCAACACCGGTGTACTTGAACGGGCAGTCAGGACTTGCGGGAAGTCCGTCATAAGCACAGATCTCGCCCTGATAATGCACATCACAGCTCTCCGTAGGTTCGGTACCTTCTGCAAAGTATTCGGTATAAACAGATCCATCACACAGACCGGGGATCGGAAGCTTGCCGGACTGGGAACATACCTGCACCTGTATGATTCCGGAAGGAACCGGGAACTGGGTGTTGGGCAGATCCTCATGAACCCGTTTCATCACCTTGCGCCATAAAGTCTTGGAGACACCGTCTTCCGCACTGTTCAGGTCTACGTTGTTATCGTAACCGGTCCAGGTAGCAGCAGTGTAATAAGGGGTATATCCTGCAAACCATGCGTCGGTAGGTCCTGTTGTGGTACCTGTCTTACCGGCAATGGCCATTCCTCCGAAATTAACCTTTCCGCCGGTACCGGAAGTAACAACATCCTGCATGGCACTGGTCAGCAGGAAAGCGGTAGTTTCCTTGATTACCTGACGGGTAGGCGGATTGGTGTTGTCCAGGATCACGTTGCCATCGGAATCTGTGACTCTGGTGTACAGCTTAGGTGTTACATAAGTACCGCTGTTTGCGATAGCCGCATAAGCAGCGGTCAGCTCATAAGGGGTGACACCATAGGTCAGACCGCCCAGAGCCAGGGACTGGTTCACATCGGACTTGATCTCATTGCCGACCTGGACGCCATCTGTTAAAGTAGTGAAACCAAAATTCAACAGATAATCATAAACAAGTCTCGGTGTGATCACAGTGATATTCTTGACGGCAATGATATTCATGGAGTCACGGATCGCACTGCGGATATTTTGGATGCCGCGGTAACCGGATTTGTACCAGTTACGTACGGGAGTTCCGTCTGCGTAGTTAAACGGTGCATCATTATAAACAGTTGCCAGAGTCTTGCCGGCACTGTCCAGGGCGGGAGCGTAAGAAGCAACTACTTTAAAAGTAGATCCTGGCAGACGCTTTGCGCTGGTAGCACGATTCAGGGTCCGGCGGCCTTCTTTGGCACCACGGCCGCCGATCATAGCGACGATATGACCGGTACTCTGTTCCTCGATGACCATAGCAGACTGCGGCTGAGGTGTCATGGTAATGCTTTCCTCGTAATTGTCTGCGTTGTCCGCTACACCTAATTGTGCCAACATGGCGGAACGGTAAGTTTCGACGGCTGCATAGGCATCATCCTGAGAAGAGAAGATCAGATTGAACTTTTTATTCTGATTTTCCTTGAACCAGGTCATCATATTTTCTTTACTGAAATTATTCTTTGTACCATCGGAGGAAATAATGGTAAGAGCATAGTTCAGATACCATTTCACGTTCTCCGGATAGTTGGACGGATCTGCGTATTCTTCGTTCAGGATCGCCTGGATCTTAGGATCCAGTGTGGATTCCACACGTAAGCCACCGGAGGTCAGCAGGGTCTCTGCCATGGCTTCGTTATAACCTGCAAGGATCAGATCCTGTTTTACCTGTTCATATACTGCATCCGAGAAGTAAGAACCGGTGGTGGCGTTGGCTTCCTGATAATCTATGTCGTACAGACCGATACGCTCGTATACCGCATCGGTATCGGCGATGGCCTCATCATACTGTGCTTGTGTGATAAACTCAAGCTCCAGCATTTTGTTCAGACATTTCTCTCGACGTACCGCATTGTCCTCCGGATGCCTGATCGGGTTGTACTTGGAAGGATTCTGCGTGATGCTGGCGATGACCGCGCATTCAGAGACGGTCAGATCGCTGCAGTGCTTACCGAAGTAACGTAGGGAAGCGGATTCCACACCTAAGGTGTTTTGCCCTAAGTTGATGGCGTTCATGTAACGTAGCAGGATCTCATCCTTGGAGTAGTATTTTGTAATCTCCAGTGCCAGATACTGCTCCTGGATCTTACGCTTGATCGTTTTGATCTTGTTATCCCCCTCGGAAGTCCAGTCGGTGAAGACGGTGTTCTTCAACAGCTGCTGGGTGATGGTACTTGCACCCTGGGCTTCTTCGCCACCGGTCTTTATGAACTGATAACCGGCACGCAGAATACCCTTAACATCAATTCCGTTGTGCTGATAGAAACGCTCGTCCTCGATTGCCACGAAGGCTTTGCCCATGTAGTCGGGAATCTCATCCATGCCTACGGAGAGACGGTTGGAGTTGGTGCTGACATACTGGTCAATCTCATTGCCTTCACTGTCATAGACGATGGTAGCTTCTCCTACCGCCACGACATCGGACAGCCGGATCGTGGGAGTGGAAGAGAGGATGCCGCGGAAGACACCGATACCGGCAGCTACACCGCAGATGCCGATGCCTACGACAGCGGCCAGCATGATCTTGACACAGGTCAGCGCGAGCTTCCTTCCCCATTTTTGTGATTTAGAGTTGAGTGCCTTCTGCTTCGCTCGGACACCTTTTTTACCATAATTCATAAAACAAGTCCTTTCTGTCTGAGATACAGACGAAAATATTATACCAAATAATGCTATGTAAATAAAGGCTTTTTAGAATTGTTTCACATTTTGGAAAAGTTATGCTACACTGGAAAAGAATCCGAAGGAAAACAAAAAGTAAGCGAGGTTAACATGGGCGATACGGCAGTAACAGACAGCTACAGAGTATTATTATCCGGCGGCGAAGGAGAGATCGTGGAGAAAAAATCCCGTTTCATCGCAACGATCCGCAAGTGCGAAACCGAGGAAGAGGCTGTAGCTTTTATAGAAGAAATGAAGAAAAAGTACTGGGATGCCAGACATAACTGTTCTGCATTTATAATAGGAAGCAGAGGAGAGCTGACCAGATGCAGTGATGACGGAGAACCCTCCGGCACTGCGGGCAGACCGATGTTAGAGGTGTTGACCGGCTCCGGGATCCGCAATATCGCGGTGGTGGTGACGAGGTACTTCGGCGGCACTCTGCTGGGTACCGGTGGACTGGTGCGTGCATATACCCAGGCGGTGAAGGAAGGCCTAGCCCACTGCGAGACGGGGATCATGCGAAAAGGCTGTGAACTGGAAGTTGCGGCAGATTATAATGACGTAGGAAAGCTGCAATACTATTTCGGACAGCAGGGCATCGTTCCCACAGACAGTATCTATGCCGAAAACGTAAAATTTATTTTACTTATCCCTGTGGAAAAAGAGGAAAAAGTCAGGAAAAACCTGACAGAAACCACCTGTGGAAAGGTAAAAATTGAGAAATTGAAAGAGACTTATTTCGTTGACAAAGAATAGTCAATGAAATAAAATAAAAATAACGGTTTAAGGATTCCATGAGGAAAGGTGGTGGTTTTTATGAAGTGTACACAGAAGAGCTCTGACAACCCACTTCCGGGGCGAAGTTGCCATGTAAGTTACACCCATAGAAAACATCATAAGGAGGATCATCATGGAACAGATCAAAGAACTGGAAGAGGTATTAGAGCTTCTTAACACCAAGCAGTACACCAAGCTGCGCCAGTATCTGGCTGAACTCAACGATGCCGATATTGCGGGACTTTTGGAAGAACTGGAAGAGGAAGAGATGTTAAAGGTCTTCCGCATCCTTCCCAAGGACCTGGCGGCAGACGTTTTTTCCTATTTAGATATGGACAATCAGCAGAAGATCATCACGTCCCTGTCAGATAAGGAAGCAACGAACATCATCAACAACCTGATGGCGGACGATGCGGCCGATCTGCTGGAGGAGATGCCTGCCAATATTGTCAAAAAGCTTCTGACCAACGCAAGCCCCGATGTGCGCAGAGATATCAATCATCTGCTGCGTTATCCGGAAGATTCCGCAGGAAGTATCATGACGGTCGAGTATGTAGACCTGAAGGAGAATCTGACGGTGAATCAGGCCATCGAGCGGATCCGTAAGGTAGGCCTCGACAGTGAGACCATCAATATCTGCTATGTGCTGGATGCACGGAGAAGACTGGTGGGAACCGTGGCCCTGCGTTATCTGCTGCTCATGGACGGTGACGAGATCATCGGTGACATCATGCATGAAAATGTCATCTCCATCAATACACTGATGGATCAGGAGGAAGTTGCCAGACAGTTCAAAAAATACGACTTTACAGCCATGCCGGTAGTGGACAATGAGAACCGGCTGGTAGGTATTATCACCGTGGACGATATCGTGGATATCATCGAAGAAGAGACCACGGAGGATATGGAAAAAATGGCGGCTATCGTGCCCAGCGATAAGCCTTATATGAAGACCGGGGTATTTGAGACCTTCAAAAAGCGTATTCCCTGGCTGCTTCTTCTGATGGTGTCAGCTACCTTTACCGGAGCCATCATTTCTTCTTTTGAAGATGCTCTGAGTGTGTGTGCGGTACTGGTGGCATATATTCCCATGCTGATGGATACCGGCGGAAATGCCGGAAGCCAGGCCAGCGTTACAGTCATCCGTGGATTGTCCCTGAATGAGATCGAATACCGGGATGTGCCGAAGGTCGTATTCAAGGAGATCCGCGTGGCACTGATCTGTGGTATCACACTTTCCGCAGCGAACTTTGTAAAATTACTGTTATTGGATAAAGTAGGGGTGCTGGTGGCAGCATCCGTGTGCCTGACTCTGGTAGCAGCGGTAGTGATCGCAATGATCATCGGCTGCCTCCTGCCGATCCTGGCGAAACGGCTGGGATTCGATCCTGCGGTTATGGCGAGTCCGTTCATAACGACCATCGTTGATGCAATGTCATTACTGGTATATTTCCGTGTCGCATCTGCAATTTTAGGGTTATCATAAGAGAATAAATGATAGGTAAAGCGTCTGCTGGAAAGCAGGCGCTTTTGACATTTTTTTGACAGGATGTTTTTTTTTCAATACTTTTCCGCAAGCTCTTTGCAAGGACGAAAATTTTTGTTAGAATCAGGATAAATGTGAAATGTAACCGCTTTCGTTAATCTTTTTCTTAAGAGAATATTCGGGAACAGCAAAAGCAACGGAGGAATGAAATATGAGATATTTTTTTGAATCTAAAGTAGAGAAAAAGGATGCAGGGTACACCATTCAGATTCCTTTTAATGTATGGGAAGTATGTCATCAGAGAGAAGTCATCAAGGGAGATATCGTTCTGGATAACAATATCATCGAGTGTGAGCTTCACCCCAAGGAGAAGGGCAATTATGAGATCGTAATTACCGATGAAGCTGCCGTAAAGGTAGAGCTGGGTGTGCCTCACAAGATCCTGTTACATATTAACGGTTCCCTGATCCGTATGGACCAGAACAGCCCTTACAGCTTCGAGAATCCGATCCGCAAGATTGACAGCATGAATGTGATCATCCAGCCAGAGGACGGTCTGTGCGGTCAGGCTTGTGTCGCAATGTTAGCCGGTGTTACCATTGCAGAGGTGATCAGTGTGATGGACTGCAGAGAGTGGCAGGCTACCATGGGACGTGTGATCTCTGCGCTGAACTATTACGGCATTGATCATACCGATATCATCGTTTATACCGAGGGCAAACCCGCTGTGCTGCCGAAGTGCTGTATCATGATGGAAAAGATGGGACGTTTCTGTCATTACCTGGTACATTACGATGGCAAATTCTACGATTCAAATCTGGGCGTACTGGAAGAGTATGATATGAGCAAATTACTGGGTTACCTGGAGATCAAGTGTTAAATTAAGAAAGAATAAATATAAGCTGCAGGGCCGTCGCCCTGCAGCTTTTTGTGTAAATAGTTAAAAAATATATGGTGTTGCAAAGCAATGCGGTAAAGTGTAAAATAGACGAGGTATGATTTTATCAATACGAAAGACGGGGAGAGAGAAATGAATAAGAAAAAGATAATTGAAACATATCAGGAAGTGGCAATGGCTACCGGACTTCCCTATGACGAGGCAAATGACCTGTTCCATGGCGTGAGGGACGGATTTGACTTCATCGCATATCCTTACGATGAAAGTCGTCCTTTTGCCATTGTCCTGCATACTGCAGCAAAAAGTGCAGACGGTTCTGTATTGGACAAAAAGGTGATCAAGGCATTTGAAAAGAGCAGCAAGAGTATCGGATGTCTGGGACAGAAGAATATGGATATCCGGGTCACTGTGCAGGCCACCGCAAAGAATCTGAAGGATGCCATGAATGAGTGCCTTACGGCAACGACTGCTTTTTTACGTGCCAACAGTTACAGCCCCTGCTGTGATCTGTGTGGACAGCAGGTGGAGACGGTTGCACTGAAAATGAGCGGGGAATACTATCATATGTGTCCGGATTGTGAGATGAAAATGCGCAGCGACACGGCAATGAAGGCACAGCAGACCGCTCAGAAAAAGGAAAATATCATCGGAGGCATCGTAGGTGCCCTGCTGGGATCTCTGCTGGGAGCACTGAGTGTTCTTATTCTCAGTCAGCTGGGATATGTGGCAGCACTTTCCGGTGTGATCATGGCAGTGTGTGTCCTGAAGGGATACGAAATGCTGGGCGGAAAGCTCACTAATAAGGCAGTGGCTATCAGTGTGATCATTATGATCCTGATGACCTATTTTGCAGATCGGGTGGATTGGGCATTTATCTTGCTCCGTGACGGTGGCGGTGCAGAGGCCGGTTACAATATATTTGAATGTTATCGTCTGATTCCGGAAGCGCTATACCGGGAGGTCATTGATAGAGGAAGTTACATAGCCAATCTGCTGATACTGTATCTGTTTGTGGCATTGGGAGCAGTACCTACCATTCGCGGAAAACTGAAAGAGAAAAAAGAAGAAGGTATTATTACGAGATTGAATTAAGCTCTTTGCTTTCAGCCGATTATGTGGTACAATAGTACCAGTGATGTAATTCCTTATATCGTGGTATTGGGTTCAGACTTTTGACCCCGGTAGCATAATGTTGGAATTAGGGGGAAGGAATATGAGAAAGTGGAAAGCATGGCTGTTTGCGCTTGCTGTTCTCATAGGCATTGGGACTATTGGGACGGTGTCAGTAACGGCAGAAGCACAGAATCTGAATCAGGGAAAGCGGGTACTGTTTATCAGCTCGTATTCTTATGGATGGGATACAGTCCAGACACAGATCGAAGGAATCAAGGCGGGGGTGGACGAGAATACCACCGTGGATTATGAATTCATGGATACGAAGCGCTTCCGGACGGAAGAGTCAATAGCAATGTTTGGCGAAATGATGAAGTATCATCTGGATCATTCAGATCCCTATGATGTCGTGATCGTGGGAGATGATGCCGCACTCCGTTATGCAATGGCATTCAGGGAGGAACTGTTTGATGGCATCCCCATTGTCTTTGAGGGTGTCAATGATGAGGAATATGCCATGGAAGCAGCGAAGAATCCTCTGGTAACCGGGATGCTGGAGAAACTGTCAGTGGAGAAAAATATCGATATGGCATTAAAGGTAAATCCGTCAGCGGACAAAGTAGTGGCCATATTGGATGATTCTATGACCGGTGAGGCAGAGCGTAAGAATTTTTACAGTGCCGAGTCAGAATATCCGGGGTTGGAATTCTCTGAGATCAATTCTTCCGAACTGACAACTGCACAGCTGCAGCAGGCAGTCAGCAAGGTGGATGAGAATACCATACTGATCTACATTGTAATGTCAAAGGATGGCAGCGGCAAGCAGTATACCAGTGCACAGGCGGTACGCATGCTCGTGAATTATTCCAAAGTGCCGGTGTACCGCATGGTGGAGGCCGGGATCGGTGATGGATTGCTGGGTGGTAATGTGGTATCCATGTATAAGTCCGGAGAGATCGCAGCACAGATGGCCATGGATATCGCGAATGGTACCGACAGTACAGAGATCAATGTGGTAAAGGACAGCCCTAACATTTATTGCGTAGATGAAGACGTCATGCGAAAGTTCGGACTGGAGGCATCACAGTTTCCGAAAGATACCGAATTTGTAAATCATCGGGAGGGCTTTTTTGCCAGGAACCGTGAGGCTTTGATCCCGGCACTTATCCTTATCGCTGCACTTAATGTTATTATCTGCTGGGTGTGCTTCGATAATTACCGCAGACGAAAGCTGTTACAGGAACTGGAGCAGGCACGTGCGATCATGGAATCGGCATCCCAGCATGACTTCCTGACGGGACTTCCGAACCGCAGCAAGTTCATGAAGGATCTGGAACAGCTGATCGGAGCCCGGATCCCCTGTACGGTCATGATGCTGGATATCGATAATTTTAAGAAGATCAACGATACTTACGGACACACAGCGGGAGATGAGGCACTGCAGCAGGTAGCCAACCGACTGAAGGACATGCAGTCCCAGATACTTACCTCTTATCGCTTCGCGGGAGATGAATTCATCCTGATCCTTCGTAGCAATCAGAGCATGCTGGTGGAGAAGACGGCGTACCAGTGTCGTCAGGTATTTGCCAAAGATGTGACACTCTGCGGAACGAAACGGCGGATCGGCGGCAGCATCGGTATTGCAAGCTATCCCAAGGACACCGATAATCTGGAACAGCTGATCGTATGCGCGGATGATGCCATGTATAAGGTGAAAAAGAACGGCAAGAACGATTTCGCATATTATGAGAAACCCACAGAGGAATAAAATATCAGACAGGCGGTTATTTCTGTTCTATGAACAGCAAATATTGCCTGTTTTTTTCTGCCTGTTTTGAACATAAGGTTGAAAAAGAGCAGGATTATGTATATAATTAGTACTATTGACTAAAAGGAGAAAGATATCATGCGAATACTTTCAGATGCACTGGGATACGTTATGTACTTTTGTTATTACCTGGTACATAATTACGGCTTGGCTATTATTCTGTTCACGCTGATCAGTAAGATCGTTCTTTTACCGGTATCGGTATGGGTACAGAAGAATTCCATTAAAATGGTAAAAATGCAGCCTGAGATCAACCGGATCAAAGCAAAACATTTCGGTGATGCGGACCGGATCGCAGACGAACAGTCCAAAATATTCAAGAGAGAGAAGTATAACCCGCTGGCATCTCTGATTCCCCTGGCGGTTCAGATTATTCTGCTGATGGGACTGGTGGAGGTTATCTATCATCCGTTAGATTATCTGCTGCATATGTCTCAGGATGTGATCACTGCATTTAACGGTCTGGCGATCAGTCTGGCAGGGGTGAATCCGGAGAGCTCTTCCGTTCAGCTTACGGTAGTGGAGATGATCAAGAGCGGCAAATACGCAGAGCAGTTCGCTGCATTGCAGAGCAATCTTGCCGGTGTGGATATCGCTTCTGTATTACAGCAGGTAGAGAGCATATCTCTGGATTTCTGCGGTATTAACTTGAGCTGGGTACCATCCGAAGTGGGTGGCATTGATATTATTGTGCCCATTGCAGCGGGAGTATCCGCATGGTTGTTATGTGTGGCGCAGAATGCGGCCAATGTCATTCAGGCAGAACAGTCTAAACTGAACAAATATGGTATGATGGCATTTTCCGTAGGACTTTCCCTGTATCTGGGCTGGTTTGTTCCCGCCGGTGTGGCACTGTACTGGATCGCCAGCAATCTGTTTGCAATCTTACAGCAGTATCTGTTAAACTGGGCCATTAATCCAAAAGACTATGTGGATTACGAAGCACTGGAGGCCAGCAAACAGGAACTGGATGAATTACAGTCTATCGGAGGCAGGAAAAAGCCTTTTGCGAGAAATCCTTATGCCAAGAGAGAGAAGAAGGACTTCAAGCGTTTCTTCTCGGTGGTGAATAAGCATCTGGTATTTTATTCCGAGAGCAGTGGTTTCTATAAATATTATCAGGGAATCATTGAATGGCTGTTAGCCCATACGAATCTGACCATTCATTATATTACCAGTGACCCTGAGGATCAGATCTTCGTACTGGCAGAGAAAGAGAATAAGATCCGTGCCTATTATATCGGGGAGAAGAGGCTGATCACTCTGATGATGAAGATGGATGCGGATGTGGTTGTTATGACCATGCCGGATATTGAGAATTTTCATATCAAGCGCAGTTATGTGAGAAAAGATATTGAATATATCTACATCCCTCATTGTATGGACAGCCTGAATATGACCATGCGTACCGGATCCATGGATCATTACGATACGGTATATTGTGTCGGTAAACATCATACCGAGGAGATCCGCAAAACGGAGGAAGCCTACGGTCTGCCACCTAAGAAGCTGATCGACTGGGGATACTGTCTGTTAGACCGCATGATCGAAGATTACAAGAAGGCAGACAAGACGCCTCATGAGAAAAAACATATTTTGATCGCCCCCTCCTGGCAGAAGGACAATATTGTGGACAGTTGTCTCGAAGGTATGCTGGATGATCTGGCAGGTAAGGGCTATGAAGTTGTAGTGCGTCCTCATCCCCAGCAGGTACGTTTACAGCGGGACAAGATGGACCGACTGAAAGAGCGTTATGCGAATAACCCGGATATCGAGATCCAGACTGACTTTTCTTCCAACAGCACTGTATTTGAGGCAGATCTGTTAGTGACCGACTGGTCCGGTATCGCTTATGAGTATGCGTTCACGACGAACAAGCCGGTATTATTCGTGGATACGCCCATGAAGGTCATGAATCCGGAGTATCAGAAGATCGACACTGTACCTATCAATATCTGGATGCGGGATGTCATCGGAGACCGTCTGAATCCTGCGAAGACAGAAGAGACTGAAAGTAAGGTCAGAAATCTGCTGGCACAAAAAGATGCTTACCATGATAGAATTGAAAAATTCGTGGAAGAGTATGTATACAACCTGGGCAACAGTGCCGAAGTAGGTGCGAAATACATCGTACAGGCAGTTCAGGAACAGATTAAAAAAGCAAAAGAACAATAATCTGTAAAACAGAAATTACAAATAAATAAAAAGTAAAAGAAAGAGGTAAGTAAAATTATGAAGAAATTAAGCAAAATCGCACAGGTAACATTTTTCGCAGCAGCATTCGCAGTACTGTTCTCCGGTACGGCAGATGCCTATATCGATCCTTCCGTTATGAACTACGCCATTCAGGCAGTAGCGGGAGTCGTTATCGCAGTGGGCGCAGCAGCCGGTATTTACTGGAGAAAGGCAAAAAAGAAGATCGACAAGAGCCTCGGTATCGATGAGAACAGAAACAAAGAAGTAGAGTCCGACGATATCATGCTGGATCAGGCACAGGACAAGCGGGACAAGTAAGCAGGAGAAATACTTAGAAATGAACAAACGGGATAAGAAACAATTACTGCCGGGAATCGTGATAGCTATTGCTATCGCATTTCTGGTATTCCTGTATGCACCAGTGGATCTGTACTGCAGCAATATATCGGAATTCTGGTTTGATTTCGGGATATTAATCAGGGCATCACTGGGGTTATTTTTGATTAGCGCTGTCATATTGTCTCTGGCCTATGTATGCTTATGGCTCATTCATCCGGTTTTATACCGCATAGGATTAACCGGGGGATTTTTGGGACTGCTTTGTACTTACATTCAGGGCAATTTTCTCGTAAAGAATCTGCCACCTTTGGATGGAACATCGATTCAGTGGGAAGAGTATACGGTACTTCGGACGGAGGACTTTGTCCTCTGGGGTATCGGATTGATCGTTGCCGTATTGATGTACATTTTCCTGAAAAAGGATATGCTGTCTAAAACGGTTATGTATTTAAGCGGTGGATTGACATTGATGTTGTTGATCACAGCAGTCAGTGTCGTGTTTACCAGTGGAGCGTTACAGGAGAAAGTACATTATCAGTATGGTGCGGACAAAGAATTCGTGATGTCGGAAGATCAAAATTTTGTCATTCTTCTGTTGGATACTGTGGATTCCAGAACCGTTACGGAGCTGCTGACAGATCACCCCGAATATAATGAGACATTCCGGGATTTTACCTATTTTGAGAACACAGTGGGGGCATATTCCTGTACTGAGAGATCTGTACCGTATATCCTGTCCGGAGAATGGTATGAAAATGATGAACCATTTGATGATTATATGAAACGAATGTATCAGGTGTCGCCGTTGTTTAACACATTACAGGAACGGGGATACAATATGGAGCTTTACGATTCCGAACTTTATATGGATGATGATGTAGCTGCCATGTTTAGCAATATTCACAGAGTGGATCTGAAACTGAGTTCTTACACTGGGTTTGCCAAACCGTTACTGAAATTGATTGGTTTCCGCTATGCACCGTTTGAACTGAAGAAAAAATGTACGTTTAAGACAGCTGCATTTGCGGAACTGATTACGGTAGAAAACATCAGTGAGAAAATCAGTAGCAGTGAACTGGATCATATATTCAAGGGACAGTTGGATACTGCGGGCATTACTACAGAGGATTCCTCTAAAAAGTTTAAATTTATTCATTTGAATGGAGCACATGTACCGTACATTTATGATAAGGAAATGAATATTATAAATGAATGGGACGGAACTTATGAGCAGAGTACTCAGGCAACCCTGTTCGGAGCAATGGATTATGTAGAACAATTGCGAGAAAGTGGCGCTTATGACAATACCACTATTATTGTAATGTCAGATCATGGATTTAACGGAAGCCTTGCGCAAAGTGGAGATGCTACCTGGATGAGGCAGTGTGCAATGCTTCTGGTCAAGGGAAGAAATGAACATCATGACACTATGCAGATTTCACAGGCACCTATAAGTTTTGAAGATTTGCAGGAAGCTTATGTAAGATTGCTGGATGGACAACAGAGCGATTCTGTCTTTGACTGGAAGGAAGGCGATGTGAGAGAACGTCGTTTCTTAAGGTATTCTTTCCTGGATGATAGTCATATGCAGGAGTATATGCAGACCGGATATGCCTCCGATATGGATACGATGATTCTGACCGGAAGAGAATATAATCGTTAAAAATCATTGGAAAAACAGTATAATAGGGAGAACTGGTGTGAGTAAAAGTAACATTAAGAAAAAAATAGCAGGCGGACAGCTGTTGCCGGGGGTATTTGTATCCCTGGCAATCAGCTTTTTGATTTTTCTGTATGCGCCGATAGATCTGTACTGTGCAAATGTTTCTGAATTTTGGTTCGACTTCTCCACATTGCTTCTCACAGCTTTTGGAATGTTTGCTGTCTGCTTTGCTGTGCTTTTCGTGGTATACTTGATTGCTTTGCTGATCCATCCGTATGTTTACCGGATCGTATTGGCGGGAGGACTGGTTCTTTTTATCTGTACTTATGTCCAGGGCAACTTTATGATCGATCGTCTGCCGACGTTGGATGGCACTTCCATCTGGTGGGGAAAATATGACATCCTTCGTAAGGATACATTGATTCTGTGGGCAGTGGTGTCGACTGTTGTACTTGTTGCAATGATCGTGTTGAAAAGACAGAAATTTATCAATGTGGTTATGTTTGTCAGCGGTTGTATGACATTAATGCTTTTGGTTACTGCGTGCAGCACTGTGTTGACCAGCGGAGCACTGCAGTCCAAACTTCATCTGCATGTCAGTGTGGAAGAGGAATTTGAACTGTCACAGAATGAGAATTTTGTAATTTTGGTGTTGGACACTGCGGATTCCAGGGAGTTTTCCGCTCTCTTGGAGGAACACCCGGAGTATCGGGATGTCTTTGCTGATTTTACTTATTTTGAAAATAACACGGGAACTTATACCAGCACGCTGAATGCCATCCCCTTTATTTTATCAGGAGAATGGTATGAGAATGAGGGCTCGTTTCAAGAGTATCTGGATGGAGTCTACAGAGAAGCACCTCTGTGGAATGAACTGGAGAGCAGAGACTATCAGATAAATCTTTATGAAGATGATATTCGTGCGCAGGACAGTTCCATTGTGGATAATTTTGATAATGTTTATTTTACGAAGGTTCGTCCCAGCTCGTATCTGGAACTGGCAAAGCAGGAACTGAAATTAGTCGGTTTCCGTTATGCACCTTATGATTTGAAACGGTATTGTGTTATCAAAGAGGTGTATTTTAATGAACTCAGGGTATCTTATCCGGATGGTTCTGATGCCAAAGCCTTTACGGCGGATAATACAGCATTTAAGGAAGATCTGGCAACGCAGGGAGTGAGCATGGATCTTACGGGAAAGCAATTCCGTTTCATTCATCTGAATGGGGCGCATGCACCGTTTATCTATGACAAGGATGCTAATATCATAGGTGTGGAGCATGGATCCTATCGTCAGAGCATGGAGGCATCCATCACACTGGCGGCAAATTATATTCAGGCACTGAAAGACAGCGGTGCTTATGATAATACGGCGCTGATCGTCATGGCGGATCATGGATATAACGGAATTGGTGAAAAAGAAGAAGACTTTTTAAGACAGGCAGCATTGCTGTTGGTCAAAGGAAGAGCGGAACATCATGATACCATGCAGACATCGGAAGCTCCTGTCAGTTATGAAGATCTGCAGTCGGCGTATGTACGGCTGCTGGATGGGGCACAGAGCGATGCCGTGTTTGATTGGAAAGAGGGAGATGTCAGAGAACGAAGATTCCTGGAATATGCTCCCGGCAGTGAAAAGTGCATGACAGAATATATACAGACAGGTCACGCGCAGGATATGACAACCATGGTGCCTACGGGAAGAGTTTTCACCAGATAGAAAGAGGAAAGAAAAGGCATGAAAAGCAAAAAAATAAAGAAACAGCAATTGCTTCCCGGTATTTTTATATCCCTGGCGATTAGTTTTATTTTATTTATATATGCCCCTGTGGAATTGTATTGCAGTAATCTGGATGAATTTTGGTTTGACTTTGGCGTGTTGATGCGTCTGGCACTATCTATGTTTGCAATCAGTATGATCCTGATGACTTTAGGATATGTGATTCTGCTGCTGATTCATCCCGTGGTGTATCGGCTGGGACTGGCGGCAGGGCTTCTTTTGCTAGTCTGCACGTATGTACAGGGGAATTTCCTGATAACGAATCTGCCTCCTCTGGACGGCACGAATATTAACTGGAACGATTATCTGTTCCTCAGAAGGGAATCACTGCTTCTGTGGGGGATAGTCGCGGTAATCGTGGTAATGCTTCTGATTTTCCTGAAGGGCAGAATGTTTGAAAATGTTCTTATGTTTATCAGCGGATGTATGACGTTAATGCTTGTGGTGACAGGAGTCAGCATCGTAGTTACGAACCCTCCCGAAAAAGAGTCCACACAACTGTATGTGACACAGAAAGATGAATTTACGATGTCACAAAAGGAGAACTTTGTGATCCTGGTGTTGGACAGTTTTGATTCCAGAGAATTTACGGAACTGCTTTCAGAGCATCCGGAATATCGGGAGACTTTTGCGGATTTTACTTATTTTGAAAATATGACGGCGGCATATTCCTGCACCAAGAGATCTATACCGTTTATCCTGGGTGGAGACTGGTATGAGAATCAGGGATCTTTTACAGAGTATATGAACGGCGTATATTCCGGTTCTCCGTTATTTACTGCATTGAAGGAACGGGGATATCAGATAGATCTGTATGAGGACGAACTTTACACACGGGATGAAAATGCACTTTCCGATTTTGATAATATCATTATTGCCAATTACTATGTGAATTCCTGGATAAGACTGGCAAAGCAGGAACTGAAATTAGTAGGATTTCGATATGCACCTTTTGATCTGAAGAGATTCTGCATGACCAAAAAATCCGGATTTGATGAAGAGATTCTGGTGGATTGCGGCTATAAAGGATTTAATTCCGAGAATTATTACTTCAAAGGAGATCTGGAAGACAATGAAATTGTCATGGATGATACGCAGAAACGCTTTAAATTCATCCATCTGGTGGGAGCGCATACACCGTTTATATACGATTCAGACTGTAATATCATTGATATGAAAGACGGAACCTATGAACAGAATGCGGAAGCGTCTATCACCCTGGCAGCCATGTATATTGGTGCATTAAAAAAGAGCGGTGCCTATGATGATACTGCACTGATCATCATGGCGGATCATGGTTATAACGGTGATTATACAAGTGAATATGAATTTATGAGACAGGCTGCTCTGTTCCTGGTAAAAGGCAGAGGGGAAACCCATGATACCATGCAGACATCGCAGATTCCTGTTGCTTATGAGGATCTGCCCGGAGCTTATGAGAGACTGATGGATGGAGAGAGGAGCAATGGGATCTTTGACTGGCAGGAAAATGACAGCAGAGAACGACGGTTCCTGTATTACGATTTTAACAAAGAAGATATCATGATAGAATATATACAGACAGGTCACGCGCAGGATATGACCACCATGGTGCCTACGGGCAGGGAGTTTAATCGATAACTTTCCCTATAATATGATCGGAAAGGATGATTCCCACCTCGTCGAACCGGCTGTCAATGCTTGCATTGCGGTTGTCACCGAGGACGAAGTATTCTCCGGCGCCCAGTGTGATGGGGGAGGCGGCATTGCCGGCATCTTTCATAGCGGGCAGATGATACGGATTCTCTTCCAAAACAGCATTGACATAGAGGAGGCCATCGATGATCTGTACCGTATCTCCGGGCAGGGCAACGATCCGTTTTACGATATCACGGTGGAGATTCTTACTGCGGATAATGACGATATCGTCTCTGTCAAGACAGTCGGGAAGCCCCCATTTTTGAAGGAGAACCGGCTGACCGGAAGTATAAGTCGGTGCCATGGAATCTCCGGACACAAAATAGAGCTGCACCACATAAGCGGACAGCAGCCGCACGGAGAGACCTAAGAGTAACAAGGATATAACAAAGGATAATATTCTGCGATTCATAAGAGATAACCTTTCTGAAAATAATCATCAGAAAAATCATAACATATTTTGAGAAAAAGAGGTAGAGAACAATGAAAGTATTACTGGTGAACGGAAGCGGACATGCGAAGGGATGCACCTATACCGCACTGGAAGAGGTGGCGGGTGCATTGGAGAAGAACGGTATCGAGACAGAGATCATTCAGGTAGGCGTAGAGCCCATCGCCGGATGCATCGGCTGTGGTGCCTGCTTAAAGACCGGAAAATGCTTCCGTGAGGACGGCGTCAATGAATTTGTAGAAAAAGCGAAGACCGCAGATGGATTCGTGTTCGGATCTCCCGTGCATTATGCATCGGCATCCGGTATGATCACTTCTTTCTTAGACCGGGCTTTTTACGGTAAGAGCGCACTTTTCCAGGGCAAGCCCGGCGCCTGCGTTGTCAGCTGCAGACGTGGCGGAGCCTCCGCAGCCTTCGATCAGTTGAACAAATACTTTACCATTAACTGTATGCCGGTGGTATCCAGCCAGTACTGGAACCAGGTACACGGCAATACCCCCGAAGAGGTAAAACAGGATCTGGAAGGTATGCAGACCATGCGTACCCTGGGAAATAATATGGCGTGGCTGTTAAAATGTATTGAAGCAGGCAGAGCTGCCGGTGTGAACTTCCCGGAGAGAGAACCGGCGCAGAAGACCAACTTTATCCGATAAATACGACAGACCGGACAAAAAAGGAGACAGACGAAACTATGGCACAGTGGCAGGGATTGGGAAGATATCCGGAAAATGCAGATCCAAAGGACTGCCCCGCAGCGGGAGAACTGTTGGCTTACGTGGATGGAAGTTATCAGGATGCACTGAAAAAATATGGTTTTGGCTGTATTTTCATTCTTCCCGACGGGCGGATCTATACAGAATATGGTAACGGCGATAACCCGGACTCTCTGAAACAGCGAAATGTCTCCGGAGAGATGCTGGGAGCCATGTATGCGGTACGGTTTGCCTTAAACAGTGGATTTCGAGCCATTGAGATCCGCTATGATTACGAGGGGATCGAGAAATGGGTCACCGGTGCGTGGAAGAGCAAAAATGAACTGACACAGAAATATGCGCAGACCATGAGAGGCTGGGGACAGAAGATACAGATCCGCTTCACGAAAGTGCCGGCACACTCCAAGGTAAAATACAATGAACTCGCGGACGAGACAGCAAAACTCGGCGTGGCGAACGGTAACGGAATTCCCAAGGTGAAGAGCCTTAGCGATTTCGAGGCGGCGGATGCCGCAGAGAGGATGCAGGATGCGGCTGAATAAATATCTGGCACAGTGCGGTGTATGCTCCAGGAGAGATGCGGACAAACTCATCGAACAGGGAAAAGTACTGGTCAACGGTCAGGTCGCGGGAATGGGACAGCAGGTGGAAGAGACGGATACCGTACAGGTGGGGAAGAAGGTTTTGCAGGGGAAACAGACCTGCAAAGTCCTCGCTTTCTACAAGCCGGTGGGCGTTGTCTGCACGGAGCGGGATCCACATGCGGAGAAAAAGATCATGGACATGATCCGCTGCCCGGAGAGATTGACCTACGCCGGACGCCTGGACAAAGATTCCGAAGGGCTGATCCTTCTGACCAACGACGGGGACCTCATCAATGCCATGATGCGGGGAGCTAACCGCCATGAAAAAGAATACATTGTAAAGATCGATCGGGAAATAACACCCGATTTTTTGGAGATAATGAGAAAAGGCATCTATCTGAAGGATCTGGATATCACTACCAGAGAATGTAAGATAGAAAAAATAGGAAAATATACATTCCAGATCATACTGACTCAGGGAGTCAATAGACAGATCCGCAGGATGTGCGAAGCCTGCGGAGCGAAAGTGAGATCCTTAAAAAGAATCCGCGTCATGAATATCCGCCTGGGTGATCTGAAGCCCGGAGAGTGGCGTGAGGTCACAGGGGAAGAACTGGAAACTCTTCTGACAGATACCGGAATGTTAAATCGTAAATAATCTTTTAAAGGCAGGAACACAATATGCAGTCTTCCAAGATAGACCGGATCAAATATCTGGTAGAACAACTGAATGCGGCTTCGGAGAGCTATTATGCCAAAGACCGGGAGATCATGAGCAATTATGAATATGATAAGCTCTATGATGAACTGGTGGAGCTGGAAAAAGAGACAGGTGTTACCCTGGCGAACAGTCCCACGGTGAATGTGGGCTACGAAGCGGTGGATGAACTTCCCAAGGAGCGTCACGCTAGCCCCATGCTGTCTTTGGGCAAGACGAAAAGCCGTGAAGAACTGCGGGAGTGGCTGCAGGGAAATCCTGCAATTTTAAGCTGGAAACTGGACGGACTCACCATTGTACTCACATATCGTGATGGAAAACTTGCAAAAGCGGTAACCCGAGGAAACGGCGAGATTGGTGAGGTCATCACCAATAACGCACGTACTTTTAAGAATCTGCCGTTAAATATTTCCTATCCGGGAGAATTGATCTTAAGAGGCGAGGCGGTTATCACTTACAGTGATTTCGAGAGGATCAACGGCGAGATCGCAGATACAGAGGCAAAATATAAGAATCCGAGAAACCTGTGCAGCGGTTCGGTGCGTCAGTTAAATAATGAGATCACGGCAAAACGTAACGTGAGATTTTATGCGTTTACCCTGGTAAAAGCGGACGATGTGGACTTCCACGATTCCAAGGAAGCGCAGTTTGCCTTTTTACAGGATCAGGGATTTGCAGTTGTGGAACATGTGGTGGTGACCGAGGAGAATATCCTGTCAGTCATTGAAGATTTTGAACACAAAATCGAACATTACGATATTCCCTCCGACGGACTGGTACTTACTTATGAAAGCATCAGCTATGGACAGTCCCTGGGCAGAACTGCGAAATTCCCCAGAGATTCCATTGCTTTTAAATGGGCGGATGAACTTCGTGAGACCACTTTAAAAGAGATCGAATGGAGCGCCAGCCGCACGGGATTGATCAATCCCGTGGCGATCTTCGAACCGGTAGAACTCGAGGGCACCACAGTCAGCCGTGCCTCGGTGCACAATATCAGCATATTACGTTCCCTTCGACTGGGGATCGGAGACCACATTACAGTCTATAAGGCGAATATGATCATCCCCCAGATCGCAGAGAATCTGACCGGCAGTGACAACGTGGAGATCCCGAAGGTCTGCCCTGTCTGCGGACAACCTACCGAGATCCGTCAGATGAATGAAGTACAGACATTGTATTGCACCAATGAGAAATGTCCGGCGAAGGAGATCAAGGCATACACCCTGTTCGTCAGCCGTGATGCCCTGAATATCGACGGGCTCTCCGAAGCTACATTGGAGAAAATGATCGATCAGGGCTTCATCCACGAATATGCTGACCTGTTCCGGCTGGATCGTTATAAGGAAGTAATCACACAGATGGAGGGCTTCGGAGAGAAGTCTTATCAGAATATGATAGACAGCATTGAAGCTGCGCGCCATACGACGCTGCCCCGACTGATCTACGGACTCGGAATCGCGGGGATCGGTGTGGCCAATGCCAAGGTGCTCTGCAGATATTTTGATTATGATCTGGAGAAAATGCAGTCAGCAGACACAGAGACCTTAAGTGCTATCCCCGGTGTGGGAGAAGTGCTTGCTGGGGCATTTACGGAGTATATGTCCGATGCGGAGAACCTGGAACAGATTGAACATCTGAAACAGTTCCTGACCATTGAGACACCTAAGGTGGATGAAAATGCACAGACACTATCCGGTATGAGTTTCGTCGTAACCGGAAGTCTGAACCATTACGCCAGCCGTAATGATCTGAAAGAAGTCATCGAGGAGAGAGGTGGTAAAGTCACCGGCAGTGTGACGGGGAAGACCACCTGCCTGATCAACAATGACATTACCTCGACTTCTTCCAAAAATAAAAAAGCGAAGGAGCTTCAGGTCCCGATCCTTACGGAAGAAGATTTCCTGAAGACTTATGATATTCCTTACGAGGAATAAGTAGACCTGGAGGAAAATGAAATGCCTATTAAGACACAAAATGATCTGCCTGCAAAAGAGATACTGGAGAATGAAAATATATTTGTCATGGACGAATTCCGTGCTCTGCATCAGGACATGCGTCCACTGCAGGTATTGATCTTAAACAATATGCCGGTAAAGCAGGACACGGAGCTGCAGCTGCTGCGTGCCTTGTCCAATACCCCTTTGCAGGTGGATGTGACCTTCATGAATACCAAGACCCATGTGTCATTGAATACCCCTGCAAGCCATCTCAATAAATTCTACACCACCTTTGATGAGATCAAAGACCGCACCTTCGATGGACTGATCGTCACCGGAGCACCGGTGGAAGATATCACCTTTGAAGAGGTGGATTACTGGGAGGAGACCTGTAAGATATTAGACTGGGCGGAGACCCATGTGACTTCCACCTTGCATATCTGCTGGGCCGCGCAGGCCGGATTCTACCATTATTATGGTATTAACAAGAGACAGTTGCCGCAGAAGCTGTTCGGTGTCTACGAACATAAAGTATCCAACCGGAAAATACCGTTAGTGCGTGGCTTTGATGATATTTTCCTGGCACCGCACAGCCGCCATACCGAGACTCCTTCCGAAGCCATTCATGCCTGTAAGGAGCTGACGATCCTGGCAGAATCCGAGAAAGCCGGTGTATTCCTGGCTATCGCAGAGGAAGGCAAAAAAATCTTCGTGGCCGGGCACCCGGAATATGACCGCTATACCTTGAACAATGAGTATCACAGAGACCTGGACAAGGGATTGCCGATACAGATTCCCTATAATTATTATCCAAATGATGACCCGGAGCAAAGACCACTGTTACAGTGGAGATCTCATTGCAATAACCTTTACAGCAACTGGCTGAACTACTATGTATACCAGACCACACCTTACGACCTGACGCAGATAAAGTAGGCGCAAGGCAGAAACAGAAAGGAAGCAGAAGATGAACCAGACACTGACTAGAAAACAATTTGATATTTTATCCCTGCTGGCGGAGGAAAAAAGCACTCAGTCACAGCGTCAGCTGGGGGAAAAGACGGGACATTCCCTGGGAACTGTAAATCGTGTTATGCAGGAATTGACAGAACTGCAATATGTAGCGGACGGAGAGATTACAAATGCCGGAATCTCCGCACTAGAGCCGTATCGTGCCAAGCGCGCAATTTTCATTGCGGCGGGATTCGGCAGCCGCCTGGTACCTATTACTTTTAATACGCCTAAGCCCCTGGTGCGTGTTCATGGACAGCGTATCATCGACGGATTGATCGACGCCTGCCTGGAAGCCGGAATCAATGAGATCTACATTGTCCGGGGATACCTGGCAGAACAGTTCGACCAGTTGCTGTACAAATATCCCATGATCAAATTCCTGGAGAATCCGGTATATAATGAGGCAAACAATATTTCCTCTGCTATGGTGGCAAGATATATGCTCTCCAATGCTTATGTATTCGAAGCCGACTTGCTGATCTCCAATCCGCAGATCATTAAGAAATATCATTATACCTCCGATTTCCTGGCAATCAAAAAGGAAAGAACCGATGACTGGTGCTTTACCGTAAAAGATGGAGTCATTGTTGAAGAGAAAGTTGGCGGTCTGGATTGCTGGCAGATGGTGGGAATCTCTTATTGGAACGAAGAAGACGGACACAAACTGTCAGATGACATCAAGATGACCTATGAACAGCCCGGCGGCAAGGAGCGTTACTGGGAGCAGGTGCCTCTGGTATTCTGCCAGAAACATTACAAAGTAGAAGTACGGGAATGTCAGGAGGATGATATCATAGAGATCGATACTTTCCGGGAACTGAAAGCCATTGATAAGACCTATGATGTCTAGAAAAATCAGAAAAATAGTATTGCTATTTTCTTCCGCTAGTATTATGATATGTTCATATTTAACACAAAATGTCTGTGAATGGAACACAGACATTTTGTGTACTTATTTTTGCAAAAAAGAAGAAAAAGACGTTCAAATAAGCGGAGAGAATCTACACAAAATGAACGAAATTCAAGAGAGTATGAACAAAAGGAGGAATATCTTATGGAACAGCTGGTACAAACACCTGTAAAAAGGAATATTTTATTAAATCCCGGGCCGTCAACCACCACAGATACGGTGAAATATGCGCAGGTCGTGCCGGATATCTGCCCCCGGGAGAAAGAATTCGGGGGATTGATGAAGGGGCTCAGGGAAGACCTGGTGAAAATTGTGCATGGAGACTTGGAAAAGTATACAAGCGTCCTGTTCTGCGGATCCGGTACCATCAACATTGATGCCTGCATCAGCTCTCTGCTGCCGGAGGGCGGCAAAGTACTGGTGGTGGATAACGGAGCCTACAGCACCAGAGCTGTGGAAGTATGCCAGTATTACGGACTTCCCTATATTGATCTGAAATTTTCGGTGGATGAACTGCCAGACTTAGAAAAAGTGGAACAGACCCTGAAGGAGAACCCGGATATTGCTCTGGTACATACTACTCATAATGAGACCGGTACCGGAATACTGAATCCTATTCGTGAGATCGGAGCTCTTGCTCATAAATATCATGCTACCTTTACCGTGGATACAACATCCACCTACGCCATGCGTCCCATTAACATCGAGCAGGATAATATCGATTTCTGTATGGCATCCGCACAGAAGGGCCTCATGGCTATGACGGGCCTGTCTTTCGTAGTAGGCAGCCGGGCAATCTTAGAAGCATCGAAGGACTATCCGAAGCGTTCTTACTATTGCAATCTGTATCAGCAGTATGACTTTTTCCAGCGGACCGGTGAGATGCATTTTACCCCGCCGGTACAGACCATCTATGCCACCATTCAGGCATTGAAGGAATACTGGGCAGAAGGTGAGGAGGCAAAATGGGCGAGACACACCAGAGTCTTCGAAGCGATCCATGAGGGGCTGGACGCACTGGGATTTAAGGATGTGATCCGTAGAGAATGGCAGTCCGGACTGGTCGTATCGGTACGTTATCCGGATGATCCTGCCTGGGATTTCGAAAAAGTCCATGATTACTGTTACGAGCGTGGATTTACGATTTATCCCGGCAAAATCTCCACTACCAATACCTTCCGCCTGTGTGCACTGGGTGCGATTGACAGACCGGATATCGAAGCCTTTTTCAAAGTATTCCGGGAGGCACTGGAGGTTAACCATATTCAGATCCCTGCGGAATATAAGGAGGCATAAGAGCAAATGAAGAGAGTATATACCTGCTTTTGCACCGATGTCATTCATGAGGGACATCGCAATATCATCAGAGAAGCCGGAAAATACGGAGAGCTGACCATCGGTGTTTTAAGTGATGCGGCAATGATCCGTTTTAACCGTTTTCCTACCATCAGCTTTGAGGAACGTATGCAGCTGGTAAAAGATATACCGGAAGTCAGCAATGTGGTCGTGCAGGATGATGTAATGTATGATAAGGTCATCGAAGAATTGCGCCCCGACTATGTGATCCATGGAGATAACTGGCAGGAAGGCCCCTTGAAGGCTATCCGCGATAATGTGGAAGGACTGTTGAAGACTTATGGCGGTGAGATCATAGATGTCCCTTATACATATAATGAAGAAGTAAAAAGAATTGATACAAGGATCAAGGAAAAACTGGCTATGCCGGAATACCGCAGAAAGCGCCTGCGCCAGTTGATCGAGATCCGACCTATTGTCAAGGCACTGGAAGTACACAGTGGCCTCACCGGACTGATCGCGGAGAAGACCATCGTGGAGCATGACGGCGAACTGGATCAGTTCGATGCCATGTGGATCAGTTCCCTGTGCGATTCTACGGCGAAGGGAAAGCCGGATATCGAGCTGGTAGACATGACCTCCCGGTTTCGCACCATTGATGATGTGACCGAGGTGACGACCAAACCCATTATTTTCGACGGAGATACCGGTGGACTGACGGAGCATTTTGTGTATACCGTGAGAACCCTGGAGAAAATGGGTGTGTCAGCCATCATTATTGAGGACAAGACCGGACTTAAGAAAAATTCTCTCTTCGGCAATGAAGTGGAGCAGACCCAGGACAGCATTGAGAACTTCAGTGCCAAGATCACTGCCGGAAAAAAAGCACAGCTGACCGATGATTTCATGATCATTGCAAGGATCGAGAGCCTGATCTTAGAGCGTGGCATGGAGGATGCCCTGATGCGTGCCAGAGCCTTTGTGGCAGCCGGAGCAGATGGTATTATGATCCACAGCCGGAAAAAATCTCCGGATGAGATTCTGGAGTTCTGTGACATATTCCGTGCAGAAGATCCGAAGACCCCCATTGTGGTGGTACCGTCTTCCTTCAACAGCATTACGGAGAGCGAACTGGCAGCCCATGGTGTCAACATCGTGATCTATGCGAACCAGCTCACCAGAAGTGCCTTTCCTGCCATGCAGCAGACTGCGGAGGACATCCTGCGGTATCATAGGGCACAGGAGGTGGACAGCAGACTGCTGCCGATCAAAGACATTATTACTCTGATCGATGAGATATAACTGTTATGAGCATCGCGCGGAGCAATCCGTATGTAATGAAAGGAACAATATGAAAGTAGAAAATTTTGCAAAAATCCTGAATGCGGATTTTTATACCGGGGTACCGGATTCCCAGCTGAAAGCCCTTTGCAATTATCTGATGCATACCTACGGGATCGATCCGAAACATCATGTGATCGCAGCTAACGAAGGCAACTGCACAGCACTGGCTGCCGGATATCACCTCGCCACCGGCAAAGCCCCGGTAGTGTATATGCAGAACAGCGGAGAAGGCAATATCATCAACCCTGTTGCGTCTCTGCTGAACGATAAAGTCTATGCCATCCCTATGATCTTTGTCATCGGCTGGCGTGGCGAGCCGGGGATCCACGACGAACCTCAGCATATCTACCAGGGTGAAGTGACCCTGAAATTGCTGGAGGATATGGGAATCCACTATTTTGTCATTGGGAAGGACACAACGGAAGAGGAAGTAAGTGCTGCCATGCAGGAATTCCGCAAGGAACTGGACCGGGGTGAGGATGTAGCGTTCGTAATCCGGAAGGGGGCCCTCAGTTATGAGGAAAAAGTGGAATATCACAACGACAATCCAATGATCCGTGAGGAGATCATCCGCCATATCGTGCAGGCATCCGGCGAGGATCCTATTGTGAGCACCACAGGTAAAGCCAGCAGAGAACTGTTCGAGATCAGAGAACACAACGGACAGAGCCATAAGTATGATTTCCTTACCGTAGGCTCCATGGGACACAGTAGCAGCATTGCCCTGGGTGTGGCAGTGCAGAAGCCCGGGACGAAAGTATGGTGCGTGGACGGTGACGGCGCAGTGCTGATGCACATGGGTTCCATGGCAGTATTGGGAAGCACAGCCCCGAAAAACATGGTACACATCGTCATTAATAACGGTGCCCATGAGACCGTGGGCGGTATGCCTACCGTGGCGGCAAATATTGACCTTATGGCAATTGCCAGGGCCTGCGGCTATCCCAATGCAGTATCCGTTACCTCCTATGAGACTTTAGACAGCGAACTGGCTGTGGCGAAAGCTAAAAATGAACTGACTTTTATTGAGGTAAAATGCGGTATCGGCGCAAGGGAAGACCTTGGCAGACCCACTACCACAGCACTGGAGAACAAGCAGAATTTCATGGAATACCTGAAGGAATGCCGATAACCGGTAACACACGTGGAATATCGTGCGCATTTTGCTACAATAAATTGATAAAAAATAATAGATATCACTGTTCGTCAAGCTGCCTGTATGGTAAAATACATATCATACAAGCAGCTTTTCATATATTACGAAAGCAGAAAGAATGAGGGAGTACATATGGAAATTAACATTGGTATTATCGCAATCGTCGTATTGGCCATTGCCATTCTGGTCATCCTGGCATCCGGTTATGTGAAGGCATCACCGAACAAAGCCTTCATCATCTCCGGTATTAAGAGAGAACCTAAGGTCCTGATCGGACGTGCCGGTATCAAGATCCCCTTCCTGGAGAAAAAGGATGAACTGATCCTGAAGCAGATCAGTATCGACATCAAGACCAACGGCTATATCCCCACCAAGGATTTCATCGGTGTAGATATTGACGCCGTGGCTAAGGTCAGAGTCCTGACCCAGAGAGATGTCACCGTGAATGCCAAAGGGGAAGTAGTGGCAGGTGCCGATTCTAATAAGAGGATCACCACCGAGATGGCTAACGCAGCCATGAAGAACTTCCTGAACATGAATGAAGATCAGATCCGCGATGCGCTGACCGATTCCTTACAGGGTAACATGCGTGAGATCATCGGTACCCAGTGCCTGAAGGAGCTGTGTAATGATCGTAAGACCTTCGGTGACGAGGTTCAGGCGAAGGCACAGAAGGATATGAATGCCCTGGGTATCTGGATCGAGTCCTGCAACATCCAGAAGATCGAGGATGAGAACAACCTGATCACTGCTTTAGGACAGGATAACATGTCCCAGATCCAGAAGGACGCTTCCGTAGCAAAGGCACAGGCAGACAGAGATGTGGCCATCGCCAGAGCACAGGCGCAGAAGGATGCCAATGATGCACAGGTCATCGCAGAGACCGAGATCGCCCAGAAGCAGACCGAACTGGCGATCAAGAAGGCAGAACTGAAGAAAGAGTCCGATATCAAGAGGGCAGAAGCCGACGCAGCATATAAGATTCAGGAAGAGGAACAGCGTAAGACCGTGGAGATCACCACAGCGAACGCGAACCTGGCCCGTCAGGAGAAGGAACTGGAATTAAAGGAGAGAGAAGTATCCATCAAGGAGAAAGCTCTGGAAGCTGAGGTCAAGAAGACCGCAGAAGCGAATAAATACGCAGCACAGCAGAAGGCAGATGCCGAGCAGTACGAGAGACAGAAGAGAGCGGAGGCAGAACTCTTCGAGATCCAGAGACAGGCAGAAGCTGAGAAAGCAAAGTCCGAGGCAGAGAGATTCGCCAAGGAGCAGGCGGCAGAGGCAGTCAAGGCAGCCGGCCTGGCAGAGGCAGCTGCTGTGGCAGCCAAGGGTAAAGCGGAAGCAGAAGCCATCCAGGCGAAGGCAGAGGCAGAGGCAGCCGGTATCCTGAAAAAAGCAGAAGCTATGAAACAGTACGGCGACGCAGCAAGGCAGCAGATGGAGTTAGATACTCTGAAGGTATACTTCGAGCAGCTGCCTAAGATCGCAGAGGCTGTGGCTAAGGGCTACATGAACGTAGATTCCATCAAGATGTTCGGTGGCGATTCCAGCAAGCTGGCAGGCGATATCATGACCACCGTGACCCAGGTCACCGACGGTATCAAAGAGTCCACCGGACTCGATATCAACGAGATGCTGGCAAAGGGCTTCGCCAAGGAAAAGGCAGAAGATGCAAAGCCAGTAGAGAATGTAGAGAAGAACGACACCGGTAACGATTATCAGGAAGTATAGAGCCGGAATAGAGCTTGCCATACGGAATAGTGCTTGCCATACGGAATAGTGCTTGTCATACGGAATAATGCTTGTCATAAATGATATATTGTCATAAACTGAGGGTATAGAGACGGAAATTTAGTCTCTGTCCCCTTAGTTTTTTATGCTTTGCGGGAAAGCTTGCTTTACTCCTGCACAATTTTGAAGAGAAGGGCACAGCCACCGTGGGAAGCGCAACCTGTGCCCATGGAAAGGAAAAATATAATATATGACAACAGCAGATGCAAAAGCTACACAAGAAGCGAAAGAACTATTGAAATACCTCAAAAATACAGCGGGACAGCAGATCATCACCGGTCAGCACACCCAGACAATCCCCTGTGAGGAGATTGCCTATATCCGGCAGACCACCGGAAAAGAGCCCAAGCTACGTGGCTTCGAGCTGCTGGGGTATTCTCCGAATATCAATTATGCAGACGCTTCCCCGGAATGCCTGACGGAAGTGGAAGAGAATAAAGGCACGGTAGAGACCGCCCTGCAGTGGGCAAGAGTGAACCGCCCGCATAGTGAGAGCGGCACAGGGTATGCCGACGGCGGTATCCTCACCTTCAGTTTCCACTGGTTCTCGCCCTTAGGCGGCAGAGACAAAAGCTTCTACACCGAGCATACCGATTTCGATGCGACGAAAGTATTGCAGGAAGGCACTCCGGAGCGCGCAGCGTTCTACGCAGACATGGATGTGATCGCAGACATCCTGCGACGTTTCCAGGACGAGAACATCCCCATCCTCTGGCGCCCCTTCCACGAATCCTACGGCACCTGGTTCTGGTGGGGAGCAAAGGGCGCGAAAGTCGCAAGAGACTTATACCGATTGATGTTCGATTATTATACCGAAGAAAAGAACCTGCATAACCTGCTCTGGGTCTGGAACTGCGATATAGAGGAAGCCTATCCCGGAGACGAATACGTGGATGTAGTATCCATAGATGTCTACCTCCCGGAGTATCAGGCCACAGACTATGCGGATGCCTATGAGAAACTGGTGGCAGCCACCTCCCGTGACAAAGTGGCTGCCCTGGCAGAAGTGGGCTACCTTCCCAATGTGGATCTTTTGCAAAAAAGCAGAATCCCCTGGGCCTACTACATGACCTGGTCCAAGGAATTCTGCATTGGTGAAAAATATAACAGCGTAGAAAATCTGAAGAAAATGTACGACAGTGAATACGCGGTGACACTGTAAAAATCTATTTTATAAAAATATTGAAATAGATTGCTTTTTCAGCAGAAAGTGTATATACTATTATTAAGAACAGAGATGTTCTTCTTCATCTATCTAATGAGTCCTGTGACGGTTCCGACAGGACGGTAAAATAAAAATTGACCGAGCGATGAGTCCTGTGACGGTTCCGACAGGACGGTAAAATAAAAATTGACCGAGCGATG
>CAMEOT010000013.1 GCA_945929965.1 uncultured Lachnospiraceae bacterium
AAAGGATAATCCCATATTATCCTTTATTGGTGAATGATTTGTTTTTTGGTAAGCGCCAAATAATCCCGTGGTACCTATAAATTTACCCCAGCCTATTTTCAGGTTGGAGTATTTTACTACAAATTCATTATTATATTTTTAGAGTTTGGAGTTTTTCACTCCAGGGGGCCAGATCTGCAAGCTGTTCATCACTCCAGTTTTCATTCGGTCTTTGTTTCAGAACGTAACTGAGGTATTGATAAATGTACAGGTTCTCCTATCGTATATGTAATCAGAATATCAACTCTGATGAATATTTACGTATATTTGACCTAAATGAGATATATTTTGCTTAAGCATAGTAAAACTTGATTCTTGAGATGAAAAATAAGATTTAGATGAAGAAAAACTGCAATCAAGTTAAAAATGCGTAGTGTTTGATAGAGTAATGTATAATAAATAGCTATTACGAAAGATAAAATATGATGGGAGCAAAGATAAATGGAAAGGAAAAAAGTAGAAAATAGGATAAGAGAATTACGAGAAATGCATAACTATACCCGAGAAGGAATGGTTGAGATGTTATGTGAAGGACTGCGGAGAGAAAAAACTTGATCTGTTAAAGTACTGCCGCAACTGTTTTTTTCAAGTACAAATTACCTAAAGGTATTTTTATTATACAAGAACAAACTGCTGTTAGAGTGGAAAAAAGAAATAAAAAGAGTTATAATAGATAAATAGAGAAGGTACTGATAACATGGATTCTTGTGAGGGATGTTTATGGCATATCAGAGAGCAAAAGAAGAAATAGTGGAGGCGTCTCCGCAGACTACGGATGCCGGGAAGGAAGAACTGTATCTGTATTCTCTCCGGAAAATGGCAGAGGATAATGTGGAAAATAATCGTACGGAGCTGACACACCTGCATAACATGAAATCCTTTTTTTATTTGTGCGGAGAAATGATCAAGGCAGAACCGAATCAAAAATATAGTGTCGTGATCCTGGACATTGTTCAGTTTAAAGCGGTGAATGAATTCTGCGGCAGGAATG
Organism: uncultured Lachnospiraceae bacterium; assembly: GCA_945929965.1. Lineage (GTDB taxonomy): Bacteria > Bacillota > Clostridia > Lachnospirales > Lachnospiraceae > Acetatifactor. Next base: position 1,031 of record CAMEOT010000013.1, read on the forward strand.
AAGGGGACAGACTGCTAAAATTTATAGCAGAATGTTTTCAGTGGTACGAAGATCATCGGCCTGACACCTATTGTTGTCATATCCGGGCGGATATTTTCTGCCTGTGTACACGGTATGAGGATGTAGGGGAACTGGAGAACATCGTCGGTGAGATCAAGAAGAAGATCGACGAATTCCCCTTCACTTATAAAGTACAGCCTTCCTTCGGCATCGGTATCTCTCCGGAGAGAGAACCGGCAGTCAGTTACCTGAAGGACTGTGCCACCATGGCAATGAACAGTGTCAAGGGAAAGGTATACAAGACCTACGCTGTTTTTGATGACAAAATGCGCAGACAGCTGATGCGGGAACGACAGGTGGAAAATGATATTGTGGGAGCTCTGGAGAATGGAGAACTTCTGCTGTATATACAGCCTAAGGTGAATATGAATACCGGAGAGATCATTGGCGGGGAAGCACTGGTACGCTGGCAACATCCGGAGAAGGGGATGATATCTCCCGGAGAATTTATTCCGGTATTGGAGAAGAACGGTTTTATTATCAATGTGGATGATTATATCTGGGAGAAAGTGTTTGCCTATCTCAGTAAACTCCGAAAGGCGGGGCGAACGCTTGTCCCAATTTCCATCAATGTGTCCAGATTACATGCTTATGATGACAAGCTGACAGATACATTGCTCCGGCTTACGAAAGAATATGAGGTTCCGGCTGGATATGTTCCGTTAGAATTGACAGAAAGCGCGTTCCTCGAGGACGAAGAGGGAATGTATCAGCGGATGGAAAATCTGCGGGCACATGGTTTTTTGGTGTCCATGGACGATTTCGGAACAGGTTATTCCACTATGAATATGTTGAAGAACCAGACACTGGATGAGATCAAGATTGACAGAGAGTTTATCCGGGATCTGGAGAAGGACAAGAGCCGGATCATTATCCGTAATACCATTGCCATGCTGCAGCAGCTTGGGGTACATATTGTCATCGAAGGGGTGGAAACACAGGAACAGAAAAAATTCCTTTTGGGCTGCGATTGTGCAGATGTACAAGGCTTTCTTTTCTACCGCCCGATGCCGGTGGAGGAATTCGACCGCCTGTTACTCGCCCAGGAACAGGGCTCCCATAGTGCAAAATAGACAAAGACAAAATACACAAAGCAAAAGACCGCATTCTGACTGGATTTTTGAAGAACATCCGTCAGAATACGGTCTTTTTTTGAGCATTATCATGAAAATGGGGAAATAGTTTTAGAGGCATTGACATATCTTTGCAGAGGGAGTAATCTGCATATTACCGACAGGTTCTATCAGAGTCGGTGTCTTATGATCGGGTCATATTCGACCAGGGTTCACATTACAGAAGAAGTGATTTGGAAGCGTTCAAGGGCAGGTTTTTAAAGCCTGAATAGAACGATATTAAGAATTATATACAACGCAATAAAATTTATAATGAAAAGAGGGAGAAAATGGAAGAGGAATTACAGAGACTGATAGAAGATTTCCTGACGCAGAAACAGACGCTGTTATTACAGGTGAAGAAGGGACTCCTGGGAAAAGAAGATTTTCTTGCGGAAGCGGAGAAGCACCTGGACAGAAGCTACTCCTTCCTCAAGGATAAAAAAGAAGTGCTGTTAAAGGAATTTGAGCAATATGTGTTTGGATATTCCAGACTGTCACCACTCATGGATGATAAGGAAATCTCGGACATCCGTGTGGTGAGCCATGACTGTATCCGGATCAAAAGGCAGGGAAAACGTATGGACGCCGGGATCGCTTTTACCTCGGAGAGGGAATACCGCCAGTTTATCGACTATATTGCTGCCAGGAACCAGGTGAATATCTCGAATCTGAATGCAATTCAGAGATTTACGGATACGGAGAGCCATCCGGATTTTATTTTCCGTTTTACTCTGTCCATGCCGATTGTGAATACGTACAGTGAACCATATCTTTGTATCCGTAAGGTCCCGAAGGCTTTTCCCATGATGACGGAGCTGGTGGAGAGAGAAATGCTAGACCGAAACACTGCAGAGCTTCTGGTACAGAGATTCCGGCAGGGATCAACGCTGATCTGCGGAGGTAATTCTTCCGGTAAGACCACACTACTGAATGCACTGAAGGAGACACTTCCCGATGATATGGCGATTCTGGTGGCACAGCAGGCGGATGAACTGACGACGATCTACCATCCGGATATGATGTTTCTGCATTCGCTCCCCGGTACTTCGGAGAGTAGTGTGAACTATGACCTGAAGCATATCAGCATCGCGGGACTTACGATGGATGTGGACTTTTTTATTATCGGTGAAGTGAAAGGAGGAGAGGCATTGTATCTGTTAAATGCTGCCTATACGGGACAGATCTGTGCTGCTACGGTTCATGCCCCGTCGGCGGACAGGGCACCGGAGAAGATTGTGGATTATGCCATGTATGACAGCAGGTATTCCCGCAATGAGTTAATGAAAATGATGGACTGCTTTCAGACCCTGGTGTTCATGGAACATTATAAAGTAAAAGAAATTTTTGCCTGCCTTGGCTGGAATGCGGAGAAAGAGAATCTGGAATATGAGAGATTGTTTTGAACAATACCTGAGAGGAGAAACGTATGATCATATACGCATGGATCTTTTGTTTAATATTTATGGGATTTTTGCTCCTTTTCGGTCAGATGACATGGATGAAAAAGGTGCAGGAACTATTGCGGCGGACAGAGGAAGGGATGGATCAGGCTTCCCATCTGCGGGCACTGGAAAACAGACACCGGCTGATGGAACTTAGGCAGAGAAACAGTATCTGGCGCCGCATGGAAGATATCCTACGATACAGCGGACTGTCGAGAAGATTTCCGGGGTGCACCGCGGAGAAGTGGATCGCAGGGAATCTCCTTATGTATGCCGGAGTGTTCTGCATAGTGCAGGTGGCCGGCGGAAATGTGACAGTTTCAGTGGCTGTAACGGGGAGCATAGTGGTTATGGAATGGATGGTCATGAATACCTTACGTTTTTTGGAATTTCGCTCTGTGAACGAGGATCTGTTAAAGTGTCTGAATTTTTTGGGAAATTACAGCCTCACCGCAGGAGAGATCACCTCCGTATTGGGACAGGTCAGCAAATACATGGAGGAACCGCTGCGAAGCGCAATGGAGGAATGTGCTTATGAAGCCCAGATTACCGGAGACCACTCCACAGCACTGCTAACGATGGCGGAAAAGGTGGAGCATCCAAAATTCAAAGAACTGGCAAGGAATCTGGAGATCAGCATACGGTACATGGCTGATCTGACCACACTGGTGGACAGTAGCAGACGCTCCGTGCGGGAATATCTGAGGACGGAGGAAGAACGGAAAGGAATGCTACGGGAGGCAGCAATCAATATGGGGCTTCTGGCAGCCATGTCAATATTTGCACTTCTGACGGTGGATCGTCTGATCGATGAATCTGTTTGGAAGATATTGCTTCAAACGCTTCCGGGACATCTGGCGGTAGGCAGCTATGTGGGGATCTTTTTCCTGTTCCTGCGCAAGGTGTACGGATTCCGGAGATAAGAACGCGCCTGAACGAAACTGCAAAAGAGGAAAAGGAGGAAACAAGATTGAGCTTTCGTACATTATGGATACCGCAGCTGTTGGAGGCGGTGCTTAGCGGAATATTTGTATTCCGACTGGGAATGGGCACGACGCCGCAGACAATCGTGCACACATGGGAGGAACTGACCGGGCTGATTCGTCAGAATCAAAAGCTTGGCAGTTGGAGGGAGAAAACAGAAAAAAAGTTGAGGCGCAATGGCGCAAAGTACCATTACGGGAAAAATATTACCGCCATGAAATATTTTTTGGGAAGAATTCTGCTGGCGTGTGCAGGGGCAGTGGGAATGTCGGTGATCGGCATCGGATATGCACTGCTTGCAGCGGTACTTTTGTATTATCTGCCGGAGGTACTTATGATATACATAAACGAGTGCGACAACCGGAGCATGCTGCCGGAGATCAAACTGATCTATCAGGCGTTGGAGGTGCAGATCCATGCAGGAATCTATGCAACAGATGCCCTGACAGAGTGCTGCCAGAGTGTGAGACAGCGGAGACTGCAGCAGGCGCTGATGGAATTGGCCGGGGACCTGGTCATGCAGTCGGATACGTTGACGGCATTATCTGATTTCCAGGAGAAATTCGATAATCGTCAGATAGATGCTTTGTGTATTACTCTGATCCAGGCGGGAGAATCCGGACAGGCTGTGGAACTGCTTCAGGACATGGGAGAACAGCTGAAAGATCTGGAACTGACGGCACTGAGACACCAGAAGAGTGCTCTGGACCGCAGCATTACTTTCTACCAGCTGGGAATGCTCGGTGCGACACTGGGAGTGATCCTGTATGCCTGCGTGGGATATATGTTCCGGGCGGCAGTGAAATTCTAAACAGACCAAAACAAAGAACACAAAACAAAAAGGAGAAACGACAAATGAAAAATCAGTGGATGAGAAAGTGGGAACAGATCAGAAAAACAGTAAAGGAACATGCCCTGCGCAGGGAACCGGGGATCGACGGGATCCTGGTGACGGTGGGATTATGCATTATTGCACTGCTGTTATGCGTTGTAATGAAAGACAGTCTGACAGCGTTTATACAGACCATTGTGACGGCTATGCAGACGAAAGCTGCGGATATTCTCACGGGTGTATAAGATGGGAGCAGGTATGGCAGGACGAAAAAGGGAACCCGGAAATGTGGGGGAGATACTGGCGATGGGGTTGTGTGTACTGGCGCTTACAGCGGTGATGTTAAGCTATATGGAGAATGTACAACTGATCGCGAAAAAGGCAGAAGTGGGACAGCTGGCAAGGTGCTATCTGTTGAAAATGGAGACGGTCGGCTATCTGACGGCGCCAGATCAGGCGGAACTGAAAGACCGGCTGGAGGTTCTTGGACTTACACAGATTGATTATGACGGCAGTTCCCTGGAACCGGTGGGGTATGGCAACGACGTAGTGCTGCAGATCCGAGGGCGGTTGGGAGAAGACTATGAAATATACGAGAAGAGAGTATCTACGGCAAAAAATTAAGACAAAGATGTGGGATACAGAACGTGGACAGGTATCCTGGGTGTTTGGACTGTTTCTTCTGCTGTTTTTATCAATTTTATTGTGCATGCAGCTGCAGATCGCTCTGTACAGGGAATCCGCTATGTATATGGAAGATGCGCTGGCGTTGTCGGGGCTGGCATCCGCAGTAATCGATGTGGAAGAATACGGCATTACGCAGAAAGTGCGGATCACGGATCCGAAAGCAGCCTATGAACGGTACTGCCATGCCCTGAAGGAGAATCTGGGACTGAATGATACGTTCTATGCCGGGAACCGGAAGCTGATCTCGGGACAGGTCACGGTACAGCAATATATCCTGTACAATGTCGAGGGGGAGCGGGTGGAAGTATGGCAGAAGGGTGCAGACGGACAGATACAGGAATGGGAAGGAACACTGGGTGAAGTAAAAGCTCCCGATGGGCAGTACATAGAACACACAGGTGTATACAGTGAGATCACTTATTTTGTAGAAGGATTTATGGGAACTGACATGGAGGCACATAAGGGAAAACTTGTAGATGTGGTAAGAGAAAATAACAGGGAGAGGGAAGATGAAATTACAGAAGCCGAATAAATGGAATAAAACCATAAAAAACAGAATATGGAACGGCAGCATTCTGGCAGCCTTTATTGCTGCCGCTGCGGTATTTGCCGTAATGCTTCAGACAGAGAAGAGGACGCTTGCGGAATACGAGAAAAAGGAGGTATATGTGGCAACAACGGATATTCCCCGGGGAGAGGAACTGACGCAGGAGAATATCGAAGATTATGTAATGCCTCTGGAGATTGACCAAAGAATCGTGCCGGGGACGGCAGTGACGGACAGGGAAAGTCTGTATGGCAGAATAACGGTATGTGATATCGGACAGAGCAGCGTTATCACCGGGGAAATGACAGAGGGTAAGGAGCAGATTCTGGGAGAAATGACGGAACCGGTGATCGCCGGTTTCCGGGCAGAAGATCTCTACCAGGCAGTGGGAGGTGTCCTGCGTGCCGGGGACAGAATACATATCTATTGCATCGATAAGGATAAGGACGATTTTTCCGGTGAAAATCCGGGCTGGCAGAATCTGTTCGTACAGCAGGTGTTTGATCAGAGCGGCAACATCATTCCCTGTGAGGATACCACTACACCGGCGCAGAGAGTGAATATTTATCTGGACAATAAAAATGTGGAGGAGTTTTACAGGAATCTGGCAAAAGGGTCGCTGAGGGTCGTTAAGATCTGCAACTGATCCGTCATAGGAAGGACACTGTAAAAAGACCCTGTAAGAAGATGCGTAAGAAGATACTGCAAGAAGGAGAACTCGCATGACAAAGAAAAAGCGCTGCAGGCTGTGCATTGCTGCTATGCTGGCATTGGGGATCGTACTGTTACTTCCCGTACGAACGGTACAGGCTTATGAGAAGAAGACCATTTATAACAGCCCTTACGTGTCCTTCAGTCCGGACGGGAAAGCATGGACTACCTGTGCCGGAGAGAAAGGATATCGTTGGTATGAAGAAAATACGGTCGTATTTACGGGAATGAAATCTTCTCTGAGAAAGCCCGTTGCGGGAGAACATTATTACAGTGTCAGCCGCATGGGAGAAGTACCGATCGGAGCCTGGAAGGTCTGCTGGCGGAGGGCACAGTGTATTCATAATGCCTATGGGAGGAAACAGGGCTGGCATGGTCTGCGGTTTGGTACGGCAAAATGTCAGGGATACTATAATTCCGGTTGGAAACCGGTCTGCGCGGATTGTGGGGAATGGATAGAAACGTGGAACATCTATATGAGCAGAGAGGCGGCAGCGACAATCCACTACATGGAGCTTGGTAGTGAGGAGGCACCGGCGACCTATTATTATCTGTGTCCGCATTGTGCCAACCTGGAGCAGGGAGTGACATTCCCGGCACACCGATGCAAGAAGATTTCTCCCAATCAGTATAAGGTAATATATGATGCAAATGCAGATCCCGGATCCTGTGTAGGATTTATGGGGGGAAGCTATCATATGTATGATAACGCGGAAGTTTACGAAGGTGGCGAAGTGACTCCGGTCACCCATCTAACGAAGAACAATTATACCCGTATCGGCTATCTGTTTACCGGGTGGAATACCGCACCGGACGGAAGCGGCGATTCCTACGCGGATGAGGCCGAGATATGTAATCTTGCCACAGCGGATCACCGGGACAGGACGACCTGGACCGACAGAGACAACGGATCGGTCACACTGTACGCCCAGTGGACTCCATGTGAGAGTACATTGTGTATCGATGCCGGCGGTGGTAAATATCTGGGTAAAAACATTTTGGAGATTACGGATGTATACGGTAAAAAATACCGCCTGCATACGGAAGGGATTCAGCCTCCGACCGGATCTACACTGACTTTTGAGACAAACGGTGGAACGGCAGTACCTTCCATCCGGGGAACACAGCATTTTGAAGAATGGACGCGTGTGCTTCCCTTCCTGGGAGAACTGGAGGGAAATGTCTATACCTACTGTGCCACGGAAGGAAATAGGGATACTGTAAAGGCGCTGTACCGGAGGGATTGCGTGACTCTGCCGGGGACAGTCAGAGAAGGCTGGTCTTTCGGAGGCTGGTATTATGATAAAGCATTTACATTGCCGGCGGGGGCGGCAGGGGAAGAGATTATTCCTTCTGCTGACTGCACACTGTATGCCCAGTGGGTCGATCTGAAGCTAGAGTCTGCAGACAATTATAAGGCAAATGGTGGGAAGGGTGCAGTGGATCTTAGCTGGTCACAGACGGACCAGAAGAACAAGACCTATCTGTTGTTCCAAAAGAAGGAGAACGGCACTTGGACCCGCATTAATTCCGCTGAGGATATCAGCAGCATGACACGGGTCGCGATAACGGAGAATTACAGCGGCAGTGCCGAAGAATATACCATCCCTTACACGGGGCTGTATACGCTTACGGCAGAGGGGGCCCAGGGACAGGATTTTGAATCCTGCACAGGAGGATACGGTGGGCGCGTGTCCGGAACCTTCTGGCTGCAAAAGGGAGAGAAGATTACATGTTTCCCGGGAGGACAGGATGGCGGTAACGGCGGAGGAACTGCTTCTGCTTACGGGAATGGAGGCGGTATGACATCTGTGACATCAGACCGCAAGGGAATCCTGCTCATTGCCGGTGGCGGCGGAGGCGCTTCCCCGGCGGGAGACGGAAAAAGCGGTGGCAGTGCGGAGAGCGTGCGGGAAGAAAGCAGCAGTGAGGACGGAATGGCGGGTGGTGGTGCCGGATACCGGGGAGGAAGTGCTGGAGAGAAGATTGTACACTCCCATACGAATCAATGTTACAGGGAGGCAGCCTATACCCCGGCACTTGGCAGCTGGGAGCACTATGTGACCGGCCATGATGATTATTGTGAGACTTACACTGCCACCAGGGCTTACAGCCATACCAAGGACGACGATCCTTATCATATTATCCGTGCAGGCTGGTCCCGGTATTACTGGGATGAGGGGAATCGGTGGAATACGAGAGGATACCCGGGAATCAACACTAACGGTAATACGAAATTAAATATTTCGGTCTATGCGGACAGCTGGGGATCCTCCTGTAATTTTTCTCTGAATAAGTCACAATATACGATTTTGAACCAGGACGGAAAAGTAATCCTGTCCGGCAGCTTCCGTGATGCGGTTTATTCCATGAGCGGGTCTTCCAGCTCTGCATGGGAGAATCCGGACGGTTCCTGGGGCGGTGCACCGGGCGGCAGTAAGTTCGCCGGTACCTTTCATTTTACCCTGCCGGAGGGGACGACGAAGATCTTCGTAGACCTGAAGTTTTCCCATGACTGTTCGGATGCATGGCTCACTTCGGAGATCACGGGCTTAAGCTTTTCCGGCGGAAGAATGCTGACCTGCGGTTATACGGAGGGACAGGTACTTTCCTCGAAACCGGCTTACGGAGGAAGTAATTATGTGAATACGGCGTATGCCCGGATGTACGAAAGCGAAAGCGGCGTACACCGGGGAGACGGAAGCGTACAGATACAGTCCGAGGCAATAGGTTATCAGGAAGAGTGTCATATGGAGGGCGTTGTGGCGACAGACCTGGCAGCACCGGATCGGATTCCTGCGGAAATGACCATGGAAGCACTGGATCATAAGCGGGTACAGATTACCTGGCAGCAGCCAAAAGATAACGGAACCTGGTACTATCATAAGGCAGAATCCTATCTGACCGGGAGTACTAAAAGACTTTGTACTTCTAATATTACCGGGAATCTGTTGGTCAGCGGCATTGCAGGTTATTATTTCATAATAGACGACGCGGCAGATACAAAGGTGGGAGCGCAGAATGCAAAATACACCGAAAAACCGGTTGCTGAGTTGACTGCAAACGGAAAAACACAGTATTTTCATGTGGCAGCTGTGGACGTGGCAGGCAATGTAGGACCTACGACACATTTTAGTATGAAAGATACCGATGTAAAGTGGAAGATTTATACCGGACCGTTGGAAATAGAGAGCGGAGACAACGTGTATCCTGCGCCGGAGGCAAAAAGCTGGTATGTCCGAGCGGATGGTAAGACCCCGTTCACTTTAAAAAATAATGCTTCTCTGGACGGGGATGCCTGTGAGGAATATCAGCCCAATGAAAATATCTATGAGACCCGAAGCGAAGACGGCACCGTAGCACGCAATATCATCCACACGCCTTCCGGAGAAATCCGTAAGGGCAATATCCGTACCGATGCTTCTGGACTGTCCTATACCACAGAAGGAGTGGCAGTACTGCAGCAATATCCGTATTCCTATACGGTAAGATCGAATTTGTGCAGGGAGCTTATCGGTGTGCAGAAATTCACGATCGATGCAGCTTATTCCGGACAGAGAATCCAGGCGATTCCCATTGCGGAGGCAGATGCGGGAGATACAAAAGTATATTCGACACATGCACTGGATGAAAAAAATAAGATCACGCTGATTGCAGATGGAGAGGCTCCGACAATCTACGGACTGGATCTGTTAGAAGACCGTAAACTGATCGACCGCAGGGAGGGAGAGGTCACCGTTACCGTGACAGCCTCCGACGCGGTCAGCGGCGTAAAAGAATTCTACGTCAGAATACAGAATACCGATAATACGGTAGCGAAGACCTTTGTACCGGATGACACCGGAAGTATCCGGATCGTGATCACGGAGGATGACGCAATGTTCAGCGGGGATTTTACGGTATTGGCATATGTGGCAGATTATGTGGGAAACGAGACGGAGATAACCAAAGGGACAACGGAATTCGGTCTGGAAGCGGATGTTATGAGAATACGGGAACCACAGGGGACGACATTTCGCTGCGGCGAGAGCGGTATACTGACATTTACGGTATGGGGATATGCGGATCTGGTGGAGGTGATCTTCCCGGAAGAGATGACGAGACAGAATCCGGAACTGAACAGGGTCTATGATTATAGGGATCAGCCGGGGTATCGAATCACGGAAAGTATACAGTTCATGGTGCCGCTGTATACACCGGAGAATGAACAGCTACCGATCACTGTGCGGGCTTATAAAGGGGATAAGAAACTGGAAGATCATCCCCAGATCAGTGTCATCGGTGTGAAAGGAAGTGTATTAGAGGATCTGCGGACGAGACTGCGGTAAACAGACAGGATAATAGGGGAAAACCACAGGACAGGAGCATGAAGAGAGTGCGGAAGGGAGCGGGTGTGATCCGGATTATGGCATATATCATGCTGTCAGGAGGACTTCTGATGGCATCCTGGATGGATAGGAAAGAGTGTTGGGTGTATAATTATGTATGGTGGTGGTGTCTGCCCTGGGCCTGTCTGCTCGCCCTGTCGGAAGGATGGGATATCAGAACCTGGATTGCGGCAGCAGGATTTGCAGCCTTGCAGCAGCTGGTATTTGGTCATATGTACGGAAGGGCGGACTGCTATGCTTTTTCGGTGTGTGCATTGGCGGAATGTACCGGGGATACCGGAATCCTATGGCCGTTGTGTCATATGCTGCTGGCGGTGATACTGCTTACGGTGGTGCAGCTGTTTCACGGAAATGTTACGAGAGACGGGAGACTGCGGGTTCCACACCCGTTTATTCCTTATATTACCGTTTCTTTCTGGATGGTTACGGTGTTACGATATTTCCAAAATGCAACGTATATTTATGCATAAACAGTTGCGTATTTCGGGAAAAAGTGATATAGTAAGCAAAGTTTAGGGGAGGATGGCTCCCGTATAAACAGACAGGAGGAAAATATTATGAAAAAAGCAATCGCAATTTTACTTGCAACTGTAATGAGTACAGCAATGCTGACAGGTTGTGGTTCTGATTCCACAACAAAGGAGAGCACCCAGGCTACTGAGAGCAGTGTAGCTGAAACTGCTGCTGCAACTACCGAAGCTGCAGCTACTGAGGCAGCTGATAAGACCGAGGGCGGCGTACTGGTATTCGGTACCAACGCAGAATTCCCTCCCTTTGAGTATGTAGGAGATGACGGAGAGCCTGATGGTTTTGACGTAGCTCTGATCAAGGCAGTAGGCGAGAAGCTGGGCATGGAAGTCCAGGTAGAGAACATGGAGTTCGATTCTCTGGTAAGCTCTATTGGCAACAGAATTGATGGTGCTATCGCAGGCATGACCGTTACCGACGAACGTAAGGAACAGGTGGATTTCTCTGATCCTTATTACGAGGCTGTACAGTTCGTCATCGTACCGGCAGATTCCGATATTGCAACCGCTGATGATCTGAAGAACAAGACGATCGGCAGCCAGCTGGGTACTACCGGAATGTTCCTTTCCGAGGACATTGAAGGTGTTACTGCACAGACCTATAACAGAGCCATCGATGCTGTCAACGATCTGGTAAACGGCAGAGTAGATGCGGTTATCATCGACAAGAACCCTGCAGAAGTATTCAACACGAAGTTCGAAGGCAAGGTTAAGATTATCGATGGTGCAGAGTTCGGTTTCGAGACCGAAGAATATGCAATTGCACTTCCTAAGGGAAGCGAACTGGTAGAGCAGGTAAATCAGGCACTGGCAGACCTGAAGGCAGACGGTACCTTTGATACACTGGTATCTGAGTACATCGGTGAATAATTTATACAAAATATGTGTTAAAAATATGCATGAAATATATATAAAAAAGAAGAGAATGGCTTGTGCCATTCTCTTCTTTTTGCTATATTAAGGTAGGTAATGGCAATTTTTATACATTTCATCATTTCATTTAAGAAAGGCATAGGAAATAACATGCAAAATATCTGGCAACATATTTATGCAGCCTTCATTGAAGCGGACAGATGGAAGCTTTATCTGAAAGGACTGGGAGTAACCTTAGAGGTTTCATTTTTTGCGTCACTGCTCGGCATTCTGATCGGAACCATAGCAGCATTTTTAAAACTTTCTACGAGAAAGAACGGATCGAAGACCATAGCGTCCCGCATCGCAAGTGCTTATATTGATATTATAAGGGGAACACCTACCACAGTACAGCTACTGATCATGTGGTCCGGTATTCTGGCTACCTGTAAGAACAGTGTGCTGATCGCCAGCTTGACTTTCGGTATTAACTCCGGAGCCTATGTGGCGGAGATCGTAAGAGCAGGTATCCTGGCAGTGGACAAGGGACAGATGGAAGCCGGAAGATCCCTGGGACTGAACAAACTCCAGACCATGCGTTACATCATTATCCCTCAGGCATTTAAGAGCATTCTGCCTCCTCTCGGCAATGAGTTTATCGTGCTGATCAAGGAGACTTCTATTGTAGGTTACGTAGGAATGAGTGACCTTACCCGTGTGGCAAATCAGATGACTTCCAAGCTGTTCGATGTATTTACACCGCTGCTTGGTATCGCGTTCATCTATTTCGTGCTGACCAAGGTACTGTCTATCCTGCTTGCAAAATTGGAAAGGAGGCTGCGTAAGAGTGATAATCGTTAAAGATCTGCATAAAAGCTTTGAAGATAATCAGGTGTTAAAGGGAGTAAATTACCATATTCATCCCGGAGAGAAGATCGTAGTGGTAGGACCCTCCGGATCCGGTAAGAGTACTTTTCTGCGTTGCCTGAACCTATTGGAGAGACCTACTAGCGGTGAAATCTGGTTTGACGGACAGAACATCACGGATCCAAAAATCGACATCAACAAAATCCGCCAGCATATGGGTATGGTGTTCCAGCATTTTAACCTGTTTAATAATCTGACCATCATGAATAATATTACTCTCGCTCCGGTGAAGTTAAAGCTGATGAACGAGGAAGAAGCCAAAGAAAATGCGCTGAAACTGTTAAAGAGAGTAGGGCTGGAGGAAAAAGCGGATGCATATCCTGCCTCCTTAAGCGGCGGTCAGAAGCAGAGAATCGCCATCGTAAGATCCCTGGCGATGAACCCCAGAGTAATGCTGTTCGATGAGCCTACCTCCGCACTGGATCCTGAGATGGTAGGAGAAGTACTGGAAGTTATGAAGGAACTGGCAGAGAGCGGCATGACCATGGTGGTGGTTACCCACGAGATGGGCTTTGCCAGAGAAGTAGGTACGAAGGTGCTCTTTATGGATGGCGGTAATATCGTGGAGGAGAATACGCCGCAGGAATTCTTTACCAATCCCCAGAGTCCGAGATTACAGGAATTTTTATCCAAAGTACTGTAGGAACAGCATCGCATGTAAAAATGCGGGAACGGAGATCCGAAATGATCACAATCTCTTTATGCATGATCGTTAAAAATGAAGAACGGATTCTGGCTAGATGTCTGGACAGTGTGAAAGACCTGGTGGATGAGATCATTATCGTGGATACGGGATCAGCGGATGCCACGAAGCGGATTGCTGCAGAATATACCGATAAGATATACGATTTTACCTGGATCGATGATTTCAGCGCAGCAAGGAATTTCGCCTTTTCCAAGGCGTCGAAGGAATACATATATTCAGCGGATGCGGATGAGGTGCTTTCGGAGGAGAACAGGCAGAGATTCCGCCAGCTAAAAGAAACACTGCTTCCTGAAATTGAGATCGTCCAGATGAAATACGGCAATCAGCTGCACAACGGCACGGTCTATAATTTTGATGAAGAGTATCGTCCCAAATTATTCCGCAGACTGCGGAACTTTGTGTGGGAGGAGACGATCCATGAAATGGTACGGCTTGCACCGGTGGTCTATGACAGTGACATCGTGATCACTCACATGCCGGAGCAGAATCATGCAGGCAGAGATCTGGGCAATTTCCGAAAACAGATTGCTGCGGGGAGACAATTATCCAGAAGACTGTACGGCATGTATGCCAGAGAACTGTTCCTGGCAGGAAGTGTGCAGGATCTTCAGGAAGCGGAAAATTACTTCCGGACGGAAGTTTCTTCCCCGGACAGAAGTACGGACGAGATCACGGAAGGCTGCTGTGTGGCAGCCAAAGCGGCCAGACTGCGGGGCGATACCGTGGCGTTTTTCAAGCACACGTCCAAGGTGATCGCGGGAGAAGGGTGTTCGGAGATCTGTTGTGAACTGGGTCATTTTTATGAAGAGAAGCAAGACTACGAAGAAGCAGCCATCTGGTATTATAATGCAGCATATGAGACACAGCCGGCGTTAACGCTTAGAAGCGCAGGAGAAGAACCGTTACAGGGACTGATCCGGTGTTATGAACAGTTAGAGGATCCTGAACAGGCGGAAAGCTATCGGAAAGAGTTAAAACAGCGACAGAACGAAAATGAGAAATAACTGCCCGGCACATAGGGTAATGAAGTCATGAAAAAGTGTGCGGAATGAGGAGCAAACAACATTATGAAATGGGAAGAAAATGTACGTAAGGTGGTGCCCTATGTGGCAGGCGAGCAGCCGAACCGCCCGAACATGATCAAACTGAATACCAATGAATGCCCGTATCCTCCGGCACCCGGAGTACGGCAGGCAGCGGAAAATATGGAAAGCGCATCTCTGCGGCTGTATCCGAATTCCAATGCACAGCCCTTAGTGGATGCGCTGGCTGCATACTATCATGTGAAGCCGGAACAGGTATTTGTAGGTGTGGGATCCGACGATGTATTATCCATGGCATTCCTGACCTTTTTTAACAGCGGAAAACCGATCCTGTTCCCGGATGTGACATATTCCTTTTACGATGTATGGGCGGATCTGTACCGGATCCCGTATCGTACCTGTGCCCTGGATGAGAACTGGCACATGAATCCCGAGGACTACAAACAGCCAAACGGCGGCGTGATCTTCCCGAACCCCAACGCACCCACCGGTGTGGAGGAATCGCTGGAAATGATCGAAGAGATCCTGCAGGCGAATCCCGACGTGGTAGTGATCGTGGATGAGGCTTATGTGGACTTCGGCGGTAAGAGTGCCCTGCCACTGCTTAAAAAATACGAAAACCTTCTGGTGGTGCAGACTTTTTCCAAGTCCAGAGCCATGGCAGGAATGCGTATCGGTTTCTGTATTGGTAATGAAAAGCTGATCCACTATCTGAATGATGTGAAATTTTCCTTCAATTCCTACACCATGAACCTGCCTTCTCAGGTCATGGGTGTGGAAGCGGTAAAGGATGATGCTTATTTTAAAGAGACTACGGCGAAGATCGTGGCGACCAGAGAGCGTATTAAGAAGGAGCTTTCGCATCTTGGATTTACTTTCCCGGATTCTAAGGCGAACTTTATCTTCGCTTCTCATAAGGAAGTACCTGCCGAAGAACTTTTTCTTGCACTTCGCACAGCAGACATCTATGTCAGACACTGGAACAAAGAAAGAATTGCCAACTCTCTGCGTATCACTGTCGGTACGGATGAGGAAATGGACCGTCTGATCGCTTTCCTGAAAGAATATCTGGAAAAGCGGGCATAATTAAAAAATAAAAGAATTGGAGCAAACACATGTTAAAAAAGTATTTGATCATTTTTCTGGTATCTATGGTTCCTTTGATTGAGCTTCGAGGCGCTGTTCCTATTGCGGTGGGAATGAATCTGCCGCTGCTTCCCAGCTATATTGTCTGCATCCTGGGCAATATGCTTCCTGTGCCGTTTATTTTCTTTTTTGCCAGAAAGGTATTGGAATGGGGCGCAGACAAGCCGGTCATTGGCAAGTTCTTCACCTTCTGCCTGGAAAAGGGACATAAGGGTGGTCAGAAGCTGCAGGCGAAAGCGGGCAGAGGTCTGTTCGTAGCACTGCTTCTCTTCGTAGGTATCCCCCTGCCCGGAACCGGTGCCTGGACCGGAACCCTGGCAGCCAGCCTGTTAGATATGGATTTTAAGTCCAGCGTCATTGCCGTGATGCTGGGAGTGGTACTGGCAGGTGTGATCATGGGACTGCTCAGTATGGGCGTATTTGGAGCACTGGGGACTATTTTCTAAAAAAACGGGGATACTGTAATTATGGAAAATACAGAAGAAATCTACACAGACTTTGCAAGAGTATATGATGAACTCATGGACAACACGCCCTATGATATGTGGTGCGAACGCTTAAGTGAGCTGATTGCGGCTTACGGTGTATCCAAACCTACGCGGGATGTGGAGGGCATTCTGGATTCCGAGCGGAATCTGGTGGTGGATTTAGGCTGTGGCACCGGTACGCTGACGGAGCTGTTGTATAAAAAGGGCTATGACTGCATTGGCGTGGATAATTCCGAGGAAATGCTGAACATTGCCATGGACAAAAAGGCACAGAGTGGTTCGGAGATCCTCTATCTGCATCAGGACATGAGGGAACTGGATCTGTATTCTACCGTAGGTACGGTGATCAGTGTCTGTGATTCTGTGAATTATATTCTGGAAGAAGAGGAACTGCTTCAGGTGTTTCAACTGGTGAACAATTATCTCTATCCCGGAGGAGTATTTATTTTTGATTTTAATACCGCTTATAAATACCGGGAAGTCATCGGCAATACCACTATCGCGGAAAATAGAGAGGACTGCAGTTTTATCTGGGAGAATTATTACGATCCGGAAGAAGAGATCAACGAGTACGATCTGACCATCTTCGTACAGGAAGAGGATGATATTTTCCGGAGGTTTACAGAGACCCATCTGCAGCGGGGCTATACCGTGGAGCAGATGCGGGCGCTTGTGGAGCAGGCTGGATTAAAAGTCCTTGAAATCAAGGATTCCGATACCGGTGAAGCAGCGACCGAGACCAGCGAGAGAGTATATATCGTAGCAAAAGAGCAGCAAAAGAAGCTGCCGTAAGAAAGGTACGTGAATTTAAGAATGAAAGATTATATGGTACGCGCAACCGCAGCAAATGCACAGATCCGTGCATTTGCCTGTACGACGAGAGAGACAGTGGAGACAGCGCGGGCAGCGCATAATACAAGCCCTGTGGTCACGGCTGCACTGGGAAGACTCCTCAGTGCCGGAGCTATGATGGGCAGTATGTTAAAAGGAGAAGATGAACTGATCACACTGCAGATCAAGGGAGACGGTCCCGTGGGAGGACTTACGGTGACAGCAGACGGTAACGGACATGTAAAGGGCTACGCGAATGTACCCGATGTGATGCTGCCTGCAAACGCCCAAGGGAAACTGGATGTGGGCGGCGCCGTGGGAAACGGTGTCTTAAGTGTGATCCGGGATATGGGACTGAAGGATCCTTACGTGGGACAGACCGAGTTACAGACCGGCGAGATTGCAGAAGATCTGACCTATTATTTTGCCGTATCCGAGCAGGTGCCTTCCGTGGTAGGTCTGGGAGTACTGATGAACAGAGACAACACCGTCAGACAGGCCGGCGGATTTATTGTACAGCTGATGCCCTTCGCAGAGGAGGAGACCATCAGCAGGCTGGAAGAGAATATCAAAAATCTCTCCTCCGTGACCGCTATGCTGGATGCAGGTAAGACTCCGGAGGGAATGCTTGAAGTACTGCTTTCCGGAATGAATCCGGAGATCACGGATACGCTTCCTGTGGAATTTGCCTGCAATTGCAGCAAGGACAGAGTGCGCAAGGCCCTGATCAGTATCGGAAGAGAAGAGCTGCAGTCTATGATCGATGATGCTAAGCCGATCGAGGTGAACTGCCATTTCTGTAATAAAAACTATAACTTTACCGTGGATGAATTAAAACAGATGATCCAGTAATGGATTCCGTAAAGTGAGGAAGCTTATGAAACAGGGATTTGTCAAAGTTGCGTCCGCTACACTGGGGATCCGGGTGGCGGATCCGGTCTATAATGCCCGGGCAATCTGTACCCAGGCAAAAGAAGCGGCGGAACACGGAGCGAAGATAATAGTGTTCCCCGAACTGTGTATTACCGGGTATACCTGTAATGACCTTTTTTTGCAGAATCTTTTGCTGAAGAAGGCAAAAGAAGCACTGCTTACGATCGCAGAAGAGACAAGCCGGTTGGGAGCATTGCTTTTTGTGGGTCTTCCCGTGGAAAAGGACGGTCGTCTGTATAACGTGGCTGCCGCAGTATATCGTGGAAGTATTTTGGGCATGATCCCAAAGAAAAATATTCCGACATATGCGGAATTTTACGAGGGCAGATATTTTACTTCCGGGGAGGAAAGGATAACGAATTTCTGCCTGGGAGAATATGAGGTCCCTTTTGGAACGAATCTTTTGTTTTGTTGTGAGGAATTGCCGGAGCTGGTTCTTGGCTGTGAGATCTGCGAGGATCTGTGGGTGGCGGATCCGCCATCCACTTCCCATGCATTGGCAGGGGCTACGGTGATCGCCAATCTGTCGGCATCTAATGAGACGGTATCCAAGGACGCTTACCGTGAACTATTGGTAAAATCCACCAGCGCAAGACTTCTGTGTGGGTATATTTATACTTCCGCCGGAGAAGGAGAATCCACTCAGGATCTGGTATTCGGAGGGCATAATCTGATTGCGGAGAACGGAACACTGCTGGCACAGTCTTCCCGTTTCGCCACAGGAATTCTCTACACAGACCTGGATGTGCTCAAAATAAGCAGCGAGCGCAGAAGAATGGGAACCTTTGGAAAACAGCCGACGGCTTCCTATTGTAAGATTCCGTTTTCCATGGAACTTACGGAGACCAAACTGGAACGGAAGTTCGCGGCGCATCCTTTTGTACCGGAGGATCCGGCTCTTCGTAACAGAAGATGTGAAGATATTTTATCCATTCAGGCGTATGGTCTGAAAAAACGCTATGAACATATCGGTGGTAAGACGGCAGTTCTGGGGATCTCGGGAGGACTGGATTCCACACTGGCACTTTTGGTGACGGTGAGGACGTTTGATCTGTTAGGACTTGCAAGAAAAGGAATCATTGCCGTGACCATGCCCTGCTTTGGCACCACGGACCGGACCTATGAGAATGCCTGCCTGCTAGCGAAGACTCTGGGTACGACACTTCGGGAAGTGGATATCCGTGAGGCAGTGACCGGACATTTCGCAGATATCGGACAGGATATGGAATGCCATGATATTACCTATGAGAACGGGCAGGCGAGAGAACGCACTCAGGTGCTTATGGATATTGCGAACAAGGAGAATGCCCTGGTCATCGGTACGGGAGATATGTCAGAACTGGCACTTGGCTGGGCTACCTATAATGGAGACCACATGTCTATGTATGGCGTCAATGCGGGCGTGCCGAAGACACTGGTAAGACACTTAGTGCAGTATTACGCGGATACCTGTGAACGGGATGAACTGTCGAAAGTACTGAAGGATGTGCTGGATACGCCGGTGAGTCCGGAACTGCTTCCGCCGGTAGAAGGAAATATCGCGCAGAAGACAGAGGACCTTGTGGGACCTTATGAACTGCACGACTTCTTCTTATATTATATGCTGCGCTGCGGCTATGCGCCGGATAAGGTATATCGGATCGCAGAAGAGACCTTTGCCGGAAAATATGATGCAAAGACCATTAAAAAATGGCTGAAAAATTTCTATCGGAGGTTTTTCTCGCAGCAGTTTAAACGCTCCTGCCTGCCGGACGGACCCAAAGTGGGAAGCGTGGCACTTTCCCCCAGAGGGGATCTGCGTATGCCCAGTGATGCCTGTGCAAGGATCTGGCTGGACCGCCTGGAGGAAATATAAAAATATTGTTAAAATTTCGTCGAAATTCTTAATTTTCTGTTTTTTACTTGAAATGGGAAACGGAAAATCGTATATTATAGCTGTACCAAGTTTAGAGGATATGTGGAGGAATAAATATGACTAAGGCGGAAATCTTAAAAAAAGAAATCTTAAGACAGTATCGCAGTGTCAGACAGTTTGCCATGGAGATGAATATTCCTTACAGCACACTGGTAACGGCTCTGGAGCGCGGCATTGAAGGGATGGCATACGGAACAGTTATCAAAATGTGTGACAAGCTGAGTCTGAATCCTGTAGATTTTTCATCATTGGAGAGGGATGCATCCCTGGGAGCACAGCTTTTGGAAAATCGTGTCATGCAGAATTATGTGAAACTGAATCAGACCGGAAGAGATAAGATTCTGGAGCTGATGGATGATTTTGTACAGATTGATAAGTACAAGGCAAAAAACAAGAAAACAAAATAAGAAGTAAAAAAATAAGTAAAAATAAAACAGCTACTGATCGAATCCCCTAAAACGGGGATCAACAGTAGCTGTTGAACATCATGCCGCTGTAAGCGCTGGTGGTATAAGGACTGATGAAATTGTGACCGGGATTTTTGTAGGCCACAATTTTTTTGTCTACATAATTCATGGGATTCAGCGAGACCTGATCGCTTTTGCGTAACAGAGAGCTGCTGAAATCCTTTAATACACTGAAAGCCGACAGATCATTTCCCGAGGCTGCCGCGGTCTGCCGCAGCCTTTCGTCATTGATGGAGAGCATACCGTCATCCTCCAGATTCATTCCCATACTTTCCAAAGAATTGCCGTACAGGGATGCGATGGATGAAAATTCCCGTACCAGTTGTCTGCTTCTGGACTGGGTATTCAGATAGGAAGATGCCGCACGTATGAAATTATTGTAACTGCCTACCAGCTGGTTAATATTGTCGGTGATGGATTCGGTATCTGTCTTCAGCCCGATATGTACCGGCTTATCTTCGGGGCTTACGGCCTTGATCTGTACATCGAACAACTTGCCCACCGTGAAATGGTTGGAAGAGGAAGAACGTTCCTCACCGTTGATCAGGAAGCTTGCGTTGTCAGCGGAATGACTGATATAATTCAGTCCCATATTGTCTACGACACCGGAGGTCTTGCTGGTATGATCATCGCTGACCCGGAAATGATACGGTCTGCCGTTCGGAATACCGGTGGCGTCGGATGTCAGGCGGAGTGCGTAACGGGAATCGGATTCCGCTACCTCTGCACGGATGCCGATGTCCGCGTTGTTGATCAGCCTTGACAGCCGCTCCATGATCTGACGGTTGGTATCGCCCTCGTTAATATTGAACTGGAATTCATAGTTCATATCGTTGATTGCAACATCAAAGGAATAAGTATCCGGAGCCAGTGTGGTAGCCAGATCCGGGAGAAAATATCCAAGATTCTCCTGGGGAGTGGCAAGGGCGCGTACCTCCAGATCGAATTCAGGAGAAGCGGCGGAAGAAGCTTCGGAACCAATATAGGCAACCTCAGCGATATCGTCATTGGTGGAATAGGCACTTTTTTTACGGAACATGCCGTCCTGCTCCAGGCCGCCGAGCTGTGCGATGGAGTTGTGAAGCTCTCTGGCGTTCTCCTTGACATCCACAGCATAATACTGAGTATCCTTACTGGTGGTGGGGAGATACCAGGGTGCATCCTTGTTCAGCTTTATGATGGAATTATAGACACTGCGAAGTTCACTCTTTTTATGTGTGTCGTATTTCGTCAGCTGTCTGGGCGAGTACGCTGTCAGATAATTATTGTAAACAGTATTGAGAGCTGCACTCATAGATATCTCCTTTCTCCTCCGTAATCAAGGATATTTTATAAAAAATTACAATAACCCACTTTTATGAGAGGATTATAGCATAAATAATAAGAAGAAACAAGAAAAATAAAGGGATTTTCGGGAAAAACAGTTGACGGACAGGGCGGATTATGGTATAGTATCCAAGCGAGATGAGATTTAGGTCTTTTTTTTATGCTTAAATTTAGAGATCAGAAAACAAGTGGAGGTAGAAAAATGCGTACAAAAATTACTTTAGCATGTACCGAGTGCAAGCAGCGTAACTACAATACTACCAAGGATAAGAAGACTCATCCTGATAGAATGGAAACCAAGAAGTATTGTAGATTCTGCAAAACACATACATTGCACAAAGAAACCAAATAATCAGCCGTTCTAACATGGGAGGTCGAAATGGGAGATTCCGCAGAAAAACAGAAGCGCCCAAGTTTCTTCAAAGGCGTAAAAGCTGAATTTAAGAAAATTTCATGGCCGGACAGACAATCCACATTGAAGCAATCCGTAGCGGTTGTTGCAATTTCAGTTGTAGTTGGTGTGATTATTGCAGTGCTGGATTATTTTATTCAGTACGGCGTAAACTTCTTAACATCATTATAGAGCGAGGGTGATTGTATGGCAGAGGCAAAATGGTATGTAGTCCATACCTATTCAGGATATGAGAACAAGGTCAAAGCCAATATCGAGAAGACCATAGAGAACAACAAGAATCTGGCAGAACAGATTCTTGAGGTAAGAGTCCCTATGCAGGATGTGGTGGAACTGAAGGACGGAGCCCGCAAGACGGTATCCAAGAAGATGTTCCCCGGATATGTGCTTCTTAATATGGAAATGAACGATGATACCTGGTATGTCGTTCGTAATACCCGTGGTGTGACCGGTTTCGTAGGTCCCGGAAGTAAACCTGTACCTCTTACAGAAGCTGAGATGAAGCCTTTGGGCATTAAGACCGAGAATGTATCGATCGACTTTGGCGAGGGCGACAGCATTGCTGTTGTGGCCGGAGTATGGAAAGATACCGTCGGCGTGGTGCAGAAACTGGACTATGGCAAACAGACAGCTACCATCAATGTAGAACTGTTTGGAAGAGAGACCCCTGTGGAAATCAGCTTTGCAGAGGTCAGAAAGCTTTAAAAGCAGACAAAGATATTTTCTTCCGGAGATTTCCGGGATAAAATATAAACTTTCAGGTCCGTAAGGATCGGAAAGAGGCAGCACAAAAGGAACGGAAACGTTCCAGTGGGAGCAGGAGGCAGCAACAAAGCAGCCTGCGCCGAATTACCACATTATAGGAGGTGCCACAATGGCAAAGAAAGTAGAAGGATATATCAAGTTACAGATCCCTGCCGGCAAAGCAACACCGGCTCCCCCTGTTGGTCCTGCACTTGGACAGCACGGGGTGAACATCGTTGAATTTACAAAGCAGTTCAACGCAAGAACAGCAGACAAGGGAGATCTTATCATTCCCGTAGTTATTACTGTATATGCAGACAGAAGCTTTAGTTTCGTTACAAAGACTCCCCCTGCAGCAGTACTGTTAAAGAAAGCCTGCAACATCAAGTCCGGTTCCGGCGTTCCCAATAAGACCAAGGTAGCTACCATTTCCAAGGCTAAGGTTCAGGAAATCGCTGAGATGAAGATGCCGGATCTGAATGCAGCAAGCCTGGAAGCAGCTATGAGCATGATCGCTGGTACTGCACGCAGCATGGGTATTGTTGTTGAGGAGTAACTTATAAATATTTGGGAGGCAATCGACAATGAGATTGCCGCTGGAACCTAGGAGGTAAAATAATGAAACATGGTAAGAAATATACCGAAGCTGCCAAGCTGGTAGATCGCGCTACATTCTATGAGCCTAACGATGCTATCGCTCTGGTTAAGAAAACTGCAACTGCTAAATTCGATGAGACCATCGAAGTTCACATCAGAACCGGTTGTGACGGACGTCACGCTGAGCAGCAGATCCGTGGCGCAGTTGTACTGCCTAACGGAACTGGTAAGACTGTAAAAGTTCTGGTATTCGCAAAGGGCGATAAGATCAACGAGGCTGAAGCAGCAGGCGCTGATTATGTCGGCGGCGAAGAGCTGATCCCGAAGATCCAGAACGAAGGATGGCTGGACTTCGATGTTGTAGTAGCAACCCCTGATATGATGGGTGTTGTAGGTCGTCTGGGTAAGGTTCTCGGACCTAAGGGCTTAATGCCTAACCCTAAGGCTGGTACCGTAACCATGGATGTAACCAAGGCAGTTAACGATATCAAAGCCGGTAAGATCGAGTACAGACTTGACAAGACCAACATCGTACATGTTCCCGTTGGTAAGGCTTCTTTCTCTGAGGAAGCTCTGCAGGAGAACTTCAATGCACTTATGGACGCTATCGTAAAGGCTAAGCCCAGCGCATTAAAGGGTCAGTATCTGAGAAGCATCACCCTGACCAGCACTATGGGACCTGGCGTTAAGGTCAGCGTTGCAAAATTCTAATCTGATCTCTAATCTAATTAGATAACGAATGCAAGAAGAGCCGCTTCACTGTTTACAGTGAGGCGGTTTTTGTGATAAAATATATTTACCCATAGGAAACAACAACTGACTGCGTACAGGCATGTTATGTATCCTATGAGGGAATCATGTGTTTTAGAATAAAGGTTACCTCGAAAGGGCATATTACACAAAAAGAGAAGGAGAGACCACTATGAACAAATATCAGGGTACACAGACAGAGAAAAATCTTCAGGCAGCATTTGCCGGAGAATCCCAGGCGCGTAATAAATACACCTATTTTTCATCCGTAGCGAAAAAGGAAGGCTATGAGCAGATCGCCGCTATTTTCTTAAAGACCGCAGACAACGAAAAAGAACATGCAAAAATGTGGTTCAAGGAACTGAACGGCATCGGTGATACCAAGGCGAACCTCGCAGCGGCAGCCGATGGAGAGAACTTCGAGTGGACCGACATGTACGAGGAATTTGCTGTAACAGCGGAGAAAGAAGGATTCCCCGAACTGGCGAAGAAATTCCGCATGGTCGGCGAAATCGAGAAGCATCATGAGGACAGATATCGTGAGCTTCTGAACAACGTGGAGACTGCCAAAGTGTTCGAGAAGAGTGAAGTGAAAGTATGGGAGTGCAGAAACTGCGGACATATCGTGGTAGGTACCAAAGCACCGGAAGTATGCCCGGTATGCAATCATCCCCAGAGCTATTTTGAAATTCATGCAGAAAATTATTAAATAATCCTTGACAAGCACGGTCTCCTATGCTATTCTATCTGAGGTTGTAAAACCATGCCGAAGACAGCAGGTGCAAGGGAGACCGAGCGTAAGTCCTGCCGAGGAGATAAGTATGATGATATCATCTCTCTGTGTCTTCACAGAGAGTTTTTTAATTTATTCTTCTTATCGGCACAAAATCTATAAGGAGGTAAAGAAATGGCAAAAGTTGAATTAAAACAGCCTATAGTAGAAGAGATTTCTGCTGGTATCAAGGATGCCCAGTCTGTAGTTCTGGTAGACTACCGTGGACTTACTGTTGAGCAGGATACCCAGTTACGTAAGAGCTTACGTGAGGCAGGAGTTACCTACAAGGTTTACAAGAACACCATGATGAACTTCGCGTTCAAGGGTACACAGTTCGAAGGTCTGTCCGAGTATCTGGAAGGACCCAGCGCAATGGCTTACTCTACTGAGGATGCAACCGCTCCTGCAAGAGTACTGGCTCAGTTCGCTAAGACTGCTGATAAGCTTGAGATCAAGGCCGGTGTGGTAGAAGGTACTGTTTATGATGCTAAGGGTATGGCTGCAATCGCTAACATCCCTTCCAGAGACGTACTCATCTCCAAACTGCTTGGCAGCTTACAGAGTCCTATCACCAATTTTGCACGTGTTATGAATCAGCTGGCTGAAAAAGGCGGCGCAGCAGCTTGCGAAGCAGCAGCACCCGCAGAAGAAGCACCCGCAGCTGAATAATATTGCAGCTAATTGACAATCAATCAAAATATTTCAAATGGAGGAAATTAAAATGGCTAAATTAACAGCACAGGAATTAATCGATGCTATCAAAGAGTTATCTGTATTAGAGTTAAATGATCTCGTAAAGGCTTGCGAGGAGGAGTTCGGTGTATCCGCAGCAGCTGGCGTTGTTGTAGCAGCAGCTGGTCCTGCTGAAGCAGCAGAAGAGAAGACCGAGTTCGACGTAGAGCTGACCGAGGTTGGCGCTGAGAAGGTTAAGGTTATCAAGGTTGTTCGTGAAGTAACCGGTCTGGGCCTGAAGGAAGCTAAGGACGTAGTTGACGGAGCTCCTAAGGTTGTTAAGGAAGGCGCTTCTAAGGAAGAGGCTGAGGACATCAAGAAGAAGCTTGAAGAAGTTGGCGCAAAGGTTACTCTGAAGTAATTTTTAACCAGTATATGACGGACCATGTGCCGGCACCTGCCGGTGCATGGTTCTTTCTTATTTGTATTTTCTAAATTATTCATTTTTTCAAAAATATTCAAAATATTTCCTTGACGTATTTCCATCATTGTGCTATTATGGATAGTGCACTATTGTGCGGTGCTATGCTTATTTGTCATGCATAAAATTTGACGTTTATATATATTGCATTGTTGCCGACGCAAAATAGGCTTTAAATCTGAAAGAACGGGGTGAAATGTCAATGGAAAAGAACAGAATACGTCCGATTGCCGGTACCAAGGTTATGCGTATGAGTTATTCAAGACAAGAAGAGGTTTTAGAGATGCCCAATCTGATCGAGGTCCAGAAGGACTCCTATCAGTGGTTTTTAGACGAAGGCTTGAAGGAAGTCTTTGACGACATCTCTCCGATCGCTGACTACAGCGGTGCCTTAAGTCTGGAATTTGTGGATTTTGAACTCTGCAGGGACGATGTGAAGTATTCTATCGAAGAGTGTAAAGAGAGAGATGCTACCTATGAGGCACCTCTTAAGGTTAAGGTCCGCCTCTATAATAAGGAGAAGGAAGAGATCAGTGAGCACGAGATCTTCATGGGTAATCTTCCGCTGATGACTGATACCGGAACATTCGTGGTAAATGGCGCAGAGCGTGTTATCGTCAGCCAGCTGGTTCGTTCTCCCGGTATCTACTACGGAATCGGACATGATAAGATTGGTAAGAAGCTCTTCTCCTGCACCGTGATCCCGAACCGTGGTGCATGGCTGGAGTATGAGACAGACTCCAACGATGTCTTCTATGTACGTGTGGACAGGACCCGTAAGGTTCCCATTACTGTACTGATCCGTGCACTGGGCATCGGTACTAACGATGAGATCCGTGAGCTGTTTGGCGACGAGCCTAAGATTGAGGCAAGCTTTACCAAGGACACTGCTGAGAATTATCAGGAGGGTCTGTTAGAGTTATACAAAAAGATCCGTCCCGGTGAGCCTTTAAGTGTTGAGAGCGCAGAGAGCCTGATCAATGCTATGTTCTTCGACCCCAGAAGATATGATTTAGCCAAAGTCGGAAGATATAAATTTAATAAGAAATTAGCTCTGAAGAATCGAATCCGTCATCAGATCCTGGCTGCAGATGTAGTAGATCCTTCCACCGGTGAAGTGATCGCATCCGCAGGTGACAAGGTGACAGCAGAACTGGCTGATACCATTCAGAACAGCGCAGTTCCTTTCGTATATATTCAGACAGAAGAGAAGAATGTAAAAGTACTGTCTAACCTGATGGTAGACCTGACCCATTATGTAGACTGCAATCCCAGAGATTTCGGTATCCATGAACTGGTATACTATCCCGTTCTGGAGAAGATTCTTGAGGAGTTCGGCGAGGATCCCGAGAAGCTGGCAGAGGCAATCAAGAAGAATGTACATGAACTGGTACCCAAGCATATCACGAAGGAAGATATCTTAGCTTCCATCAACTATAATATGCATCTGGAGTATGGTCTGGGCAACGATGACGATATCGACCATCTGGGCAACAGACGTATCCGTGCGGTAGGTGAACTGCTGCAGAACCAGTATCGTATCGGTCTGTCCAGAATGGAGAGAGTGGTACGTGAGCGTATGACTACCCATGACGCTGAGGAGATCTCTCCCCAGTCTCTGATCAATATTAAGCCTGTGACCGCAGCAGTGAAGGAGTTCTTCGGATCTTCCCAGCTGTCTCAGTTCATGGACCAGAATAACCCTCTGGGTGAGCTGACCCACAAGAGACGTCTGTCTGCACTGGGTCCCGGCGGTCTGTCCAGAGATCGTGCCGGATTCGAGGTTCGAGATGTACATTACTCCCATTACGGAAGAATGTGTCCTATCGAGACTCCCGAAGGTCCTAACATCGGTCTGATCAACTCTCTTGCAAGTTATGCGAGAATTAATGAATATGGTTTCGTAGAGGCTCCTTACCGTAAGATCGACAAGTCCGATCCGAAGAACCCTCGCGTTACCGATGAAGTAGTCTATATGACTGCGGACGAAGAAGATAATTACCATGTAGCACAGGCGAATGAAGCACTGGATGCAGAAGGACATTTCGTGAGAAATTCCGTATCCGGTCGTTACCGCGAAGAGACCCAGGAATATCCCAAGGCTATGTTCGATTACATGGACGTATCCCCGAGAATGGTATTCTCTGTGGCTACCGCACTGATTCCTTTCCTGCAGAACGATGATGCGAACCGTGCGCTGATGGGATCCAACATGCAGCGTCAGGCCGTACCTCTGTTAAGCACCGAGGCACCTGTAGTAGGTACCGGTATGGAAGTAAAGACAGCGGTTGACTCCGGTGTCTGTGTTGTGGCTAAAAAGCCCGGAACCATTACTTACGTATCTTCCAAGACCATTCGTATCGCTTATGATGACGGTGAGAAGGCAGAGATCCATCTGACCAAGTTCTCCCGCAGTAACCAGTCCAACTGCTACAATCAGAAGCCCATCGTATTCAAGGGCGACCATGTAGCGGCAGGTCAGGTCATTGCAGACGGCCCTTCCACTTCACAGGGTGAGCTGGCTCTGGGTAAGAACCCTCTGATCGGTTTCATGACCTGGGAAGGTTACAACTACGAGGATGCTGTTCTGTTAAGTGAGAGACTGGTACGTGATGATGTCTATACTTCTGTTCATATCGAGGAGTATGAGGCAGAAGCACGTGACACCAAGTTAGGACCCGAGGAGATCACCCGTGATGTTCCCGGTGTCGGTGATGATGCACTGAAGGATCTGGATGACAGAGGTATCATCCGTATCGGTGCAGAAGTCCGTGCCGGAGATATTCTGGTAGGTAAGGTTACTCCTAAGGGAGAGACTGAGCTGACTGCTGAAGAGAGACTGTTACGCGCGATCTTCGGTGAGAAGGCAAGAGAAGTAAGAGATACCTCCTTGAAGGTACCTCACGGTGAATACGGTATCGTAGTGGATGCCAAGGTATTTACCCGCGAGAATAGCGATGAGCTGGCTCCCGGAGTAAATCAGGCAGTCCGTATCTATATTGCACAGAAGAGAAAGATCTCCGTAGGTGATAAGATGGCAGGTCGTCACGGTAACAAGGGTGTCGTATCCCGCGTGCTTCCGGTAGAAGATATGCCTTATCTGCCCAACGGACGCCCTCTGGACATCGTGCTGAATCCTTTGGGTGTGCCTTCCCGTATGAATATCGGACAGGTCCTGGAGATCCACCTTTCCCTGGCTGCCAAGGCACTGGGCTTCAATGTGGCAACACCTGTCTTCGACGGTGCAAACGAGAAAGACATTATGGATACGTTGGATCTTGCCAACGATTATGTAAATCTTCCTTTCGACGATGCAGAGAGTGCAGAGTGGAAGGAAAAGGGTCAGGAGACTACCGCAGACGGTAAGCCCTGGGCCGGAGAGACCTTCACCAGCAAGCACGGTGAGGAGCTTCTCCCTGAAGTTATGCAGTATCTGTCCGAGAACAGAGAACACAGATCCGTATGGAAGGGAGTTCCTATTTCCAGAGACGGTAAGGTACGTCTGCGCGACGGTAGAACCGGTGAATACTTCGACGGTCCTGTAACCATCGGACACATGCATTACCTGAAACTGCATCATCTGGTAGATGATAAGATTCATGCGCGTTCTACCGGACCGTACTCCCTGGTAACACAGCAGCCTCTGGGTGGTAAAGCACAGTTCGGCGGACAGCGTTTCGGAGAGATGGAAGTATGGGCACTGGAGGCGTATGGTGCATCCTACACCCTGCAGGAGATTCTGACTGTGAAGTCCGATGATGTTGTAGGACGTGTGAAGACTTACGAAGCGATCATCAAGGGAGACAATATCCCTGAGCCCGGTATCCCCGAGTCCTTCAAGGTTCTGCTGAAGGAACTGCAGGCACTGGGTCTGGATGTCAGAGTGCTGCGTGAGGATCATACCGAGGTTGAGATCATGGAGACCGTTGATTACGGTGATACCGATTACCGTTATGAGATGGAAGGTGATCGTAAGTACGATGACGATTACGATAAGAACTCCCTTGGCGAGATGGGCTATCAGTCACAGGAATTCGATGATAACGGTGAACTGGTGAACTCCGAGGACGACGATTACGTTGACGACGATTACACCGATGATAGCTTTGACGGCAGTGATGATGAATTTTAATGCTTTGTATAGTTTGTATAGAAGGGAGTGCCATTAATGTCAGAAACAAAAAATGAAACAACCTACCAGCCTATGACATTTGATTCCATCAAGATCGGATTAGCTTCCCCGGAGAAAATCCGGGAGTGGTCCCATGGAGAGGTATTAAAGCCGGAGACAATCAACTACAGAACACTGAAGCCCGAGAGAGACGGTCTGTTCTGTGAGAGAATTTTCGGACCCAGCAAGGACTGGGAATGTCATTGCGGTAAATATAAAAAGATCAGATATAAGGGCGTTGTCTGCGATCGTTGTGGCGTAGAAGTTACCAAGGCCAGCGTTCGTAGAGAGCGTATGGGTCATATCGAGCTTGCTGCTCCGGTATCCCATATCTGGTATTTCAAAGGTATCCCCAGCCGTATGGGTCTGATCCTGGATCTGTCTCCCAGAATCCTGGAAAAGGTTCTGTACTTTGCTTCCTATATCGTTTTGGATCCGGGAACCACCAACCTTGAGTACAAGGCAGTGCTGTCCGAGAAGGAATATCAGGATGCAAGAGAGACCTGGGGCAACAAGTTCCGTGTAGGCATGGGTGCGGAAGCTATCAAAGAGCTGCTGCAGGCCATTGACCTGGAGAAGGATGCAGCAGAACTGAAGACCGGACTGAAGGAATCCTCCGGTCAGAAGCGTGCCCGCATCATTAAGAGACTGGAAGTCGTGGAAGCTTTCCGTGAGTCCGGCAATAAGCCCGAATGGATGATCATGGACGTGATCCCTGTGATCCCGCCTGATCTTCGTCCTATGGTACAGTTGGATGGCGGACGTTTTGCAACCTCCGACCTGAATGATCTGTACAGAAGAATTATCAACCGTAATAACCGTCTGAAGAGACTGTTGGAGTTAGGTGCTCCTGATATTATCGTTCGTAACGAGAAGAGAATGCTGCAGGAAGCTGTAGATGCTCTGATCGATAACGGCAGACGCGGACGTCCTGTTACCGGCCCCGGTAACAGAGCACTGAAGTCTCTGTCCGATATGTTAAAGGGTAAGACCGGTCGTTTCCGTCAGAACCTGTTAGGTAAGCGTGTAGACTACTCCGGACGTTCCGTTATCGTCGTAGGACCGGAACTGAAGATTTATCAGTGTGGTCTGCCCAAGGAAATGGCAATTGAGCTGTTTAAGCCCTTTGTAATGAAAGAGCTGGTAGCCAAGGGAATCAGCCAGAACATCAAGAATGCCAAGAAGCTGGTAGAGAGACTGGATACGCAGGTATGGGATGTGCTGGAAGAGGTTATTAAGGAACATCCTGTTATGCTGAACCGTGCACCGACACTGCACAGACTTGGTATTCAGGCATTTGAGCCCATTCTGGTAGAAGGTAAGGCCATCAAGCTGCATCCCCTGGTATGTACCGCATTTAACGCGGACTTCGATGGAGACCAGATGGCAGTACATCTTCCTCTGTCCCAGGAGGCACAGGCAGAGTGTCGTTTCCTGCTGCTGTCTCCGAACAACTTACTGAAGCCTTCCGATGGTGGTCCAGTAGCCGTTCCTTCCCAGGATATGGTACTTGGTATCTACTATCTGACCCAGGAGAGACCCGGAGCAATCGGCGAAGGCAAGTATTTCAAGAGTGTAAATGAGGCGATTCTGGCATACGAGAATCAGGCACTGACCTTACATTCCCGTATCCATGTGCGTATGCACAAGGTAAATGCAGCCGGAGAGACCATCACCGGTACGGTAGAGTCCACTCTGGGAAGATTTATCTTCAATGAGATCCTGCCTCAGGATCTGGGATTCGTAGACAGAAGCGATCCCGAGAACTTCATGAAGCTGGAAGTAGACTTCCATGTAGGTAAGAAGCAGCTGAAGCAGATCCTGGAGAAGGTTATCAATACTCACGGAGCATCCAAGACTGCGGAAGTACTGGATGATGTTAAGGCAATCGGTTATAAGTACTCTACCAGAGCAGCTATGACCGTATCCATCTCCGATATGACTGTCCCTGAGAAGAAGGGTGAAATGCTGGCAGCCGCACAGGCTACCGTAGACAAGATCGCAAGCAACTTCAGACGTGGTCTGATCACTGAGGAAGAGCGTTATCGTGCCGTTGTAGAGACCTGGAACGAGACCGATAAAGAGCTGACTGACGTACTGTTGTCCGGTCTGGATAAATACAACAACATCTTCATGATGGCAGACTCCGGTGCGCGTGGTTCCAGTCAGCAGATCAAACAGCTGGCAGGTATGCGTGGACTGATGGCAGATACCACAGGTAGAACCATCGAGCTGCCCATTAAATCAAACTTCCGTGAAGGTCTGGACGTACTGGAGTACTTCATGTCTGCACATGGTGCACGAAAAGGTATGTCTGATACCGCTCTGCGTACCGCAGACTCCGGTTATCTGACCAGACGAATGGTTGATGTATCTCAGGAGCTTTCTATCCGTGAGGTAGACTGCTGCGAGGGTCAGGCAGAGATCCCCGGTATGGTAGTCAAAGCATTCATGGATGGTAAGGAGACCATTGAAGGCCTGAAAGACAGAATCACAGGAAGATATTCCTGTGAGGATATTTACGATAAAGACGGTAACATGATCGTGAAGCACAACCACATGATCACCCCCAGCCGTGCAGCCAAGATCTTAAGCGTTGGTGTAAATGCACAGGGTGAGCCCATTGAGGAAGTGAAGATCCGTACGATCTTAACCTGTCGTTCCCACGTTGGTATCTGTGCAAAATGTTACGGCGCCAACATGGCAACCGGTGAAGCTGTACAGGTAGGTGAAGCAGTCGGTATTATCGCTGCACAGTCTATCGGTGAACCCGGTACCCAGCTGACCATGAGAACCTTCCACAGTGGTGGTGTCGCAGGTGACGATATCACACAGGGTCTTCCCCGTGTCGAGGAGTTGTTCGAGGCCAGAAAGCCTAAGGGACTTGCAATCATCGCTGAATTCGGCGGTAAGGCGGAGATCCGTGATACCAAGAAAAAGCGTGAAGTTGTGATCACAAATGAAGAGACCGGTGAATCCAAGGCATATCTGATTCCTTACGGTTCCCGTATCAAGGTAGTGGACGGACAGGTATTAGAGGCCGGTGATGAACTGACCGAAGGTAGCGTAAATCCTCACGATCTGTTGAAGATCAAGGGAATCCGTGCCGTACAGGATTACATGCTGCGTGAAGTACAGCGTGTATACCGTTTACAGGGTGTAGATATCGCTGATAAGCATATCGAAGTCCTGGTACGCCAGATGTTGAAGAAAGTTCGTATCGAGAATAACGGAGACACCGAGTTCCTGCCCGGAACTCTGGTAGATGTTCTGGATTTCGAAGAGATGAACGAGAAGCTGATTGCAGAAGGCAAAGAGCCTGCAGAAGGCAAGCGTATCATTCTTGGTATTACCAAGGCAGCATTGGCAACCGAATCCTTCCTGTCAGCAGCATCCTTCCAGGAGACCACCAAGGTTCTGACCGAAGCTGCGATCAAGGGTAAGGAAGATAAACTGATCGGTCTGAAGGAGAACGTTATCATCGGTAAGCTGATTCCTGTAGGAACCGGTATGAAGAGATATCGTAACACCAGACTGAGCACCGATGCCGTAGAAACCATTGATTTTAGTGGTGATATGTACGGTGATGATGCAGAGTTGAATCTGAGCGATGGAACCGATCTGGATGCAGAGAATGCAGATGCCAGTGCAGAAGCAGAAACTGTAGAAGTAGGAACCGAAGCTGATAATCAGTAAAATAAAGCTCCCCGGGAATTAACCCGGGGAGTTTTTTGTCTTAAAATCAATAGTTTAAGATCCATAGTTATTGTAATTCATCGACATTCAGTACCTGCCAGGCGGTAATGCGGTAGAAAGTATCCTCATCGGTCTGTGGATAGAGAATCTCGATAGTGACCTGCAAGGACTGCAGATCGGAGATGGGGATCACGTAGGACTTCCCATGGCCCACAGAAGCGAAATAGGCATCTTCACTGTCTGAGGAAGCATAGATGCGTTGTAATGTTTTGTCCATGCCGGCTAACGACTGTTCCGCCTGATTGCAGGCGTCATAATAAGCGGTGGTACGTTCCAGTACCCGGTTGCTTAACTTACTGTCGGCATTGGCACTGACGATGGACAGTACCGCAAAGGATACCAGACAAAGGATCACGAATACCAGCAGGATAGAAGCAGATCCGATATTCATGCCGAATTGTTTTTTCTTAGAAGCATTACTCATGTAAGTCTTTCCTTTCTGCGGCGTGGTGCATGACAGAGAGCGTATAAATGGGAGAATCCGGGGAAGAAATCTCAATGATACTGATCTGAGCTTCCATAATACCGGTTCCGGGATCCGGTATATGTGTCAGTTCTGCCGAAAAGCCGGCGTTGTCACCGGGGGAACACAGATTCCATTGGCTGTCGAAGTACAGCGTCATGGTATCTTCTTCTGTCTGTTGTGAAGGGGTAAACAGGTCGTGCATGGCGCCCAGATCGCCCTCCGAAGCCAGATAAGATTCCGCCAGATTCTGTGCCCAGATAACGGCGTGATTTTTGTTGACTGTCTGTGTGCTCAGCAGATGCGATTTGGCGAACAACTGAATGCAGACAGCACTGGCAAGGGAGAAAAACAGGATCGCTATGATCATTTCCATTAAAAATAAACTGGATCTGGAGTGCTTCATAATAAATTCCGAATCCTTTCCATCATTCTATTCTTCTATTCCGTAGTACTGCAATGTACATGAATGTAAAAGGTATGGGTCTCCCGGGAGGGTGTCTGTAAACAGACCCGGATCAGATCATTGCCTGCATAGGAAAAGGTAAGATCCGTCAGCTCCAAAATATCCGTACCGGCGGGCAAAAGCTGTCCGCCGAGGGAAGTTCCCTGTCGCATGAAGAGCTCTTTCAGATGACCCTCGTAATAATAGAGATAAGTGCAGTAAGTATCTTCATCGATCTTTGAAAGCATACAGAGTGCCGGAACATCCTCCAATGTAGTTAAGGAGATGCTATCTGCTGTGTCACTTTGACGCACCTTTTCCATAATATAGGATACTGCAGTCCGGCTGTCATAGTTCACACTCATATCTTCCACCGTATGCTGGTAGACGTCTGCTCCGATAGTGACGAGAGCCAGGGCGGAGACGGCAAATACACCGAACAGCGCCAAAACGAACAAGATATCCACAATAAAATGTTTTTCCTGTGTCTTATGGTTCATATGTCAGAACTCCTTTAACGGGCACCGGTTCTGCGGAGTACCGTGACCTCCGGCAGAAGGTTGCTGCCATAGTATTCGTAGTCAATGAAGAAGCTGTCCTCATCATATAACAATCCGTAATGCTGCTCCAGATATTCCAGGGATGGAGGATAACTGCCCTCTACAGCGTAACACTGGGAAATGCTTCGTTCCAGGGCTGTCTCCAGACTTTCCTGTTGTTTGTTTAAGGTAGATTCGCTGACCGATCCGATGCCCTGCAGAAAAAGAACAAATAACACTATGAATGCCAGGATCGGAAGCAGGTAGATCAGCTTCTGCCAGAGAGACCTGTTTTTTTGTTCAAAACGATTCATAAGCAGCGCTCCTATCCGATACTGGTCATAATACCCATCAGGGGCAGGATGACCGATAACAGAATCAATCCGACAATAACGGAGAGAATGATGACCAGTGTAGGCTCTAAGACAGCGATGATGGACTGTAGTTTACGGTTGGTATTTTCTTCATAGCGGTCGGCAATCTTTTTGAGCACGATATCTACGTTACCGCTGCGGAAACCAACGGATACCATCTGGGAATAGAGATGATTGAAAATACCGGCACCGGTCAGAGCTTCGGCAAAATTAGCCCCGGCATTTATGGCTTCCTTGCAGCTTAGAATCTTTTGTTTCATTTTCTCATTGCCTACCAGGGAAGCGACCATGTCTAGACTGGAGTAGGTATCCATGCCGCTGCTTAAGGTCAGTGCCATACCGCTGGCGAAACGCTCACAGGCAACACTCTCATAAAAATTTCTTGTCAGAGGTAACCAGTTTAAGAACCGGGCGGTGACACGTTTACCGGTCTGAGTCCTGGTGGCGAACAGATATAACAGAAGTAATATACATAAAATACTTACAAATACAAAGGAATAGCGGTTCAGATGATTGCCCACCCGCAAAAGAGAAGCGGCAAATCCGGTCATCTCACTGCCCAGTTCCACATAGACCTGCTCAAAGATCGGCATAACGCGGCTGACCAGTACCACAATGACGGCAGCCATCATGGCAATCATAATAAAAGGATAGGTCACGGCATCCCGGATGCTGTGAGAGATGGCCTCTTCCTTCTCGTAATAATCCGCCAGGGAAAGCATACATACGTCCAAATTACCGGATTCTTCTCCCAATGCGATCATGCGTAGGCAGTAATCCGGAAAAACATTTGTAGATTCCAATGCTTTGTGAAAGCTTTCTCCCTGTTGGCAGACGGTGAGGATCTCGTCAAAGATCGCTTTTCCCTCCGGGGATCCGGCATCGCTCTGTAAGATCGCCATACCCTCCATAGGGGGAATTCCCGCCTGGAACAGCATGGCTGCCTGGCTGCAGAAAGAAGCGATTTCTTCGTTGGACAGTAATTTTTTCTCCGTAGTCTTCATTTCGATTTGTTCCCTTTCACTAATACATTTTCTGAAGGATATAATTGGTGCCGTCTCCGATGAACTTCTTCAGAGTCTTGTCATCGGTGTTGGCACCGAAGGTGGGATCCACCAGTGTCCATACATTGCCGTCGAATTCGATAATGCCGTTCAGCCATCCCGTATCCGCAGTATATACGCTGATCCAGGCATGGTAGGCATCCTGTGCATAACCCACTTCCAGTCTGGTGGGGATCCGTTGGCTTCTGAGCATGCTCGCCATAACGGCGGCATAGTCCAGACAGATACCGGTTCCGGAAGTCAGGATAGAATCCACATCGGAAGTATATCCGGTGGGGGGATCGGAAGCTTTCGCATAATCATAAGTGATATTTTGTGTGATATAGTCGTATACCCGGGTGATCACTTCCAGGTCCGAGGAAGCGCCCTCGGCAAGTTCCCGGCCCTTCGCCACGACTTTGCTGTCCGCATTGAAATTCACATACTGGTTCGGATAGAGGAAAGGACCGAAAGTATCGGTGATCTGTACCTCCAGATCTGCATACAGGCAGGTGGCATAGTTCGTACCGGAGATATTCTCATAGATCGTCACATCATAATAGCCGTCCCCGGAGGACAGAGGAAAGGTCTCATAGCCGTTCCCGTGCAGGTCGTAGGTATAGACTACTGTGTCGGGACCGGTGATCCGCAGCTTGACTTTCGGGCAAGTGCCGGTATAACTGGCACAGATATATCCGTCCGACATATGGGAATAGTCGATGACTGCCACATCGTTGGAGGTGACCTGACTGCCATCCGCTTTTGGCACGAGACATACCGGAGTGGCATCCCGCAGAGGTTTTGCAGGGGCGGTGCTTTCTGTCTCCGTGGAAGTTGTGCCGGTATCCGCAGAAGCGGGAACTGCGGGGGACTGGTCATCGTAAGTGTCCGTCGCAGGGGCAGCCGCAGACAGAGAGTCAGAAGCAGAACCACAGGCACATAACCCGGCCATGATACAATATGTAATTAATAAAATGCGCAGCCGCGCAAAGGATCCGGGTATTTGCATAGAAACATCAACATCCTGTTGTTATTGTGTCATTCCTGTGACATTGTCGGGGGTAAAGAGGAGATGTATCGTCTCGCCGCCACTCACGGGAACATAAATATTGGCTTCCTCTGTAAGGAAAGGAAAACTGATCACGCCCCTGGCACTGTCCACGGAGAGCGGCTCGATGATCTCACCGGACAGCGTCTCCATAAAAGCCTCGTCATAGAGAATGTTATCTCCGGTAAACTTAAGGCTTAAAACATTATTCTCCACATAATCCAGAGTAAGCTCCGCGGGAGCGGGGGCAAACACTTTCCCGTTAAATTCGGAGAGCGGAACGATGATTAAGGGCGACAGAAAAGTCAGCACAAAGATCACAGTGGTAGCCACGATCAGACGGTTATAGGAAGCTGCATTGATTTTTTTACGAAGCACCAGCTTGTCAAAAGGAATGGTATTGACTGGCTGGTTACAGGTGGACAGGATATTCTGCAGAGCATTGTTTGCGGTGTTCATGTCCAACTCATAACGGTTCTTTTTATGAAAAAACATAACTGTATTATCCTTTCTATCCTCTCATGCTGGCTTTCAGCTGCTCCTGCCCGGAGGCGATATAGCGTTTTACGCTGCTGCGGCTGATCTCCATGGCGGCAGCGATCTCCTCAAGCTTCATGTCGTTATAGTATCGCATGATCAGGACCTGCTTCTCATTGAAAGGAAGCTGTTCTAAGGCGTCCGTCAGCCGGGAATATTCATCCTTCTGCTGGTAATGCAGTTCCGGATTGGTATCCGGGTGAGGATCCTGTACAATATCGAGAATCTCCTGATTTAAGGTCTGACAGTCGTTCTGCGGCCGCTGCTTCTTGGTCATATCGTAGCAGACATGGAAGCAGATACGATTCAGCCAGGCGATAAAAACAGTAGGATCATTCAGTTTTCCGATGTTTTTCAGAGCCAGTATGTAGACCTCCTGCATGGCATCTTGAGCGAGAAAGTCATCTCTCAGATAATGTCTGGCATAGTTGTATACTTTATTATAGGTAAGAGCATACAATTCTGCGAAGGCATCCGAGTCGCTGTGCTGGGCACGGATCACAAGACCGGCAAT
Source organism: uncultured Lachnospiraceae bacterium (assembly GCA_945929965.1). Lineage (GTDB taxonomy): Bacteria > Bacillota > Clostridia > Lachnospirales > Lachnospiraceae > Acetatifactor. Next base: position 40,279 of record CAMEOT010000013.1, read on the forward strand.
GTAAGAAATATTCAAATCTTTCATGCGTTCGTCTCACTGTCTGGTTAACGGGTTCCTTGAGAGTGGAGCTTATTGTATGTCTCGGTAAGCAGAGTGGAGAAATACTCTGCATGTGCTTCTTCATTTAAAATATATGCGTACTTGATCTGAATGGGCGCATTGCTGTGTTCCTCGTTGTATTCCTTCAGCTGCTGCGCCAGACTTTCGATAAAATAGTCCATGGTATCATGGGAACCGTGATTGACGATCATTAAGAATTCGTTACCGCCGTTACGTCCCACCACACCGAAGGCATCACCGACACTCTCTAAGATACCGGAGAAATCCTTCAACATCTGGTCGCCCACGACATGTCCCATGGTCTGATTGATCTCCTTTAAGTTGGTGATGGTGACCATATAGCAGGCTACATGCTCCAGAGATTCCGGGGAGTCATAAGTCTCAAACACGACATCCAGTCCGTGTCTGTTGGGGATGCCGGTCAGATGATCCAGGAAAGCTGCGCGGTTCAGCGCATGACTTTCTTCGGCGAAGGTGCGCAATTTATAGAAATCATATAATAACCATACCAGATTAAATAAAGCAAGAATCCAGGAGAGTGTGCATAAGATAAAAAGTGTCCGGTTCTCAAACAGCTGTGTGCCGAGTGCGGGATGCAGGGTCAGCACCAGAACATACGCAGCTTCCAACAGAAGCAGAAGGATTAACTGCACGGTTTTGGTGTTACGGAAGGTTTTTACAAATTTTTTATTTCGCATAGCAACAAAGCTCCTTTGTATAAGGTAAATACATGAATTTACTTATAGTATAGGGCAGAATGAAAAAAAAAGAAAGAATTTCTGAACCTTTTTTCAAAATACGACAGTCTTTATAGATGAAAAGTAATTATGGAGGAACCGGTTATGCTCGGTATCATATATTCCGGATTTGCCATGTTGGCAAGTTACCGGATCATAAGAATTGAAGATGATCCTACCCCATTGGCTGCAGGTACGCACAGCACAGGAATCTACAGTCGGGCAGTACAGGAAGGTTATTACGGTGATACGCTGGCGGCAATGCTGCTCATCGGTCTGATCCTGATGGCTACAGCATACATCCTGTTATGCATAAGATACCGTAAGAGGATCCGGGAACTACAGCCGGGGGAACATCCGGGATGGAATTGGTGGAAGCTAAGAAGACAGATCACAGAGCTGGAATATCAGAAAGCGGAAGGAATTGTAGAAGACATCCGTAAAGCGGCAGAAGGTTATATGACGGTTTAAAAGTGATAGGAGAGGAAGATATGAAGAAAAAATTATTCAAAAGAATCTTAACAATCTGTATGTGCGCTACTATGCTGGTAGAGACAGTGAACGTCAGCACACTTACCGTAAGAGCAAGCGAGGAAAGCACAGCTGTGTCTGCCATCACGCAGGACTCCGATCTCAAGGTTGCAGTGGAAAACGGCGAAGTGGCGGACAAGGCAGCTTACGATGTAGCCCAGGCAGCCCAGAAGGCAGCGGTAGCAGCGGAGAATGCGAAGGACGCGGCAGTTAATCTTGGAAAAAAAGCAGCAGATGCTGTCTTGGCCAGTCCCGCTCCGGAAGCTACCGAGGACCCGTCTGTTACTCCGGAACCCACACCGGCATTAAAAGAAGAGATTGAAAAAGAGATCAGCGAAGCGGAGACGGCAGTAGCCGACTCCAATCAGAAAGTAGAAGCAGAGTCCAAGAATCTGGAGAACATTGCAACCGAGGCACAGAATAAGACCGCGGAAGAAGCGCAGAAAGCCCAGGATGCAGCAACTAAAGCCCAGGATGCTGCAGATCAGGCAGAGGCTCTGAAATCACAGATTGAAAATGCAGGCCGTGCGGATTCCAATCTGGAGGATGTGCTGGATGCCGCAAAGAAAGCTGCGGAGGATGCGCAGGCAGCAGCAGATCAGGCAAAGCAGGCATACGATAATGCAAAGGATACATTGGATACGGCACAGAAAGCCTATGATGAGGCAAAGGCACAGGCGGAAGCAGATATCGAAGCCGGTATCGAAAATGCAGACAAAGAACTGGCAGAGGCTGAGGTAGCACTTGCAGCGGCAGAAGCAGAAGTAGTTAAGGCAGAGGATGCTTACAAGACCGCTACCGACAGCAATGAGATCGCACAGAAGACAGCAGAGGCTGCAAAAGAAGCAGCGGATCAGGCGGGAATTGCTGCCGAAAAATCCGACGAAGCAAAAGCGGCTGCTGACGTAGTGAATGCGAAAAAAGAAGCAAAAGAGTCAAATAACGCACAGCTGGAAAAGCAGAAGTCCGAGATTCAGGAACAGCAGGATGCCCTGAGAAGCGAGATCACCGCCAAAGAAGCACAGATCGCAGCCAAGGAAGCAGAGATCAAAGCCGTAGAGAAAGCAATTGATGATCTGGGCGTAAGAAGATATCTGGTATGGTCCGATGAATATAAAAAAGCACAGGAACTGAAAGATCAGATTAACAATTTAGAAAATGATATCGACACCCTGAAGGGTGACATCAATATTGCGAAGGACACTATTTCCCTGAAAGATACCGAGATTGCCGCAAAGGATGCACAGATTGCCGAGAATAATACATACATTGCAGGTATTGTGGCATCACAGAAGGTCGTAGAAGATCTGGTAGCTGATAATAATACCCAGATCACTTATCTGGACAAGGAAAAACAGGATGAGTTCAATACGCTGCTGGACGAATTGAAGGAATCTACCCGAAAGTATGAAGATGCGAAGGAACTTCGGGAAGAGTATCAGGATGCCATTGACAGAAGCAATGTTGGACTGATCGAATGGTTCCGCAAGGTACACAAAGAGTTGCTCATTGAGGCCAAGAATGACAATGCGAAGATCGAGATGGACTGGGAGCATCTGGAACTGAAATACACCAACGACGGACTGACCCTGTTACTGGGCAAGAACAAGAATAACGAGCAGGTATTACTGACCTGGGAAAACAATAAACTGACCGCAACGCTGGTAGATGAGCATGAATTCGCTGCATACTCCACCGCTTTTGATAAGGTGGCAGCAGCACAGGCAGCAACAAAGGCAGCAGACGCCGCAACCGCAGCAGCGAAGGCAGAACAGGCAGAGAAAGACGCACTGGATCAGTACAACGCTGCAAAAGAAGCTCTGGAGGCAGCAAAGAAGAGACTGGAAGCGGCCAGAAATGCTAAACTGAATGATTTGCAGCTGGATGCAGCACGGAAGGCATTGGAAACAGCTAAAAAAAATGTAGCGGATGCCAAGGAGGCTTACGAGGACGCACAGAGTGCAGCAGATGAAGCAAAAAAGGATTATGAAGATGCTCAAAAGGATTTCGCTGAGAAACCGGTAACGGCATACTTCTATATCCTGAACAGAGGACTGACACAGCCCTCCGAGGTAAGCTCTTATCCTTCCTCAAATTACAGCAAGGCTCGTCCCGGACAGTTGAAAAAGGGTGAAAACAACAGCTATCTTGATCAGTATGCAAGAGGCAGGGGAATCAAGGATACGGATCTGACACCTTACATCGAAAAGGCACCAACTGCGGCAGACTTCGGACTGACTCTGAAGGAAGGCGAATATATCAAATGGTATGTAATTAAAACAGAGAGTGATAATTCGATCCATGTAGACGGCATTATCATGAACCAGAAGTTTAATGTGACAGTACATTATCTGTATGAGGATGAAACCGGTAACACGGTAAAGGTAGCAGAAGATTTCGTAGGAACCTACGGACTGGGTGAAGAATATCACATTACCACTCCGAGTGCAGTCATTGACGGATTTAGTTTCACTGCTAAAAACGCAACGGAGGCGGAGATTAGCGGTACCGCGACTGCCGACAGAGAAGTAACCGTATGGTACAGTAAGGAAGAAGGCGTACCTATTACCGTGAACTACTACCGCGGCAGCGTGAACGGAACACTCCTGCACACAGAGACCCGTAACATCGGAAAGTCTCAGGCAGCTGATTATCACGCAACGCTCACAGTAGATTCTCTGAATGCATGGAGACCCGGTGATTGCGAGAACGGTGTTCTGGCAGGATATGAGAAGACTGAAGACGGATATGTAGCAAATATTATATACCAACCGATCATCGTAACTCCTTCCGAAACTGAACCCACCGGTGGTGAAGGTGGCGGAGAGTCCGGAGAAGATGGTACGACTACCGGAACCGTAACGGCACCGGAAGCAGCTGCTCCCGCAGACAACACAACCGTAGCTACCGTACAGCAGGTAGCAGGTGCTAGACAGCAGCCCGTTGCTCAGACAGTGATCGAAGAGGAGACCACTCCTTTGGCACCTGCTGCGACAGAAGAACCGGAGCAGGGAATTACAGCAACAACGAATAATAATGTAGTCAGCATTGAGGATGAGGCGGCACCTCTGGCAGCATCTGCAAACTGTTGGATCCACTGGCTGATCCTGTTGCTGACAGTCGTATATACTGCATATGAATTGATCCGTTGCATCAACAGAAACAAAAAGATCAATGAACTTCGCGGTGAAGCACGCCAGACAGAGGTGTAAGGAGGAGACAAAATGAAAAAAATGAAATGCATTGATATTGCGATTCCGGTTTTGTTTGTCCTGGCGCTTGTCGTTCTGTATTTCTTCTGGGGATGCCATCTGGATCTGTATGTGACGATCCTGGCAGCTATTATTCTCGGAGTGACGGTTCTGACTACGTATATCCAGTATAAGAAAATAGATAAGTTACAAAAGCACGAGGAATCGTAAAAAACGAAAAAGTCCATCGTCCGAAGGAAAGAACCGGAGGACGATGGAATTTTTACTGTTTATTATCAGAAAACAGGATAGGAAACGGAAGGGGAATATGAAATTATGCTTTACGGCGTCCTCGGGAGGCCATTTGGAAGAGATCACGTGTCTGAGACAGATTACTAATGAGAACGATTCCTTTTTGATTACGGAAAAAAGCGGAGAAGACATTACAACAGCATGGGGAGACAGAACTTACTTTTTACGACAGATCAATCGCAAGGAACCGTTTTTTCTTATTCATTTTATCAAGCTTTTTTTTCAGGCGTATGCTATCTTGAAGAAGGAAAAGCCGGACTGTATCATATCCACAGGAGCATTGATGACATATCCGGTCTGTCTGTTAGGTAAAATGAGAAAAATTCATATTATATATATAGAATCTTTTGCCCGGGTAGATGAAGCTTCCCTTACGGGGAAGCTGATGTACCCATTAGCAGACCTGTTCCTGGTACAATGGGAAGATATGCTGAAGGTGTTTCCGAAGGCGATTTATGCGGGAGGAATTTTTTGATGAAGGGAAAGCTGATATTTGTGGTGCTGGGAACCCAGAAATTCCAGTGTAACAGATTGTTGAAACAGATAGACCGGCTGGTCGAAGAGCAGAAAATAACAGATCCGGTATTTGCGCAGAAAGGCCACTCCGACTATATCCCACAATACTATCCTTCGGTGGATTTTCTGAACAAAGAAGACTTTGAGCAGAAGATGGAGGAATGTTCTCTGCTGATCACCCATAGCGGTGTCGGGACCATATTGTCGGGAATCCGTCATGGGAAACCTGTGATCGTATTTCCACGACTGAAAAAATATAAAGAACATGTGGATGACCACCAATGGGACATTGCAAAAGCTTTTGGGAAAAAACATCTGGTGTTGGTATGTGGGGAAGAAGATTCGTTGGAGAATATCATTCGGGAAAGCGAAACGTTTGATTTTCAGCCATACGAATCGCACAGAGATCAGATGCTGCAGACGATAGAAACTTATCTGAGAGAGGAGATCGAAAATGTTTAAGACGATTCTGTCTAACTTTCATTTGGAAAAAATATTTTGGACATTAAAGAAGAAAGCATTATACATTTTCCTGAGCACAGCAGTATTGGGAATGGTGGCAGGGGCTTACGCCAGCATTACCAGTACATCCCTGTATATGGCACAGATTTCATTTTATGTATACAGTAATCCGGATTATATTACGGACTCGTCTGTAAATATCGGAAGTTCTGATATCACGCAGGCGAAAAATCTGATCACGAGCTATATGCAGATATTGAAGAGCCGGACCTTTCTGGAAAAAGTAAAAGAGGAAACGGGACTGGGTTATTCCACGGATTATCTGAAATCCCAGATCAGTGCCAGTGCGATTGAAAACACGGCTGCATTTGTGGTACGTGTAGTCGATCAAAACCCGGTGAATGCCATGGATATAGCAAATGCTATCGGTGAACTGGCGCCGAATGAGATCATACGGATCGTGAAATCCGGTGGAATCGAAGTACTGGATGAGGCAGAGCTTCCAACGGTACCTTACCAGTCCACCAGTGTGTTGAAATATGCAATATTGGGTGCGGCAGCAGGTTTCCTTCTGGCTGCGGCATGGTTCCTGCTACGAAGTATGCTGGATACTACCGTCCGCCGGAAATATGAGATTGAAGATCTGTTTACCATTCCTATTCTGGGAGATGTACCACAGATGGAACCGGCGGCAAAAGGTGAAAAGGTCAATAAAATATTACATAATGAGAGCCCTTTTGCAGTGCGCGAATCTTATAACAGTATCCGTGCAAAGCTCCTGTTTACCGGTAAAGGTGAGAAATGTCCTGTATACGCCATTACCAGTGCGGATCCCGGGGAGGGAAAAACACTGACCTGTATCAATCTTGCTTCCGCTTACGCTCAATTAGGGAAAAAGATTTTATTGATTGATGCGGATATGAGAAAGAGCAACCTGAAAAGTCTGCTGGACATTGAGGGGAAGGAAGGTTTAAGTGAATACCTTGCAGGGATCACGAAAGAACTGAAGGTCTATAAGAGAGCCGAGAATCTCTATGTTGCAATGGCGGGAGAAGTACCGCCCAATCCGGCAGAACTTCTGTCCGGTGAGCGCTGGAGTGAGCTTTTGGAAAAATGCAAGGAGGAATATGACTGTATTTTCGTAGACCTGCCTCCGGCAGGAATCGTGGCAGATGCTCTGGTCCTGGCTGCAACAGCGACCGCATATATTCTGGTGGTAAGAGAAGGCGTGACAAAATTTGACAGAGAGCAGATGATCGTGCAGATGCTGGAGCCGGTGGGAGCGAATATCTGTGGATTCGTGTTCAACGGAATCTCTATGAAATCTCAGGATTATCATTATAAACATTATGCAAAAGACTACAAATACTGATATTCTTAAGATATATGATTTTCACAGCCATATTTTGCCCGGTTTGGACCATGGATGCAGTGATACTGCGGTAGCAATGGAGCAGATCCGGCGAGCCGTGTGGGCAGGGGTTCACTGTATCCTTGCCACCTCCCATTTTTACCCACATGTGGAGAGTGTGGACAGTTTCTTAAAACGCCGCAGGCTGGCGTGGGTGCAGCTGCAAAAGGAACTTGCCGGAGAGGAAGAGATCCGGGCAGCAGGAATACAAATTGTGCAGGGAGCGGAGGTCCTGATCTGTAAAGGACTGGAACGGATGGAAGGGCTTGAACAACTTTGTATAGATGGAACGAAGGTATTACTGCTGGAAATGCCTTTTACGGAGATATGGGATCCGGAATTGATAAATACAGTGACAGCATTACAGGACAAATGTGGTCTGCAGGTGGTGCTTGCCCATGTAGAGCGATACCGGATGTCACAGATTATGCCTTTATTAGAGGCAGGATGCCTTGCACAGGTGAATATAGGCAGTCTGGTGGGAAGATGGAACAGGCAGAGGTTCCGCGCACAACAGTATTTGAGACATGACAGGATCAGTGCACTGGGCAGTGATATCCATGGTGTCGGTGACCAATATACAGACTTTACTCATATAATAAAAAAGCATAACAAGGCGGTTGGGATGATCATGGAATGGACACGGGAATTACTGGGAGAACGTACGGATGCGCATCCTAAGATACCATAGAGGGGAAAAAGATGGATACAGCAAGCAGGCAGGTGAGTGTGATCGTACCGGTTTATAATACAGAAAAATATCTACGCAGATGTCTGGAAAGTCTGGTACATCAAACACTGAAGGATCTGGAGATCCTGGTGGTGGATGATGGTTCTACGGATCACTCTCCGGAGATTCTTTCTGAATTTGAAAACAATTATCCGGGAAGAGTCAGAGTTATCCGCAAGGAGAACGGAGGACAGGCAAGTGCACGGAATCTGGGAATCCGGGAGTGCATTGGGGATTATGTAGGGTTTGTGGATTCGGACGATTATGTAGATACCGCAATGTATGAGGAAATGCTTCGGGCAGCGCTTGCGGACAATTGTGATATGGTGGAATGCAGTTATCACTATCTTCAGGAAAAGGATGGTCAGCAGAAGGAACTGGCTACCAGAGGAAATATCAGGCAGTACCGGGACAGGAAAGATATGTTTATCGATCCTATGACCTGCCCCTGGAACAAGCTGATCCGCAGGGAGATCCTGCTGCGGGAGGGAATGGAATTCCCGGAGGGAAGAATCTATGAGGATACGGCATTCTGTATCAAACTGATCCCGTATCTTCAGCGGGAAACCTATGTAGACCGTCCCTTTGTATCTTATATCCTCAGGGAGACCTCTACTATGAATGCCAACAAAAGTAAAAAAGTGGCTGATATTTTTCCGGTGTTACAGAATATACTGGATTTTTACAGGGAGAGAGGGTTTTACGAGGAATATCGACAGGAGCTGGAATACTTTTGCGTTAAGATACTTCTGTGCAGTTCCTTGAGCCGGATCGGCAGAGTACCGGATGCAAGGCTGCGCAAGGATCTGCTGGATCAGACCTTTGCCTTTTTACAGGAGCATTTTCCGGACTATCGAACGAACCCGTATGTACGGGGGAAAATCGGCATCTATCTGAGAAATGTCCGCAGATGGAATTGTCAGCCGGTGGCGGTACTGAGTGGCAGGATTCTGAAAGGATAGTATTATGATAAGAACATCCGTAGCAATGGCAACTTACAATGGAGCGGAATATGTGGTGGAGCAACTGGAGTCTATCCGGACCCAGAGCATGCCGGTGGATGAAGTGATCATCCACGATGATCGTTCCACTGACGATACCGTAGCAATCGTGGAAAAATATATCAGGGAACATGGACTGGAAAGAACCTGGAAGGTATCGCAGAATCCGAAGAATCTGGGATATGCTGCAAATTTTATCGGTGCAGTGAAGGAGACGGAGGGAGAATATATTTTCTTCTGCGATCAGGATGATATCTGGGTACCGGACCGGGTGGAGGTCATGGTGGGACAGATGGAGGAGCATCCGGGGATCCTGTTGTTGTGTTCGGAATTCGAGTCTTTTGTGTCTTCTCCGGACGCCCCCAGTGTTCCGACATGGGAACAGAAGCAGTTCCGCCGGGATCATTCCCTTGAGCATCTACCCTATGAAGCGCATAATCTGTTTATCAACTGTCAGGGATGCAGCATGTGCATCCGCCGGAAATTCTGGCAGGAGGTGGAAAACAGATGGTATCCGAACTGGGCCCATGATGAATTTGTCTGGAAGCTGGCATTATGCAGAGATGGACTGTACGTCTACCATGGGGTGACACTGCGCAGAAGACTTCATTCCAATAACGTGACAATGCATAAAATGCGTGATCTTCCAGAGAGAGTCCGTTTTTTGGAGGATCTGAAGAAAAGCCATGAGGCTACCCTGGTCTTTGCAGAGTCACTGTCAATGAGTGAACGGGATTGTAGACTATTACATCGGAATATACGGGCAACGCAGCTGAGGATCGAATTGCTGCGTGACCGTAAAGTATGGAATACTTTGCTGCTGTTATTTGGATATGCGGACTGTTATCACAGCAGAAAGTCTATTCCCGTAGAGCTGATGATGGCGATCCGGGGATAGAGGATCAAAGAGATCAGTGGGAAAATTGTGGGAAGGAGGAGAGAAATGGCACAACAAAGCAGATATCTGAAACCGCAGAGAGAACTGAAAATCTTTCAGGCGGTTGCAGTGTTGTTCTTTTTTACATTATATGTATTGCCGCAGTATTTCGGACTGCCGTTTCCTCTGTTCGACCTGACGGCACTGCGCATCATGATCGTGGCGGTATTACTTCTGATGATGGCAGAGCCGGAGCGTATCCGGGAATTCGTGCTGCTGGTGGTGGAAGAACCATGTACCAAAGTGTTACTTCCTTACCTTATGGTGATCGGATATACTATGGTATTACGTGCGGATGTCAACGCCTTTTTAAATCCGTTTATTGAATTGTTGACGTTTTATCTGTTGATTTATCTCATCCGGAACACCTTGGGAGTGGAAAAAACGATACAGATGATCGTTGTATTTTCTTATGTGATCGCATTGCTGGGCATCGTGGAATATGTGCTGGGGAGATCACCGTTCTCCTATCTGGAGACGATCAAGGGACTCTATACGGGACGATTTGTACGATCGGGAAGCTATCGTATCATGAGCTCCTGTAACCACTCTCTGGGTTATGGTCTGATGCTGGTCACCATGGTTCCCTTTGCCTGTTACGACAGAAAAAATAAGAGCGTCAATCTGTTGGCACAGCCGCTCTTGTTACTATTGCTGGGGGTCAACGTATTTTTATGTGGGTCGAGATCCACACTGAGCGTATTTCTTTTGGAAGTGATCCTGCTGGTGGGCTTATCTTCTAAAATGGAGATTAAAAAATTTGTGATGATCGCGCTTTTGCTGGCGGGTATTTTTGCAGTAATTCTGGCAGCTATCAGAAATACGACGATGGGAAGATACATATTGTTACAGATCACCAGTATCCTGGATGAACTGCTGGGAACGGAACTGGCAGTAAACTATGGCGCTAATATAGAGGCGTTAAGCAGCAGTTCCAATTACCGGGACCAGCTCAAATATATTTTCACGGTGGACTGGCTGAATCCGCTGCTGGGGCTGGGAAGGAAGCGCTCGTTTAAGTCGGAGATCAACGGTTCTTTCATTGAATCTGTGGATAATTTCTACATTGCGGAATATGTACGTTATGCGTATCCGGGAATGATCACCTATCTGCTGTTTCTCGGAAGTATGATCGCGGGTATGATAAAGAGGGTCCGCAGAGATAAAATCGGACTGCCGAAGATCCTTCTGGTAGGCAGTGTCTGTTATCTGATCAATCTTTTTTGGGTCGATTCACTGCAGACTTTGAAATATCTCTATATTTTGTTCGCCCTTTCTCTGTGCCTGGATCCGGTACGGGAGGGGGAAGATGCACCGCCCATGACAACATCGAAGTATTTGAAGAAAAGAGGAGCAAGATGAATCCGTTAGTAAGCATTGTAGTGCCGGTATATAATGGAGAACGTTATATTGACGACTGTATGAAACGGCTGTTGGAACAGACCTATGCTCCTTTGGAGATCCTGCTGGTGGACGACGGCAGCGGGGATGGCTCCGGTGGCATCTGTGACCGCTATGCGGCGGCTGTCTCCCATGTCAGAGTCATTCATCAGGAAAACGGCGGCCCCAGCAGGGCGAGAAATACCGGAATTGCACATGCACAGGGAAAGTATCTGATGTTCACGGATGTGGACGATCTGCTGCAGGCGGATGCCGTGGAGAAAAATGTCCGGATCGCGGAAGAGAGCGATGCGGATGTGCTGATGTTCGGGTTCTGGTATTATGATGTGGCCAATGACCGCAAAGTGACGAGACCGATGAAAACATCCTTTTGTGGAAGCAGAGAAGAGTTTTTCCGGGACTGTCTGGTGGAAACCGTGGAGACAGAGGTGATCAACGCACCCTGGAACAAAGTGTTTCGCAGAGAATTTCTGCGGGAACAAAATCTTGCGTTTGATCCGCAGATCCGTATTTACGAAGATCTGTATTTTTCACTGCAGGCAGTGAGCAGGGCCCATAAGATTGCAGTCAATCCGGGGCTGTTCTATCAGTATAATGTGCAGACCCAGGGAACCCAGTTAAACAGTTACGATCCACGCTTTTTTGATAATATCACGAAGATTTATCATTATGCGATGGATTTCTGTCGGGAATTCCCGGAACACGAAGAGCAGGAGATGGCATTCTGCCGGGTCTATTCCGGGCTGGGACTGACATTTCTCAAGCAGCTCAGCTGCCGCAGAGGAATCGACGACTCTGAGAGAAAAGAGATTGTACGGAGAATCTGTCGGGAACAAGATTTCCTGGAAGCGGTAAAAAAATCCGGACTTCAGGGAAAACGAAGACTGCTTTATCTGTTGTTGAAGACGCAAAGTACCAGATGGATCATTGCACTGTACCGGAGCTGGAACGGTATTCAGCAGAGATGTTTTTGAGAAGGGGACAAGCATGGGAGATACTTCATTGCGAAGAATCAAAGAAAAAATACAGGATCATATGTTGCTGGGGTCGATCTATGACAATGTGATGCTGAAGACAAAGTACCGGGATGCAAAATTGTCCTTTTTGTACAATGTGATGATCGGGCAAAAGCACCGGATGCTGTATTATAAAACATTAAAAAGAAAATATCTGGAGAAAGTGACGGCGGACCGTCCATGGGAGACACTGGAAAAGAAAGCGAACCAGGGCAGAATCTGGTTCTGCTGGCTGCAGGGATTGGAGCAGGCACCGCCTTTGGTGAAGCTGTGCTATGAAGCTCTTGGACAAAAGCTTCCGGACCGGGAGATCGTCGTGATCGATGCGAAGAATGTATTTGATTATATCACACTTCCGGAAGAGATTGTTGAAAAATGGAAGAGAGGGATCATCGGTCCGGCACATTTCTCAGATCTGATCCGTCTGGAGCTTCTGGTCCGTTACGGCGGATACTGGATCGATGCAACGGTCTACTGTACGGACGGGGGACTACTGGCATATACAGATCAATTGCCGGTTTTCATGTACAGCTTTTATTATTTCGGATTCAATCCGGAGATCATGGAGACAAATAACTGGTTTCTGTACGGAACCACGAATCAGAACATCTATTGTCTGACCAGAGAACTGCTCTATGCTTACTGGAAGGACAACGACCGGGCAGTGGATTACTATATTTTTCACCTGTTTATGACTATGGCATGCGATTATTATCGGGAAGAGTATCAGGCGATGCCTATTGTAAGTCAGGTGGAGTCGCATGTGCTGGCGACATATATGGGACAACCATACGACGGAATCAAATATGAGGTTCTGAAATCAAGATGCGGATTCCATAAGTTAAGTACACGTTTCAGTGAGAAAGAGACTTCGGGGCAAGATACCTTTTATCAGTATCTGATGCAGGGAAAATTAAGATAATTGTGAGGAGAGAAGTATGGAAGGAAAGGGAAGTAAGGGGACGATACCCAAGATCATACATTACTGCTGGTTCGGCGGTAAGCCGATTCCGGAGGATCTGCAGAAATGCATTGATTCCTGGAGCAGACTGGAAGGTTACAGGGTCATGCGATGGGATGAGAGCAACTGTACCTTTGATGAAAATGAATTTGTACGCAGAACCTATGCGGAAAAGCAGCTGGGATTTATCGGTGATTATTATCGCCTGAAGGCGGTATATGAATACGGTGGGATTTATCTGGATACCGATGTGAAGGTATGCCGCTCCTTTGATCCGCTGCTATCCTACCCGGCATTTTTCAATTTTATTTTTGATTGTTCGGTGGGATCGGCCATTATCGGAGCACAGCCGGGAAATCCTTTGGTGAAAGCGCTGTTGGATATGTACGATGCCACCGAATTCGGCAGGAATCCGGATGGAAAAGTATTTAACTTCCGGGACGGCAGACTTATCGTGGATGGATATGCCACCAGCAATTATTATTATACCTACTATATTTTGAAACATTATCCGCAGTTTCGCCTGAATAATCAGTTCCAGGATCTGGGGGATTTCGTGATCTTCCCGAAGGAGCTGTTCGAGATCGGAACGATCACAGGGAAACAATATGCAGTACATCTGTGTGCCGGAGAGTGGAGATTGAAAACGGATGACAGTAAGACAATGAAGAACCGCATCAAAAAAATGATCGGGAAATGGCCATGGCTGTTTGACAAAGTCCAGATACTGGTGCGGAAAAAACGCTATGACAAGCTCAAGACCCAGATACCATTCTATGAATACTATCTTGCACAAAAGGAAAACCATCCTCTTCCGGAGCTGTAAATAATTCGTAGAGGAAGGAAGGGTTGACAATGGAAGAGTTTATAGTCAGATGTAATGCACTGATCGCAGAACAGTTGGAGGGAATCTCCTGGACATTATTGCTTCTCATGATGACAGCAGTTTTTTTGCTGGTGCATGTCGCAGTGCTGATTTGGTCCAGGCTGCAGGGGAAAGAAATGCGCCCCGGAAAAGAGATACTGCTGATGCTTCTGGCGGGATATGCATGCTTTCTGTTTCAAATAACATTCTATAATCGGGAAGAAGGAAGCCGTTCCGGAATTTTCACTCATATTTCCATGTGGTTGAAAAGTGGAAGTCCGGATCTGTCCAATCAGATGATCTATGACCTGCTCAACGTATGTCTCTTCGTTCCCTGGGGAGCGCTGATTGCCCTGTTCCGCGGACAAGAGAAGATAGGTAGGAAATTGTTTCTAACGACCTGCTACAGTTTCCTGACCAGCTTCTGTATCGAAGTGATCCAGCTGCTGACACATAGAGGTTATTTTGAATTGATGGATATTCTTACAAATGTTACAGGTGGAATTCTGGGTGGTCTGGCAGCGGTGATTTTGTATGTAATTGCGCCGGCTCAGGGAAAGACAAGGAGCAATCATGGATAAAAAAACAAGATTTTCTAAAAAAGATAGGATTGTGATCCTGCTGAGTCTTGCGTCAGTGCTGGTGCTCGGATATATTATGTGGGATTCCTCCCGCAAACAGCAGCAGGAACAGGAGATGCTGCAGGAGATCAGTGAGGAACAGAGTACGGCAGATGCAAAACAAAAAGACCTGACGCAGCTGGCAGAAGGGCTTTACATCAACGAGATAAATCAGGCAGGCTGGATCGAACTGTACAACGGATTATCCCGGGATGAAATTCCCCTGCAGGACTATAAGATCACAGTGAACGGACAGGTGAAAAAAGAATTTACCAAAGAAGAGGTATTGCCGGCAGCAGGGTATCTGTGCGTGGAGAATCTGGGATCTCTGGCAGCGGGAGATGTGATCAGCATATTTTTTCCGGAAGAGGTATTGCACAGCAGTATGCTGGTCCCGGATCTGGAAAGCGGAGAAAGTTACGGACGGATCACGGATGGCGCAGAAGTCATGGAATGGATGACTGCCACCAAAGGAGAAAGCAATACGCAGGGAGAAGTTGTAGAGACGGAGAAGTTGCATTTCTCTGTTCCCGGAGGTTTCTATGATAATGACATACAGGTGGAATTGTCTGCCGGGGAGAACAGCCGGATCTATTATACCCTGGATGGTTCCGAGCCTACCACACAGTCTGCGCTGTACGAGGATCCGATTACGATTAAAAACCGGAGCGGCTCGGACATGACGCTGGCAGTGAATTCTCAGATGGAGTATTCCTATGCATATCAGCCTGCCAGTCTGACTATGGGAACAGTAGTGAAAGCCATGGCTGTGGATAGTCGGGGGCAAAGCAGCAATACGGAAACACAGTCGTATTTTATTGGAATCGCAAAGTCGGGCGATGTGGCAAGTCTTCCGGTATTGTCAATCTCCACAGAAGCAGATAATTTCTTTGATTATTTTGATGGTATTTATGTCAGGGGACGCACATACGAAGACGCAATTGCCCAGGGTACGGATGGCGGACATGCCGCAAACTATTATCAAGGATGGAGCAGACCGGTCTGTGTGGAATTTTTTACAACGCAGAAGGATAAGACTTTTCAGGAAGATATGACGGTTCAGATGCTGGATGACTTTAGCATCACATCCTCACAAAAGAGTATGCAGTTTACAGGGAATGTGGCAGCAGGAATAGGAACCGGACTCGAAAATTATTACAGAGATCCGGAAATGACTCTGACGTTGCAGACGCATCGAAGAGACAACGATTATATGACCAGGGATTATCTGGCACAGAGATTATTGGCAGGCACAACAGTAAGAAGCCGCGACATGCAGCCCTGTGCGGTATTTCTGAATGGAGAATACTGGGGTGTCTATATGTTGAAGGGAGCTTACGATGCGGAATTTGCGGAACAAGCCTACGGAGTGAATGCCGGGGATGTGACTATTGTCAGTATGGATCCGGAGACAATTCCGATGCAGGAAGATTATG
Source organism: uncultured Lachnospiraceae bacterium (assembly GCA_945929965.1). GTDB lineage: Bacteria > Bacillota > Clostridia > Lachnospirales > Lachnospiraceae > Acetatifactor. Next base: position 56,466 of record CAMEOT010000013.1, read on the forward strand.
GGGAGCTATATAGGTTTGTAATAGAAAATGATATGGAAAATACTTCCAATTATCAGAGAGTACAGGAACAGATGGATATCGACAATTATCTGGAATATTTCTGTGCAAATATGTATCTTTCCAATGCATTTTACGGTCAGGACCAGCTGACAGTCTGGAGAGTGGATCCGGACAAGGCAACAGGAAATGGTTATGAAGATGGTCGGTGGAGATATCTGATGCCCCGCATGGATAACAGTATGGCAAACGGGACGACTGGAGGGATGTGCACCGCCAGTATTGACTCTTATCTGATGCAAAGTGTTACGGAAGATCAGTTTTTTACTTCCTTGTTAAGAAACAAGGAATTCAGGAATCGCCTGAGTGGTACGATGACAGAAATGGCGGAGACTGTGTTTGGAATAGATCAGGTGGACCAGGTGCTGGATGAACTTGCCGGGGAGAGAAAGAAAGCAGCAACCGGTAATTATAAGAGGTTTTTTGGAAATACAGACGATTCAGCATATATCCGTGAAATGGAGAAGATCCGCACATTTTTTGAGGAAAGGACCGGGTACATTCTGTTCTATACGACAGAGGTGGTGGAAGGAGAGGAAACGATGAATGAGTAGTCGTATTAAAAATTCAGCCCGTAATATGTTGTCCGGATTTGCCTATCAGTTTATTTCACTGGTACTAAGCTTTGTATCCAGGACAGTGTTTGTTCATACGCTGGGTACGGAATATCTGGGACTGAACGGTATCTTTTCTGATGTGCTAAATCTGTTGTCCATGGCAGATCTTGGCTTTAATACTACTATGGCTTACAGTTTTTATAAGCCTTTGGCGGAACATGACGAAGAGAAGCTGGCTGGATTGATCCATTTTTACAAAAGGGTCTATAATGTAATAGCAGGAGTTGTAACAGTAGTGGGAATTGCAGTGATCCCATTCCTGAAATATATCGTCAATACGGAGAAGGAGATTCCTCATCTTGAGATATACTATCTGTTTTCACTGGCAAATGTGGTAATTTCCTATCTGTTTGTCTATAAATCAACGATACTTACTGCAGATCAGAAAAACTACAAGGTGGTTAATATTTCAATTTGGACCAGTCTGCTCAAGACAATTCTGCAGATCCTTGCACTTTTATTACTGCAAAATTATATTCTGTATCTGGCGATTGGAGTGTCAGTGCAATTTTTTAATAATCTCATGGCCTCCAGAGAAGCACAGAAGCAGTATCCGTTCATTAATAGAAAAGCTGCGGTCACTGTGGATGAAGAAAAGAGTATTTTTGAAAATATGCGCTCCGTTTTTTTGTATAAGATCAGTTCCACAGTCTTCACGGCCACGGATAATATCCTGATCTCCGTGCTGGTGGGAACAGCAATGACGGGAATCTATTCTAATTATCTGATGGTGAGTAATAAACTCCTCCTGATCATCCAGATCATCTTCTCGGCGCTGACGGCCAGCATAGGCAATGTCATTGTCAGGGAGAAGAGTGGGAAGCGTTACGAAGTGTTCTGCGTAATACAATCTGTCAGCTTCATTCTCTGTGGAACTATTGTTAGCGCATTTTGCATCATGGCAAATGATTTCGTCTATGTGTGGCTGGGAAGTGACTTTACAATCAGCACAGGTGCCATTTTGGCGATGACGCTGAATACGTATCTTTCCTGTGTGCTTCAGCCGCTGTGGATCTATCGGGATGCCACCGGACTTTATGTACGCACGAAGTATGTTATGCTTGCCGGTGCGGTGCTGAACCTTGTGCTCTCGGTTCTTCTGGGAAAGGCTATGGGACTGACCGGAATCATTCTGGCATCGGCGATCGCAAGGCTGAGTACTTATTTCTGGTATGAACCGAGGCTTTTGTTTCGGGAGTATTTTGAGAAAAGTGCAGCGGGATACTATGCATCACTTTTCAAAAATGCATTACTTATGGTAGTTACGATAGGGGGACTATGGATGCTTTTATCCGGAGTGCAGGCACAAAACTGGCTGCAGTTGATCGGTAAAGGGGTTGTGATCGGGGGAATCTGCAGTGTGGTATTCTTATTGGCATATTGCCGGACAGAAGGCTTCCGGCTCATCGTAAAAAAGCTGAAGAGTATTTTGCCGAAAATATAGCATGATGTAATTGGAGGAATTGGGATGCTGGAACAGCATTTGATCACAGTGATCATACCGGTGTACAAAGTAGAAGAATATTTGGAAAAGTGTGTTCAGGCGGTTTGCCGACAAACCTATAAAAATCTGGAGATCCTGTTGGTGGATGACGGATCGCCTGATCGCTGTCCGGAAATGTGTGATGCGTTCGCATTGCAGGATGATCGTATCCGAGTAATCCATAAAAAAAACGGTGGTTTATCCAGTGCCAGAAATGCTGCGCTGGATGTGGCACGAGGAGAATATATTGCATTTGTGGACAGCGATGATACAGTAGAAGCAGATATGATCGAGAGTCTCTACCGCGGAATACAGAAATACAATTGTGAGATCGCCATCTGCAATCACTATGTGGAGGAAAATGAGAGACTGGTGATGGAAATACCACCACTGGATGAAGAAAAGGTATACACTGCAGAGCAGGCACTTAAGCTTTTGTTGGGAGATATTTACATACGGAATTATGCATGGGATAAGCTTTATGCTGGAAAACTGTTCCGGGGGATCCGGTATCCGGAGGGAAGAAATTACGAGGATATTGCCACGACCTATTTGCTGTTTGACCGGGCTGAAAAAATCTGTCAGGTGCTGGAGTACGGTTATTATTACGAAAAAAGGGATAGCAGCATTTCCGCTAATCTGACGAAGGAAAAATGGTTTTGTAATACCGGAAATATTGTAAAAGGAATGGAAGAAAGATATCTTTATTTCCAAAAAATGGGGAGACGGGAATTGGCAGACAGAAGTATGGTCAATCTGGAAAAATATATGGTCACGTTTCTGAATCTCAGTTTTATCCTGCATGACAAACGGGAACGCAAATATTACCGGTCTTTCCTGAAAGAACATCTGGAGGAGATCCGGCAGAATCCGCAGATCCCGGAAAAAGAGAAAAAAATAGCAAAAATATATACCATGAAAACACCCGTGGCAGCCGCATATGCGGAAGCTTCTTATCTGCGCAGAGAGAATCGGTTGTTTCAAAAAATGTTTCAGGCCATGCAACGCATAAAACAACGGATGAGAGCGGAACAGGTTAAATTTGATTTTTCATGCATGCAGGGAAAGCAAAGAAGAATTTTTATGTTTGAACTTCCCTGTTTTGATAATTTGGGAGATCATGCGATCGCTTACGCAGAGTGGAAGTTTTTACAGCAGATAGAAAAAGACCACCCGGAGATACAACTGATCCGGATCGAGGGGTGGGATACTCCGGCAGCGGTACGGCAGCTGAAGCGGGAGATTACGCCACAGGATATGATATTCTGCCAGGGAGGCGGCAATTTGGGGAACCTGTATTCGTTCGGTGAAGCATTCCGCCGTACTATCTTCAGGGCATTCCCTGAACAGTTTTTACTGGTATTTCCACAGACGATGTACTTTACTCCGGATGATGCCGGTTGGAAAGAACTTAAGAAGAGTCAAAAAATTTATAATCGGTGTCGTAATTTAACGCTTCTGGCCAGGGATGAACGCTCCTATTCCCTGATGAAGGACACGTTTACCTGTAACCTGTTGCCTGCGAAAGACATTGTTACCATGCTGGATGAAACGGAATATGCTGCTGGGCGGCGGGAGGGAAGTATTCTGTGTCTGCGTTCTGATAAGGAGGCAGCACTCACCGCGGAACAGAAGAGGACACTGAAGGAAATGTGTGTCCGGAATACGGGAAATGTATTGATCACAGACACAGTTACATTAACCGAGATATCCGGACAGGACAGAGAGCAGGTCTTAAGAAAAAAGTGGGAGACATTCGGAAAGCGGAGAATAGTGGTGACAGACCGGCTTCATGGGATGATTTTTTCTTTAATAACTGCGACTCCTTGTGTGGTGCTTGGAAACAATCATTTTAAAGTTCGGGAGACTTATAGAACACTGAGTACATGTTCCTATTTGAGATATGTGGAAACGGTGGAGGAAGTACAGGGAGCCATGAAGGAGCTTTTGGCAGATGGACAGATATTTGAAAAACCTTCGTTTTCTCAAGATTTTAACAGACTGTATCGCTATATAGAGGATAGGATGAAAGAGTAGAAGCAGATTGTGGAGGAGGTGTGCCTATGGGAAAGAAAGAAAAATACCTGGCAAAACTGATACGCGCCCAGCTGAAACAGGAGGAAGTACCTTCCCTGCCGGAAGGCGTGACGGTGGATGAAATCGTGCAGATTGCGAAAAAACATCATCTGAATTACCTCCTATTGGGAGCTTTGATCCGGGTAGACAATCTTACAGAGGAAGAACGCAGCAGGCTGCGGGCTCCGTTAATGAACAGTATTTTGCGCTGCGGTGTGCAGGTGCAGGAACAGAGAGAGCTGGAAAGATTGTTTGAGGAAAAGGGGATTATCAATCAACCCATGAAAGGGGCGGTATTGCGATTCTACTATCCGGCACCGCAGATGCGGGAGATGAGTGACCTCGATATTTTGTTCGCCGAACAAAACATGGGAGAGGCACAGGAGTTGTTAAAAGAACGGGGATACACTCTGTACCGTGCAGTAAAACACCATGATATTTTCCAAAAACCGCCGTTTCTGGTGATCGAGGCTCATCGTGCCATGTACGACAAGACGGTGGACCGCAATCAGTACGGTTATTTCAAAAACTTTTCCCGCACGCATACCAGAAACGGATGTACATATACACAGGACTTCGGAACGGAAGATTTTTACGTATATATGATGGCGCATGCGGCCAAGCATTTCTATCAGACCGGCTGCGGTATCAGACATCTGATCGATATCTATGTTTATCTGGAACGATTTGGCGAACAGATGGACAGAAACTATCTGGATAAAGAACTGGAACAGTGTGGCATTCTCACATTTACCGGGCACATGGAGAAACTGGCCTATCTGTGGCTGGAGGAAGAGGAGAGCAATGCATTGTATGACAATCTCTTCGCCTATCTGCTGGACAGCGGTATCTACGGCAAAGATGAGAACGGTATCTGGAATAAATTTGCCGAGGAGAAAAAGAAGGGAAAAACCGCAGGCAGACAACAACTGAAATTCTGGTATGCATTTCCCCCATTGCACTATATGGCAGAATACTATCCTTACCTGGAGGATTGTCCATGGCTGCTCCCCTGGGCATGGCTGGTCAGAGGAATCACAGGTCTGGCAAAGCATAAAGGCACCTATAAACGTCAGATGATGAATCACATTGATGAAGAACGGATCCGGACGGTACAGGATATCTATGAGAAGATGGATCTGAAGTTCCAGTCATAGAAAGGCAGAAAACGGAAATGACAATTTTGAAGAGAGGATATCGTTTCCTCAGATACAACGATCATAAATGGTTGTCTGTACAATGCTGGATTTATTCTGCCATCTATCGCCTGCAGGTGCTCTACGGTAATACAACCAGGCTGCGCGTGAAATGGGGCAGCGAGGGCGAAGAGTCTCCCGAGGAGGAGACAATCGAGCATTATCGATATGCCAAAAAGGTGGCATACTGTGTGAACCGGGTCTGCAGCAGGACGAGCTGGGAGAGCAAGTGTCTGGTGCGGGCACTTACTGCGCAGAGATTATTGAAAAACAAAGGGATTTCTTCTACAATGTATCTGGGATGTAAGCTCGAAGAAGGAAAGATGGTAGCCCATGCATGGATACGTTGCGGCAGAATGTACGTCAGCGGAGGAAGCGGAGAAGATTATTCGGTAGTGGATAAATTCCGAAAATAAGTGGAAATAAGAGAAAAATAAGTTAAGTAAGAAAACGGAGGGTAAAAGGATGGAGAAAAATGCAATCATCAAACTGAAGAAGCAATTAAATGTGACAGATCTGGCAGGAGAAAAGGTCATGATCGATTTTGAATCGGGAAAATATTTTCTGATCAAAGGAGCGGGCAACGATATCTGGGATATGCTGCAGGAGGAGATCACTCCCACGCAGATCGTGGACCGGTTACTGACCATCTATGAGGTGTCCAGAGAGGAGTGTGAAGAGTCTGTCATGAAGTTCCTGGAACAGATGAAGGGGAATGGCTTTATAGAGTAAATCCGAGGGCTGTGAGATATGGGTAAAATTAAAAAAATATGGCAGGATCGGGGAAATCAGTACCGGTATGCTCAATGGTTATGGCAGTATTCCAGACCGTATCTGGGGAAAATACTTCTGGTCATGGTGTTCGGACTGCTGGAGACAGTTGCATCACTGCTGATGGTTCAGATCTCCAAAGAAATCATAGACCATGCCACCTTTGGCAATGCATTTGTACGCCTGATGGTGGTCTATGTATTGTTAATGCTTGGAATGCAGGCGGTGACGGTAATTTCGTCGCTGGTATCTACCATGCTGACGGAGAGATTTTCTTTTGGCATACGGAAACAGATCTATGAAAAGATCATTCATTCCCACTGGATGGATGTGAAAAAATATCACACCGGGGATCTGATGACGAGACTTACCAGCGATGCGGGGAATGTGGCGGACGGTATTATCGGAACTATTCCAAGTATTATCCAACTGGCGGTGGAACTGCTGCTGGTATTTTTTACGCTGTTCTATTATTCGCCGATGCTGGCAATGTTCGCCCTGCTGGTAGCTCCGGTGGCAGCACTCAGCTCCTGGTGGCTTGGCAAAAAACTTCGAAAACTTCAGGTGAAGGTGCAGGAGAGTGAAGCAGCATATCGGTCTTTTTTACAGGAAAGTCTGGCAAATCTACTGATCGTAAAAGCGTTTGCCAACGAGGATTATTCCACGGGGCGTCTGACACAGCTTCGGGGGGAGAGGTTTCACTGGGTATACCGTCGGACGAAAATGGGAGTAGCCAGTTCCACAGTGATGTCCTTGGCATTTCAGACCGGATATATTGTAGCATTTTGCTATGGAGCAATACAGATTTCCCACAAGATGATCACCTACGGAACCATGTCGGTATTTTTGACACTGGTAAACCGTGTGCAGGCACCGGTCATGGGGCTTGCGCAACAGATTCCCAAGGTAGTGTCTATACTGGCTTCCGCAGGAAGAATCATGGAATTGCAGCAGATTCCACTGGAGATGAAAACGGACACTCAGATCCCGTCGGCCCGGATCGGCGTGGAGATAAAAGACATGACCTTTGGTTATACGGATGAGACAGTACTGGAGAATGTAAATCTGCGGATCGGACCCGGAGAATTTGTGGCTATTATCGGAGAATCCGGTATCGGCAAGACCACGCTGATCCGTATTATCATGTCCTTTATGAGTAACATCCGGGGCAGTGTTACCTTTTTTAATGAAAAAGGGGATCTGGAGCGGGCGAATGCCGCTACCCGGAAATTTATATCTTATGTACCCCAGGGGAATACATTGTTCAGCGGTACGGTGCGGGAGAATATCCGTATGGGGAAACTGGATGCAACGGAGGAAGAAATGTATGAGGCACTGAAATTGGCATCCGGATATGAATTTGTCATGGGACTTCCGAAGGGGATCGATACTGTGATCGGAGAGAGAGGACACGGTCTGTCCGAGGGACAGGCACAGAGGATTGCCATTGCCAGAGCCTTTTTAAGGAAAGCCCCGTTCCTGATACTGGATGAGGCGACTTCCGCATTGGATGAGAAGACAGAACTGGAAGTGCTGCAGGGGTTGAAGGAATTGTCGCCCCGTCCTACCTGTCTTATCATTACCCATAGGAAAAGTATTCTGCCTTATTGTGACAGAGAACTGCAGATCGTGGACAAACAGGTGATGGAAGTGACGAAGGGCTAGATACGGATGCGGTTTTTCTGCAGCATATAATAAAGAGGAAAACAATACCGGGCAAGGAAAAGCTTACCACGTGCAGACAGAGTCACTGCATTTTGATGATAACGCTTGTAGCTGTCCCGGTATTTTTGCGCTAAATAAGAAAAGCTGTTCTGCCAATGATATTTGCGCGACTTCACGCACAATAGGGCCAGCTTGTTGGTCACATAGACAGCGTAGGCAGCGGAAAAGTCAGAAGCTTCCGAGGATGCCTGAATACGGTCGAGAGAATACAACAGTGCATCCGCATAGTCACAGCTAATATCAGAGAATCCTTCCCCCATAGTGCTGTCTTTGCGCTGACGGTAATAGTTTAAAGTCTCTTCGAGCCATACTACCTTTTGACATTGTAGTGCATAATCGGTCAGAAAAGAAATATCTTCCATTTTTTTCCCTTCCTGGAAATGGATATCGGATAGCAGACTGCGTCGGTAGAGTTTATTCCACACCCAGGTTGCAGGCCCCGTAAAGGGATCCATAAAGTGCAGAAAAAATCCGTCCCGCGATTCTATACTCTGTAAGTGATAGGTATGGCAGGCTTCCATGGAAGGCAGCACTCTACTGTCGGAAAATATCTGTTCATGACATATCACCAGATCCGCAGATTCATGGATCATGGCGGAAAGCATGAGACGATAAAAATCCGGATGGATCAGATCGTCGGAATCTATAAAAGAGATGTAGTCGCCGGTCGCAAGGGACAGCCCCACATTGCGGGCATGGGAGATGCCACCGTTGTCCGTATGCCGGACAGTGATGCGGGAATCCGTAAGGGCGAGTCTGTCACACAGAGGACCGCTGCCGTCGGTGGAACCGTCGTCAATGAGCAGAATCTGGAGATTCCGGTAGGAAGAAGCGGTAACACTTTCCACACAAGATATCAGATAATGGGCTACATTGTATACCGGAATAATAACGCTGATGAGAGAATCCATGGATGCCTCCTGAAAAATGAAGTGACAATACAAGAACGGGCAGAAAACAGTTTTCTGCCCGTTCCCTTTATTAATTCATTATCTTACGTGAGAGAATCAGTGTACAGTTACGTCACCGTCGATATCGGGGTTGGAATCAAAACCACTGGAGAAGCTTGACCAGTAATTGCCGTTTTGATCTACGCGGATTTCATCATACTGGGAGGAGAGATTTTTACCCTGCTCAGTACAGGAAATAGATAATTCTTCAACTTCAGGTGTTTTCCATTTTTTCATAGCTCTCATATACTCCTTTTCTATCAAACTATTAATAACTGACAACTCAGACTATAACCGATTCAGGAGGGAAATACAAGAAATCTAACATCATTGATATATTTAGAGATGATTTCCGGTATCTCTTTTGTGGTGTCACGGTTCTGTGGCCTTGTGATCTTATATATGGGAAAGCTTGTTACTGCACTTAAGAACTGCGTCATGCGGGCGGGAGTGATGCCGAGGAGGTTCAGCAGTTCTCCGCGGAATAGATTATGAGTCAGGACCTGCAGCTTTTCGCTGCCGGATAATTCCTCACAGGACAATTTCTCGCAGTTATCCCGGTAGATTGTAAACATGCCTCCCACGGGAAGCGGTTCCCGGCAGTAGGAGTCTGTAAGTTTTCTCCCGTATTTGTCATCGGCTTCCCGGATATAGGTATATTCACTGTTCGGATTGCGTCGCATGACATCCGCGCATACCCGCTGCCAGGGAGGTCCCGGATAGAGGATGCTCTGACCGTTTTCCGTGCGGACGGCACAGATGTCGTCGGAGGCAAACAGGATTCCCGGTTGTTTCATCAGATGCAGAGCGGTGGTGGATTTACCGCTGCCGCTGGGGCCCGAGATCAGATAAGCCTTATCCTTGCAGCACAGCGCGCTCCCATGGATTAGAAGATACCCACGCTGTAAAAGGAGAAAAGTGATGGCACCGGACAGAAGATAAGTCCGCATACGCACTTCGTCGAGAGCAGGATCTAACTTCCAGACGATAGCCGTTGAACCTTGTTCTACATAGACCAGTAGTTCATCATATAATCGAAACCACATGACCTGCTCGGTGATCGAAGAAAATTTTCCCTGTCGGTATTCCGTAACGACCCATTCAGGGGGCATGCCCAGGGTCAGTGTGGCATCCGGAGTGACCGGGGGCGTTAGTTCATCGGCCTCCGGAAAACAAAGCTCACTCTCCAGCAGCATGCCGTAGAGACGATAATAATACATACTCAGACCTCCTTTAGAAACAGACTGCAGGAATACAGGACATTTGCCATACGCAGATCGGAAAAGGTCAGTTCGGATGCGGAGGCCTCTTCCAGGCGGATGAGCAGGTGATCCAGTTTCCCTGGATCTATATAACGGCGTAGCGTGGGGGAATGCAGGGCCTCCAGAATGTCCCTGCGGTTCTCATCCCATAGAAGCTGGCTGCGGAATGTAGAGTCAGCACTTTGTACCCCGCGGTGAAAGATTTCTTTCCGGATGGAATCCGGGACGATTCCCTCCAGATATGTGCGGACCATACCCCGCTCCAGAGAACCACTGAGACTACATTCCACCGGGAGACTGCAACATAGTTCTATGATCCTTTTGTCCTTGGAAGGATCGCGGATCAATACTCCGTGGATCAGACTCATGGCTGTATCGAACATCCCAAGCTGCATTTGCGCGGTAGGATTGAAGATAAAAGACAGACGTTTTTCCCGGGAATCCATCTCGCCACCGCCGGCAAAACGCATCTGCTTCCGGTAGGCATGGGAAATATGATAGCGTTGCATAAGTCCGGGGGCCGTCAGCGGATCTTCCGGCCCTGCAGGGAAGAGATTGCCTATCCATTCGGTCAGTATACATTTTAACATATATTTCCTCGGAATGCCGTACCGGTGACCAAAGTCTTTCATCGTCCGGAGAGCAATCCGGGGATGCCCGGAGCAGAAAAGCTGATAAAATACAGACAAAGCCTTGCCCCAGGAGATCGTGGCATTACCATATTGTCCTTTTAACACGACCCGGCAGCCGTCGCGGTGAGCTTTTTCATAGATGGCATCCAGCCAGGTCAGGTTGTGACCGGACTTCATAGGATAGCCCAGAAGCGGCACCAGCCGGGAAAGCTCGGTGAAGGCATCCTGTCCCGGACAGGAGAGGAAGGCAGGTGAGATATTCGGATACTGTCTGCAGGTAGCCAGCACTCCCGCAGATTCATCCGCTGTCTCCGTCCCTTCCGGTACAAAATCCCGCAAAGGCACGGAGGTATAGCTGTATAGCTGTTCGCCCATCTCTGCCAGCCGGGGAGCTGCCAGCGCAGCAATTGCGGAGGAGTCTAAACCGCTGCTTAGTGTGCATCCGGTATGATCTGCACTTCGGAGCATGGAAGAAACACAGGCAGAGAGTGTGTCCCGGAACAATGTCTGGTAGTGCATCGGATCTTTATGAGGCAGAGGCTTGGGAAGAGAAGTACGATCCCAGTAGATATCAAGGGAGCAAACCTCCGGTGTCCAGGTCAGGTGGCCGGCAGCAGGCATCTGGAGGATGCCTTCATAAGGAGTCAGAGCTTCATAAAGCATCATATCTGCCGAAGTGGTGGCGAGACATGCAGCAAGCCATTTTTCGGAGACAGCTGCTGACAGAGTGTGGGCCAGAGGAACCAGTGCAGTGCTAAACAGAATACGGTCCGGCAGGATGGCATAGAACAAGCTGCGGTTTCCCATATGATCAGTATATAAATGAAGGGTGTGGGTGCTTGTATGATAGATAGCAAAGGCAAACGCGCCCAGAAGATGATCACACACAGAAGTTCCCCATTTTTCCAGAGCAGCCAGAAGCAGACCACTGTCAGTAGTGTCCCCGGAGAGCAGAGGGAATTGCGAAAGAAGTTCCTCCCGGTTGTCCAGAACGACATCTGCAGTGAATAAAAAACCTTTGGTATTATCATAAAAAGGAAGAACCTCCTGAAAGGATTCTTCGGTAAAAAATTGCAGACCACAGTGAAAAGAGACTCCGGTATCAAGAGACAGTGATGAATAGCGGTCGATCGCAAAGGGCGCATATGAAGTACGCATAGTATGTAAGGCTTCTTCCGTTTTCTCTGTGGAAGAGACAGGAACGATTCCCCAGATCGCAGACATAAATATTCCCCTTAGTTTGATAAAGCAAACAAAACCACAGGTAAAGTGCCTGTGGCTTTGTTGTTTTGTTTTTTGTTCTGTGTTTGAGATGATTAGCTGAGCTGTTCCACAGGATCCTTGGGTTTGTCCTCAGGTTTGCCCTCAGGCTTGTACCCCAGATGACCGGAAAGCACACCGTCACCGATGTAACCACCGTCCCAGCTGTTACCCCGCCAGTTGTAAGCGGTTTCGTTGATGTTTAATTCTTCTACGGAAGGAGCATTCCACTTTTTCATAATTAAATACCTCACTTTTTGATAATATTATATATCAAGGACTATGGTCTTATACTATGGCAGTTTTATGTAAAAGTAAACAAATCTAACAGAAATGATAGATTTTCAGATACTTTTGCAATATATACACGAAGCACAGATACATAAATTCATCCTGGACCTCATCCGGCAGTCGCGTACGATAATGTGCCAGAAAGGCTTGTACAGTATCTTTGGAGCAATAGTTGCCGGGAGAGGCTTCCAGTTCCTTCTCCAGATCCGGGAGCAGTTTCTGCCAGTCCCGTTGGATCCGGAGATAGTAATCAGAATTTTGTACACCGTAGCGCATCCACCGGTCCAGCAGATCTGTGGGCAGCAGATCCCGGAAGTTCCCCCGGATCAGCCAGCGGGGAGTTCCCTGCCATGCGAAGATTTCATAGGGAAGGTGATAGCAGAAATTCACCATGCGGGAATCTCTGGTGGGATCTCGCAGGATCAGGCCATAGTGAAGTCCCATTTTGGTCTCCAGCTCTCCGATATAAGTCAGAAACGGTGCGAACCAGACCCAGGAGCGATAATCCTTCTCCGTCATCGGAAACCCCGGAGTACGTGTGGGGGCATATTTCGTATGACGCGCTGCCAGGGGATAGTCTGTTAAAATCTCAGAGTTCACAAAAGGGTTGTCAGTCTTTGATCCGGGGAACGTATCCGGCAGATTTTGCTGTCGCGCGGCAGCATTGTAATAGCGGATACAGGATTTCAATGCGGATTTTCGACTCTCCTTTACATGTTTTGCGTAGCGGTTAAGCCAGCACAGGAACGTCATATAGTGTTTACGATGATAGACATGACAGAGAATATTGTCAATATATCCATAGGAAACGGTACTGTTGCCAGCCTGTCCTGTTAGGAGTACTTTGCAGCCGGCTTCGGAGGCTTCCTCATAGATTTCCATAAGGTTTGGAAGGTTTGCGTAGGCCTTAAATGGAATTTCCATTATTTCCAACTCTTCCTGCAAGGCCTCCAGACAATTTTTCCCATGATTGTTCAGAAAGTGGGGTTTCATATTAGGATACATGTCCAGTATTTTTTGCACATCGGCGGTTTCATCCGTGACATGGTCCCGGTTTTTATCCGGATGAGGTGTCTCATAGGGAACATAAGTATAGGCATACAGATTACGATGCCCCTGTTGCAGATGGGTGGCAGCCAGGGTACCGACACTGGCAGAATCCAGACCGCTGCTTAAGCAGATTCCGACTTCGCCGTTGCAGCGCAGAGCATCCCTGACACAATCACTGTATAACTGCCGGAAGGACCGACCGTACCGGGCGGCGGAAAAGCTGCCGCAGGAAAAAGGGGATGCCTCGTCTGCCGGAGTCCAGTAGGTGTGTTCTGTAATTCCGTGTGAGGTGATCTCCAGATAGGTGCCCGGCTTTAATTTATACATTCCCCTGTAAGGAGTATCCTCGGGAGAAATATTGGGAGCAAGACCGGGAGCAGTCAAAAAGTCTTTGAAAAACAAGGGGTTTTCAGGAATCTCCGGAAATACTTGGAGAATCGCAGAACTGAGAGTGGAAAAGGACACCTGTCTTCCTGATTCGTAGTAATAGAGACAGCGGGAAGCCATCTGATCTGCTGCCAGATACAGAGTCTTCTTGGCAAAATCGTAGACCGCCAGGGAAAACAGTCCCCGGAAATATTTCAGACAGGAAATCCCGAAGCGGGAGTAGGCCTGTGCCATCACGGTGCCGTCCGGAGTGGAGGCAGGAAGCTGCAGCAAGGAAAGGAGTTCTTCCCGGTTGTCTAACAGGCAGTCTGTGGTCATGAAAAAATCGGGGCTGCCGGAAGTATAGGGCAGCACCTCTGACAGAGACTCGTCTGTCAGATATTGTATTCCGCATCCCATGAAAACAGTATCTTTCTGTACGGAGGAATAACGGTCAATCTTACATTTTTTTTGAAACGGTAGCTGCATTTGTTCTTTTATAGTCTGTGGTAGTGGCGCATCCCATGAAATGATTCCCCAGATTGCCGACATAAAATGACCCCCTTTTTGCGGACTTCGACAGTCGAATCAGTGCGGAAACCGACTTGTTTCGTAATATAGGATATGATAACATAGTTTTCGTAAGATATCCATGCGATTTTCAAGTGATATAGACGACGGACTCATGGAAGGATAAGAAAATGGCACAGTACAGCTACAGACTTTACGGACTGCGGATAAAGACGGATCTGGACTTCCCCCAACTGGTGGCGGAAGACGCGGAAACTGTTACAGAACCGGTTCCGGAGATCCGGATCGAAGAGGGAGAGATCCCGAAAGAAATTTTAGGGGAAACAACACGGAAATATGACTTTGGACCGGACTTTAGCTTCTTAAGCAACAGAACCATGTGGATGGTGGTGGAACAGGGCAGATTCATCAGATACCGCAGGAAGGAGGGAAGTAATCCCTTCTATCTGAAAACTTATCTGCTGGGATACGGTATGGCGATGATTGCAATGCAGCGGGGACAGCTGGCCATTCATTGCAGTGCGGTAGCAGATGAGCGTGGCGCTGTACTGATCGCGGGAGAGAGTGGCGCCGGAAAATCCACGATCACCACAATGCTGCTTGAACAAGGGTATGAACTGATGGCAGATGATATGGCGGTAGTGGAACCGCGGACTGACAGGACTTTTGTATATCCTGCATTTCCCTATCAGAAGTTGTGCCGCAATGTAGCGGTAGAACAAGGATATGATCTGACACGATTACTTTATATTAATGAAGAAAAGGATAAATTTCTGGTGCCTTACCGGGGGGCATTTTCCACAGAAGCCAGACCGGTAAAAGCGTTCATTATGTTGGGGATTACAAAGGGTGAAAAGGTGCAGACCGGAGAAATTATGGGAATCCATAGGTTCCCGGTATATGCGGATAATCTTTTCCTGAGGCATCTGCTGCAAGAGGAGAAATACACTCCTCAGATCGGGGCAAAATGTATTGCCATGGCTACAACGGTTCCGACCTTTTATATAGCACGTCCGGCAGAAGGGGACAGCACAACGGAAGTAGCTCATATCCTGCACCAGATTCTGAAATGTCAGATACAGGGCAGCTGAATCAGGAAGCAGCAGCCTTCTCCCGGCTTGCTGGTGCAGCAGATGCTTCCTTCCAGACGCTCTACGATAGCTTTGGCGATAGAAAGCCCCAAACCGCTTCCGGTAGCGGATCCCGGGGTGCGTGAATGTGACACAGTGTAGGTCCTTCGGAAAATATGGGGAAGGGCATCTTCCGGAATGCCGGGTCCATTGTCGATGACTCTGATCTGCAGCTGCTTGCCGATGCATCCGGCTTGTAGGGTGATACGGCTGCCGGTGCCGGAGTATTTTGCGGCGTTGGTGAAAAGATTGTCCAATACCCGGATCATTTTCTGGACATCAACAGAAAACTTACAGGAAAGATTCTCCGGAAGGTCCAATACCATGTCATGATCGTCATAGCGTTTGTCTGAAATCATATCATAAAAATATTCTTCCAGAAACGGTGCTGCCTCCAAGGTGACAAGCTCAAGTTCCCGGGATGTATCTTCTACACAGAACAGATAATACATATCCTGGATCAGATTTTCCAGTGTCTGTGTCCTGCGGTCGATCAGCTGCAGAGAAGCTATGTAATCCTCCATGGATATTTCCAGACCGGAATTCAGATAATCCAATGCACTCCGGATAGCGGTTATGGGAGCCCGCAGATCATGCGAGATATTGGAAAGCATTTCTTCCTTTTCTGACTGTACGCGCTTCAATTCTCTATTTGCTTCGGTTAACTGCCGGTTGACTTCCAGCAGCTTCTGGGAAAGACTTTCAATGGTCTCTTTTTCTACGGAAGGAGAGACAAAACTGGCTTTATTCATTCTGGGATTCCCCCTGCAATATTATTGACGATAAGAGGCTATGATAAAACGATATCCCTTGCCCCATACAGTTTCAATGTGATTAGACAGTTCATGGCTGCAATCTAATTTTTTGCGCAGTCTGCTTACATTCACCATAACTAAACGGCGATCGGCTTCCATATAAGTCCCCAATAGGGCATTGCCCAGTTCTTCAAAGGTAATATCCCGGTCGGGATGCTCCGCAAGATAGAGGAGAACCTCGTATTCCCGGTTAGCAAGTCCAAGATCCTCGCCCAGGAACAGCGCTTTGTGTGCCACCTTATCAATGGTAAGATTGCCGATGACCAAAGTGTGATTATCGGATGCCGACTTCAACTGTCCCATACGCCGGAGAAGTATATCAATGCGGGCTTTCAGCTCTCGCAGACTGTATGGCTTTACAATATAATCATCGGCACCACTGGTGAGACCGGTGATCTTATCGTCTTCGCTGCTTTTTCCGGTAAGAAACAGAATGGGAGCAGAAGTGAAGGTGCGGAGTATGTGGCACACTTCATAACCGTTCCTGTCCGGCATCATAACATCCAGCAGAATACAATCCGGAGAACATTGCTTTGCCAGACGGATCCCCTGCTCTGCGGAGGATGCGATCGATACGTCGAAGCCTTCGCCGGTCAGATATTTTTTATTGATTTCCAACACTTCACGATCATCATCTATCATCAGGATCACTGCCATGAAACACCTCCTATGCCAATGTCTTACTATATCGTTATTGTATCATTATCAGAGTAAAAAGTTAATATGTGGAATGAGAAAAGCTATCGCGCAACTTGATTTTGCCGTATTCTTATAATAAAATAAATTGATATGTTGGATGTGGAAGACTATGAGAGGAGACGGGGAATTGAACAAGACAAATTCAGGGGCAAATACGAATACGACCCAGATAATATTGGATATCTTTGTGCTTGTATGCGCATTTGGAATTACGTTTTTGATAAGGGGACAGCGGCTGGATGATCAGACACAGTTGCGACTGGAGGTTCTGACGGGAGTATTTTTGCTGCTTTATCTTCTTTCCAACAAAGAAGGATATCTATACAATGTAACAATGTTTTATTATCTGGACAGAGTGCACCGAAAGATTACGAAATCCTTCGTTGTTGCCATGCTGGTGACGGGGATCCTGCTGCAGTTTGTCGCTCCGGGACAGGAGGCAAGAGAATTCTTTATTATTTATCTGATCATGGCTTATCTGTTGATCAGTATAGAAATGATTTTTGGCAAACCGTTGATCAGAATGCTGGAAGAAGGCAGGGCACCCAGAACGGCATATGTGGGAAAAAAAGGAGAATTCAATAAATTCAGTTATTTTTTGGATAAAACATCCATACCGGTCAAAATGGTTGGTTATATTGCAATGAAGCGAGATGAGTATGAGGCGGATAAGGAAGAATATCTGGGATGTCTGGAAGAACTTGAGCAGCTGATCAGGGAGAATAATCTGGATCAGATATATATTATTCAGAAGCATGGGGAAGAACTGCGATTTACACAGCAATATGTAGATATCTGTATTGACATGGGAGTGACGGTACGCCTGGTGGTGGACTTTTATAAGAGAAGACGTGCCTATAGTTATGTGAGTACCGTTGGCACCTATCCGGTCATTACGTATCATACCATCAGCCTGAACACTTATGAAATGGCTATAAAGCGACTTATGGATATTATTGGTGGTATGGTGGGGATCCTTTTATTTTCCCCGGTTATGCTGGTGACGGCGGTTGCCATCAAACTGGATTCTCCGGGATCTGTGATCTTCAAACAGACCAGGGTGGGGCAGAACGGCAGAAATTTTAAAATCTATAAATTCCGCAGTATGTATATTGATGCGGAAGAGCGTAAAAAAGAACTGATGGCTCAAAACGAGATTGCCGGCGGTGTAATGTTTAAAATGAAGGACGATCCCCGGATCACAAAGGTAGGCAGGGTGATACGCAAGTTCAGTATTGATGAACTGCCACAATTTTTTAATGTAGTAGGCGGATCCATGAGTCTGGTAGGTACCAGACCGCCTACACTGGATGAAGTGGAAAAATATGAGAGAAAACAATGGCGTCGCATCAGTATCAAGCCGGGAATTACAGGAATGTGGCAGGTGAACGGACGAAGCAAGATAGATAATTTTGACGATATTGTTGAGATGGATGTGGAATACATTGACAACTGGTCACTTATGTCTGACATCAAGATCATATTAAAAACGTTCATTGTTCTGCTGAAGCATGATGATGCCTATTAAAGTAATGAAATATGTATAGATAATAACAAAACAGCATAAAATATTTTTCTCAAAAGATGAACCTTTTTGGTGTGAAAGGACGTCTTAAACTGTTAGAGAGATCAGAACTCGGGGAGAATACTGATTCTCGGAAAGACAGGGGAAAATATGAAGAGAGATTATGCGGAGATAAACTGGTTCGGCGTGGTGGCTGCTGGCACTCTGATCGTAACCGGTGTGATCATTGAGCCTCTTTTGGCTGTTCTGGGATTGCTGATGCTGAGTGTGGATGTTATAATCAGAGCTGTTGAACCTATGCAATATGTGCAGGGACATAAAGAACATAAGAAAGAAAAGGAAGGCAAGGCATTCTATGAAAGTCTTAGTAACAGGCGTAAAGGGCCAGTTGGGATATGATGTGGTAAATGAACTTACAAAGCGCGGCATTGAGGCGGTCGGCGTGGATATTCAGGACATGGATATCACGGATGCTGCCAGCGTGGAAAAAGTGGTCGGTGAGGCAGCACCGGATGCTGTGATTCACTGCGCAGCCTACACTGCAGTGGATGCGGCGGAAGACAACGTGGAGCTCTGCCGTAGGGTCAATGCGGACGGTACACAGAATATTGCCAATGTCTGCAAGAAGTTGAACTGCAAGATGATCTATATCAGTACCGATTATGTATTTGACGGCAAGGGTACCAGAGCCTGGGAGCCCGATGACGAGTGTCATCCTCTGAACGTATACGGACAGACCAAATACGAGGGTGAGCTGGCAGTGCAGAATACACTGGAGAAGTATTTTATCGTAAGAATCTCCTGGGTATTCGGTGTGAACGGTAAGAATTTCATCAAGACCATGCTGAATCTGGGTAAGACCCATGATCATTTGACAGTAGTGAATGACCAGTTCGGCTCTCCTACTTATACTTATGATCTGGCAAGGCTTCTGGTGGACATGGTGCTGACCGACAAATACGGCATTTATCATGCGACCAATGAAGGCATCTGCAACTGGTATGAGTTCGCCTGCGAGATCTTCCGCCAGGCGGGAATGAATGTGGATGTGGCTCCCGTACCTGCGTCCGAGTATCCCACGAAGGCAAAGAGACCGGAGAACAGCCGCATGAGCAAGGAGAAACTCACAGAGAACGGTTTTGAGAGACTTCCCTCCTGGCAGGATGCTTTGGAACGCTATCTGCCGCAGGTACAGTAGCGGTTCCTTTATAAGCAGACCTTGTATAAGGGAAATTTATGGGAAATACTTCATGGAGCGGTATCGGAAACGGTACTGCTCCTCTTTTGGTTATAATAATATGAAGAAGTCGTGAAAAACCCTGTAAATTTCACGAAAAACCAGTTGACAACGGAAGTTGGAACAAGTATACTATTAAAGCGTGCCAGAAAAGGTGCGTCTATTATACTATTTAAGAAAGAGGTGAAACAGAATGCCAACATTTAACCAGTTAGTAAGAAAAGGACGTCAGACTGCTGTAAAGAAGTCTACTGCACCTGCTCTCCAGAAAGGATACAACTCCCTTCACAAGAAAGCAACAGACGTTTCTGCTCCCCAGAAGCGTGGTGTATGTACCGCTGTTAAGACAGCAACTCCTAAAAAGCCTAACTCTGCTCTTAGAAAGATCGCCAGAGTACGTCTTTCCAACGGAATCGAAGTTACCAGCTACATTCCCGGTGAAGGTCACAATCTGCAGGAGCACAGCGTTGTTTTGATCCGTGGTGGTCGTGTTAAGGACCTGCCCGGTACCAGATACCACATCATCCGTGGTACCCTTGATACCGCCGGTGTCGCTAACAGAAAACAGGCTCGTTCCAAGTACGGCGCTAAGAGACCTAAGGATGCTAAGAAATAAGTAGTATCCAAGGCGTTTTGAACGTCGGATGATAAGTCCGATGAAAATCCGCGAGGATTTTTGGAGATGTCGATGAGACATCTTTGTACCACAAAAACGAAACTAAGAAAAGTGTTGGAATTCTGTGATACAGATATAACAGCGCGAACACTTGGGGAAACACATGTGAGTACCTATGATCTAACGTAAACAATTTGTTAAGGAGGGAAGAACCGTGCCACGTAAAGGACATATTCAGAAAAGAGATGTATTAGCAGATCCTTTATACAACAACAAAGTGGTTACCAAGCTTGTCAACAACATCATGCTGGATGGCAAGAAGGGTGTAGCCCAGAAGATCGTATACGGAGCATTTGCTAAGGTTGAAGAGAAGAGCGGCAAGCCTGCTCTGGAAGTATTCGAAGAGGCTATGAACAACATCATGCCTGTTCTGGAAGTAAAAGCAAGACGTATCGGTGGTGCTACCTATCAGGTACCTATCGAGGTTAGACCTGAGAGACGTCAGGCTCTGGGCCTTCGTTGGTTGACCATGTTCTCTCGTAAGAGAAGTGAGAAAACCATGGAAGACAGACTTGCTAACGAAATTCTTGACGCAGCCAACAATACCGGATCTGCAGTTAAGAGAAAAGAAGACATGCACAAGATGGCAGAGGCAAACAAGGCTTTTGCTCATTACAGATTCTAGTAGGAGGGAAAAATCTTGGCTGGAAGAGAATATCCGTTAGAGAGAACCAGAAATATCGGAATTATGGCTCATATCGATGCCGGTAAGACCACTACTACCGAGCGTATCCTGTATTACACAGGTGTTAACTATAAGATCGGTGATACTCACGAAGGTACTGCTACCATGGACTGGATGGAGCAGGAACAGGAGAGAGGTATTACCATCACCTCTGCTGCTACTACCTGTCACTGGACTCTTGAGAAAGAGACCAAGCCCGCACCCGGTGCTCTGGAGCATCGTATCAATATCATTGATACCCCGGGTCACGTAGACTTCACCGTTGAGGTTGAGCGTTCCCTTCGTGTACTGGATGGCGCTGTCGGCGTCTTCTGTGCAAAGGGTGGTGTAGAGCCTCAGTCCGAGAACGTATGGCGTCAGGCTGACACCTACAATGTACCTCGTATGGCATTCATCAACAAGATGGATATCCTGGGTGCTAATTTCTACGCAGCAGTAGATCAGATCCGTACCAGACTTGGTAAGAACGCTATCTGCCTTCAGTTGCCTATCGGTAAGGAAGATGAGTTCAAGGGAATCATTGATCTGTTCGAGATGAAGGCTTACATCTACAACGATGAGAAGGGTGATGACATCACTGTTACCGATGATCTTGGAGATATGGCTGATGAGGCTGCTTTATATCATGATGAGCTCATTGAAAAGGTTTGTGAGCTGGATGATGATCTGACAATGATGTATCTGGAAGGTGAAATTCCTTCTGTTGAAGAGATGAAGGCTGCTTTGAGAAAAGCTACTTGTGAGTGCAGAGCCGTTCCTGTATGCTGCGGTACTGCTTACAGAAATAAGGGCGTTCAGAAGCTCCTGGATGCTATTATCGAGTATATGCCTTCTCCTCTGGATGTGCCGGCTATTAAGGGTGTTGACTTTGACGGTAATGAAGTAGAGAGAAAGTCCTCTGATGAAGAGCCTTTCGCTGCACTTGCATTCAAGATCATGACTGACCCGTTCGTAGGTAAGCTCGCTTACTTCCGTGTATATTCCGGTACGCTGAATTCCGGTTCTTATGTACTCAATGCTACTAAGGACAAGAAGGAACGTGTAGGACGTATCCTGCAGATGCATGCGAACAAGCGTGCAGAGTTGGAAAAGGTTTACTCCGGTGATATCGCAGCAGCAGTTGGATTCAAGTTCACCACTACCGGTGATACCATCTGTGATGAGCAGCACCCTGTAATCCTGGAGTCCATGGAGTTCCCTGAGCCCGTTATCGAGCTGGCTATCGAGCCTAAGACCAAAGCTGGTCAGGGTAAGATGGGTGAGGCTCTTGCAAAACTGGCAGAAGAAGATCCTACTTTCCGTGCTCATACCAACCAGGAGACCGGTCAGACCATTATCGCCGGCATGGGTGAGTTACATCTGGAGATCATCGTTGACCGTCTGCTTCGTGAGTTCCATGTAGAAGCTAACGTAGGTGCTCCTCAGGTTGCTTACAAGGAGACCTTCACCAAGGCTGTTGACCAGGAATACAAATACGCAAAACAGTCCGGTGGACGTGGACAGTATGGTCATTGTAAAGTTAAGTTCGAGCCCTTGGAGGCTAACTGTGAGAAGTTTGACTATGATCCTAAGGCAAACATTCTGATCAACGATCCTCCTACCCTGTTATTCGAATCTACCGTTGTCGGTGGTGCAATTCCTAAGGAATACATCCCTGCAATCGGTGAAGGTATTCAGGAAGCAGCAAGAGCTGGTATCCTGGGTGGATTCCCTGTGTTGGGTGTTCATGCGAACGTATATGATGGATCCTATCATGAGGTCGACTCCTCCGAGATGGCATTCCACATTGCAGGTTCCATGGCATTTAAGGAAGCAATGCAGAAGGCAGCTCCTGTACTGCTCGAGCCGATCATGAAGGTTGAGGTTACCATGCCTGAGGAATACATGGGCGATGTAATCGGTGATCTGAACTCCCGTCGTGGTCGTGTAGAAGGTATGGAAGATATCGGCGGTGGTAAGATGGTTAAAGCATACGTACCCCTTGCTGAGATGTTCGGTTACTCCACAGACCTGCGTTCCAAGACTCAGGGTCGTGGTAACTACTCCATGTTCTTCGAAAAGTATGAGCCCGTTCCCAAGAACGTTCAGGAAAAGGTTCTTGCTGCAAAAGCAAAATAAGTATTAAATCAATAAAATGACTTGAAAAACCTCTGATTATTTAATATAATCAGAGGTAGCAAGTTAAAAAAATAAAACTACGAAACTGTTTAATTATTTTAAGGAGGACTTAAATAATGGCTAAAGCTAAATTTGACAGAACAAAGCCCCATTGTAACATTGGTACCATCGGTCACGTTGACCATGGTAAAACTACTCTGACCGCAGCAATCTCCAAGGTTCTTTCCGAGAGAGTACCTGGTAACGAGAAGGTTGACTTCGATAACATCGATAAGGCTCCCGAAGAGAGAGAGCGTGGTATTACTATTTCTACCGCTCACATCGAGTACCAGACCGAGAAGAGACACTATGCACACGTTGACTGCCCGGGCCATGCTGACTACGTTAAGAACATGATCACCGGTGCTGCACAGATGGATGGTGCTATCCTCGTTGTAGCTGCTACTGATGGTGTTATGGCTCAGACCAAGGAGCACATCCTTCTGTCTCGTCAGGTAGGCGTTCCTTACATCATCGTATTCCTGAACAAGTGTGATATGGTTGACGATCCCGAGCTGATCGAGCTGGTTGAGATGGAAGTAACCGAGCAGCTGGAAGAGTACGACTTCAATGACTGCCCTATCATCAAGGGTTCCGCTCTGAAGGCTCTGGAAGATCCCAGCAGCGAGTGGGGCGACAAGATCATGGAACTGATGGATACTGTAGATTCTTATATTCCTGATCCTCAGCGTGATACTGATAAGCCTTTCCTGATGCCCGTCGAGGACGTATTCACCATTACCGGTCGTGGTACCGTTGCTACCGGTCGTGTAGAGCGTGGTGTTCTGCATCTGAATGATGAAGTTGAAATCGTTGGTATCAAGGAAGAGACCAAGAAGACTGTTGTAACCGGTATCGAAATGTTCCGTAAGATGCTGGATGAGGCACAGGCTGGTGATAACATCGGTGCTCTGCTTCGTGGTATCCAGAGAACTGAAATCGAAAGAGGACAGGTTCTGGCTAAGCCCGGTACTGTTACCTGCCACAGAAAGTTTACCGCTCAGGTATACGTTCTGACCAAGGATGAGGGTGGACGTCATACTCCTTTCTTCAACAACTATCGTCCTCAGTTCTACTTCAGAACCACCGACGTTACCGGCGTTTGCGAACTGCCCGCTGGTGTTGAGATGTGTATGCCTGGTGATAACGTAGAGATGACCATCGAACTGATCCATCCTATCGCTATGGAGCAGGGTCTTACTTTCGCTATCCGTGAAGGTGGACGTACTGTAGGTTCTGGTAGAGTTGCTACTATCGTTGAATAATTTCAATTGATAGTGTCAC
>CAMEOT010000014.1 GCA_945929965.1 uncultured Lachnospiraceae bacterium
TCAAGGTTTTAAAGGATTTAAGAACAATAAAAACAGGTAGTTTTTGACACTACCGCAGATGATAAGGAGGACAGATAAATGAATGAAATATTGAGCCAGTCTATCTTTTTCGGCATTGCTATTACACTGGTCACCTACGAGATCGGTCTGTGGATCAAACAGAAGACCGGAAAAGCCATTGCCAATCCCTTACTGATCTCCGTAATCCTGATCGTGGCAGTATTGTTATTGTTCCATATAGATTATGAGACCTATGCAAACGGCGCGCAGTATATCAGCATTTTCCTGACTCCGGCAACGGTCAGTCTGGCAGTGCCTCTGTATCGTCAGCTGGAGCTGTTAAAGACTTATCCCAAGGCCATTTTCGGCGGAATCATCGCCGGCGTTATGACTGCCATGGTGAGCGTTTTTGCTTTAAGCCTGATGTTTGGTCTGAATCATGAGCAGTATGTAACGCTTCTGCCCAAGTCCATTACCACAGCTATCGGTATGGGGATTTCTGAAAAAATGGGCGGCATTGTGACCATTACGGTAGTCGTGATCATTGTCACAGGCATCCTCGGCAACATTCTGGCAGAGACGATCTGCCGCCTGTGCAAGATCGAGGATCCCATTGCCAAAGGTCTTGCTATCGGTACCAGTGCCCATGCGCTGGGAACCGCGAAAGCCATGGAACTGGGCGAGATCGAAGGAGCCATGAGCAGCCTGTCCATCGTGGTCTGCGGTATATTGACTGTGATTTCCGTATCTATATTTGCTAATTTTATTTAGTATAGAAAAGAATATCCTGCGCATACTAACCTCGCAAAGAATAGAAGGAATCAAAAGGAGGTTAACAGCATGAGTGATATTTCAGAATTAGATCTGCAGAATCTGCGCCATCTGATCGGCGGCTTTGACACGACCCACTGCAAAATGCAGGAGTACGCCAAGGAAGCGGAGGACCCGAAGGTAAAACAGTTTTTTGAAAAGGGGGCCCGCAGCGCTATGGAGAACAAACAGCAGCTTATGAAGTTTTTGCAGTAAGGAGGCAGCAGAATGCAGGAAAAGACAATGGTAGCAGATACTCTGGCCGGGATCAACGGAGAACTGACCCGCTATGCGGGAATGATCGCTCAGTCAGAGAACAAGGAATTAAAACAGACACTGAAGCAGTTCCGTACTGCCTGTGAGCAGTCCCAGGAGGAGCTGTATCAGATTGCCAGAGAGAAATCTTATTATGTGCCGGCAGAGAAAGCCACTGCGGAAGAGGTGGCACATGTGAGAAGCCTGTTCACACAGGGAACTCTGTAAAAGAATTTGAGAGAATGAACCAGATAAGCCTTTCGGAAAAAATATTACCGGAAGGCTTATATTTGTATGCCGGGAAGAAATTCCGGATGGAAATGCAGGCATGGTAGAACATGACCGAAGGCGCGATTCGTATTTTCATAGGACATCCCGACATTCGCATATAGTGAAACGAAGGAATAGCAGGCGGTTTGGAGAAGATGCTTAACTATATCTGGGCAGGAATGATCCTGTTAGGTGTGATCTACGGTGTCTGTACCGGGCAGATGAGTGCATTGACAGGAGGGGCGCTTGACAGTGCCGGAGAGGCGGTGAGTCTCTGCATCACCATGGCAGGGGTCATGGCACTGTGGATGGGACTGATGGAAATCGCGCAGGAATCCGGTATGATCACGAAGATGACAAAGGGTATCCGGCCTTTTCTGAAATTTATGTTCCCAAGACTTCCGGAAGATCATCCGGCGGGGGAATACATAGCCACAAATCTGATCGCCAATGTGCTGGGGCTTGGCTGGGCGTGTACCCCGGCGGGACTGAAAGCCATGGAACAGCTGGCGAAGCTGGAGGAGCAGAGGAGAGAACAGCGGCAGATAGAGCAGCAGGGAATGCAGTCTGTGAACAGGCAGTCACGGCCCGGAACCGGAGAACGACTGGAGAGCGGACGGCACGGAACGAATGTGTCAGTTGCCAGCAATGAAATGTGTACGTTTCTGATCCTGAATATTTCGTCCTTACAACTGATCCCGGTCAACATGATTGCCTATCGCAGCCGATACGGCAGTGCCAACCCGGCGGTGATCATTGCTCCGGCACTGGTGGCTACACTTTTCAGTACCATCATTTCCGTGATTTATTGTAAATGGAAGGATAGGTAAGGACCATGATAAACGTATTGACACATATGTCAGATATTATGATCCCCATGGTGATCTTCTGGATCGTGGGTTACGGAATGGTCTCAGGGGTGAAAGTATACGAGACTTTTTTGAAGGGGGCAAAAGAGGGGCTGCGTATTGTGGTGGAGATCCTTCCGACACTGGTAGGACTGATGATGGCAGTGGGAATCCTTCGGACTTCCGGATTTTTTGAATTGTTAGGGAAGCTGATCGGACCGGCGACGCAGGCTGTGGGACTTCCGACGCAGCTGATCCCGCTGCTTATCGTAAAAATGTTCTCTTCCTCCGCGGCTACCGGGCTGGTGCTGGATATTTTCAAGACCTGCGGCCCGGACTCTTATGCCGGGATGCTGACATCAATCCTTATGAGCTGTACCGAGACGGTTTTTTATACCATGAGTGTGTATTTTCTGGCGGCAAAGGTAACGAAAACCCGCTACACGTTGCCGGGGGCACTGCTGGCAACGTTAGCGGGAACAGTGGCAAGCATTTTTCTTGCGGGGAAAATGTGATGATAATCCCGCAATATGCGAATATTGGGTAGAATTGTGAGAGTGCGCAGTACGGAACAATTCGTGGGCATCATGTAACTAAATCAATTGCAGACTCCGCAAAATGAACAAAAATACCGTCAGAGTGATGGAACTTAAAAACGTGGTGGCAACAACCACGCTGGAAGTCAAAGTTCCTTCGTGGTTCATGTTTTTCGCCATAATATAACAGCTTACGGTGGTGGGGGAGCCTAACATAATGAGGATTGCCACCAGTTTTTCTCCGGTAAAGCCAAAATGGACGGCAAGCGGCAGAAACAGTGCAGGCCATACTACCAGCTTTAACACGGTTGCCACTCCGGTGGGGACTAAAAGCTTTAAGGCTTTTTTACCCTCGAATCCGGCACCGAGGCCGATCAGGGCCAGAGGGGTAGCCAGTACGGCAACATTGCTGATGGTCTTGGAAATGATCACGGGATAATGGATCCGGCAGGCGCTGGACAGCATGCCCAGGGCGATACTGATAATGATCGGATTCGTGATGATCCCTTTTAAGGATTTCAGCAGGGATTCTTTATCGAAGCCCTTCGCATCCGGTCCGGTGAAGGACAGGATCAGTACGGCAGCGATATTGTACAGGGGAACCGTACCCACAATCATCAGGGGAGCCATGCCGGAGTTTCCGTAGATGTTCTGTATAAAGGCGATACCCAGGACAGCGGCACTGCTGCGGTAGCTTGCCTGGACAAGCTCTCCCAGGCGGGATTTGTTTTTATAAAAAATGCCTGCCACGCCCCAGGTGATGACGATGCAGAACAGGGTCACGAAGAAGCAGAACAGCACGTAACCGGTATCCCATACACTGTAAAAATCTGCAGTGGACATGTCCTTGAACAAAAGTACGGGAAGAGTGATTTTATAATTGAATGAATTCAGGGTTTTGACAAATGAGTCGTTGGTAACATGCAGCTGCTGTAAAACATAACCGATCACCATGACCAGGAATACGGGGATCGTTGCATTCAAACTGAATAATAGTTGTTCCATGGGAATTGTATGCCTTTCTGTGATAGGAAGCTAAATATAGGAAGAAAAAAGCCCCTCTCCTTTTGCAAGTATAGAAAAGGAGGGGGGGTTTGTCAAGTTATGGTCTTGTGTTGTTTTACAAGGCTGTTCTATTTTACAGCAGCTCCTCCAGCAAGGAAAAATCACAGCAGCCATTTTCCAGATAAAATGTGTGAAAGCGAAGGTCGGAATACCTGTCACCCCAATGGGACCGGGCAGTTTCCCGTAATTTCAAAATCTCCAGATAGCCCACATAATACTTCGGATAATTGCAGGGCTCTTCCGCAATATAAGTATAGATCGCCTTGCAGGCTTCCGGGGAATCAATGCCAAACTTTCCAAGGAATGTGGCAGTCTGATCGTATCCGGCACCTTCCCCGTGGATCAGAAGGTCCAACAGAGTATACATGCACAGCTGAAGGCTCCGGGTATGTTTTTCCAGGAGAGCGGCCTGTGCGGCATCCGACTGTCCGCACTGTTCGAGCAGATCTGCCGCATAATCATAGGAAATAAATTCTACATACAGCGCCCAACCCTCCAAATATCCGCCGTACCAGATCAGCTTTCTCACAGGATCCATGTCTTTATCTAAAAAGGCACGGTTACTATACACGGTCTGATAGAGATGCCCGGGAAAACCTTCGTGTGCCAGGGTCGTATAGAGCTCCAGTCCCATGGGAGAATTGCGGCGGTTTATATAGATGACATTATTGTCAGAATCGCCCAGGGGAGTCGTCAGGTAAAAAGCCGGTGCACTGTAAGGCTCCAGACTGGGAACGACATCCTTGACAGTAAAGGAGGGAGTGGGATTACTGACAGGAAAGTCATTTATCATGCGTGATTGTAGATCGGAAAGCATTTCTTCCGGTTCCGGGATGGGAAAATCTTCCGTGATCCCTTCGGAAAGCATGGAAAGCAGAGAAGGGGACTGTTGTGTCAGGCTGCGGATGGCCGCCTGTTCCTCCTGAAATTGCGCCAGAAGCATTTGCACCAGTTCTTTTTCCGAACGGGAGGAACCGGTCTCGGCGAAAAGAAGGTGGTGATAGTAAGTCTTCCCATCCGGCAACAGGGCGAGACCTTTCGGCAGGGCGCCGGATGTATCTATGATCCCACCGGGAGACGCCTGAGAGATAGAAGATGTCTGACCGACAGAGCCGGAAGTCTCCAGAGAGTACAGTCCTTCGGATAGTGTGGCGTAGGCAGGCTGTACTACCGTGGTGAGCAGCCGGTCATTTTCCTTAAGAAAGGAAGAGACAACTTCGGCAGATAATATGCCCTGTGCCTGCAATTCCACCAGCCGGTCTTCAAAGGTGGTCTGCAAAAAGTGGGTTCCTTGTGCCAGTTCTTGTATGGTGACGATGGTGTCACATTGCTTTCGGACTTTTTCCAGGGAAACATCCGGCATGAGGAAGCCTGCGGCAGCTTTTTCCTGCTCATAGAGGAGCAAGGAGGCAAAATAATCGTCCACCTGGTCTAAGAGTTCCAGGTAGTCTGTCACATCCCGCCTGGAACGGAAGGTGTATTCTGCCAGCAGGATGGGGAGCTGTGACTGCATTCCCGAAGATGGGGACAGCGGTTCGTTGTAATAGGGGAACTGCGCCAACGCCAGGTCATTTTCCAGAGACCGCTGTAGGAGTGTATAGGTGAAAGCATTCTCCGGTGAGAGCTTATCGTAAGCAATACAACTTAGTTGTCTAAGGAGCGCAGAACAACGTTCCCCACTCGCGTCCGACTGCCCAGAGGTATAAATCGGAAGGACAGGCTCGTAATCCGTGATCCCAAAGGCGGCAGGATCTGCAATGGTGTAGTGCATGTTCAGGGTGCTGGCAGCCATTTCCTCCCGGAAAACCTGAGATGTGAATTGTTCAAAGCGCCTGTCTGCGGAAGTACAACGGGACAAAAGAGCCATAGCGCCGGTGAGGCCGCAAAGGAGGCAGATACACAGAAGCAGTTGGTGGAAGGAAAGGGAAGGACGTTTTCGCACGATAGTTACCTGATGACAGAGAGTGTTGGTAAAAGTATATGTGAACAGCACCTAGGATAGACTTACCCGGTGCGCAGGGCACCCTGACGTCCTACGGATAAGTGATTTAGAAAACGGAGTTGTGCACCATACAACCATGAAAATGCATCTACAAAAGACAAAAGATGTATGGACTTTGAAGCATTGTCTTATTATACTGAAATTAATTGATACCAGGGGCAAAGGTATTCTAAAAAACCTGGGTAAAAAGATAGCAGAGTGTAAGAGATAATGAAGGAAAAAGGAAGCAGAAACGATATAAAAGCATAAGGAGAAGATTAAATGAACGAAACAGCAAAAGAAGCCATCAAAGCAGGAAAGGCGGTTCTGGGTATTGAATTCGGTTCCACCAGGATCAAAGCGGTACTGGTAGATGTTAGCCACACCCCCATTGCCATGGGAACTTACGACTGGGAGAACCGACTGGAGAACAATATTTGGACCTATAGCCTGGAGGACATCTGGAAAGGACTGCAGGGCTGTTATAAGAGCCTGACAGAGGATGTGGAAGCAAAATACGGTGAGAAGCTGACTACGCTGGGGGCACTGGGATTCAGCGGAATGATGCACGGCTATATGCCTTTTAATGCAGAAGGTGAACTCCTGGTACCTTTCCGTACCTGGAGAAATACGATGACGGAAGAAGCCTGCAAGAAGCTGATTCCGGTATTTAACTTCAATATCCCACAGAGATGGAGCATCGCCCATCTGTATCAGGCAATCTTAAGCGGAGAAGAGCACGTAAAGGATATCGCATTTTTCACCACCCTGGCAGGCTATATTCACTGGAAACTGTCCGGTGAAAAAGTCCTGGGCATCGGTGAGGCAGCAGGCATGTTCCCTATTGATTCCACCATTATGGACTTTGATCAGAAGATGTTAGACCAGTTCGATGGATTACACAATTTTGACTGGAAGATCCGCGATATTCTGCCCAAGGTACTGACAGCCGGAGAGCCTGCCGGTGTTCTGACCGCAGAGGGAGCCAGATTACTGGATCCTACCGGAACCTTACAGCCCGGTGCACCCATGTGTCCTCCCGAGGGTGATGCGGGAACCGGAATGGTAGCTACCAACAGCGTGGCTGTCCGCACCGGTAATGTCTCTGCCGGAACCTCTATTTTTGCCATGATCGTACTGGAAAAGGCTATGGAAAAAGTACACGAAGAGATCGATATGGTCACTACTCCCGACGGTATGCCCGTGGCAATGGTACACTGCAATAACTGTACCTCCGATCTGAATGCCTGGGTTAACCTCTTCGGCGAGTGTGTAGAGAGCTTTGGCGTGAAAGTAGACAAGAACGAGCTGTACGGTGTGCTGTACCGTAAGGCACTGGAAGGTGCTGCGGATTGCGGCGGCGTAACGGCATATAACTATTTTTCCGGAGAACCCATCACCGGTCTGGATGCCGGTCGTCCTATGGTGGTAAGAACTCCCGATGCGGACTTTTCACTGGCAAACTTCATGCGTTCCCACCTGTACAGCGCAGTTGCTACGCTGAAGATCGGTATGGATATTCTGTTAAAAGAAGAGCATGTGGCAGTGGATTCCCTGATGGGACACGGCGGCTTTTTCAAGACTCCCGTGGTGGGACAGCGTGTCATGGCAGCGGGTATGAACGCACCGATCACCGTTATGGATACGGCAAGCGAAGGTGGTGCCTGGGGTATTGCCATTCTGGCAGCTTTCATGAAGGAGAAAAAAGACGGTGAGCCCCTTTCTTCTTATTTGAATGACAAGATCTTCGCGGGACAGACCGGAACCACATGGAATCCGGACCCTGAGGATGTGAAGGGATTTGAGGCTTTCCTGGAAGAGTATAAAAAGCTCCTTCCCGCAGAGAAGGCAGCGGTTGCCGCAAAATAATTTTTCAGACGCAAAATATGTCTGCATAGTGCACGGAAGGATACCGCATGTAGGTTGGTGTGCGGTGCATGAGAGCACATAAGTGTATGATACCTGAGGGCACGGCACATAAGTGCACGACATATAGGTGTCGGAAAACTTGCGGGTTTTAGAAAGAAATGAGGTTTAGGATATGTTAGAAGAATTAAAACAGAAAGTATATGAAGCAAATATGGATCTGCCCCGGTATGGTCTGGTGACTTTTACCTGGGGAAATGTCAGCGCCATTGACAGAGAGAGCGGATTGTTCGTCATCAAACCCAGCGGCGTGGATTACGACAAGCTGACACCGGAGATGATGGTAGTCATGGATCTGAATGGCAATAAGGTAGAGGGAAACTTAAATCCCTCTTCCGACACCGCTACTCATCTGGAGTTATACAAGGCATTCCCGGAGATCGGCGGTATCGTACATACCCATTCTTCCTATGCCACCAGCTGGGCGCAGGCGGGAAGAGACATTCCCTGCTACGGAACCACCCATGCAGATTATATCTATGGCCCGGTTCCTTGTGTGCGCTGTCTGACCAAGGAAGAAATCGAGGACGCTTACGAGGAAAATACCGGACACCTGATCGTTAACGAGTTCAAACGTCTGGGAAAGGATCCGAAAGCCGTGCCTGCCGTTCTGTGCAAGAACCATGGGCCTTTTGCCTGGGGCAAGGATGCCAAAGAGGCTGTCCACAATGCGGTAGTACTGGAAGAGGTGGCAAAAATGGCATACCGCGCCGAGATGATCAACCCCGGGATCCAGCCGGCACCGCAGGAGCTGCAGGATAAGCACTATAATCGCAAGCATGGAAAGAATGCATACTATGGTCAAACAGTTCAGAAATAGAATTTGGCTTATAGTGTGTGGACGCTTGCGTACTAAGCACTATATGACAAATTCTATTAGCGAAGCGCCCCTCCATGAAATAAATTTTCGAGCGAAGTGAGAAAATTTATGAATGGCAGGGCAAAGTTGTTAGGACGAGACCGCAATATTTTACGGCAGAAGAGCAATTCTTCTACTGGACTAGCATCGGGAAGTATGCTAGTATAACAACGTAAATTGCAACAGATAGGCCAATATGGCGGAATGGAGGAAACAATGAAGAATTTAGAACTGCAAAAGCGTGCCAATGATGTCCGCAAGGGCATTGTGACCGCAGTTCATAGTGCGAAAGCAGGACATCCCGGCGGATCCCTGTCAGCCGCAGATATTTTTACGTTTTTATATTTCGAGGAGATGAATATTGATCCGAAGAACCCCGATATGGAGGAGCGCGACAGATTCGTGCTGTCCAAGGGTCATACAGCTCCCGGACTCTATTCCGCACTGGCTCACAGAGGATATTTCCCGGTAGAGGATCTGCCTACCCTGCGTCACTTAGGTTCCTACCTGCAGGGTCATCCCTGCATCCATATCCCCGGCGTGGATATGTCTTCCGGATCTCTGGGACAGGGTATTTCCGCAGCAGTCGGCATGGCACTGGGTGCGAAGATGGACAAACGTGATTTTCGTGTATACACATTGCTGGGTGATGGTGAGATCGAGGAAGGACAGGTATGGGAGGCTGCTATGTTCGCTGGCTTCCGTAAGCTGGACAACCTCTGCGTAATGGTAGATAACAACAATCTGCAGATCGATGGACCCATCGATCAGGTATGTTCTCCTTATCCCATTGATAAAAAGTTCGAGGCATTCAATTTCCATGTGATCAATGCTGATGCACATGATTTTGATGCGATTCGTGCAGCATTCAAGGAAGCAAGAGAGACCAAGGGCATGCCCACCTGTATCGTATTCCACAGCCTGAAGGGTAAGGGCGTCTCCTTCATGGAGAACAATGTGGACTGGCACGGTAAGGCTCCCAACGATGAGGAGTACGCAGTGGCAATGGCAGACCTTGATAAGATCGAAAAAGA
The DNA here is from genome assembly GCA_945929965.1 of uncultured Lachnospiraceae bacterium. Classification (GTDB taxonomy): domain Bacteria; phylum Bacillota; class Clostridia; order Lachnospirales; family Lachnospiraceae; genus Acetatifactor. The sequence goes on from CAMEOT010000014.1 coordinate 9,585, forward strand.
ATTAGAGAAAGCAGGTGAGCAGTAATGGCAGAGAATACCGTGAAAAAGATTGCAACCAGAGAAAGCTATGGTAACTCCCTGAAGGAACTGGCAGAAGAATTCCCCAATCTGGTAGTATTGGATGCTGACCTGGCAGCAGCTACCAAGACCGGAATCTTCCGTAAGGCATATCCCGACCGTCATATCGATTGTGGTATCGCAGAGGAAAACATGATGGGTGTGGCAGCAGGACTGTCCCTGGTAGGTAAGATTCCCTTCGTAAGCTCATTTGCAATGTTTGCAGCAGGACGTGCATTCGAGCAGGTGCGTAACTCTATTGGCTATCCGCATCTGAATGTCAAGATCGGTGCAACTCATGCAGGTATCACCGTAGGTGAAGACGGCGCTACCCATCAGTGTAACGAGGATATCGCCCTGATGCGCACCATCCCCGGCATGGTAGTAATGTGCCCTTCCGATGATGTGGAAGCAAGAGCTGCTGTCCGTGCCGCTCTGGAATATGAAGGACCTGTATACATCCGTTTCGGACGTGCCGCAGTCCCCGTGATCAACGATCATCCCGGTTATCATTTTGAAATCGGTAAGGGAACAGTAGTCCGTGAAGGTAAAGATGTCACCATCGTAGCTACCGGTATCTGCGTAGATTCTGCTCTGGGTGCAGCGAAGATGCTGGAAGAGGAAGGCATCAGCGCAGAGGTTGTAAATATCTGTACCATCAAACCTCTCGATGAGGAGATCATCCTTAACAGCGCGAAGAAGACCGGTAAGGTAGTCACCGTGGAAGAGCATTCCGTTATTGGCGGACTGGGAAGTGCAGTCTGCGACTGCCTGTGTGCACATTACCCTGTACCGGTGAAGAAGGTTGGTATGCAGGATGTCTTCGGCGAGTCCGGTTCCGCTGCTGCTCTGGTAGAGAAGTACGGTCTGGATGCTAAGGGCGTTTACAAGTCTGTAAAAGAGTTCCTGTAAGGAATAAATGATATCAAGGAGAAGCCGCCAGTTATGTGAAAACAGAGACTGGCGGCTTCTTTTGTGTCATGGTATTATAAATACACTGTGATTATCTGTGAGTAAATAAGCCTGTTATGAGAGGGTGAAATGGATACGACCGCAGTTACAAACTGTAGATTACGGAACGTCCGGAAGGAGTATGGTTCGGAGGCCCCGGGATAGCAGAAAGGGAAAGTTATTATCATGAAATACGCAATTATCGGAGCCGGAGGAACCGGCGGAATTTTAGGATTCTATATGACAAAGGCCGGCAGGGATGTCACCCTGATTGCAAGAGGCAGGCATCTGGCAGCCATGCAGGAAAAGGGACTTGCCGTGGAGAAAATGTGGGACGGCACCACCGAGACCATTCCTGTAAAAGCTACGGATATGGAGCATTATGACGAGCAGCCGGATGTGATATTGGTATGTGTGAAAGGATATTCTCTGGAGGATACCATTCCTTTTATTCAAAAAGTGGCAAAGTCTTCGACCATTGTGATCCCGGTGTTGAATATCTATGGAACCGGTGCAAAAATGCAGGAGAAGCTGCCGGAACTGTTGGTGACGGACGGCTGTATCTATGTCTCCGCTAACATCAAGGAACCGGGAGTGCTGATCCAGCATGGCAGGATTCTGCGTGTGGTATATGGTGTCCGGGAAAAAGAAGCACATGATTCCCGATTAGAAGAGATCAAGAAAGATTTTGATGCCAGCGGAATCGATGGCGTATTGTCCGAAAATATCCGCAGGGATGCCCTGGAGAAGTTTTCTTATGTATCGCCCATCGGTGCGGCGGGACTTTATTATCATGCCACCGCAGCGGACTTCCAGAGAGAGGGAGAGCAGCGGGAAGCCTTCAAGACCATGATCCGTGAGATCGCCGCACTGGCAGAAGCCATGGGAGTTCCCTTTGAGCGGGATATGGTGGAAGTCAATTTGAAGATTCTATCCACTCTGGCACCGGAAGCTACCACCTCCATGCAGAGAGATGTCATGGATGGGAAAAATTCCGAAATCGACGGACTCGTGTACGAAGTCGTCCGCATGGGTGAGAGATACGGGGTACCTGTGCCCATGTATGCGAAAGTAGCGGAGAGACTCCGCGAGACGCTGTAACGTAGAACCTGCCATAAACCCAACCCCACGAACGCCCACGGTGGACGGGTCATCGTGTCCGCTTTCCACCTGTCTTTCAACACTTTTCAAGAAAATATCAACACCCTCCAACAGACATCGCGGCATGACATTCCGTCCACCATGGGCGTTCGTGGCTTCTTAACTAATTTTCTATTCAGAACAGTGTCTGCTGCACGTATCTCTCGGGAAACGCATGCAGGTAAGCGAAGCATTCCTTCGCAGAACACAGAATACCATTCGCTGCGCAGGTATTTTGGATCAATGCCATGAGTTCTTTCGCGTGAGGACTGGGAATATCATAAGCATTCCCATAAGTACTGACATATTTTTGGCGGATGCCGGGGAAATCACGATCCAGAGCCTGATAGAAATATTCTCTGTCGCCTTCCCGGAGTGTAAGTCCCACATCGAATAGCAGAATTCCCTGAACTCCTGCCTGCAGGCAATAATCAAGCAAACCTTCTATATTTTCTCTGGTATCATTGATAAATGGAAGAATCGGTGTCATCCATACAAGGGTAGGAATTCCCAATTCCTTGCATTTCATCAACACTTCAAAACGTTCTTTTGTAGTGCAGACATTCGGCTCGATCTTCCGGCACAGATCCTCATCATAAGTTGTAAGCGTCATCTGTACCACTGCTTTGGTATTCTTATTGATAGACTGCAGCAGATCCAGATCCCGAAGGATTAGATTAGACTTCGTGAGTACTGTGACACCATATTCATATCGCTCGATCAGTTCCAGACATTTTCTGGTCAGTTGCAGCTCTTTTTCGGCAGGAAGATACGGGTCACACATGGCACCCGTGCCGATCATGCACTTGTGCCGCTTGGAGCGTAATGCCTGCTCCAGCAGTTCCGGCGCATTCTCTTTAACCTCAATGTCTTCAAAAGCATGAGTAAAACCGTAACATTTGCTGCGACTGTCACAATAGATGCAACCGTGGGAGCATCCGCGATAAGTATTCATTCCGTTATTTTGAGATAAAATGCTCTTTGCTCTTACAAAATGCATAATAGATAGTTCCTTTCCCAAAAGAATAGTAACTATATCATCATGGTAACATACGTGAAATGGGAAGACAATGCACATAATAAGCAAAACAAAAGAAATAAAATTAAGTAAATAAAAGCTAATAACTATAGCTAAATAAAATTAAAAATGATACAATGCAAGAAATGGAACTTCAATAAACAACGGAAAGGGAAGGTATTGTATGGAGGCATTTCACGGCATAAATTTTGCGGTTTTTCCGCACAGAGGGGTACTGGGTTCGGGGGAATCCAGAAAAAGTATGGAGGAAATGGCACGTAAGACCCATGCCAACTGGGTGATACTCACTCCCTCGGGAATGCAGGAGACTCCCTACAGTGAAGAGATTCGCTTTAATGGAGAGAAATGCTGCACAGATGAAGAATTGTATGATATGATCAGATATGCGCAGAGTCTCGGGCTAAAGGTTGCTTTGAAGCCCACCGTGAACTGTGACAACGGCGTCTGGAGAGCGAGGATCAGCTTTTTTGAACATGACGTGCCTTGCGAACCGAAGTGGGACAACTGGTTTGAAAGCCACATTGCTTTTCAGAAGCACTATGCACAGATCGCACAGCGGACAGGATGTGAATTATTCCTTGCAGGCTGTGAAATGACGATGACAGAGCACCGGGAGACGGAGTGGAGAAAGCTGATCGCAGAGGTTCGAACAGTATATGACGGTCCTGTCGGTTATAATTGTGACAAATACGGGGAAGATCATATTACATGGTGGGATGCCGTGGATGTGATTGCTTCCAGTGGGTACTATCCCATTGATGATTGGGAGAATCAGCTGAATCGCATTGAAAAAGTAGTTAAAAAATATCAGAAGCCTTTTCTGTTCTCGGAGGCGGGATGTATGAATATTCACGGTTCCGCACAGGTTCCCAACAATTGGGAATTGCAGGGGGAAGAGGATGATGCGGAGCAGGCGGACTGGTACCGTGCAATGTTTGCAGCCTGCAGCAGACGTGACTGGGTAAAAGGATTCGGTATCTGGGACTGGCCGGGAAATATGGAGTGGAAGAGCCCCTATGCAGTCTGTGGGCGTCCGGCGCAGGATGTGATTGCCGAAGAGTATGGCAAGAGGATGTAAATAATTAATATAGTAGAAGGTATGAGAAAAATATGGAGCAGAAAAAGACAGTAAGTGTGGCGGCATTGCCGCAGGTGCGGGTATTGGGAAGAACCACGGGAACAGATGTGATCAATCTGTTTTGGACCGGCAGCGGAATAGAGTTTATCTATACCGGCAGTGAACTGTGGCTGGAAGTAAATGCGGATTATGACATTATGGAACCATGGCTTTCGGTGGAACTGAATGGTGTGCAGATCAGCCGCTTCCCTGTAAACAAAGGAAAAAGCAAAGTGAGTCTGTTCCGGGGAATGACAGCAGGAAAACCGAAACATGTACGGATTCTGAAGGAAGTACAGGCAATGAGCGGAGATCCGGTGCATATGTTGCAGATTTTGGGATTACAATATGCGGACGGGGAGTTTCTGTCGCTGCCGGAGCCGAAGTACCGCCTGGAATTTGTCGGCGACAGCATTACCAGTGGGGAAGGAACCATGGGCGCCGTAGGTGAGGAAGATTGGATCAGTGCCTTTTTCTCTGCAGTGAATACTTATCCCTGTATGGTGGCGGACGCGCTTTTTGCGGAATATCGTGTGGTATCCCAGAGTGGCTGGGGAATCGTCACCAGCTGGGACGGCATTGTACAGAACAAGATCCCGCCCTTTTATACACAGGTCTGCGGATTGCTCACCGGGGAGCGGAATACTTCGATGGGAGTGCTGGAAGACTATGATTTCAAGGCATGGCAGCCGGATGCGGTGATCATTAATCTGGGAACCAATGATGCCACAGCGATTCAGTCGGCAGCGGAACTGGGACAGGAATGGGCAGGAACCCGGGACATAGAAGAAGTCAAAGAGATACTGACCACAGCCATTCGCGATTTCCTGAAAGTGGTACGCAACTGCAATCCCACAGCACAGATCATCTGGGGCTACGGAATGCTGGGAGACAGCTTCCTGCCGGTGATCCGCGAAGCGGTGGAGAGTTATGCCACGGACACTGCCGATTCCCGGATCCGCTTTTTGCACCTTCCAGATACGACACCGGATACTGTTGGCAGCCGCCTGCATCCCGGTGTAAAGGCTCACCGCAACGTGGCGCAGATACTTGAGGAGTATTTGAAAGAATTGTTTGGACGTAATTAATAATTTCTTAAGAAAAATGTGACGAAAAATGTGACAACTCCGCGTTATATTGAAACCCATAGAATGCAATCCATTCCGGGGGGGACTATTGATATGACGCAGGAAAATCGTTCGGGCAGACAGGCAGAGACCAACATAACGCAGATGCGGAGAAACCCGTATCTGGCAGATTATCGAACCGGGAAAAATACAGGCAGACAGCGCCTGGCGAGAGCCGAGAGGCAGCGCCGCCGCAGAAGGGCAAGAATTCGCAGATATATTCGTCTCTCCATACTTTGCGCAGGAATTCTGGTAGGAATCATTGCGCTGACTAAACTTTTGAAAGTACCGGCAAGCACGGCGGAAGCCAGTGCTCCGATAGAAATTGCCGCAGATGCGGTGCAGCAGGCAGAAAAACAGATCCAAAATGCAACAGGAACCAAAATTCAGGGGTTACCCGTCGATACTTACGCGGCACATCCCACCTGGACAGAGGATTTCCTCACGGTAAATGAATATTCCAGACCGGGAGATCCTTTGACGGAGGTGAACAATATTTTCGTGCATTATACTGCCAACCCCGGCACCAGTGCGGCACAGAACCGCAGCTATTTCGAACAGCTGAAGGACAATCATGAGCGCAGTGCCAGTGCGCATTTCATCATCGGCTATAACGGGGAGATCATCCAGTGCGTTCCTCTGGATGAGATTGCTTACGCGGTGCAGACCCGCAATGAGGATTCCATCTCTATCGAATGCTGCTATAAGGCAGATAACGGGCAGTTCACCCAGGAGACCTACGATTCCCTGATTAAATTACTGAAATGGCTGACGGATGCCTATGACCTGCAACCCGACGATATTCTGCGCCACTATGACTGTGGCGGCAAAAAATGCCCCATCTATTATACGGAGCATGAGGATGCCTGGGAGCGGTTAAAAGAGGACGTCAAAAATTTATAGAAAGCACAGACAAGAGGAACTTTTTCCGGAAGGAAGGGGTTCCTCTTAGTTTGTCTTGTTTTAACATAACAAGTTTGCTAGAATAGATGCGTATGGAATACGATTTCCTGTATTCCGGAAAAATGAGCAACAGACAAAGCCCTGCGGGGCAGAAATGAGGAGTAACATGAATATTTTATCACCTTCAATTCTTTCGGCGGATTTCTGGAAGCTGGGAGAGGATATCAAAGCTGTGGAAGGAGCCGGAGTGCCCTGGCTTCACGTGGATGTGATGGACGGGCTGTTCGTGCCGTCAATCTCTTACGGAATGCCTGTCTTAAAGGCTGTGAGACCCCACACAGACATGTTCCTGGATGTGCATCTGATGATCGAGAAGCCGGAGCGCTATGTGGAAGAGTTCGCTTCCTGTGGGGCGGATCTGGTGAATTTCCATCTGGAAGCCACAGAGAATGTGAAGGGATGCATTGAAAAAATACGTGCCACCGGCAAAAAGGTCGGCATCACCATCAAACCCGCCACTCCGGCAGAGGCAGTGGAGCCTTATCTGGAACTGGTGGATATGGTACTGGTCATGACCGTGGAGCCCGGTTTCGGCGGACAGAAGCTGATCCCGGAATGCCTGAATAAGGTAGCGGTGATCCGTAAAATGATCACGGACAGAGGACTGGCTACCGATCTGGAAGTAGACGGCGGCATTCATCTTGACAACGTAGCGCTGGCACTTGATGCGGGAGCTAATGTTATCGTAGCAGGTTCTGCTGTATTCAAGGATAACATCGCGGCCAATGCGAAGGCGTTCTTAAATAAAATGGAATAATTTTGAGAAAACGATTGCCTGCGTAGTGAAGGCAGACATAACAGCGTGAACGCCTAGTGGAAGGCGCAGACTGTTGGCAGACGTTAACGGAAGGGCAGACAGTCGTCTACGGAATGGAGAGCAATATGGAGTTACAGATATTACACGCAATACAGGGAATTCATCAGGTATGGCTGACAGATGTCATGCGTTTTTTTACCACCATAGGAGAAAGTGGGCTCGTATGGATTGCCATCGCAATCGTCCTGACATGTATACCGAAGACCAGAAAATGCGGTCTGACTATGATGATCGCAATGGCTATTACCTATCTGGTGGGGAATCTGTTTCTGAAAAATGTGATCGCCAGACCCAGACCCTGCGCAGTCGACAACAGTGTCATATTGAAGATCCCGTTTCCTTCCGAATATTCGTTTCCTTCGGGACACAGCTCCAATGGATTCGCCGGTGCAGTGACGATCTTCTGCTATTATCGCAGAGCAGGACTCTTAAGTCTGCTCATGGCGGCACTTATTGCATTTTCCAGACTTTACTTCTTCGTTCATTACCCAACGGATATCCTGGGCGGAATCTTATTGGGAACGCTGGATGCGCTGTTGGCGGTCTGGCTTGTGAAACACCTGGAGGATCGGGCAGATGCACAGTTTGCACCGAACGCAGATAAAACCGCACACGTGCAGGAAAAATAAAATAACGGGATAGAAACCGGGATCAGACAGAAAGGGAAAAAACTTTGATGAACAGCAGAACGTTATGGAATGATAATTGGTATTTTGCCAAAACGGAATTAGGTGTGAACTGGGAAGACAGGCAGATCTGGGAAGCCAAAATGCAGCCGGTGGATCTGCCCCATGACTGGTTGATCTATGATACGAAGAATCTCTATGAAGACAGCATTGGCTGGTATCGGAAGAACTTTGCCTATGCCCCGGATAAAACAGGAAATGATGACCGTGTCATCCTCCGCTTTGAAGGTGTCTACATGGATTCTTCTATTTATGTAAACGGTGAGTACCTTGGCGACTGGAAATATGGCTATTCTACCTTTGACTGGGATATTACGGATGCTTTACATGAGGGAGACAATGAAATCGTTCTGCGCGTCGTATTTCAGGCGCCCAACAGCAGATGGTACAGCGGTGCCGGAATCTACCGGAATGTGTGGATGATCCGGCTGCCTGAGACACATATTCCTCTGGACGGCATCTATACATCTTCTGTTGAGACAAAAAAGGGTTATGACCTGACCATCGACACGGAACTGGAATGGGGAACAGATAGTGGAAATTACGAACTGGAATACTGTCTGCGAGATGCTGATAACAGCAAAAGTCCCTTAGGAACGGAAAATTCGGAGCTCTTCCGGGTAAAACAGCCCCTCACCTGTGGACAGAACAAGATATCCGTGACGATCCCTGTGGATAATCCCAGAAAATGGGACATTACGGATCCTTACTTGTATGATCTGCAGGTATGCCTGTGGAGAGTGCAGGAGACCAGCAGCCGGGAACTGTGTCAGGAAGAACATCTGCGTATCGGTTTCCGCACCATACAGTTTGATCCCAACCGTGGTTTTTTATTAAATGGCAGGAAGATCCGCCTGAACGGTACCTGTGACCATCATGACCTCGGAGCATTGGGAGCGGCTTTCCACAAGGAAGCCATGCGCCGTAAATTCAAACTCATGCGTTCCATGGGCGTTAATGCCCTGCGGACTTCCCACAACATGCCGGCGGTGGAAGTGATGGAGCTGGCGGACGAGATGGGATTTCTGGTATTGTCCGAAGCCTTTGACATGTGGGAGATGGCGAAAAATCCATATGATTACGCCAGATTTTTCAAGGAGTGGATGGAGAAGGATGTCCGCAGCTGGATCCGCAGAGACCGCAATCACCCCTCTGTTATCATGTGGAGCATCGGCAACGAGATTCCGGACACCCATGCGGATGCCCATGGACAGGAGATCACCGAAAGTCTCATTGCCGCAGTCAGAAAGTGGGACTACCGTAATGTGGCGCCTGTGACCATCGGTTCGAACTATATGCCATGGGAAAATGCCCAGAAATGTGCAGATATCGTGAAACTGGCGGGATATAATTACGCGGAAAAATATTATGAAGAGCACCATAAAAAGTATCCGGACTGGATCATTTACGGAAGTGAGACTTCTTCTGTCGTACAGAGCCGCAGCATCTATCATTTCCCGCTGGATCGGGCGACACTGATCGAAGCAGACGAACAGTGCTCCGCTCTGGGTAACAGTACTACCAGCTGGGCAGCCAAAAATACGGAATACTGTATCATTATGGACAGAGATACCCCCTATTCCTGTGGACAGTTCATCTGGACAGCCATTGACTACATCGGTGAGCCGACACCTTATCAGACGAAAAACAGCTATTTCGGGCAGATGGATACAGCGGGATTTCCGAAGGATTCCTACTATCTCTTCCGCGCAGAGTGGACAGATGTGAAAAAAGATCCCATGATTCATGTCTATCCGTACTGGGATTTCAACCCGGGGCAGCAGGTGGATGTGCGGATCACCAGCAATGCTCCGGAGGTGGAACTGTTCGTAAACGGTGTATCACAGGGAAGACAGCAGATCGATCATGAAAAGGGAACGGTGTTGCAGCCTTCCTGGAAAGTACCTTATGTGCCCGGCAGCATCTGTGCTGTGGCTTACGATGAGACCGGCAGAGAGATCGCAAGGCAGGAGAGACATTCCTTCGGCAACACCGATCATTATGTATTAAAAGCAAACAAAACCACTCTGCGTGCCGATGGCGAAGATATGATCTTCCTGGAGATTGCGGCAGAAGATAAGGACGGACATCCCGTGGAAAATGCTTCCGATTATGTGAGAGTGACCGTGGAAGGTGCCGGAAGACTGATAGGACTGGATAACGGTGACAGTACTGACTACGATGCCTATAAGGGAACTATCCGCAAGCTGTTCCAGGGGAAGCTTCTGGCGATGATCGCTGCGAAAACAATCCCCGGAGAGATTCGTGTGACCGTGGAGGACGCATGGACAGCCACGACAGTAGTCAAGACTCCGGACAATGCAGCTGCCGGGCGCCGCACGGCGACAATGACGCTGCATGCTATCGAAGCACCGATCCGTCCCGGTATCTGTGCAACGGAAGAAAACAGAGAATATCCGCCTGCCTTCGTGGAACCCGGATTCGTGCCGGTACGTAAGCTGGAACTGAGTGCAGCCGCAACGACGCTGACACCGGAAAACCCTTCTGTACTGCTGCACACCCGTATTTATCCTATGGAAGCCACTGACCGTAAGCTTCTGTGGAGCATTACGGATGCCACAGGTATTCCCAGCCCGATCGCAAAGCCGGAAGAGCTTCCGGACGGCGAAGGCATCCGTATCACAGGCATCAGTGACGGAAGCTTCCAGGTGAGATGTATGTCCTGCAACGGTACACCTTCTGTGAAAATGATCTCACAGCTGGAGTTTCAGGTGGAGGGAATGGGACAGACGTTTCGGTCACCTTATGAACCGGTTACTGCTATTTCCTATGACACAAGCTTTGGCGGGGATGTAAGCCGCGGTGTGGAGAACAGTGCCGGAACGGATAAAGCACAGCCTACCGGTCTGGTTTATAGATCCGTAGATTTCGGCGAATTCGGAAGTGATGAGATCACGCTGGCTATTTTTGCCAATGACAATGATCCACACAGGATCCGAATCTATGAAGGAGAATCCGGCGGTAATGCATCCTGTGAGTCCGGAACACTTGTGGGAGAGTTTACTTATCAGAAACCGGGTATCTGGGAAGTATTCCAACCGCAGACCTTTACACTGCCAAGGAGATTGCATGGAGTAACCAATCTGACAATTGTGTCGGAAGATAAATTTTTCCTAAAGGAGTTTCATTTTACCAAACAGGAGAAAGCTTATGCGAGACTGTCTGCCCTCACAGACGGCGTTACTTATGGAGACAGCTTTGTGAGAACCGCGGATGCCATTGAACAGATCGGCAACAATGTTTCTCTGGAATTTGCGGATATGGATTTTGGAACAGAAGGAACTGACAGTATCGTCATATGCGGAAGGACACCTCTGCAGCACAATACGATACAGTTACGATTCAGCAATGGGGAGACGCAGGTATTACCCTTCCCGCATAGCGGAGAATATCGTGAGATGCGATTCCCAATACAGAAAGTGACGGGAGAACAGAAGGTGACATTTGTCTTTCTGCCGGGCTGTAATTTTGATTTCAAATGGTTCCGGTTTGAAAAAAGCGGATCGGAGGAGTAAGAGAAAATGATGAGCAGATGGAACAGAAAATTACGGGCATTGATACTTGCAGCAGGGATGACGGTATCTCTGGCTGCCTGCGGAGGAAGCGACCAGGCAGTAGGTGGCGAGCCTGCGGGTACACAGGATGGAACTGCCACCCAACAGAACCAGAGCACGGGCAGCAACACCGACAGTACTGCAGCGTTAGCGCAGGATGCCCGGGCGTTACAGATCATAGACGACAACTACCGCACCTACTACGAGCTTTTTGTTTATTCCTTCTATGACAGTGACGGTGACGGCATCGGTGACCTGCAGGGAGTCCTGGACAAGCTGGACTACCTGAATGATGGTGACGATACGACGGATACGGATTTAGGGATCAACGGCATCTGGCTCATGCCTGTAATGCCCTCCACGACCTATCATAAATACGACACTACGGATTATGAGAATATCGATCCGCAGTATGGTACTCTGGATGATTTTCAGAAGCTGCTGACAGCCTGCCATGACCGTGGGATCCGTGTGATCCTGGATCTGGCGATGAACCATTCTTCCAGCAGACATCCATGGTTTTTACAGGCAACGGAGTATCTGAAAAATCTGCCGGAGGGAGTACAGCCTGACTCCGCAGAATGTCCTTATGTAGATTATTACCATTTTTCAAAGGAAGCCCAGAGCGGATATGCGCAGGTAAATGGGACAGACTGGTATTATGAAGCAAGATTCTGGGACGGCATGCCGGATCTGGATCTGCAGAATGAAGCGGTGCGCCGGGAATTTGAGCAGGTGGCAGATTTCTGGCTGGATATGGGAGTGGATGGTTTCCGCCTGGATGCGGTGAAGGAATACGTCACCGGCTCTGTGGAAGACAATGTCGAGATTTTAAGCTGGTTTGCCGATTATGTCCATGGCAAGGACCCGGAGAATTATCTGGTGTGTGAATGTTGGACAGATCAGAATACCTATGCGCAATATTATGCGAGCGGCGTGGACAGCATGTTTGATTTTACCTTCGCTGACAAGTCCGGAATCATCGCAAATGCGGTAAACGGCAAGGCATCCGCGGCATCCTATGCAAAGAATCTGGAAGCGGAGCAGGCTATGTATGCGCAATACAATCCGGATTACATCAATGCCCCTTTTTACACGAATCATGATATGGGGCGGAGCACAGGCTACTATGCCGGGGAAAACAGTGAGGCACAGACGAAGCTTGGCAATGCCCTGAATCTGTTGTCCGGCGGAAACGCCTTCCTTTACTATGGGGAGGAACTGGGAATGAAGGGTTCCGGCAAGGATGAGAATAAGCGGGCTCCCATGTACTGGAGCAAGGATGACAAAGCGGAAGGCATGTGCAAGGGACCTGCGGATATGGAAGATTTTCAGATGAAATTTGACAGTCTGGAAGAGCAGCAGGAGGATCCGGATTCCATTTACAATTATGTAAAGCAGGCGATCCGTATCCGGAACCAGAATCCCGCTATTGCCAGAGGCAACACCACTTATCTGGAGCAGTATTCCGGGGAAACAGTCTTTGCCCTGACCAGAAGCTATGAAGACAGTACTTTATTACTGTTGGGAAATACCTCTGCGGAAGCTGTAACGGTGGATCTTGGCGGTCTTACCGTAGGAGACACGGCAACAGAGGATCTGGTGCTGCTTGGAGAGCTTTATACCGGAGAGGAGAGCGCAAAACGCGAAGGAACTGCGGTCACACTTCCGGCATATTCTGTTTTGATACTGGGGGAAAAAGAGGAGCTGTAATGAGCAGTAATGAGACAAAACTGCATTGACAGTCCGGAGTTCCTGTGCTACTGTAAGAATACGCAAATGCAATGAGGAAGAGAGTATTTATCATAGAAGTTTTACAGAGAACATTCCGTATGGCTGAGAGGAATGGAACGGACAGATAGAGAAGATGACTTCTGAGCGGCGCACCGAACGGATACCGGAGCGAATAGGAACGGTAGAAGCAAGGCTGCGACAGGATCCGCCTGTTACAGCGGATAGGGTTACGGACCCGAAGAGGTCTGTGCTGTGAGGTACAGACGAAGAGAAGTGGTAACACGAGATTATGCTCGTCTTCTTGAAGAACTTCATGTTCTTTCAGGAGACGGGCTTTTATTTTTAAGAAAAGGAGAATCAGATTTATGGAAAGCAAAGGAAAATATTATCTTACAACTGCCATTGCCTATACGTCCGCCAAGCCGCATATCGGTAATAACTACGAGATCGTACTGGCTGACAGCATTGCACGTTTCAAGAGAAAAGAAGGTTATGATGTTTTCTTCCAGACCGGTACCGATGAGCACGGCCAGAAGATCGAACTGAAGGCAGAGGCAGCCGGTATCACACCCAAGGAGCATGTGGACAAGATTGCCGGTGTCATCCGCGGACTGTGTGATCTGTTAAATATTTCTTATGATAAGTTCATCCGTACTACCGATGAGGATCACGAGAAGCAGGTACAGAAGATATTCAAACGTCTCTATGATCAGGGTGATATTTACAAGGGGGCCTATGAGGGAATGTACTGTACTCCCTGTGAGTCTTTCTGGACGGAGTCCCAGCTGGTAGACGGCAAGTGCCCGGACTGCGGCGGTGTAGTAAAGCCTGCCAAGGAGGAGGCTTACTTCTTCCGTATGAGCAAGTATGCGGACAGACTGATCAAGCACATTAATGAGCATCCCGAGTTCATTCAGCCCGTATCCCGCAAGAACGAGATGATGAACAACTTCCTGCTTCCCGGCTTACAGGATCTGTGCGTATCCCGTACTTCCTTTACCTGGGGTATTCCGGTGACTTTCGATCCCAAGCATGTCATCTATGTATGGCTGGATGCGCTGACCAACTACATCACCGGTATCGGCTACGATGCAGACGGCAACAGCACCGAGCAGTACAAGAAACTGTGGCCCGCAGACCTGCATCTGATCGGTAAGGATATCATCCGGTTCCATACCATCTACTGGCCTATTTTCCTGATGGCACTGGGCGAGCCTCTGCCGAAGCAGGTATTCGGACATCCCTGGCTCCTCATGGGCGGCGGCAAGATGAGTAAATCCAAAGGAAATGTGGTCTATGCGGATGATCTGGTAGATTATTTCGGCGTGGATGCGGTGCGTTACTATGTACTGCATGAAATGCCCTTTGAAAACGACGGTAACCTGACCTGGGAGCTGGTGGCAGAGCGTACCAATTCCGACCTGGCCAACACCTTGGGCAACCTGGTGAACCGTACCATTTCCATGAGCAACAAATACTTTGGCGGTGTGGTAGAGAATAAAAACGTTCAGCTGACCGAGAACGACGCGGCAGTGGATGCGGATCTGAAGCAGACCGTGACCGGTACCTATGCAAAAGTTGTGGCAAAGATGGAAGAACTGCGTGTGGCAGATGCCCTGACCGAGATCTTCGGTATCTTCAAGCGCTGCAACAAATACATCGACGAGACAGAGCCCTGGGTACTGGCAAAGGACGAAGCCAAGGCAGACCGCCTGGCAACCGTACTGTATAATCTGGTGGAAGGCATCATCATCGGAGCTTCCCTGTTAGAACCCTATATGCCCGAGACAGCTGAGAAAATTGCAAAACAGCTGAACACCTCCCTGCGTGACTTTGACCAGCTGGAGCAGTTCGGCCTGTATGAGAGCGGCAACAAAGTAACCGACCAGCCCGAGATCCTCTTCGCCCGTCTGGATATGAAGGATGTAGCGAAAAAAGAGGCAGAGCTGGAAGAAGCTATGATCAAGGCAGCAGCGGAGCATGAAGCAGAAGAGGCAAATGCTGAGGCGGAGAAAGCAGAGCAGGAAGCCATCGATATCGAGCCCAAGGCAGAGATCGAATATGATGATTTTGCGAAAATGCAGTTCCAGGTAGGTGAGATCATCTCCTGTGAAGCAGTGCCCAAGTCCAAAAAGCTTCTGTGCAGCCAGGTGAAGATCGGAAGTCAGGTGCGTCAGATCGTTTCCGGCATTAAGGCTCATTACAGCCCCGAGGAAATGGTAGGCAAAAAGGTTATGGTACTGGTGAATCTGAAGCCCGCGAAACTGGCAGGAGTATTGTCCGAGGGCATGATCCTGTGTGCAGAAGATGCTGAAGGCAACCTCGCGTTGGTAACACCTGAGAAAAATATGCCGGCAGGAGCAGAGATCTGCTAAAACAGTTCAGCCATGAACAGTGCGGATGTAATGGTTACTATTTTACAAAAAAAGAAATATAGGACTTAAAATTTTATATAAAATGATATATAATGAATAGGACGCAGAAGCATATGGCTGTAAATTGACATTTGCTTTATGCGTCCTATGATTTTCTGCAACCAAGGAGGTCTTATGATCAAGGAAGAATTCTACTTTGACTCCCGGGACGGTGAGAACCGTATCCATGCAGTGCGATATACACCCGATGACGGTAACGTAAGAGGCATCGTGCAAATCGTGCACGGAATGGCAGAATACGTGGAACGCTATGAGAATCTGGCAGAATTTCTGACGAAGAGAGGAATCCTTGTCACCGGTGAAGATCATCTGGGACATGGAAAATCTGTTTCAGAGGGTGGATCTTTCGGTTACTTTTGCGAGCAGGATCCTGCGACGGTAGTAGTCCGGGATGTACATCGTCTGAAGAAGATCACGGAAGAACAATATCCGCAGGTGCCTTATATTATTCTGGGACACAGCATGGGATCTTTTATTGCCAGGAATTATCTGTGCCGTTACGGCAGCGGAATAGGCGGTGCGGTCATCGTAGGTACGGGAATGCAGTCGGCGGGGCTGATCTTTGCCTCAAAAGCCATGGCGGGAATACAGAAGCTGTTCTGCGGTTCGAAGCATGTCAGCCATTTTATTGATAAGGCTGCCTTCGGAGGCTATAACAAACGAATTGATTCTCCCAGAACTTCCAGTGACTGGCTCAGCCGGAATACGGAGAATGTGGACCGCTATATCGAAGACGAACTGTGCGGATTTACCTTTACCGTGAACGGTTTTCAGACTCTGTTTGAACTGATCCGCAGATTGCAGAAGCAGGAGAATCTGGAAAAGGTTCCCCAGAACCTGCCGATTCTTATGGTATCCGGAGCGGAAGACCCTGTGGGAGATTACGGTAAGGGTGTTCATAAGGCATGTGACTCTCTGAAGAGAGCCGGAGTGAAGAACATTACCGTGAAGCTATACGAGAATGACAGACATGAACTCCTGAATGAAGACGACGCTGAGGTGGCAATGGAGGACATCTGGCAGTGGATCTGCAAGGAGATTCCGGGGATCGCCTGAGAACAGAGGCTTCCCTGATCCTGAATCGGAGAGACGGTGCAGTATGGCAGATATGGTGAATGGCTATGAGATCAGATGGGCAGAGGACAAAGACTGGATTCCTGCCATGCATATGATCTGGAAGACTTTTTTGAAATATGAGGCGGTGGATTATACAGAGGAGGGAATCCGTAATTTTCATGAATTCATTACGGATGAACACCTCTATAAGTCGTTCCGGCAGGGAAGATATCAGATGATGGTGGCTTTGGATGGCGCCAGGATCATCGGAGCGGCTTCTGTGCGGAACTACAATCATTTGTCGCTTCTTTTCGTGGACGAAGAATATCATCACAGAGGTGTTGGCCGGAGTCTGATGGGAAGAATGTGCGAATATCTGAAAAAAGAGGCGGGGGAACGGTATATGTCGCTGAAGGCAGCTCCGTATGCCGTGGATTTCTATCGGAAACTGGGATTTCATGCAGTGCATGAGGAGGAAGCTTTTTCGGGGATCCGCGTAACACCGATGGAAAAGTTCTTATAAATTAAGCAAACGAAAAGGATATGACGTAAATGAAGATTTTTGACTTGGACAGTCCGTTAATGAATGTACTCAATAAAATGGCAGACCTGATGTGGTTGAACATTCTGACTCTGATCTGCTGTATTCCCATTATTACTGCAGGAGCGGCATTTACCTCCATGCATTATGTGGCACTAAAGATCGTGCGCAATGAGGAAAGTTATATTACCAGAAGCTTTTTCAAATCATTTAAGACAAATTTCCGCCAGGCTACTCTGATCTGGCTGCTGATCCTGCTGATAGCAGCAGTACTGGGTGGAGATTATTACATTATTACCAAATCCGGAATACAGTTCAGCAGTGTACTGGTGATTCTGATCATGGCTGCGGCAGTACTTGTGATCTGTACGGCACTGTATGTATTCCCGGTACTTGCCAAATTTGACAATACGATCATGGGAACCATCAGAAATGCTTTTATTATGAGCATTCTGCAGCTGCCCAAGACAGTTGTGATGTTTGTGATGGCATTTTTCCCGCTGATCATATATCTGGTATCTTTACGACTGATACCGATCATCTTTCTGTTTGGTTTTTCTCTGCCTGCATATGCATCCGCAATGTTATATAATAAGTTTTTCCAAAAACTGGAAGACCAGCTTTTGTCAGAACAGGAGCCGGCACCGGAAGTATCACCGGAAGAGGATGAAAGAGTATTTCATGATGAGATTGATGAAAGTATTAAGATAGAAGACAAGTAGCTAAGATACCTGCAGGGTCAGGGCTGATGGACGAATGTTCTACAGGCAACAGATAAGGGGTGTTCAGAATATGCGGAAGAGAAAAATATGGGAAAAATTCCTCCAATGGATCCTACCAGGTGTATTGTTAGTCATCGCACTGGTCCTGAGCATATATGACTTTAATAATAAGATGGAAATAGCAATACAGACAGTTGTGGATGATCAGGCGGAACAGATCGGACTTTATTATGCTGCCGGGGTAGAGGATAAACTGAAAGCGCTGGGAAATATGACGGATGCGGTTGCGTCGATCATGGCCGGCCGCCTGGACAGAGGTGAGGCGTTCCTGAATGAGAAGCTGGATACACTGATGAAGGCAAGTGATGCATATATGGTTGTATACTGTGCAACCAACGGCACGGGCTTTCTGAATGACAGACGGCAGATCGATATGACAGAACTGAATTACTATGATAGTATCCTTAGTGAAACACCGCATTATCTGTTTACCAGAACGGACGGGATCAACGGACAGACGGCTTTCATCTATGTATGTCCTATTACAAATTCCGGAAATGTAAACGGATACCTGCTCAGTTATATGGAGCCGGCAGAGATGTCTGATTTATTTGAGAATTCTGTATACGGAGATAGGGCATTTTTTTCTTTGGTCGATCGCAACGGAACCATTATGGCATGCTATGGAGCGACACAAGGAACGAAAATTTTACAAAACGATTTCTGGAATTCCTTAAAAGAGGTAGCAGAGAGTCTTGGAAGCTGGACACTGTTTGACAGACAACAGCAGAAGGGCGACAATGGGATACTGCATGTCAATGAGAACGGTGTAGGTAAGATCCTCTGTCATTTTCCCATTGCGGACACAGCCTGGAATCTGGTGGTAGGCATCGATGAATCCTATCTGTCCAGTATTCAGCAGTCCTTCCGTGGCCCTATTGTGGATCTGATCGTCAAGATCAGCATATCGATCGCAGCAGCCCTTATTGTGATCACAGTGATCAATGTGCTGGTACGCATAAAGGTCTCGGAACACAGCAAAGTCCTGGAAGACAAGGCAGACACCGATCTGCTGACTGATCTGAACAACAAGATGGCCACAGAGCGTAAGATCCGTGAATATATGGAACAATATCCGGATAAGCAGGGGGTATTGTTCGTTCTGGATGTAGATAATTTCAAGAAGATCAATGACACCATGGGACATGCCTTTGGAGATGAAGTGCTCCGGAACCTGGCAGTGCGCCTGCAGTCCATGTTCCGTGCAACGGACATTGTGGGTCGTACCGGTGGCGATGAGTTTATGGTATTTCTCAAGGACATCCGTGATATTACCATGATCGAACGGGAAGGGAAGAAGATCGAACAGTTTTTCCACCAGTTTGAAGTCGGAGAATATGTGAAGTATTCTGTTACGGCCAGCGTGGGAGCAGCTGTGTTCCCCAGAGACGGCAATACCTTTGAAAATCTGTACAAATCCGCGGATAATGCGTTATATGTGTCAAAAAGACATGGAAAAAATCAGCTTACGTTCTACAAAAAGCCGGAAAAAGAGACAAAGTAGAGACCTCCTTGTGGAAAATGTCCAAGAAATAGAAACAGATTTGTTCAATCTGACAAGCATTTTTAAAAAAAGAAAAGTTTATAAGCAATTCATACAATATGATTCAAAATCTTTGTGAAATAGTGGTATGGCACATTTTCGTGAATTTCGTTATACTGATTTCAGATTCAAACGAGACATATCGTTTCACAATGAGAGAAAGTAACATTGTAAGTATGAAAGGAGTATTTTCAAATGGCAAGTTTATCTTTAAAGAATGTCTGCAAAGTATATCCTAACGGTTTTGAAGCTGTTAAGGATTTCAACCTTGAGATCGCAGATCAGGAGTTCATCATTTTCGTAGGTCCTTCCGGATGTGGTAAGTCCACCACTCTTCGTATGATCGCAGGTCTGGAAGATATCTCTTCCGGTGAACTGAAGATCGGTGACAGAGTAGTTAACGATGTAGAGCCTAAGGACAGAGATATCGCAATGGTATTCCAGAACTATGCTCTGTATCCTCATATGTCCGTATATGACAACATGGCATTTGGTCTGAAGCTGAGAAAAGTTCCCAAGGATCAGATTGACAAGATGGTTAAGGAAGCAGCTAAGATCCTGGATCTGACCCCTCTGCTTGATCGTAAGCCCAAGGCTCTGTCCGGTGGTCAGAGACAGCGTGTTGCTATGGGACGTGCAATCGTTCGTAACCCTAAGGTATTCCTGATGGATGAGCCTCTGTCCAACCTGGATGCTAAGCTGCGTGTACAGATGCGTATCGAGATCGCTAAGCTGCATCAGAGACTGGGCACCACCATCATCTACGTTACACATGACCAGACCGAGGCTATGACCCTTGGTACCAGAATCGTTGTTATGAAGGACGGCGTTATCCAGCAGGTAGATACTCCTCAGAACCTGTATGAGAAGCCTTGCAACCTGTTCGTAGCAGGATTCATGGGATCTCCGCAGATGAACTTCTTAGATGCTACTGTTAAGGTAGAAGGCGACATCGCTAACCTGGTAATCGCAGGCCACAGCATTCCTCTTCCTCCCGCTAAGTCCAAGAAGCTGATCGATGGCGGTTATGATGGAAAGGTTGTTACCTTTGGTATCCGTCCTGAGGATGTATATGATTCTGAGATGTACATCGAGACCTCTCCTCAGAGCGTATTTACCTCTACCATCAAGGTTTACGAGTTACTTGGTGCAGAAGTATATCTGTACTTTGATCTTGACGAGTTCCCTATGACCGCAAGAGTAGATTCTCGTACCACTGCAAGACCCGGCGATACCGTTAAGTTCGCTCTGGATGTTGAGAAGATTCACGTATTCGACAAAGAGACCGAGCAGGTTATTACCAACTAGTCTTAAACTCCATAAGAGATTTCAAAGTCCTGTCTGCAATTGCAGACAGGGCTTTTTTCTGCTTTTCGCTTGCACCGGATGCGCAAATCCTTTATACTAAGCATATGTAGGGCTTTTGACCCCGACATCATATAGCGTGATCATAGATAAAAGGCAAGACTGTCTGCAGAGGGAGCTTTTTATTCATGAGTAGAGAGGACGGATATGGAATATTACAGAAAGGCGTGGACAATATGATTACAGGCCAGATTATACAGACAAGCATTGATGAATTAAAAGCAATTACGAAAGTAGACCTCGGAGTCTATGATCTGAACGGATCTGTCGTGGCATCTACCATGGAGAGAGATGACATCATGACGGACCTGATCAGCGGATTCGCAGCATCTCCTGCGGACAGTCAGGTGATCGGAGTGCATCATCTTCTGAAGATCCGTGATGAGGCAGAACTGTTATATGTGCTGGTTGCCCGTGGGATGACAGATGACGTATATATGGTAGGCAAGATTGCAGTCAGCCAGATTCAGAACCTGGTCATTGCCTATAAGGAACGTTTTGATCGGAACAATTTCTTCCAGAATCTGTTGTTGGACAATTTATTGTTGGTAGATATTTACAACAGAGCGAAGAAGCTTCATGTGGAAGTCAGCTGTCCGAGAGCGGTATACCTCATCGAGACCAAGGATGAGAAGGATGGTATTGTATCGGAAGTGCTTAAGAGCATGTTCTCTCCTCAGGCGGGAGATTATGTGACTGCGGTAGACGAATCCAGCCTGATCCTGATCAAGTCGGTAGAGAATACTACAACGCCGCAGGCATTGCACGAACTGGCAGAGACTATCGTAGCAATGATGAATGCGGAAGCTCTGCTGGATGTTAAGGTGGCTTACGGTACTGTAGTACAGGAACTGAAGGATGTCTCCAAATCTTACAAGGAAGCTAAGATGGCACTGGATGTAGGAAAGATCTTCTATGCAGAGAAGAAAGTAATTGCGTACAGCACGCTGGGCATCGGACGGCTGATCTATCAGCTACCGGTGAATCTGTGCAAGATCTTCATCGAAGAGATCTTCGGTGACAATGTACCTTGCGATTTGGACGAAGAGACATTGAATACATTGAACAAGTTCTTTGAGAACAATCTAAATGTATCGGAGACCTCTAGACAGCTGTTTGTGCATCGTAACACATTGGTGTATCGTATTGAGAAGATCCAGAAGAGCACCGGACTGGACCTGCGCAGCTTTGATGATGCATTGACCTTCAAGATCGCATTGATGGTCGTTAATTACATGAAATATCTGGATAGCCAGGAATATTAAGGACAACCCCCTGCATAAAGATAGTTAGAATACTATATGCGGGGGGATTTTTATGCCATATCGGAAACAGATCAGCTATTTGGAATTACAGGAAAACGGGCAGCGGATCAAAACAGCGGGATTTGCAAGACTGGAAAGTCTGGAAAAAGAGGATGTTTTGACGGTGCTGCTGAATGGACAGGATATCCTGTCCGGTAAGGAGGTAACACTCTATCTGCAGCGGGAAAGCGGCGAACAGCCACTTGGTGAAATGAAATCAGATCGGGGAGAAGTTTCCGGTGAAATGCGGATTCCGGGGAAAAAGGAGCGGGAGCCGATATTGGGAGTACGTATTCCACTGGAAGAAAATATTGAGATCATAGGACAGTTTGTGAAAGGGGGTGTCGCGAAAAAAGCTTCCACACCGGAGACGGACAGACAACCCTGGGAACAGACCAAAAAAGCGGCAGAAACCGTAGTGGCAAACGGGGAAACGGACTGTGTACCGGGAATGCAGAAGCTCAGTGAATTTCGAAATAGCAGAGATATTGAAAAGCCCGACAGTCTTGTTCCATCGCAGGCGGCTCGAATCTCAAAAAGATCCGTAACGGAAAATACTCTGCACATGAAGGATACCAAATGGGAGCAGTTAAGCAGTATTTACCCACACATTCATCCCTTCCGGGATGCCAGGGAATTTCTCTCCGTGGGGCCGGAGGATTTTGTAGTGTTGCGGGAGCGCTACTATCAGATGACCCATAACAGCTTTTTACTGCACGGCTATTATAATTACAGACATTTACTGCTAATGCGGCAGGAGCACTCTGGTGAGGTAAAATATTACATAGGGGTTCCGGGGAATTTTTATGAGAGGGAAAAACAGGTCGCCGGAATGTTCGGCTTTGAAAGCTTTGAAGGTGCCAGGGAACCGGCATGGGACGGGGATTTCGGATATTATTTGATCTCGGTGGAACTGTGAGAGGATCACAGTCCCCGCTCATCAAATTCCGGAATGAAACTTTCACTGGCGGCAGAGCCTTCCTGGCGAAATCCCTGCTCGATGCCGATCCGCTTTGCAAATCGCAGTACACGGTCATATTCTTCCGGTGTCACGGTGCGATTCAATGCTTCGATATCTGCTACCTGCGACAGCGGTGTATACTGATTCATGATGCTGATATAGATGTGATCCCCGTAGGTCTCGTGGAGATAGCGCAGGATCTTTTTAGAGTCCTTTGTCTGTCCCGGAAGCAGCAGATGGCGGACAATAACTCCCCGCTGCATCAGACCGGTATCCGCGCAGATGACAGGATCCCCTACCTGCCGGTACATTTCCGCAATGGCAGCACAAGCGATCTCAAAGTAATCCGGAGCATGAGAATAAGCAGCGGATAATTCCGCAGACAGATATTTCAGGTCTGGGAGATAGATATCCACAAGCCCCTCCAAGTGCCGTAGTGCATCCACCGATTCGTAACTTCCGGTATT
Organism: uncultured Lachnospiraceae bacterium; assembly: GCA_945929965.1. Lineage (GTDB taxonomy): Bacteria > Bacillota > Clostridia > Lachnospirales > Lachnospiraceae > Acetatifactor. The sequence goes on from CAMEOT010000014.1 coordinate 33,245, forward strand.
ATATACAATAGGAAGATGAAGCCCCCGGCATTTTGCCTGTTCTAAAGCAATGGCAATCTGCGGCAGAAAATGGGTGGGAGTTACCAGATTGATATTATTTGCGCCCTGCTCTTGTAGATTCAGAAAAATCTCCACCAGATGCTTGGCGGTGATCACGCGACCTGCTTTTCCCAGGGCAATATTATGATTCTGACAGAACACACAGCGCAGATTACAGCCGGAGAAAAAGACGGTTCCGGAGCCGGAAGTACCGGAAATACAGGGCTCCTCCCAATAATGCAGGGAGGCTCTCGCTGCCATGAGCTCGGCGGTCTGCCCACAGTACCCGGTCTGCCCGGCGAGACGGTTAACATGGCAGGCACGTGGACAAAGCACACAGTCGGACATGACATCACGGAGCCAAACGTCAGCGTTATTATTCGAAAAAGCAGTAGTTTCTGAAGCCATATCTGTACCTCTTCCTTTTATGCATAGCTACAAATATCAAAACCGCATACGCCGGACCACACAGCAGCTCCACCCAGTTTCCTCACGGCACATGGAAGGTTCTACTTAGTGCTGCTTTGTTCCCAACCTGACACGGTTCGTAGATTTCCATTGCGTAAGACCGAGTTTCATCACCACTGCATGGCAACCCGACATATACGGCTTTTTAAGTTTAGCGTGTTAATCTCTTTTTGTCAAGTCTCTTTGCCTTGATGGAAGCGTGGAACCGTGCTATTATGAAAACAAAAAACATCTGTTGTCGGAGAAAATCAATGAAGAACGATCGAAAAGGTATGACACTGCTGGGATGGATCATAGGAGCACTACTACTGATATATCTCGGGGTATTCTGTTATCTTAACCTATACAAATATGCGCAGCATGTGGATTCGGATATTGCTGCAGAGGCGTTGCTGGCGAGGGAAATCTGGACAGAGAAGGACATTGCTCCCGATGACTGGATCTCCAGCACGGAGCGTCGCATTATTGGTATGCCCACGGTGGCGTCTGTATTTTACGGCATGACAGGCAGCATGCAGACTGCTGTGGGCATTACCTGTATCTTGTTGGGAGCAGCGTTTCTGGGCACTTTTTACTATTTTTTAAGAAAGCTGTCACTGGGAAGACCGGCGGCAATTACGGCACTGCTTGTATTGTGCGCACTGCCGGCGAATGGATGGCGTAATGAAGGGCAGATGGTGCCGTTTGTAACATTGCTATTGTTTCTGTTTGCCGAGTATTATGTCTTTCATGGGATTTTCTTATTTTTCAGTATTTTATTTTACATGAAATTACGGGAAGAACGCAAACTCACGAAAAAGGGACTTCTTTCGTGGCTGGTTTTATTTGTAGTGGCTGTATTGTTAAACTGCGGAGGACAGCGTTGTCTTCAGGTAGTGATCCTGCCGTTGGTTGTAACAGAGGTGATAGCATTATTCCTGGAATCCGGACATTTGCGGGAGAAACTTCCCGGTGGACGTTATCTGGCGACGGAATACATTGGAAGTCTTGTGGCCGCATATTTGATATCCTGTCTGTATGGCGGCAGAGGGGATTATACAGTATATCTGCTAAATCCAAAAGAGGCGGTGGAGAAGCTGCTCTTAATCGTACCGGCGGCAATTTTGGAGAATTTCGGTCTGGCGGGCAATGCGAAGGTAGGTAGTTTTGACTTCCTGATCCAGCTGTTTTTGTGGGCGTTTCTCATCCTGTTAGGATACGGCATCTGGTATATTTTCCGTAAAAGGTCCGATGCCTCCGACAGGGAGAAACGGACTGTTGGAATCTTGCTGACATCAGTGGGGGTTACGGCATTTATTATCGGCATTACTTCCGCAGAAGCAGCGCACTATTACTTTTTTATGACATGGTTTGCAGCTGCGGTGATTGTGGCGGTCCTGGTGGAACATCTGACCGGAAAACAGTCTGCTTTTGCTGCTTTAATCCTGCTAGCGGTAGCGGCTTTCTCTGTATTGAATCTGAAATACACTTATTACGAAGCGGTAACGACCCGGGATAACCTGCAGGAATATCGGGAAGTGGCGGATTTCCTGACAGAAAATGATATTTCATATGGTTATGCGGAATTCTGGGATGCGGAGAGAATCTGTCTGATCACGGATGGAGAAGTCACCATGGGACATTCTTATTCTATGGGGAACCTGGCAGGTTACTGGTGGCTTACCAGTACAAAATGGTATCCCCCCACACTTCCCACTGACATGCGGACCGCTTATGTGGTGCGGATAGATATGCAGGAAGCCTTTGAACAGCAGTTCCCGGAGGGCGAAGCCCCCACGTTGGAATATCAAAATGAAAAACTGGTGGTATACATAGGCAATCGGAATTATGTGAATTTGTAGAAGATAACCGCTTCGAAAAGGATACAAAGCGATGAAAAGAAAAAGAGAACAAATATATCAGCTGCCATTGGGAATACTTCTGGCCTGTGCGCTTCCGGTCATGGCACTGCTGGGTTACTGGGCATGCCGCTATTCCTATTACGGAACCGTGGATTACAGTATTCGGAATATTCTGGTCAAAGATACTGCTTGGAAGCACATTCTTGTATTTCTGCTGGCGGTGGCAGTGGTCTGGGGACTGGACAGAATGCTGGCGAGAACCAAGCGCGTGCAGCAGGAGAAAATATGTCTGGGAGTACTGATACTTACCGTTGTGGCGGCATTTATACTGGGAATTTTGTATATCTTGAAGAATCCTTATTTTCCGGAAGGAGATCAGATCGGCGTGGCAGCGTTCGCAGCATATGCCAGAGAGGGCAACTATGCCATGCTGGGGCCCGGTGGCTATGTGGGAATGTACCAGCAGCAGAAAGGACTGGGGGCACTGTATGAGATTCTGTTCACCTTTTTCGGTAACTTTAACTATACTTCAGCGAAGATTGCACATGTGATCTGGTGGTTGTTTGCAATTCTGGCAGGTTATGGCTTCTTAAAACTGAACACAGATCGGGCAGTATTCCGTATTCTTTATTGCGCGATGCTGCTTGGCTGCATGCCGTTTCTACTCTATTTACCTTACATCTATGGAGACATCTTAAGCGTCAGCTTCTGCATGATCCTGTTCTGGGCGGTCAGCGCTTATGAACACTATGAGCAGAAGAGGTATTTGGCACTGGCGGCATTTGCAGCAGCTATGGCGCTGCTTGCCCGGAAAAATACATGGATCGTCCTCATCGCTGTGGCAATTTATGCATTACTTGTGAGTCTGAAGAAAAAGAAGCGGAAATTCCTGCTGACAGGAGTAGTCATATTATTGACTGCTACGCTTTCGGTGAAAGCAGTGGATGTAATGTATGAATACCGTTCCGGATATCCGAATGACATCGGTATCCCCAGTATTCTCTGGATCGCCATGGGAATGCAGGAGACAGACGGCATGGCGGGCGTCTATAATCGTTATCAGCAGTCCGTGTTTGAAGACAATGATTTTCAGCCGGAGCCTTCTGCGCAGATCGGAAAAGAATATATCCGCGAAAGAATACAGGAATTTAAGGAAAATCCGTCGATGACGGTGGAGTTTTACAAAAATAAACTGGAAGACCAATGGCTGGAACCGTTGTTTTCCAGTCTGAAGGCAACACATTCCTTCCCGGAAGGAACGGAACTGCCTCCTGTAATTTATAGTCTGTATTATGGAAACTTGCACGAAATGGTATGGAAATACGCCAACTATTATCAGAGTATCGTATATCTGGCAGGTGCGTTTATCTTGATCGCGTCCTTCGGAGCATGGTATCAGAAAAAAGAGCTTCCGGCGGCGTTGTGGCTGCCACTCATCTCCGTAATAGGTGGATTTCTGTTCAGTATCCTGTGGGAAGCACAGTGCAGATATGTATTCCCCTATTATGTGTTTCTGATTCTGTATGCACCTATGGGACTTTACGCGGTGGGCAGAATGATCGGAGGATTGTGGAATCTGCACAAAGGAAATAGGATCAGGAATCAGGCAGACACGGACGAAGAATTACGTGAGATCGCTTAAAGCTTTTCTTGCAGCTTTCTCCTGCTTGTTCCGGATGCGGAGCTCTTCAAAAAAGGTCTTCAGCATCTGACTGCAATCTGCCTCCAAAATGCCCCGGGTAACCTTCACCTGATGGTTAAACTGGGGCATTTCCAGTATATTCAGGATCGAACCGGCGCATCCGGCCTTGGGATTCATGCAGCCCATGACAACTTCCGGGATTCTGGCCTGGACGATGGCACCGGCGCACATCTGACACGGTTCTAAAGTTACATAGAGCGTGCACTCTTCCAGCCGCCAGTCGCCGATGACCTTGCTGGCTTTGTTGATCGCTGTGATCTCCGCATGCGCCAGCGTATTTTTATCTGTATTACGACGGTTATAACCCCGGCCGATGATCTTTCCCTCGTGTACAATGACGCAACCGATGGGAACTTCTCCCAGAGCGTAGGCTTTTTTTGCCTGTTTCAGGGCTTCTTTCATATATTTTTCTTCTACACTTTTGATGACTGCCATGATATGTGCTGCCTTTCCGGCGCTTTCGCTGTCCTATTTTAATCTGTTTTGGAAAACCTTTTCCAAAAAATCGCATTATATTTCGTAAATGCTGTACATTGACTTAAATGTTGTTAACTTATAGTATAGAGAATATATGGACAAACGTCAAATGGAACGAGACCGTACTTGGCTGCGGTGACAGACAAAAACGGGCGAGGCAGTAAACAGCCCGGAACGGGGGATTTATGGTATCAATCAAAGAAGTTGCAAAACATGCCGGCGTGGCAATTTCAACAGTATCCAAGGTCTTAAACGGCTACCCGAATGTCAGTGAAGAGACGAAGAAAAAGGTACAGGACGCCATCAAGGAGCTGAATTATATTCCGAATTCCATTGCTGCGGCGCTTTCCTCCAAGCAGTTCGGAAGAATCGCGCTGGTGCTGGATCCCAACAGACAGACCCAGGCTATCGACCAGATCTTCATGCAGTATCTGGTAGGAGCACTGGACAAGGCGAAAGAACTGAACGTGGAAGTCGTGACAATCTTCCCATCCATGATCGTAGGAATGACTGCGGAGGAGATTACGAGATATTTTCTCTCACAGAGTATCTCAGGTCTGGTGATCTACGGCATGTCCAAGGAGGACAAGGTATTGCAGAAGCTGATTCGGGAGAAGCAGTTCGCCTGCGTGGTCGTGGATGCACCGATTGTCAATACCAGGACCACATCTATCAGTATCGACCAGGAGCAGGCACAGTACGATGTGGCGAAAAAGACGGTGCTGGACGACAACTGCAGGCGGGTTCTCTATATCGCCGGCAGAAGAGACGGCTATGTCACAGAACAGAGATTAAAAGGTATGAAACGTCTGGTGAAGGATCTGGATCTGACCATGATGGTGAGACAGGGAGATTTCAGTGAATTGACAGCGAGAAACGTGGCATTGAAATATGCAAAAAATAAGGACGTGGTAGTCTGCGCCTCTGACCTGATGGCAATCGGCGCAATGAACGCCCTGATCGATATGGACATTTTCCGTCCGGTGTGTGGTTTCGATGGCATCACCCTGATGGGATATGTCGGTAAGCAGATGAATACTATCAGACAGGATTTCTACAGTATCTCCAGCAGGGCCGTGGAAGAAGTACGTCAGCTCATGAACGGCGGCGAGGGACATCAGGTAGTCATGCCCCACAGTATCGTGAAAATGTACTATAAGGACATTATCTGTTAAGCTATTTTGCACAAAAATCCAAGAAAATCAAAGAAAGGGTTGCGGAAAACGTTTTCCTATGATATTCTGTGTATTGTAAGAGAAAGACATACACAAAATCTTAGCATTGCGAGGGTATGGAGAGCGGAAAAAATAGGAAATACCCAGAGATCAGCTGAGATAAGGGTATAGATACCAAAAAGTAAGTATAATACCCAGACAAAGAAAAAGGATATGAAAAATGAGTGTGGCACGGTACATTCGTTTTGACAAAAATAAAGCTATCGTGCAGAATGGAGTTTGAAATGAATTTAGAGCAGACTTTAAACGAAATCACCGGCAAAATGTATGGAAAAAATATCGGTGCCTGCACCGATGCACAGCTGTACACCGGAGTGCTGCAGCTGACCAAAGAGAAGATGGCAGAGACTCCCGCAATCACCGGAGACAAGAAAGTATATTACATTTCCATGGAGTTCCTGATCGGTAAGCTGTTATCCAACAACCTGATCAACTTAGGAATCTATGAGGAACTGAGTGAGATCCTTAAGAAAAACGGTAAGAACATCGCTGACATCGAAGAGGCAGAGCCGGAACCTTCTCTTGGTAACGGTGGACTTGGAAGACTGGCAGCATGTTTCCTGGATTCCATCGCCACTCTGGGGCTTCCCGGAGACGGTATCGGTCTGAACTACCACTTCGGTCTGTTCAAGCAGGTATTCAAGGATCATCTGCAGAATGCTGAGAAGAACGACTGGATCCAGAAGGATTCCTGGCTGAACAACACCGGCACTAAGTTTGAGGTAGCTTTCGGTGACCGCAAGGTGACTTCCGTATTGTATGATATTGACGTGGTAGGTTATGAGAACGGACTGAACAAGCTGCATTTATTTGATATTGAGACCGTGGATGAGAGCCTGGTAAAGAAAGGCATCACTTTCGATAAGGAATCCATCGAGAAGAACCTGACTCTGTTCCTGTATCCGGATGATTCCGATGAGGCCGGTAATCTGTTACGTATCTACCAGGAGTACTTCATGGTATGCAACGGTGCCCAGCTGATTCTGAAGGAAGTAAAGGAAAAAGGCTATGATCTGCATACTCTGCCTGAGCATGTGGCAATCCAGATCAACGATACCCATCCTACCATGGTTATCCCTGAGCTGATCCGTATCCTCACCACTGAGGAAGGCTTCACCATGGACGAAGCCATTGATGTGGTAAGCCGCACCTGCGCGTATACCAACCACACCATCCTGGCAGAAGCTCTGGAAAAGTGGCCTTTGGCTTATATTGAAAAGGTAGTTCCTCAGCTGGTTCCCATCATCAAGGAGCTGAGTGACCGCGTGGCAAAGAAATATAAGGACGAAAAAGTTCAGATCATCGACAAGGACAAGAGAGTGCACATGGCACACATCGACATCCACTATGGTTACAGCGTCAACGGTGTGGCAGCGATCCATACCGAGATTCTGAAAGAGAGTGAACTGAATCATTTTTACAAGATTTACCCTGAAAAGTTCAACAACAAGACCAACGGTATCACCTTCCGTAGATGGCTGCTGTCCTGCAACCATGAGCTGGCTGCGTTCCTGACCCAGACCATCGGCGACGGTTACAAGAAGGATGCCGAAGAATTACAGAAGCTGTTAGAACATAAGGACGATCAGGCGGTACTGGATGCCATCTATGATATCAAGAAGACCAAGAAGACCGAACTGGTATCCTATATCAAGGAGAAGGAAGGCGTGGAGCTGAATCCCGATTCCATCTTCGATATTCAGGTAAAGCGTCTGCATGAGTATAAGCGTCAGCAGATGAACGCACTGTATATCATTCACAAATATCTGGAGATCAAGGGCGGCAAGAAGCCTTCTACACCGCTGACCTTCATCTTTGGTGCAAAGGCTGCACCTGCGTATGTGATCGCTCAGGATATCATTCATCTCCTGCTGGTAATGTCCGACATTATCAATAATGATCCTGAAGTCAGCCCTTACATGAAGCTTGTTATGGTAGAGAACTACAACGTAAGCTATGCCGAGAAGCTGATCCCTGCCTGCGATATCTCCGAGCAGATCTCTCTGGCATCCAAGGAGGCGTCCGGAACCGGTAACATGAAGTTCATGTTAAACGGTGCAGTAACACTTGGTACAAGTGACGGTGCAAACGTAGAGATCCATGAGCTGGTAGGCGATGACAATATCTACATCTTCGGTAAGGACAGTGACACTGTTATCAAGCATTACGAGAAGGCAGATTATGTCTCTAAGGACTATTACAAGAAGAGCCCTGTGATCAAGGAAGCAGTGGACTTCATCGTCAGCAAGGAAGTACTCAAAGTGGGCAAAAAGGAGAACCTGGAGCGCCTGTACAACGAGCTGCTGAACAAAGACTGGTTCATGACCCTGCTTGACTTAGAAGATTACATCAAGGTAAAGGATCAGGCATTTGCTGATTACGAGGATCAGCAGAAGTGGAAGAAGATGATGTTAGTGAACATCGCCAAAGCAGGCTTCTTCTCCTCTGATAGAACCATCGCAGAGTACAACAGAGACATCTGGAAATTGAAATAAGTGACGTGAGCCCCGGTGCGAATGCACCGGGGTTTTATGATAACTTGAGAGCTAATTAAATAATCCCGTAGCCCTTGGCAGGGTATAAGAAACGCGACACGCTCGCGCTCTGTCGCAGAGCGTAACGGTACATAAGCGAGGAAAGTACCCTCGCTAAGTACCGACGTCTGCTTACGGTCTGCTTATTCTTATACCCAGCCGGGGCTACTGATTTCTTTAAAAGCTTCATGGGCTATAGTGAAAAATTTGCATTCCGGATACTCAATTTCTTCAAAATGAGTACCTCAGAGCCAGTTTTTTTCATATAGACCCATATTCATCTTTTTATGCATTATTTGTAGCAAATTTAGTATCTCACAACACGATTTTTCTGCATAGACCCAAAACACAGAACGCCCACGGCGGACATTTTAGAATATATAGTTCCCTTGTTATAGCTTCCGGTTTTCAAAATTTGGGTATCAGCAACAAAACAAGCTTCCCATACCCATAAACTTTCCATAGCGTGGGTATCAGCAACGAAACAAGCTTCTCATACCCATAAATTATTCACGCTGAGGCGAAAGAAGGGCACAGAGGAGCTTCTTCCTGTCTCCTGTGCCCACGCTGAGGAGGAAGAAGGGCACAGACTAGCTTGCTCCTATCATCTGTGCCCACGCTGTGGTGGACAAAGGGACCTAGGCAGGCGTTCGTCTGGTCTACGGCAACCCTACGTTACGATCCATACATTCAATTCATAAATGTGTCGCAAAAGGCGCTCCACATTTATTTTATTGACGGCTGTCGAGTGTGTCCGTTGGACGCACGGTATAAAAATAGAACGAAACAACCTCTTGTGTGAGCAAGCTCCCACCGAGGTATTCCGTTCTATTTTTGCATGGCGCGTAACTCTCAAGTTACAGAACAATTGAAATTATCCATAAACATTTATCGACACTTTATCCTGTGGTGAAAATGCACAAAAATAATGTTGCATATTTGATGACAATATACAAACTTCCGATAAATTACAGGAAATCTCTTGCAACTGATTCGTGAATGTGCTATCTTCTAATTACAGCAACGGAAACGTTACCGGTAACAATACCGATACCGATTCCGAAACACTCACGGGAACATGCAAAAATTATGAAATGACCCGTACAAACATAAAGGAGAGGTAAGATTATGAAGAAGAAACTGGCAAGCGTATTACTTTGTGCAGTAATGGCAGCTTCTATGCTGACCGGTTGTGGAAACTCCGGTGATGCAGCAGCTACCACCCCTGCTACCGACAGCAAGACAGATGCAGCAACCACTGAAGTAGCCGACACGACAGCAGCTGCAGACGGATCTGTATACTACCTGAACTTCAAACCCGAAGTTGACGAAGTATGGCAGACACTGGCTAAGGAATATACCGAGGAGACCGGTGTTCCTGTAAAGGTCGTAACCGCAGCAAGTGGTACCTACGAGCAGACACTGATGTCTGAGATCGCTAACACAGAAGCACCTACCCTGTTCCAGATCAACGGACCGATCGGCTACAAGAACTGGAAAGACTACTGCGCAGATCTGAAGGATACCGACCTGTACAGCTGGTTAATGGATAAGAGCCTGGCAATCACCGGCGAAGACGGTGGTGTATACGGAATCCCTTACGTAGTAGAGGGTTACGGCATCATCTACAACGACGCTATCATGCAGAAGTACTTCGCACTGGACGGTGCTAAGGCAGCAAGCATGGATGAGATCAACAACTTTGCCAAGTTAAAAGAAGTTGTAGAAGATATGCAGGCAAGAAAAGATGAGCTCGGTATTGAAGGCGTATTCGCTTCCACATCCCTGACTCCCGGTGAAGACTGGAGATGGCAGACTCATCTGGCTAACATCCCTGTATACTACGAGTACAAGGACAAGGGTATCACCGATACCGACAACCTGGAGTTCACTTACTCCGATAACTTCAAGAACATTTTCGATCTGTACATCAACAACTCCTGCACAGCACCCGGTCTGCTGGGAAGTAAGTCTGTAGACGATTCCATGGCTGAGTTCGCTCTGGGTCAGGTAGCAATGGTACAGAACGGTAACTGGGCATGGGGCCAGATCTCCGGTGTAGACGGCAACACTGTTAAGGCTGAAGACGTTAAGTTCCTTCCTATCTACACCGGCGTTGAAGGTGAAGAGAATCAGGGACTGTGCACCGGTACTGAGAACTTCTTCTGCATCAACAAGGAAGCTTCTGCTGAGGATCAGGCAGCATCCATCGCATTCGTTGAATGGCTGTTCTCCTCTGAGACCGGTAAGGCAGCTGTAACCAATGACCTTGGATTCATTGCTCCTTTCGATACCTTTACCGATGCTGAAAAGCCCACCGATCCTTTGGCTCAGGAAGTTCTTCGTTACATGGCAGATTCTTCCAAGACATCTGTATCCTGGAACTTCACTTCCTTCCCCAGCCAGCAGTTCAAGGATGACTTCGGTGCAGCTCTTCTGGAGTATGCTTCCGGTTCCATCGACTGGGATAGTGTAAAGCAGACCGTAGTAGACAGATGGGCAGCTGAGAAGGCAGCAATCGCAGCTAACTAAGCTCCATCTACAAAACAAGACGATAACTTAATCCATCTTATAGAAATCTCAAACATAGGGGGCGGTGGCGGTACCACGGCCCCCGTGTTTGTAAAAAGGAGAAGGCTTATGCAAAAGACATTAAAAAGATATTTTCCCATTTTTGTATTGCCTACATTGATCGCATTTTCCTTTGCATTTATCATACCGTTTGTTATGGGCGTATATCTGTCCTTTTGCAAATTCAAGACGATCACAAATGCACAATTTGTAGGCCTGGAAAATTATATCAAGATTTTCGCTGACAAAGATTTTGTCAACGCATTCGGATTTACCTTAAAATTCTCCGTCGTGTCCATCATCACCATTAATGTGTTTGCCTTCATTTTGGCACTGGCATTGACGAGAAAGATCAAAGGAACCAACCTGTTCCGTACAGTATTTTTCATGCCGAACCTGATCGGCGGTATCATTCTGGGATATATCTGGCAGCAGATGATCAACGCAGTATTGTTAAAATACGAGACAACACTGGTGGCGAATCCGACCTATGGATTCTGGGGTCTGATCATTCTGATGAACTGGCAGATGATTGGTTATATGATGATCATTTATGTAGCCGGACTGCAGAATGTACCTACGGATCTGATCGAAGCAGCAGAGATCGATGGAGCTACTTCGTTACAGACATTATTCAAAGTGAAAATTCCGATGGTTATGCCATCTATTACCATATGTTTGTTCCTCACTGTGTCCAACAGCTTTAAGCTGTTCGACCAGAACCTTGCATTGACGGCTGGAGCACCCAGCAAAAAGACAGCTATGCTGGCTCTGGATATCTACAATACCTTCTATGGCAGAAGCGGATTTGAAGGTGTTGGTCAGGCCAAAGCAGTACTGTTCTTCATTGTAGTGGCAGTCATTGCCCTGGGACAGCTGGTACTTACCAGACGTAAGGAGGTAGAGCAATAATGACTAAGAAAAAAACTTCCAATGTAATCATTTTTTGTATCCTGTGTGTGCTGGTAGTTGCATTTTTGACACCTATTTTCTTCGTGCTGATCAACTCCTTTAAAGGAAAACTGTTCATCAGTAACAATCCTTTCGCACTGCCTACCGCAGAGACTTTTGCAGGACTTACCAACTATGTGAACGGTATTGAAAAAACAGGTTTCTTCACAGCCTTCGGATGGTCTGCTTTTATCACGGTATTTTCTGTGGCAGCGATCATTCTGTTTACTTCTATGACCGCTTATTACCTGACCAGAGTAAAAACCGGTGTGACCAACGTATTGTATTATATGTTTGTATTTTCCATGATCGTGCCCTTCCAGATGGTTATGTTTACTATGTCTAAGCTGGCGAATATGACTCACTTAAATAACCCTCCCGGAATGGTGCTTCTGTATCTGGGCTTCGGATCTGGTCTGTCCGTATTTATGTTCTGCGGATTTATCAAATCTATTCCGTTAGACATCGAAGAGGCAGCCATGATCGACGGCTGTAATCCGCTGCAGACTTTCTTCGGCGTCGTAATGCCGATCCTGAAGCCGACGGCTATCACGGTAGCGATTCTGAACGCTATGTGGATCTGGAACGACTATTTGCTACCTTATCTGGTAATTGGTCTGAGTACCAACTACAAAACTATCCCGGTTGTGGTACAATACCTGGTAGGCTCTTATGGCGCAAAGGATCTGGGCGCAATGATGGCACTGTTGGTACTGTCGGTTATCCCTATTATCGTCTTCTATCTGACCTGTCAGAAGTACATCATCGAAGGCGTGGTAGCCGGCGCAGTTAAGGGTTAAACGAAAAAGTTACAACGGGAGATTTATGTTATGAGAAAAAGTGGAATCTTGCTGCCGGTGAGCAGTCTGCCTTCCAAATACGGAATCGGCTGCTTTTCCAAAGAAGCATACAAATTCATTGACAGATTAAAAGAAGCAGGTCAGGCATACTGGCAGATCCTGCCGTTAGGCCCGACCAGCTATGGAGATTCTCCGTACCAGTCTTTCTCCACCTTTGCAGGGAATCCTTATTTCATCGATCCTGAGGATCTGGTGGCGAGAGGTTATGTGACTGCTGAGCAGTGCAATGCTTATGATTTCGGTACCGACATTCATTCCGTGGATTACGGTAAAATCTACAAGAGTCGCTTCCGCCTGCTAAAAGAAGCGTTTGATAATAGTCATATTGAAGAAGATGCAAGATTTCAGGAGTTTGTACAGAAGAATGCATACTGGCTGGAGGATTATGCATTATATATGGCAGTCAAGGACGGCTTCCGTGGTATCTGTTGGGCAGCCTGGGAGGATGATATCAAACTGAGAACTCCTGCGGCTATGGACAAATATCGCAGAAAATATGCGAAAGAGATCGCGTTTTACCAATTCCAGCAGTATCTGTTCCAGGTACAGTGGGAGAAACTAAAGACCTATGCCAACGATAACGGCATCAAGATTATCGGGGATATTCCCATTTATGTGGCATTTGACAGCTCAGATGCCTGGGCGAATCCGGAGCTGTTCCAGTTTGACGAGAATTGTGAGCCGGTAGCAGTAGCGGGATGCCCTCCCGATGCATTTTCTGCCACCGGACAGCTGTGGGGTAATCCTCTGTATAACTGGGAACATCACAAAGAGACCGGTTATGCCTGGTGGATGCAGCGGCTGGCAGCCTGCTTTGAGCGCTATGATGTGGTACGTATCGATCATTTCCGTGGATTCGATGCTTATTATGCGATTCCCTATGGGGAACCCACTGCGGAGCACGGTCACTGGGAACAGGGTCCGGGATACGATATTTTCCGTGCCATGAAGGAAAAATTGGGAGAAAAAGAAGTTATTGCGGAAGACCTTGGCTTTTTGACACCATCTGTGATAGAATTAGTAAAGAAATCCGGTTATCCAGGTATGAAAATACTGCAATTCGCATTTGATTCCCGGGAAGAGAGTGATTATCTGCCGCATAATTATACACATAATTGCGTGGTATACACGGGAACACATGACAATGACACTGTAATGGGCTGGTACGATACTCTGAAGGGAGCGGATAAAAAGCTCTGTGACGATTATCTGCGTCTGAAGAATGCGGACGGAGAAGCAATCCCCAGAGAGCAGATTCCCTGGGAATTCGTACGTGCGGCAATGGCCAGCGTGGCGGATATGGCGATTATTCCCATGCAGGATTATCTCGGATTGGGATCGGAGGCCCGCATCAACATTCCTTCCACACTGGGGATCAACTGGAAGTGGAGAATGGGGAACGGAGATTTTACAAAGGAGCTTGCAGGGCGGATCCGCAGCATGACGAAGCTGTATGGCAGATAAGTCTGTAGGCTTAGAAAGGGTTGCATTCCATGGAGGAAATCACGATCAGAGACATTGCCAGAATCTGCGGTGTCGGTGTCAGCACGGTATCCCGTGCCATAAATAACCACCCGGACATCAATCCTGAGACCAAGGAAACGATCATGCGGGTGATCAAAGAGAATAACTACGTACCCAACAACAGTGCCAGAAACCTGAAGCGTCAGGATGCCAAGGCAATTGCAGTACTGGTCAAAGGTATTAACAACTCTTTCTTCAGCCAGATGATCAAGGTATTGGAAGAAGAGATCAAGGAAAAGTCCTACTCCATGGTTTTGCAGCATGTCGATTACGACGAGGACGAAGTGGAGGTGGCGCTGAAGCTGGTGAAGGAAAAAAGGCTTCGGGGCATTATCTTTCTCGGTGGTTATCTGGTTCACAGCGAGGAAAAACTGGCACAGCTTCATGTACCGTTTATCTTGAGCACTACCGGAATGCTGCCAAAGGGATTCAGCCGTAATACCTATTCTTCCGTGACCGTGGATGATACCAAGGAAAGCTACAAGATGGTGGACTATCTGTGCAAGAACGGACATAAGGATATTGCGATCCTCTGTGCACGTAAAACGGATGCTTCCATCGGTAAGTTGCGTCTGGAAGGCTATAAAAAGGCGTTGAAGGATAACGGAATAGAAGTAAGAGAAGAACTGATCCTGCCTATGAGGAGTGATTTGGAAGATTACTCCCTGGAGAATGGCTATATGGTGACGAAGGAATTTTTGGAGAAGCAGATTCCGTGCACGGCGATCTTCGCAATCTCCGATATGTTGGCAATCGGTGCAGGAAAAGCATTGTCTGATGCCGGATACAAGGTACCGGAAGATATTTCCCTGACAGGCTTTGATGGTGTGGAAATCGGGAAATATGTTATCCCATCCTTGACCACTTTAAAGCAGCCGGTAGACAGTATGGCGAGAGAGACCGCCCGGATTCTGTTTGACATTATCGGGAAAAAAGCGAAGCACCAGCACTGTGTATTCGACGGAGAACTGGTGGTACGGGATTCTGCCATGCCGAGGGCGTAAGAAAGAGTCATACAGTCCCTGTGGGGACGAAGGGAATACTGTATGGAAATACATGGTTTTAACAAGACAACTTTATTAGATTATCCGGAACATATTGCAGCCACTGTTTTTACAGGAGGCTGCAATTTTCGATGTCCGTTTTGCCATAATGGGGAACTGGTACTGGATCCTGCGAGACAGCCCTCCGTCGCGGAAGAGGAAGTGTTGTCCTACCTGAAGAAAAGGCAGGGAATCCTCCAGGGCGTCTGTGTCACCGGCGGAGAGCCGACTCTGCAGCGGGACCTTCGCAAGTTCCTGCAAAAGATCAAGGATCTGGAGTATCCCATTAAGCTGGATACCAACGGGTATATGCCAGGAGTATTGTGGGAATTGTTACAGGAGCACCTGATCGATTATGTGGCGATGGATATTAAGGCTTCCAGAGATAATTATGCCCGGGCGGCGGGATTGCCACATATGGATATCTCTCGCATTGAGGAGAGTATCGGTATCCTGAAAAGCAGCGGAATTCCCTATGAATTCCGAACTACTGTGGTAAAGGGGATTCATACCGTGGGAGAATTTAAGGAGATCGGCAGATGGATCGAAGGGTGTCCTGCATACTACTTGCAGAGTTATCAGGAGAATGATAACTGCCTGTACCGGATGACACAGACAGCAGAAAGCAATGCTGTTAAGCCGGGCGGTGCGGAACTGTTCGGTGCTTTCTCACGGGAGGAACTGGAACAGATGGCAGAATTTGCCCGGAAATATGTGGGGAAAGTTGTGCTGCGGGGCGTGGAATAAACACCACGCCCTGACGGTCACAGAAGTTGCTGGATTTTTACGAACTCGTCAAAACGGGGCAGCGGCAACGTAACTTTACCGTATTCTTTGGAAACAATAACACCTTTTCTTTTCAGACGTTCAAAAGTTCAGACTTCATATCTAAACGCTCGCGGAGAGCTTTTACCTGTGTTTCTCTGCTGAGGGACATTTCTGTTACAATTTTCTTATCCAACTCGGATAATTCTGACCAAATTTTACTCTAGACATATTCATCCAGATACTGATCATATTCCGGCAAAATTTTATTCAAGGTCTTTTTATTGCGATATTATGGGTTAGCGTTCATGGTGAAGTCCTCGTTTTCTTATATAACTTTTGCCAAGACTAAGATATAGAATTTGATATATTTGGCATTGAAAGCGTTTACTTTATCAAAATGGAAGCAAAATAGCATAACTGTGCATTTTTGCGAAAGTTAGAAACCTGCGCAAAAATAATGACTAAAAATTGCTCAAAAATTCTATGAATAACTTCCAAAAACGTCCAACATGTACAAAAAATAGTTTACTAATGTAAAGCGATAGTGATAATATATAGTGCATAGCGTTGTAAGCGGTTACAAAACAGTAAATGGAGGGGTTACCATTTGTGTATTGTACGCAAAACAGATGGAGGTATGGAAATGTTGGGTAACAGACAGGGTAAGAAGAGAAAGCGCTGGCTGGCATTACTGCTGGCAGGTGCCATGGTATTATCGGGAATGGGTACACCTTCCGTGGTAGTACAGGCAGAGGAGACTGACAAGGTTGTTGTGGAAGCGGAAGCGGCCACAGTGTCCGGAAATGAGAATGTCGAAGCGACAAAAATGCAGGTAGCGGATATACAAGATGATACACAGAGTGTGCCCGAAGGGGCACAGATCGCAGTATTGTCGGAAGCGGTTGCCGTAAGTGCACAGGATGCTGTCGGCGATGCAGAACAGTATGTACTAGATGCCACGGATCTGGCACAGTTTACAAACGGAGCTAAGAAGGACGGAGAAGAGCAGAGCACCGGAACCGATGATTATTTTACGATTTTATGGAGCTCAAAATCTAAGGTGGATGGCAGTAAGAAGAGCTTTGACGATGGAACGGCACTTACCCAGAGAATCAACCTGGGAGGGAAACTGGATGTTACCAATAATAAAAACGGAGTAAGCTTCAAGACTACCGGAGCTGCAGAAGTTAAAGTGTACTGGGTGGAAGGCGGAGACGACAACCGCCAGATGGCACTACTTACCGGAAGTGGAACCGTGGTAGCGAAGACAGAAGAGACCCTGGCGAAAAATGCAGCCTGCATTTCTGTATTAAAAGTAACAGAGGCGGGAACTTATTACCTGGGAGGTCTGGAGAATAACAACTACATCTTCAAAGTAGTGGTAACACCGGAGAAGGAAGCAGAACCGGTATCTGTGACGCATACGTTGGATGCCGCAGATCTGGAAGTGTTTGGAGCCGGAGCTAAGAAGGACGGAGAAGAGCAGAGTGCCGGAACCGATGATTATTTTACGATTTTATGGAGTTCAAAATCCAAGGTAGACGGCAGTAATAAAAGTTTTGACGATGGAACGGCACTTACCCAGAGAATCAACCTGGGAGGGAAACTGGATGTTACCAATAATAAAAACGGAGTAAGCTTCAAGACTACCGGAGCTGCAGAAGTTAAAGTGTACTGGGTGGAAGGCGGAGACGACAACCGCCAGATGGCACTACTTACCGGAAGTGGAACCGTGGTAGCGAAGACAGAAGAGACCCTGGCGAAAAATGCAGCCTGCATTTCTGTATTAAACGTAACAGAGGCGGGGACTTATTACCTGGGAGGTCTGGAGAATAATAACTACATTTTTAAAGTAATCGTAACAGAGACCACAGGCGGCACAGAGAAGCCTGCCCGCGCAGACTGGTCTACTGTAGAGAACCCTGAGATTATCAGCGCGGTACAAAATGCCGGTAAAGTGGATGTGACCGTAAAGACCAACATCGGTTACGACGGCGCGGACAAGATCGAAGTCGCTATGAGCGATGCAGAAGGAAGTGTTATCGGAACTGCGAAGTCTTCCAAGGAAGGCAACGAGGCGGTCGTAAGCTTTACCCTCGCAGCATCCGGAACTTATACTTTTACAGTAAAAGCAATCCGTGACGGAGAAGAGGACAAGGCGGGCAACAGCATGAACGCAGATTTCGTACTTCCACTGACCGCACCGAAGATCTCCAGCGCTACGAATGTAGGAAAAGGTGCCGTGGCACTGGAATGGAGCGAAGTAAAAGAAGCTGAGAAATACGTAGTGACTGTAGAAGGAACGGACGATAAAACAGAGAGTACCACTACCGCAGCAACCGTAAGCGGTCTTACAGTGGGCAATACGTATACCATATCCGTAGCAGCAGTCAGAGGAGAGGACGTCTCCGGAAAAGGTACCACAGAGGTGACGGTAGTGGATGAGGCACAGAGAGTCTGGAGCGTATCCTCTTACGGATCCAGTACCGATTCCAAGAAAAATGGAGTAATCGGCAACATTAATGACGGAAAGGTAACCGTATACAGTGAAGGCGGCAAAGGTAAGATCGTTCCGGGCTCTACCGACGGACTGACTTTCTACTATACAGAAATTGATCCGGAGACCGAGAACTTTACCCTGACAGCCACTGTGAAAGTAGATAACTGGACACTTTCCAACGGTCAGGAAGGTTTTGGACTGATGGTGGCAGATACTGTAGGCCCCAACGGGGACGGTACTGCACTCTGGAACAATTGCTTCCAGAACATTGCGACCAAGATGGAATATTACTGGGATGGAGAAGACGTAACGACGGATACCTCCGCCAGCAAGATCTCCATGAAACTTGGTCTGGGAACCATTGCGAAAACCGGTGTTACCGCACAGGATGTGGCAGACATCAAATCCGGAAAGCTGGTAGGAACTCCTGCGGGATTCAATTCCGTATCTTATTCCCTGGAGACAAGTGCAGCTGCACTGGGCGGCGGTACCTATAATGTGGTAGGTAATTATAAGGGCGCAGAGCCTACCGGATGCCTGGATAACCTGCTCACCGAGTTCCGCCTGCAGATTCAGAGAAACAATACCGGATATATTTTAAGATACCTGGATCAGGACGACAACGTGATCGGTGAAAAACTGTTCTACGATATTGAGAGAACTGAGCTGACCCAGATAGATCCCGATAGCATTTATGTAGGATTCTTCGCTTCCAGAAATGCAAGAATCACCGTAACAGATGTTGACTTTACTACCATTCATCCGGATCTGGATGCTCCTGCCGAGGAGAGAAAAATCGAGTACGTATACCCGATCAACAGTATTGAATCCGCAGCATTTGCCAACAGCGCAGACTATGATCTGGTATATTACGGCAATGCGAATGGCAGACTGATAATCACCGATGCAGCGGGTAACGAGATCGTGAACAAAGATTTCAGCGCACTCAGCAAAGAACATATTGCAGTAACGCTGAATGCGGGAAGAAATATATTTGATGTGACCTTTGTACCGGATCAGACCTATCGCCCCGGAGAGTACATGGAAATGACTTCCTACGATACTGTGAACTTCCAGTATGTGGTAGAGTACAAGATGGCGCAGAACAATAATATCTATGTAAGCCCTGACGGAAAAGCAAATGCCGCAGGTACGAAAGAGGCTCCCGTAGATATCTATACAGCAGTGAAGACAGTGGCACCCGGACAGAAGATCATCCTGAAAGAAGGTACCTATCACCTGTCCCAGACCGTTAAGGTAGAGCGCGGTATCGACGGTACCGCAGACGCCATGATCTATATGATTGCGGATCCCGATGCGATCACCAGACCGGTATTTGATTTCGGCGGAAATTGTGCAGGTATGATACTGGCAGGCGACTACTGGTATTTCCAGGGATTTGATGTGACCCGCTCCGCGGATGCGCAGAAGGGTATTCAGGTATCCGGTAATCACAATACGCTGGATCGGATCCAGGCTTACCGCAACGGTAACACCGGTATCCAGATCAGCCGGTATCTTGGTACCGATAGGTTTGACCAGTGGCCTTCCGATAACCTGATCTTAAACTGCAGTTCTTACCTGAACGCAGATAAGGGATATGAGGATGCGGATGGATTCGCCGCCAAACTGACGGTCGGCGAAGGCAACGTATTTGCCGGCTGTATCGCAGCATACAATGCGGATGACGGCTGGGATCTGTTCGCAAAGGTGCAGACCGGATCCATCGGCGTGGTAACGATTCAGAACTGCCTGGCATTCAAGAACGGTTATGTGCTGGATGCGGAAGGTAAGGAGATTGACGCCGGTAACGGTAACGGATTCAAGATGGGCGGCGACAGCATGCCGGGTTCCCATGTGCTGAAGAACTCTATCGCTTTTGCCAACAAGGCAAAGGGAATTGACAGTAACAGCTGCCCGGATATTAAGGTGTACAACAGTATTGCCTATAATAATGAAAGCTACAATGTGGCATTCTACACCAATACCGCTGTAAATACTGCATTCTACGCAGAAGGAATTCTGTCCTATAAGACTTCCAACAAGGTGGCGGAGCAGTATAAGCCGAAGGGAACCCAGAAGGATAGCGATGTAAACAATGCATCCAACTACTATTTCAATGGCACAAAGTCTGTAAACGGTGAAGGAAAACAGGTAGATGACACCTGGTTCGTCAGCCTGGATATGGAAACAGCTCTGCATGGCGGTATTACCAGAAATGCAGACGGTACCTTGAACATGAATGGATTCCTGGAACTGACGGATGTAGTACCTGAGGGAATCGGCGCGGTGGTAACCGGACAGTCTTCTGCAACGATTACGCCTAATAAGGAGCAGAAGCCCTCCGGCGGTCAGAGCAGCAAGACGGATGCTTCCTCCGGCAGCAGTTCCGACAGCAGCGACAGTGATAATAATAGCGGAAACACCGCTGCAGAGTCGGTACAGGCAGCACAGGGAACGACCGTACAGCCTGCAGGCAGCACAAAGGTGGTAGAGAATACAGGAAGTAAGGCAGATACCACTGTAACTGTACCGGAGAACGCGACACGGATCACAGAGGAGAAAACCGCACTGGGTGACAAAGTGAAGGAAGAGCCGAAGCAGGATCCGGTTCCGATAGAAAAAGAAGAAGTTCCTACGGTGGCAATTCCCGAGGCAAGAGGATTTTCCTGGTGGATCGTGGCAGCAATCGCGGGAATCGGATGCGTGGCTGCAGCGGGACTGTGGTTCTTTGTCGGCAGAAAAGAAAACGACTAAATAAAAAGAAAGAGAAAAGTAAAAAGACGGGAAACTGTAAAACGAGAAAAACGGATGACTTGGGAGGGTCATCCGTTTTTGTGTATACGATGAGCCAGCCTACTCAATTATGTATTTCTGTTTTCCCCATAGTATTTCCCGACAGTATGTTTTATAATACGATAAATGACAAAATGATCGGAGAATTGATGCAAGTATGATGCAACCGACTGATATACTTGCATTGGGAGGTAAATAAAATGAAAAAGAAATTATTAGCAGCATTACTTACAGGACTATTGTTTACATGCACTGCATGCGGGAGTCCGGAATCTCCGGTGATCCCGGAGGTGACCGGCACCCCAATTGAGAACGTGGAGGAAAGCGTGCAGGAAAATGCAGAGGCGGAGACTGCATCGCAGCAGGAGACGCAGACCGAGACTGCTGCAACCGGCAAAGTGGAGATTACCACAGAGGATTTTGAAGGCAGCAGTGATCCGGAAAATGCGGAAAGAGAATACACCTATACCTATCAGATGCCGACGATCACGATAGAAGGTAATGAAGAAGCGCAGAACAAGATCCAAAAGGATTTGAACGCGTATGTGGAAACTTTTTTGGATAGTATCAACAATAGTGATTTCGGTACAGTTTATGAGGGCGAGATGTCGGGAGTGACAAGCTATGAAGAGCTTTCATTTCAGGTGATCCGTGCAGATGACAAGGTGATCAGCGTGGTATGGGGCAATGAGGGCTATAATCAGGGAGCACATGGCTGGTACATACAGGATTACAGAAACTATTATACGCAGACAGGAGAAAAAATTACCTTTGACAGTCTCGGAAACAGCTTCCGTGACAAAGCACTGGAACTGGTGACGAAAAAAGCTGCCGAGATGCAGGCGACGGATGACTGCTTCTACCCTGATTATGAGAAGAGCATTAAAATGGTAGTGCTGGATGGCACGGAAGACATGGATGCTATTTATCAGGAAATCTATGGAGCGGACATTGCAGGCACCGGCAATGGTCCGGCAAACCCAACCTTCAGCATTACGGGAGATGGATTCGTCTTTGAATCCGGGCAGTATGTACTGCAGCCGTATGCAGTGGGAATTGTTGATTTCGAGATTCCTGCAAGTGACTTTGGAGAAACGTTGACAGCAGATATTTTTTGACTAAATATCTGATAAAACACTCCAAACCGTCCTGCTGCGAGAAAATGGAGGAAATTTTTATGCTTACATCACTGGGACTGATTTTTTTGCTGGGACTTCTTATGGCAGCAATCTGCCAGAAGATTCACCTGCCACGCATTATTGGAATGTTGTTTACCGGAATTATTCTGGGACCATATGCGCTGAACCTGTTGGATGTATCGATTCTGAATATTTCATCACAGCTGCGACAGATCGCGCTGATCATTATACTTCTCAAGGCCGGATTATCTCTGGATCTGAAGGATTTGAAAAAAGTAGGACGTTCCGCAGTCATGCTGTCCTGCGTTCCCGCTACTTGTGAATTGCTTGCTTTTGTAATATTTGCCTCCATGATTCTGAATATCAGCAGAATGGATGCGGCGGTCATGGGTGCGGTACTGGCGGCAGTGTCACCTGCTGTAGTGGTGCCACGGATGGTGCACCTCATGGAGAATGGCTATGGCACGGAGAAAAGTATTCCGCAGATGATCCTGGCAGGAGCTTCCTGCGATGACATTTATGTCATAGTGCTGTTTTCCACTTTTGTTGGAATGGCGCAGGGCGGGCATGTAAATGCACTGGATTTTGCAAATATTCCGGTGTCAATTCTGACCGGTGTGTTGTTCGGTGCGTTGGTGGGATGGCTGCTGGGACAGCTTTTTGAACTGTTATATCGGAAGGGCAGTTATGTGCGCAACAGCATGAAAGTCATTATTATTATGGGAATATCCTTCCTGTTAATGGCACTGGAGACGATGTTAAAGGGAATGGTTGCATTTTCCGGATTGCTAGCCGTGGTGAGCATGGCCTGTGCACTGAAGATGCGGACGCCTAAGGAAGTCACGGGCAGGTTGTCTGCCAAGTTTGGCAAGCTGTGGCTGGCAGCGGAGGTGGTGCTGTTTGTGCTGGTAGGCGCTGCGGTGGACATTCGTTATACCATGGAAGCCGGTCTTGCAGCGGTAGGCATGATCCTGCTGGCACTGGTGTTCCGCTCCGTTGGTGTGGCGTTGTGCCTGCTGGGAACGGAACTAGGTAAAAAGGAGCGCCTGTTTTGCATGATCGCTTATCTGCCGAAGGCTACCGTACAGGCAGCCATCGGCTCCGTGCCGTTAGCGATGGGATTATCCTGTGGTAAGATCGTCCTTTCGGTGGCAGTGCTGGCAATTCTCATTACAGCACCACTTGGGGCACTGGGAATGGATGCTACATACCGCAAGCTGCTTCAGAAAAATGGAGAAAATACTATCATTTGACAGTCATCCGGCATGTGATCAAGTCCCACCGGGAATCTGCGAAAATATCTACAACGTCGCACCATAAGGACAAGCAGGCCGTAAGCAGACGACGGTACTTATTGACCGTATTTGGGTCAATTATGTACCGCTACGTTCTGCACCAGAGCGAGAGCGTGCCTGCGGTTCTTATGGTGTAGATGCTGCAGCGCAAACTACGAATATCCAATGCAAAACCCCGACAGTTATCATAACTGCCGGGGTTTTTAAGGAGGATAGAAATCGTTTTGAAAGGAATTAACCCATCGTAATAACTACGTTGTACTCTTCCTTGCCCTTTTCGTAAGGGATGATGTGTCCGTCAACAGCCTTGCCGTCAACGGTCATGGATACTACACCCTTCTCCACGTTCTGAGGGTTCTTCACCTGAATGTGGTAGGTGCCCTCACGGAACTTACGGGTGATGGAGAAATCGCCGAAGCCCTTAGGAATACAAGGATCTACGGATAATCCCTGATGGGTAGGATATACACCCAGGATGTACTGGGAGATATTTACGAAAGTCCATGCCGCGGTACCGGTTAGCCAGCTGTTTTTCGCTTCGCCGTGGAATTTTGCATCCTTACCGGCTACCATCTGGGAGTATACATAAGGCTCGGTACGATGGATCTCACTGATATCCTCGATGTATGCGGGACAGGTCTTGCGGTAGATATCGAAAGCTCTGTCACCTCTGCCCAGAACTGTCTCTGCGATGGACACCCAGGGATTGTTGTGGCAGAAGATACCGGCATTCTCCTTGTATCCGGGGGGATAAGAGGATACTTCACCAAGTTCGAGGTGATACTCTGTGTATGCAGGTTGTAAGATCATGACACCATACTTGGTATCCAGTCTTTCTTTTACGGAATTCAGTGCCTTCTCGGCCAGCCCTTCCTTTACACCGACACCGGCGAGTACACAGAAACCCTGAGGCTCGATGTAGATCTGACCTTCGCGGCATTCCTTGGAACCTACCTTGTGGCTGTAAGCATCGTAAGCACGAATGAACCAGTCGCCGTCCCAGCCATCCTTCAGGATCGCATCGTACATTGCCTGTACTTCCTTACGTGCGCGGGTAGCTTCATCAGCATCACCCATCAGCTCACACAGCTGAGCATATTCTTCACCGTATTTTACAAACATACCGGCAATGAATACGGATTCTGCCACAGGTCCTTCGCTGGGACCGAAGGTCTGGAAGGATTCTCCGGGATGAGCGGAGAAGCAGTTCAGGTTCAGACAGTCATTCCAGTCGGCGCGGCCGATCAGAGGCAGATTGTGAGGACCTTTGTGGTTGATGATATAGTCTAAGGAGCGCTTTAAGTGATCCATCAGAGGAGCAGCTACGCTCATATCGTTGTCAAAAGGAACCATCTGGGTCAGGATGGAGGTATCACCGGTCTCTCTTACGTAAGCACTGGTACCTGCAATGAGCCACAGAGGATCATCGTTGAAGCCGCTGCCGATATCGGAGTTGCCCTTCTTGGTCAGAGGCTGGTACTGATGATAAGCGCTGCCGTCCTGGAACTGGGTGGAAGCGATATCGATGATACGCTCTCTTGCACGATCCGGGATCAGATGTACGAAGCCTAGCAGATCCTGGCAGGAATCACGGAAGCCCATGCCACGACCGATTCCGGACTCATAATAAGAAGCGGAACGGGACATGTTGAAGGTTACCATGCACTGATACTGATTCCAGGTGTTGACCATACGGTTTACTTTTTCGTCAGCAGAATCTACCGTGTAACGGGCAAGTAACTGTTTCCAGTAAGCCTTCAGCGCTGCGAAAGCTTCTTCTACCTGGGCGTCGGTCTGGTATTTTGCCAGCATTTCCTTCGCGCGGGTCTTGTTGATCACGCCATAGGACTCCCACTTCTCGTCTTCGGGATTCTCGATATAACCCAGTACGAAAATGAAAGTCTTGCTCTCGCCGGCTGCCAGATCTACATTGATCTGATGAGAAGCAATGGGAGACCAGCCGCTTGCCATGGAATTCGTGCACTTGCCGTTCTCAATCGCTTCGGGAGAATCCGCACCTCTGTATGCACCCAGAAAAGCATCTCTGCTGGTATCGAAACCGTCAATCTTCGTATTTACAGAATAGATTGCGTAATGATTACGGCGTTCGCGGTACTCGGTCTTGTGGTAAATAGTGGAATCCTGTACTTCCACTTCGCCGGTACTTAAGTTACGCTGGAAGTTTTTCATATCATCGTCAGCATTCCACAGGCACCATTCTACATAAGAGAATACGGACAGCTTCTTGTCCTCGGAGCTTCCGTTGGTCAGAGTCAGCTGGGAGATCTCACAGTTATCGTTCAGAGGAACGAAAGAGAGCACGGAAGCCTTAACACCGTTCTTGGAAGAGGTGAAACGGCTGTAACCGATACCGTGACGGCACTCGTAAGAGTCCAGCTCGGTCTTCGTAGGCTGCCAGCCGGGATTCCATACGGTATCTCCATCCTTAATATACAGATATTTGCCATTGATGTCTGCCGGTACATTATTGTAACGATAACGGGTCAGACGCAGCAGCTTGGCATCCTTATAGAAGGTATATCCGCCGCAGGTGTTGGATATCAGACTGAAAAACTCGTTGCAGCCCAGGTAGTTGATCCAGGGAAGCGGAGTCTTGGGAGTAGTGATGACATATTCCTGATGCACATCATCAAAATGACCATACTTCATAAGAAAATCTCCTTCTTTCATGTTGTTGTATGTTGAGTGTTTACTTTTTCATTGCGAACTGCTTAATGCTCAGTAAACGATTAAGTAATCCGGAATTCTGATTTGTATTATACAGAAGCGGTGCTGAAAATGCAATACGAATCTTGAAAAAGCCTGTAAAATGCGCAATATATACAAATACTCAAGAAAAACATGGACAGAAGATACAAAACAAAACGGATCTTGAAAAAAGCAGATTTACGAAACAAAATAATAGCAAACGTTATCGCATGTTTTACCATTATATAGAAGAAACCCGATTGCTGCACAAGCCAAATATACAAAAACACTTATTTGAAATTGTTAATTATAGACAAAGTGGATACTTTTTAGAAAAAAACTGCAAAAAAGTATTGCAAAATGCTCAAAGGTGGTATATATTAAAATTACGAAAACGATTAAGTCACAAAACAGGTCGGATGAAATGACGAAGACATGAAACAGGAGAACGGTATGGCATCATTGAAAGACATTTCCAAGATTTGTGGAGTCTCCGTTGCAACTGTCAGCAAGGCACTGAACGACCACAAGGACATTGGAGAAGAAACCAAAGCAAATATCAGACGGGTAGCCAAGGAGATGGGATATTCCCCGAACCTTTCCGCCAGAGCACTGAAGACGAACAGAACTTATGGAATAGGAGTCCTCTTCGTAGATGAAGCACAAAGCGGTCTGACCCATGATTACTTTTCCAGTGTACTGGACAGCTTCAAAAGGACAGCAGAGAAGAGCGGTTACGACATTACCTTTATTAACAGCTGTAAGAACCGTCCGGATCGGATGTCCTACCTGGAACACAGCAGGTACAGAGGCTTTGACGGAGTGGTGCTCGCCTGTATCGATTTCGCAGATCCCGAAGTCATCGAATTAGTACAGAGTTCCATCCCAGTAGTTACTATTGACTATCTGTTTAATAACCGTATCGCGATCATGTCGGACAATGTGGCAGGTATGAAAGAACTGCTGGAATACATATATAGCAGAGGACATAGAAAAATTGCCTATATACACGGCGCAATGTCAGCGGTTACCTCGGGACGATTATCCAGCTTCTACCGGACGGCAGAACGACTGGGACTACAGGTTCCCGATGAGTACATCAGAGAGGCAGCCTACAGAGATACAACCACAACCTATCGTGTGACCAACGAATTACTGGATCTTCCGGATCCACCGACATGTATCATCTTTCCGGATGATTTCGCTTCTTTCGGAGGCATCAATGCTATCAGGGAGAGGGAACTACGGATTCCCGAAGACATCTCGGTGGCAGGATACGATGGGATTCAGTTCACAAGACAGCTGGAGCCCAGGCTGACCACAGTCCAACAGGATACTGAACAGATCGGCTGTCTGGCAGCCAGAGAACTGATCAGCCTCATAGAGAG
This sequence comes from uncultured Lachnospiraceae bacterium, assembly GCA_945929965.1. Lineage (GTDB taxonomy): Bacteria > Bacillota > Clostridia > Lachnospirales > Lachnospiraceae > Acetatifactor. Next base: position 61,085 of record CAMEOT010000014.1, read on the forward strand.
ACCCAAGACCACCATTATCGAACAGGTCATAGTACCCGGTAAGGTAGTGGAAGGCAAGTCGGTAGCACAGATTCCGACAGACAAATAATCAGGCATTTATATGGAAGCGCCGCAACCGCAACCATATGAAGATAAATGCAACAAGCACTTACAACAAACATTCAACAAAAAATGGGAGGAAACAAACATGAAGAAAAAAGTACTTAGTGCTTTACTTACAACCGCTATGCTTGCTAGCATGCTGGTAGGCTGTGGCAGCAGCAACGATGCTCCTGCAGCAGCTTCCAGTGAGGCAGCACCCGCAGCATCCACCGAAGCAGCAGCTTCTACCGAGGTAGCAGCTGAACCTGCAGCTGAGGAAGGAAAAGTCCTCAACATCTACGCTTGGAACGAAGAGTTCAAGAGCCGTCTGATCGCTCACTATCCTGGATATGAAGAGGTTGACGGTACCACCGGTAAGATTGGTGATGTAACTGTTAAGTGGAACATTACTCCCAGTAATGACAACGCTTATCAGAACAATCTGGATGCTAACCTGTTAAAGCAGGCTGATGCAGCAGCTGATGACAAGATCGATATGTTCCTGATCGAGGCTGACTACGCTCTGAAATATGTAGATACCGATTATACAATGCCCATCGCTGATCTGGGTATTACAGATGCAGATCTGGCTAATCAGTATCAGTACACCAAGGATATCGTTACTGATTCCAAGGGTGTTCTGAAGGGAGTTTCATGGCAGGGCTGCCCCGGTGTCCTGATCTACAGCCGTGACGTAGCTAAGGAAGTACTTGGATCTGATGATCCTGCAGAGGTTCAGAAGGCAGTAGCTGACTGGGATACCTTTACCGCAACCGCTGAGACTATGAAGAAAGCCGGTTACTTCATGACTTCTTCTGCTAACGATACCTATCGTGTATATTCTAACAACGTATCCGGTAAGTGGGTACAGGATGGCAAGATCGTAGTAGATGACAACATTATGAAGTGGGTTGAGGACTCCAAGAAGATGGTTGACGCTAAAGAAACCAATACTTACGATCTGTGGTCTGATGACTGGAGCAAAGGCTTCTATCCCGATGGCAAGGTATTCTGCTACTTTGGACCCGCTTGGTTCGTAGATTTCTCTATGGCAGCAGATACTGACGGATCTATCGCTAACGCCGGTAAGTGGGGCGCTACCGAAGGACCTCAGGGCTTCTTCTGGGGTGGTACTTGGGTATGTGCAGCACAGGGCACTGACAATGCGAGCCTTGTTAAGGACATCATCCTGAAGATGACCACCGATACCGATATCATGACCGACATCGTTAAAGATGATAATGATTTCGTAAACAACGTACCTGCAATGGAAGCTATGGCAGCAGATACCTCTTACGCAAGCAAAGTACTGGGCGGTCAGAACCCTCTGGCTATGTACTGCGCAGGTGCTGAGAAGATCGATCTGAGCAATCTGTCCGCTTACGATCAGGGATGTAACGAGAGCTTCCAGAATGCTATGAAGAACTACTTCGAAGGCAAGACTGATCTGGATGGTGCTCTGGATCTGTTCTACAAAGCAGTAGAAGAGAAGTATCCTGAGCTTACTCACTAATCTGAATTAGATAAGTAGTTGGCTGAAAATAAGTAATTGAGAGCCGTACCTGCCTGGTTGGTCAGGTGGGTACGGTTTTTCTCTCAAAAAAGGGAAAAGCAGGAAGAATAAGAAAAAGAGAAGGCTGGCAGAAGCTTTTTTATAAGTAAAAAATGCAAGTAAGAGATCTGCTGCGAGCCTTATCGGAAATTATGGCACGACAATCCATGCAGAAGGTATGCATGGCAACTAAAGGGAGGAATGATTTATGGCAAAGGTAAAACGCGGAAAGGTGGTAAGCTACAATAAATGGGGTTATATTTTCCTGATTCCTTTCATTGTAGTATATCTGATATTCCAGTTAGTTCCACTTTTCAGAACATTCTATTACAGCTTTTTTGAGAACTATCGTTCCGGACTGACACAGATCGGTCCCAACTTTGTCGGATTACAGAACTTTATTACAATTTTCAAAAATCCCGATATCTGGATTTATACCGAGAACACATTGATCATGTGGATCATGGGATTTATTCCGCAGATTATTGTATCTCTGGTGCTGGGGGCATGGTTCTCGGATCCCAGCCTCAGATTAAAAGGACAGAGATTCTTTAAGACAGTGATCTATCTGCCGAATCTGATCATGGCAGCAGCATTTGCAATGTTGTTCTTCACATTGTTCTCTGAGGGCGGACCGATCAATGAGATCTTGATGCAGCTTGGATGGATCAGCGAACCCTATAAGTTCCTCTCCAACGAATGGAGTACCAGATCTCTTGTAGCATTTATGAACTTCTTGATGTGGTTCGGTAATACCACCATTCTCCTGATGGCTGGTATGATGGGTATTGATACATCCCTTTTCGAGGCAGCAGAAGTAGATGGCGCAACCTCTACACAGGTATTCTTTAAGATTACATTACCTCTGCTTCGTCCGATCTTGATCTACGTAATGATCACATCCCTGATCGGTGGCTTACAGATGTTTGATGTACCTCAGATCCTGACCAATGGTACCGGTGATCCTATGAGATCTACCATGACTCTGATCATGTATCTGAACAAGCATCTGTTCAGTAAGAACTATGGTATGGGCGGTGCACTCTCCGTGATCCTGTTTATTATCACAGGTCTCCTGAGTCTCGTTGTATTCAAGTTCTCCAACAAGAAAGATTGATAGGAGGTGGCAGACATGTTAAGTATCGAAACAAACGAAACAAAAAAAGGTATGGGTATCCATGCCAGAAGAATTCTTGCATATGTAGTATTGATACTGGTAAGCTTCCTGTGTCTGTTTTGGTTCTATGTGCTGTTTGTAAACGCAACCAGATCCCACGGAGAACTGACCAAAGGTTTTACCCCGATTCCCAGCACGTACCTGCTGAAAAACTGGCAGGGAGTTATGGCAGGAACATTACCCATCGTAAGAGGCATGTTCAACAGCTTGTTCGTAGCATTGTGCAGCGCAGCACTCTGTACCTACTTCTCAACTATGACCGCTTATGCGATTCATGTATATGATTTTAAGATCAAAAAGTTTATGTTCACGTTCATCATGGCAGTCATGACGATCCCTACACAGGTTACCGCACTTGGTTTCCTGCAGTTAGTATCAGACATGAAACTGGAAGATAACTTTATTCCTTTGATCGTTCCTGCAATCGCTGCTCCGGTTACTTTCTTCTATATGAAGCAGTACATGGAGAGCGCATTGCCCCTGTCTTTGGTAGAGGCAGCGAGAATCGACGGTTCCGGTGAGTTCCGTACTTTCAATACCATCGTGGTTCCTCTGATGAAGCCCGCCATCGCAGTACAGGCGATCTTCACATTTGTAAGCAGCTGGAACAATTACTTCACACCGGCACTGATCCTGCATAACGATAAGATGAAGACATTACCTATCCTGATCGCCCAGCTGCGTTCCGCAGACTTCCTGAAGTTTGATATGGGTCAGGTGTATGTGACCATTGCATTCTCCATCTTCCCTGTTATCGTAGTGTACCTGATCCTTTCCAAGTTCATTGTCCAGGGCGTGGCAATGGGAAGTGTCAAGGGTTAATATTTCGCCAGCAACATTCAATACATAAATCTCTCCTGAAAAGCGGCACTCTTCCCCGGAGTGGCGCTTTTCGCTTGCAAAAAAACGGGGAAACGGGTATAAAATAAAGAGAAGGGTGAATGCGTATTTTGAATGAAAATGTCGGATACAATAGTAAAAGGCATTTATATAGAAACGGAAGAAAGAGGTAATTACCATGCAGATGTATGAGGTGACGGCACTGGCGCCGGAAGGACCTGAGGAGGTCTATCGGGCGATGGTGTTTGCAGAAGACGAGGATGACGCCCTGAACCAGCTGGAGGAACGGTTGAAAGAGCATGGGATTGCCCATGGAATGTGCATGGCAGAAGAAGTTTAAGGGAGGGTGTCGATATTAGCATGGAAAACTCATATCGTTTTTTTGAGAACAGAGATTGTAAATATTTCCCCTGTCATAAGGGCCTTACGGAGTTCAACTGCCTGTTCTGCTACTGCCCCATGTACCGACTGGAGCACTGCCCCGGGAATCCCCGGTATTTCGAGAAGAACGGCAGACGGATCAAGGACTGCTCAGGCTGCACCTTCCCGCATGATCCGGAGCATTATGATACGATCATGCAGATCCTGCGGGAGACGTAACACATTTTTCTGGAAAATAAACACATATTTTGCACATTTTTCTAAAACGAAAAGCCGATAGTCTGTTTTCACAGATTATCGGCTTTTTATGCGCGGAGACGGTGGGATTTGAACCCACGTGCCCGAGAAGGGCTAACGCATTTCGAGTGCGCCCCGTTATGACCACTTCGATACGTCTCCAAAAGATTACAACGTAAATTATTTTATCTGAAAAATGCCGGTTTGGCAAGGGGAGAAACGAAAAATCCTTATTTTACCGCCAGAGCGATGAAAATAAGGTATAGAGGTAATAATAAAAAAAGATGTTGAAAGAACAACATCTGCATAGTATATTGCATTTAAATACTTTGATAGTCGAAATAATTTGACGAAGAATGACTTTAAATGCATAAGGAGAGCAAAAACATGTTAGAGAAAGTAGCAGTTATCATCAGAGAACAGTTAAACCGGGAGAATGTAGAGATCACAGAGGCAACCTGTTTCAAGGAGGATCTGGAAGTGGATTCCCTGGATCTGTTTGAACTGGTAATGGCATTTGAGGAGGAATACGGAGTGTCCATTCCTTCTGAGGAACTGGAAAATCTGGCAACTGTAGGTGATGTTATCAGATATATTCAGGAGCATGCGTAAGAACGGAATATCTGCCTGAAGGCAAGCATCCGCAGGCATCATCGGTGCCGCTTCCGCTCCGCCTGAGGTCGTCCGGGAGGAAATCCGCAAATGCAAAGAGCTGACCGACAAGCCCTTCGGCGTGAATATCGTGCTGCTCAATCCCAACGCAGAAGAAGTAGCGAAGATCGTTGTGGAAGAAGGAGTACAAGCGGTGACGACAGGTGCGGGAAACCCCGGAAAATTCATGGAGCTGTGGAAAAATGCCGGAGTGAAGGTCATCCCGGTGGTGGCAAGTGTAGCTATGGCGAAGATGATGGAGCGGGCAGGAGCAGACGCCGTAGTGGCGGAAGGCATGGAGAGCGGCGGACATATCGGCTCCACCACAACCATGGCACTGGTGCCGCAGGTGGTGGATGCTGTGTCTATCCCGGTGATCGCGGCCGGAGGTAGCGCCGATGGCAGAGGAATGGCAGCGGCCTTCATGCTGGGAGCTGAGGGAATCCAGATGGGAACCCGGTTCGTAGCATCGAAGGAATCTATTGTCCATGAAAATTATAAGAATCAGATCATCAAGGCAAAGGATATCGATTCCGTGGTCACGGGAATGTCTACCGGACATCCGGTGCGTTCCCTGCGCAATCAGATGACCAGAGAGTATCTGAAGCTGGAAAAAGAAAATGCAGACTTCATGGAGCTGGAAAAGCTGACGTTGGGATCTCTCAGGAAGGCAGTGCAGGACGGAGATACCGTAAACGGAACCCTGATGGCCGGGCAGATTGCAGGATTGATCCGCAGAGAACAGACCTGCCGTGAGATTATTGAAGAAACAGTGCAGCAGGCGCAGGAGTGCATAGCGGCACAAGGACAGCTTAAATAAAATATAGCGACAGCTAACCGCTGACAGCAGATTTCGAACAGTGGCAGGCGGTGTAGTGTATATGGAAAACGGTGCGATAGAAACTGTGCTGTAATGAGGGGAACAAATCGTATCACATAGTAATAGGAGATGACAAAATGAGCAAGATTGCATATTTATTCCCGGGACAGGGATCTCAGTACATAGGAATGGGAAAAGAATTCCATGATACTTATCCGGAAGCACAGGCGGTACTGTTCCTGGCAGCAGGTAATGTCAGCATTGTCTATGGGCTGAAAGGCAAGAGTCTGAACGTTGTGACTGCCTGTGCAACCGGTACACATTCCATCGGAGAAGCATATCGTACGATCCAGTACGGTGATGCAGACGTGACGGTAGCCGGAGGAACGGAAAGTTCTATTACACCCATCGGCATTGCCGGATTTTCCGCACTGACAGCATTGTCGTTTAGTGAAGATCCTCAGAGAGCTTCTATTCCCTTCGATAAAGACCGCAATGGTTTCGTTATGGGAGAAGGCTCGGCGGTAGTGGTACTGGAAGAGCTGGAGCATGCAAAGAGACGCGGAGCAAAAATCTATGCGGAGTTGATCGGTTATGGCTGTTCTTCGGATGCTTACCATATTACATCCCCCGCGGAGGACGGCAGCGCAGCAGCCACCGCCATGCTGAACGCCTTAAAAGACGGCGGTGTGGCGCCGGAGAAGCTTACTTATATTAATGCACACGGAACCAGCACTCATCATAATGACCTGTTCGAGACCAGAGCTATCAAGCTCGCATTTGGAGAACATGCTTATGATCTGAAGATCAATTCTACCAAATCCATGGTGGGACATCTCCTGGGAGCGGTGGGACGCAAAAACGTAACCTTCAATGAACCGTATTTTGCCGGACATTTCCCGGGAAATCCGGTGATGCCCGGAGTACTGATCCTGGAGGCACTTGCCCAGACCGGGGCGGTGGCGTCTTACAATGCGATGCGAGGGAACTGACAACCCCGTATGCAAGGACTTCGGAGGTAAAAACAGATCAAAACCAGCCGATGGACGACAGAGAGCATTTTATTCAGATGGATGGACAGGAAGTGTATCGGTTCGCCACCAGACGGGTACCGCAATGCATTGAGGAAGCGTTGTCGGATGCCGGACTTACGATTGGGGCTTGCGTGATGACCTGGTAGACGATATACTGAAAATGATTCGGAGCGCCGTACACGATGGATATCTGTCGGAGAAGGCAACTTCGAAAAATCTCGGACATACGACAGAGATATTTCAGATATCGTAGAGGACACTATGGAGAAGAGCAACAACCGGGTGCTGAATGAACTGCTGGTGAACCTGTTCCATAACGTGATGGATGCAGAGGCAAAGGCGGTCATAACAGAAGAATTCAAGGATATTACGAATAATGATATGCACATTCTGGAGGCTATCGGCATCGAGGAACCAAAGAGTATGTCCCGGATCGCGGGGAAACTCCACGTCACCGTGGGAACCCTGACCACGAATATGAACAGTCTGGAGAAAAAAGGCTACCTGGAGCGGAATCGCAGCACACAGGACAAACGTGTGGTGCTGGTGACCCTGACAGAGAAGGGGCGGAAAGCCTTTTTCCATCACAGAGATTTCCACAGGAAAATGATCCATACGATCATTCGGGATCTGGACGAGGAAGAAATGCAGACATTGATCAAATGTCTGGGAAAACTGGATACATTTTTCAGAGATGGCAATGCAGAGTGACCGGAGAACTCCGGTTACTCTTTTTTGTTTGCAGGATATCGAAATCTTTCGGAAATTACAACAAACTATTTTCAGATGAAAACAAATGTATTAAAATAGAAATAACGATTCAAAGTGTTGGATAGTTATAGCAGACGCAAGAGAAAATAATGAAATATAGAAACGGAGGATCCTACGATGAAGAGAATCGGAATGTTAACGAGCGGTGGTGACTGTCAGGCCCTGAACGCAGCTATGAGAGGCGTGGTGAAGACCCTGGCGAACGGTAAGGAAGAGGTGGAAATCTATGGCTTCCTGGATGGTTACAGAGGACTGATCTACGGTAATTTCCGAATGCTGACGGACAAGGATTTCTCCGGTATTCTTACCAAGGGCGGAACAATCCTGGGAACCTCCCGTACTCCCTTCAAGACGATTCAGGATCCGGATCCTAACGGACTGAATAAAGTCGAAGCCATGAAGCAGAATTATTACAAGCTGCAGTTAGACTGCCTGGTGATCCTAGGCGGTAACGGTACTCACAAGACCGCAAACCTGCTGCGCAAGGAAGGACTGAATATCGTAACGCTGCCCAAGACCATTGACAATGACCTGTGGGGCACCGATATGACCTTCGGTTTCCAGAGCGCAGTGGACATCGCCACGGATGCCATTGACTGCATCCACACCACAGCGGCTTCCCATGGCAGAGTATTTATCGTGGAGGTGATGGGACATAAGGTAGGATGGCTTACCCTGAATGCAGGCATGGCCGGCGGCGCGGATATCATTTTGATTCCCGAGATTCCTTACGATATCGATAAGGTGATCGAGAAAATTGAAGACAGAGACAAAAAAGGCTGCCGTTTTACCATCATCGCTGTAGCTGAGGGTGCTATTTCCAAAGAGGATGCAGCCCTTCCGAAAAAAGATTACAAGAAAAAGATGGAAAAATATCCGTTCCCTTCCGTATCCTATGAAGTGGCTGCGCAGATCCAGAAGAAGACCGGCAGAGAAGTACGTGTCACCGTACCTGGTCATATGCAGAGAGGCGGAAGCCCCTGCCCTTACGACAGAGTATTCGCCAGCCGTCTGGGCTCCGAGGCAGGTAAGCTGATCCTGGACAACCAGTACGGCTTCATGGTAGGCTATAAGAACCGTGAGATCGTAAGAGTTCCGTTAGAGGATGTAGCGGGCAAGCTTAAGACCGTGGATCCAGATGCCACCATCGTACAGGAGGCGAAGATGCTGGGCATCTGCTTTGGCGATTAAGAAAGTCTTCACGGCAGAACAAAGTTAGGAAGAGAGAAAACACATGTCATATACAGCACTATACCGGAAGTTTCGTCCGGATGCTTTTTCCGATGTCAAAGGTCAGGATCATATCGTGACCACACTGAAGAATCAGCTACGGGCGAACCGGATCGGCCATGCGTATCTGTTCACCGGAACGAGAGGTACCGGTAAAACTACGGTGGCGAAGATTTTTGCGAAAACAGTGAACTGCGAACACCCCACAGAGGACGGCCCCTGTGGGGAATGCCGTATTTGTAAGGCCATTGCGGCGGGAGCCAGCATGAATGTCATTGAGATCGATGCGGCTTCCAACAACGGTGTGGACAATATCCGTGAGATCATTGATGAGGTATCCTATTCCCCGGCGGAGGGAAAATACAAGGTCTACATCATCGACGAGGTGCATATGCTCTCCCCCGGAGCTTTCAACGCATTGTTAAAAACGCTCGAAGAGCCGCCCTCTTATGTTATTTTTATTCTGGCGACCACAGAGGTGCACAAGATTCCCATTACGATCCTGTCCCGCTGCCAGAGATATGATTTTAAACGAATCTCCATTGATACCATCACGGATCGCATGAAGGAACTGATGGACACGGAGCAGGTACAGGTGGAGGACAGAGCTCTGCGCTACATTGCGAAAGTAGCGGACGGTTCCATGCGTGATGCGCTAAGCCTTCTGGATCAGTGTATTGCATTCCATCTGGGCAAGGAGCTGACCTACGACATGACCCTGGATGTGTTGGGGGCAGTGGATACGGAAGTGTTCAGCAGATTGCTGCGCTTCGTCATGGACCGGAATGTGTTAGGATGCATTGAACTGTTGGAAGAGATTGTCATGCAGGGCAGAGAACTGGTACAGTTCGTCACGGACTTTACCTGGTATCTGCGGAATCTGATGCTGGTACAGACAACGGATAATCTGGAGGATGTCATAGATATGTCCACGGATAATCTGGCGAATCTGAAGGAAGAAGTTTCCATGCTTTCCATGGATCAGATCATCCGCTATATCCATATTTTCTCTGAGCTGTCCGGACAGATACGCTATGCGGCGCAGAAGCGTATCCTGGTAGAGATCGCGCTGATCAAGCTGTGCAAGCCGGAGATGGAGACAGATCAGGAAGCGGTTCTGGATCGTATCCGCCAGGTGGAAGAAAAAGTGGAAAACGGCATTGTCGTTACAGCACAAATGCCTGCCGGAGCCCCCGGAGTACAGGGGGGACCGCAGGGTGGCGCGGCGAGACCCAAACCGGAGCTGCCCAAGGCTATCCCCGAGGATGTACAGGAGATCGTGCGGAAATGGCCTGCCATTGTGGGTAATGCAGAGAATCCCATGAAGATGTATCTGAAAAATGCCAGATTGAGCCTGGGCGGAGACAATAAGCTCATGGTGGTGCTGGAGGACGGACTGGCTTCTGATTATTTCAAGGGAGAAGCCCACGAGCAGAATAAGCAGCAGCTGGAGGCTTTATTGTCCGACTTTTCCGGCAAGGAGATCGAAGTGACGATCCAGACGGTGGAAAGTAACCGCCAGTTCGAGGACAATTACGTAGATCTTGGCAAGGTCATCAACATGGAGATTGACGAAGAGGAGTGATCCTGTGTGAATTTAGGATTGCGACAGGCTTGCAGATAAGGTAAGATATAATAATAACTCACCCATAGCACGGAGAAATCAATTATAAATCATATGGAGGAAGTAATAACATGGCAAAAAGAGGTGGATTCCCCGGAGGCGCAATGCCCGGTAATATGAACAATCTGATGAAGCAGGCACAGAGAATGCAGCGTCAGATGGAAGAGGGACAGAAGGAATTAGAGACCAAGGAGTTCTCTGCATCCGCAGGCGGCGGAGCTGTGGAAGTGACCATCAACGGTAAAAAAGAGATCACCGCCATCAAACTGGCAGAGGAGATCGTGGACCCTGAGGATATTGAGACGTTACAGGATGCAATCGTGGCAGCAGCCAACGAGGCACTGCGCAAGGCTGACGAAGCCAATGCAGAGCTCATGGGCAAAATGACCGGAGGCTTAGGAGGATTTCCTTTCTAATGGAACTCTACAGCGGACAGATCAATAAATTAATAGATGAACTGGCAGCCCTGCCAGGGATTGGCAGTAAGTCCGCACAACGACTGGCTTTTCACCTGATCAATATGCCGAAGGAGCGTGTGGACAGACTGGCGAATGTCATGATCGAGGCCAGAGCCAATGTCCGGTACTGTAAGGAGTGTTATACCCTGACGGATAAGGAAATCTGCCCGGTGTGCGCAAATCCCAGAAGAGATCATCATACGATCATGGTGGTGGAGAATACCAGAGACCTGGCAGCCTATGAGAAGACCGGCAAATACGAGGGCGTGTACCATGTCCTGCATGGCGCCATCTCTCCCATGCTGGGCGTGGGACCCGGTGACATCAAGCTGAAGGAACTGATGGAACGGCTGCAGGGAGATGTGCAGGAAGTGATCATTGCGACCAATTCCAGCCTGGAGGGCGAGACTACGGCAATGTATATCAGTAAATTGATCAAACCGACTGGGATTAAGGTGACCAGAATTGCCAGCGGAGTGCCCGTGGGTGGTGATCTGGAATATATCGATGAGGTAACATTGCTCCGTGCCTTAGAAGGCAGAGTGGAGTTATAAGCAGCAGAGAAAATGAATAAATGTGGGAGGAGAAGACAATGGCAGTAACAAAAAGTGTATTTGGGAAAAGCCCGGAAGGGAGAGAGATATCTCTGTATACCCTGAGCAATAGCAAGGGAATGCAGGCAAAGGTAACAGATCTCGGTGCGAATCTGGTAGGAATCCTGGTGCCGGATGCGCAAGGTGTGACAGCTGATGTGACGCTGGGCTTTGACAGTGTGGACCGTTATTATAAGAATTACAGCTTCTTCGGTGCAGTAGTTGGGCCTTGTGCGAACCGTACCGCAGGGGCAGCATATACATTAGACGGTGTGGATTATCGGATGGATCAAAATGACGGACCCAACAATCTGCACACACATATTGAACTGGGCTTCCATAAGAGAATCTGGGATGCGGTACCGGGAGATAACAGTGTCACCTTTTCTCTGGAGGACGAGGATGGATATCTGGGATTCCCCGGACATAAAAAGGTGTCCGTAACCTATTCCCTGGACGAGGAGAATGCCTTAAGACTGCATTATCATGCGTCCAGTGACAAACGGACTATTTTTAATCTGACCAATCATTCCTATTTTAATCTGGACGGACAAGGCACCGGCAGAATTGAAGACCATGAGTTGTGGCTGGGAGCTTCCCATTTCACACCAGTGGTACCGGGATCCATTCCTACCGGTGAGATCTGCGCAGTGGCAGGTACCCCCATGGATTTCACACAGCCGAAGAAGATCGGAAGAGATATTGAAGCAGACTTTGAACAGTTAAAGCTGACGGGTGGCTATGATCATAATTTCTGCATTGATGACTGGGATGGCAGTCTGAAGCATATTGCGACTGTAAAAGGACCGAAGAGCGGCAGAGTGATGAAGGTATATACCACATTGCCCGGCGTACAGTTCTATGCAGGCAACTTTATCGCACCGGAGGAGGGAAAAGCAGGCGCAACCTATAATAATAGGAGCGGATTCGCCCTGGAGACCCAGTATTATCCGGATACCATTCATCATGAGAACTTCCCTTCTTATATCTTTGGTGGGGAAAATGGTGATTATGATTCTGTGACCGTATATAAATTCGAGTAAATAAATAGTTATGCAAACTTTGTCGAAGTGTTTTTTTAAGGACGCGACAAAGAACGCTAAAATACCTCCTGTGCGGATGATATAGTTAGTGATAACTGATAGAAACGGCATGGGAGGTGTTTTTTGTATGGAATTACCGAAAAATATAACGCAGATCGGAGAGGCGGACAAGCACTGCAGAGTCTATGTGGAAGATTATGTGGTATCTTACATAAAACAAATGAACGGAATGGCACAGAACAAAGACATTGCCATTGCGCTGTATGGCAGACGGACGACGGAGAATGGTGTGGCTTATCTGTTCGCCTATGGTTCGGCGAAACTGAATTTTCTGCAAAAACCGATACGGCACTTGTCCCAGGCACAGGAGCAGGAGATCGAGAAGCTGCGGAAAAAGTATTTTCCGGAAATGACATTTTTAGGATATCAGATTTTGAACGGAGAGATGGTGGAAGGCTTCCGGATCTGTGAGCAGGAGATCTGCCGGTATGTGGCAGGCTATGCACAATTTTATGAAAAAAATGACAGCATGCTGGCGTACATGCTGGAGAATCGGGGAGAGGAAGCGGAACCGGAGAAGGTAGATCAGGAAAAATATGAGGTCGTAAAGAAGCGGCAGGAAGAGCGCAGACAGAGACAGGAAAACGTACATGCCGAATATGCCGGACGAATGGAACGTAGAGATAACATCATTCCCATGCCTACGGTGGGACTGCGCCGGATGAAGATGGCAGCCACGGGAGTGTTCGTACTGCTGTGCGTTATGGCACTGGCACTGATGCGGCAGGAAAACACGGGGGAATCCCTGGGGGAGACGGCCAGGCAGGCGATGAGCAGTCTCATGGAGCAAAAATTACCGGATGCGGTGGAGGAGCAGAACCAGGTCAGCACACTCGTGGCGGAGGACAAGCTGGAAGATGCACTGCGGCAGGAAAACAATGCCATGGCAGAGAATACGACAACTAAAGAGGAGACCGCTGCGCCGGAGACGATGGTGACCGAAGCTGCTGTGGAAGACACAACAGAGGTAACAGAAGAAACGCAGCCGGAAGTGACACCGACACCGGAACCGACACCTGAAGTGACAGTGGAATCGGAAACACCACAGACACAGGCAGCTGTGGCACAGCCGACGGCTTATACGATCAAGAAAGGTGACACATTGATCGGTATCTCTTTACGCAATTACGGAAGCAATACAAAAGTGTCGGAAATCTGTGCATTGAACGGAATCACAGATCCGGATGACATCAAAATCGGACAGGAAATCCTTCTGCCGTAAAAAACTTATTTTCAAAAGGTAAGATTATGGTATACTGTAAATGTTACACAATAGTAGGATATAAGGATACATAAGGAAATAAATGCATGGCAGCAGATATTAAAAATTATCTGAAAGAAAAAGAAAAACGGCAAAAGAATCAGGATGACTATAAGAAAAAGATCCGTAAACATAAACTGACCATTGTATACCGGGTGCTTTTGGCAGCGGCGGCACTGGGAGCGGCGCTGGCACTGGTGGTGGTGCAGGCAAAGCGGCATATTTACACAGGATATGATACCGTGTCCTCTGTAAACAGGGAGACTTCGTCAGATGCCATAGATGTCCGCCTGAAAAACGGAATTCTTACATATAGTAAAGATGGCGCACATTGTACGGATGCAAAGGGAAATGTGAAATGGAATCAGACTTATGTTATCCAGGATGTGAAACTTGCTACCTGCGGAAGTGTGGCGGCTATCGGTAGTTACAATGGTCGTGAGATCTATGTACAGAATACGGAGAAACAGCTGGGAACCATTACCACGACCATGCCAATTCGCAATATTACGGTAGCGGACACCGGCAGAGTGACGGCAACACTGGCGGACACAGATGCGACCTGGATCATGACCTACGAAGCGGACGGAAGCAACAGTTACACCGGACAGGCACATATGAATGACGGAGGATATCCCATCTCCATCAGTCTGTCCCCGAGTGGAGAGCTGCTGGCGGTCAGCTACTTATATGTAGATGCAGGAGTGGTGAAATCCAACGTGGTGTTCTATAATTTCGGCCCGGTGGGTGCGAATCAGAGTGATTATATGGTCAGCGCTTATACCTATTCCGATCTGGTCGTTCCGAAAGTGCAGTTTATGAATAATGATACCGCCTTCGCAGCAGGTGATAGCCGTCTGATGATTTTTAGCGGATCGCAGAAGCCGGTAACCATCGGAGAATATCTCTATGATGATGAGATCCAGTCAGTTTTTTACAGCGAGAAATACGTAGGACTGGTATTTTTATCGGATCAGGCGGAGACCAAATACCGCATGGATGTATATAATGCTTCGGCGGTAAAAGTGGGGAGCTATTATTTTGATGTGGATTATACAGATATATTTTTTGAAGAGGATGCCATGGTGATCTACAACGAGTCGGAATGTCAGATCTTCACAACGGAGGGTGTGGAAAAATACCGGGGGAACTTTAACAAGAGCGTTCGACTTATGCTTCCGGCGGGAGTATCCTACAAATATTACCTGGTTACGGATAATACAATAGATACCATACAGTTAAAATAAAGGAGTATACGAATGAATCTGAATTTATTGCTTATTATTACAGCAGTGATCTTACTTTGCATGGTGATGGACGGTTATAAAAAGGGAATGGTGAGATCCCTGATCTCTTTGATCTCCCTGCTGATCACCTGCGTTGTACTGTTCCTGTTGGGAAATGCGCTGAGCAGTTACTTTGACGGAAGGTTTTTCAATGTGATAATCACCCTGCTGTTGCTGACAGCCATCGGACTGGTACACCATTTACTGAATGTGGTGTTCTTCTCTGCAAAGGTAATCTCAAAACTACCCATAGTACATAGTCTGGACAAATTACTAGGTATTGTGGTTGGAATATTGGAAACTGTCCTAATTGTTTGGACAATATATGCATTTGACATCTTCAGAGATCTGGGAACCCTGGGGCAGGTCATCGTAGATTACACCAGAGACAGCAAGATCCTTACATGTCTGTATGAAAACAATTACCTGGCATACCTGATCGAACAGTTCGGACAAAAGCTTCCTTTCTTCGTAAAATAGAATAGAAAAGTGGTAAAAATCCCCTGCACATGCGGAATTTGCATGGCAGGGGATAATTTGTGTAAAAAATTCAAAAAATAATGTTGACAAGTGATATATGGGGTGATATACTCAGATTCGTTGTCAGGGCAGTACCGAGACAACACAACAACAGAAAAGAAATTCAAAAAGATTTCGGAAAAGTTGTTGACAGATGTCTGGCAGATATGGTAATATAAAAACCTGCCGCGAAAAACGAAAGTTTTTCAAGACAAAAAAGTTTTTAAAAAAGTTGTTGACAAACGAAAGCGGACATGATAAGATATCGGAGTTGCCGCTGAGAACAACAGCAACGAAAGAAACACTGATCTTTGACAAATAAA
>CAMEOT010000015.1 GCA_945929965.1 uncultured Lachnospiraceae bacterium
TAGCCCCAATGCGGGCTACGGGGATTTGATAGCATTTCTTAATTAACTTTCAAGTTACCGGTCCGGGCGTAGAATTTCTAATACTTCATCCGGTACATACAGCTTCCCCCATCCGGTGCCGAGGTCAATCTTGGGCTTGTTGGCGCCGTGGAAGTCGGAGCCGCCGCTGATCTTCAGATCATATTTGGCGGCAAGTCCGCGGATCTGGCGTTCCTCGGCGGTATTGTAGGTGCTGTAAATGGCTTCGATGCCCACGAGGCCGATCTTTTTCAATTCCGCTACGAGAGTATCCAGACGATCATCGCTCATGTGATAAAGGATCGGATGTGCCAGCACCGGTACGCCGCCGGCACCGAGGATCAGTTCCACAGCCTGAGCGGGAGTCACCTTTTCTCTGGGGACGAAGCAGGGGCAGTGATCGCCCACATAGCGGTCAAATGCTTCCTTCATGCTCTGGATATAGCCGTGGGAGAGGAGATATCTTGCAAAATGAGCTCTGGTGATAATCGCACCGGGGAATTCCGCCAGAAGTGCCTCGTAAGTAATGTCAATGTCATGCTCTCTGAGAAGCACACACATTTTTTTATTGCGGTTCTCGCGGGAACGAATGAAATCTTCTAAATAATGGGCAAACTCCGGCTGGCGGTAATCAATGAAAAGGCCAACCATGTGGATATCCTTGCCCTGATATTCCGTAGACAGTTCAATACCGGGAATGATCTCAGGCACCTGGGGTAGGGGTGCATCAGACGGGGATGCCGCCTGTACCTGCCGCAGTTCTTCAGCATACCGGATCGCCCGGTCCAGTCCGTTTACGGTATCATGATCCGTGAGGGCGAAGGCACGCAGACCCTTTTCCATCGCGTAATCGACTAATTCCTCCGGGGTGTAAGTACCGTCGGAGCAGGTGGAATGCACATGTAAATCAACCATACAAAAGCTCCTTTCAAAAAATGGATGTCGGAAATTCCGGCATCCATTTTATTCGTCTTAGTTCTCGTCGTCTTCGGTCTGTGCGGTGAATACGGTACGTTTTCTTGCCATTTCATCGCTTGCCAGATACTCATCGTAGGTAGTGATCTTGTCTACCAGGCTGCCATTCGGCAGGATCTCGATGATACGGTTGGCAGTGGTCTGTACGAACTGGTGGTCATGGCAGGAGAACAGTGCCACACCGGGGAACTTGATCAGACCGTTGTTCAGCGCAGTGATGGACTCCATATCCAGATGGTTGGTGGGCTCATCCAGGATCAGACAGTTGGCGCCGCTGATCATCATCTTGGACAGCAGGCAGCGAACCTTCTCACCACCGGAGAGGATGCGGACCTTCTTCACACCGTCTTCGCCGGCGAACAACATACGTCCCAGGAAACCACGGACATAAGTAGCATCCTTTACGGGAGAGTAGCCGGTCAGCCAGTCAGCGATGGTCATATCATTGTCGAACTCTGCGGTATTATCCTTCGGGAAGTAGGACTGGGAAGTGGTAACACCCCACTTGTAGGTTCCCTCATCCGGCTCGATTTCTCCGGCAAGGATCTGGAACAGTGTGGTCTTCGCCAGCTCACAGCTTCCTACGAAAGCCACCTTGTCTTCACGACCCAGAGTAAAGGAGATGTCATCTAACACCTTTTCTCCGTTGATGGTCTTGGACAGATGTTCCACAGCCAGTACTTCGTTACCGATCTCACGCTCGGGGCGGAAGTCGATATAGGGATATTTTCTGCTGGAGGGCTTAATGTCATCCAACTCAATTTTTTCCAGGGCACGTTTTCTGGAAGTAGCCTGCTTGGATTTGGAAGCATTTGCGGAGAAACGGGAGATGAACTCCTGTAATTCCTTGATCTTTTCTTCCTTTTTCTTATTGGCTTCCTTCATCTGCTTCACCAGCAGCTGGCTGGATTCATACCAGAAGTCATAGTTACCGGCATACAGCTGGATCTTGCCGTAGTCGATGTCGGCGATCTGGGTACATACCTTGTTCAGAAAATAACGGTCATGGGATACCACGATAACGGTATTCTCAAAATCGATCAGGAAATCCTCCAGCCATGCGATTGCATCCAGATCCAGATGGTTGGTAGGCTCGTCGAGCAGTAGAATGTCGGGGTTACCGAACAGTGCTTTGGCTAACAGGACCTTCACCTTCAGACTGCCGTCTAAATCTTTCATGAGAGAGTAGTGGAACTCGGTGCCGATGCCCAGACCGTTTAACAGCATGGCGGCATTGGATTCTGCTTCCCAACCGTCCATCTCAGCGAATTCTGCTTCCAGTTCGCTGGCACGGATGCCGTCCTCATCACTGAAATCTTCCTTGGCATAGATGGCATCCTTTTCCTTCATGATCTGGAAGAGACGCGCGTTACCCATGATAACGGTATCCATAACCACATTCTCGTCGTATTTGAAATGATCCTGCTCCAACACGGAGAGACGCTGACCGGGGGTGATGACGATATCACCTTTGGTGGTGTCCAGCTGACCGGACAGGATCTTCAAAAAGGTGGATTTACCGGCACCGTTGGCTCCAATGAGTCCGTAACAGTTGCCCTCAGTAAACTTGATGTTGACATCTTCGAATAATGCTTTCTTACCCACACGGTAAGTTACGTTGTTTGCACTGATCATTCTAAAAACCTCTTCTTATTTATATGCGTTACAAAGTCACTTCTTCCATTATACATAAAGTAACGCATATTTCAAGGAGAAAGTGCGATTTTACTCCCGGAGATTGCGCGTGGCATTCTATTCTGATAAAATAGAATTATTAACTTGGGAGGTTTTCTTATGGAGACAAAATTAAATTACAAAAGAACGTTTCTGATCGGACTGGCTTTTCTTAGCATCTGTTCCTTCTGGCAGATGTATGACAACATCATCCCCCTGATCCTGCAGAATACCTATCATCTGGGTGAAACCATGACGGGAGCGGTGATGGCACTTGACAATGTGCTGGCGATCTTTCTGTTGCCGGTGTTCGGTATGCTGTCAGATAAGGTACATACGAAGCTTGGCAGAAGAATGCCCTTTATCGTGGCAGGTACGATCTTGGCGGTAATTTTCATGATGCTGTTGCCGATGATCGACAATGCGGAAAAAGCAAGATGGAGCACCGGAGAGTCCTTCAGTAACCAGGTGATCTTCCTGGCAGTGCTGTTTTTCACCCTGGTGTCCATGGGACTGTATCGTTCCCCGGCGGTAGCACTGATGCCGGATGTAACCCCGAACCATCTGCGCAGCCGTGCCAATGCGGTGATCAACCTCATGGGAGCTGTTGGCGGTGTCTATGCTCTGGTCATGATCAAGGTATTAGTGGGAAAAGGTGAGACACCAGACTATCTGCCCCTGTTCGCAAGCATCGCAGCAGTCATGGCGATCGCTGTGGGAATTCTCGTGATCACTATCCGGGAAAATAAGCTGCGGGAAGAAGTAGAGAAGGCAGAGGCGGTAAATACAGAAAAAGTAGAAGAAAAAGCGATTGCAGCGGGTGTGGAAGCTGCCGGAGAGATCGAAGCGGTAGCGGATATGGAGCAGAGTGGTGCGACCGGAAAAGTCAAGGGTATGCCCAAGGAAGTGAAGCGCAGTATGTATTTCATGCTGGCGTCCATTTTCTTATGGTTTACCGCTTATAATGCCGTGACCACAGCCTTTTCCCGCTATACGAAGGTAGTATGGAAGATGGAGGGCGGAAGCTTCGCCAACTGTCTGATGGTAGCGACGGTAGCTGCTATTCTTAGCTATATTCCCATTGGAAACATCTCTGCGAAGATTGGTCGTAAGAAGACTATCATGGGCGGTGTCCTGCTGATGGCAGCCTGCTATGGATCCGCGATTTTTGCCAGAGAATATCACCCCATTGTCAATGTGGCATTTGCCCTGATCGGTGTGGCATGGGCCGCCATCAATGTGAATTCCTATCCGATGATCGTGGCCATGAGCAGTGGCAGTGATGTGGGAAAATTCACCGGAACCTATTATACGTTCTCCATGGCAGCGCAGATCCTGACTCCGGTACTCTCCGGATTCCTGTTGGAAAACGTGTCCTATAACACCCTGTTTCCCTATGCCCTGTTCTTCTCCCTGATGGCATTCCTTACTATGACACAGGTACGTCACGGCGATGTGAAGCCCAAGAAGAAGGAGAGTATTCTGGAGAACTTTGATGTAGATGATTGATACGGCTGATGAATGTAATAGATAATAAATCGTTATAAAATCTTTAGAAATAGCTACTTGAAAATTACAGGGCAGTGGATTAAAGTAAGATGCAGGCAAAAGTATGCATGCCAATCAACACATAAGATAGAAGGTTAATGTAATGAATATTTTAGGAATTATAGTGCTCTGTATTTTGATCCTGGTGATTCTTTATTTCCTGATGATCATGCCCCGGATGGCACATAAGCCCGATACGGCTTGTTTTAAGGAATGGCTCTATGCTCACAGAGGTCTGCATGACAATGCCACGGAGGCTCCGGAGAACTCCATGGCAGCATTCCGCAAGGCAGTGGACGCAGGCTTCGGTATCGAACTGGATATTCAGCTGACGAAGGATAGGATTCCCGTGGTGTTCCATGATTTTACCTTAAAAAGAGTCTGCGGCGGCGAAGGAAAAATCTGTGATTACACTTATGAGGAATTGCAGCAGTTCCATCTGTGTGAGTCCACGGAGAAGATCCCGAAGTTCGAGGATGTGCTTAAGATGGTGGACGGAAAAGTACCTCTGATCGTGGAGTTCAAGATCGAGCGTACCGACCTGTCCCTGTGCCCTATTGCGGATAAGATGCTTCGGGCCTACAAGGGAATGTACTGCATGGAGTCCTTTAATCCGCTGGGAGTGCGGTGGTATCGTAAGAATCATCCGGAACTGGTGCGCGGACAGCTGTCCGATGCTTTCCTGAAGGAAGGAGAGTATGTGGGAGTATTGTATTTTATCCTGCAGAATCTGCTGTTGAACTTCGTGACGAAGCCGGATTTCGTGGCATACAATCACCATTATCCAAAGATCCTGTCAAGAAAGCTTTGCAGAGGCCTGTATCATAATACCGCAGCGGCCTGGACTATCAAGAGCCAGCAGGAGCTGGATGAAGCAAGGAAACACTTTGATGTTTTCATTTTTGACAGCTTTATCCCAAAGGAAATGAAATAAAAATGCGGTGATACTCGGCAACACAAAATCAATCCAGTGATCAAGGGAGGTTGTCACAGAACGTTATAGAGTGGAGAAAACCATGTATACGAAAGAAGACTTAAAACGACAATTGGAAACCATGGGACTCACCGGAAAAGAGACGATCCTGATCCATTCCTCCATGAAAGCCATCGGAGAGGTGGAGGGCGGTGCGGATACTGTGCTGGATGCCTGGATGGAATATTTCGCGGACGGGTTATTGTTACTTCCGACCCATACCTGGGCGAATGTGAATGCAGAGTGTCCGGTGTATGACTATCTCAGCACACCGTCCTGCGTGGGTCTCTTGACAAATCTCTTCCGACGAAGAGATGGTGTGGTAAGATCCCTGCATCCCACCCATTCGCTGGCTGGCTTCGGAAAAGGAGCCGCAGAATATCTGGCGGGGGAGGACGAGAACAATACCCCCTGTACCCCCGGAGGAGCGTACGACCGGCTGAAGGATTGCGGAGGGAAAATTCTGTTAGTAGGTGTGGGGCACGAACGCAATACTTATATCCACAGCGTGGAAGAAGTGCTGAATGTACCGAACCGGCTGGCGGCGGAGCCTATGGAGCTTGTGACGATCCTGCCGGACGGAACCGAAAAGAAAGTATATATGCGGAAACATTACAATGCGATGCAACCTCATATTTCAGAGGATTTTGTGAAATTAAACCAGGCGTTTCTGGATTGCGGAGCAGTGGAAGAAGTGGTATTTGGAGACGCGGAGTGTCTCCTGTGTGATGCTAAAAAAGTATTCCGGGTGGTACGGCATGTGCTGGCACCGGATCCGGAATGCCTGGTCACGAAAACAGAGATCCCCGCAGAGCGGTGGAGGAATATGTAATTATTCAGAACCGCATTCGTCCTATAAATAGTTACAAAAAAGGATCAGTCCTAAGGGACTGATCCTTTTGGTTTGCCTTGCTATTAAGCTACAACAGTAACGTTGGTAGCACGGATCTTGCTGCTGTTCTGAGGATCGCACTCGGTATCAAAAGTTACCTTCTGGCCCTCTTCCAGAGACTTGAAACCATCAGCATTGATTGCGGAAAAGTGTACGAATACTTCCTCTCCGTTAGCATCGTTGGTGATGAAACCATAACCCTTCTGAGCATTGAACCACTTAACTGTACCGTTATTCATTATTGGTACCTCCTTTAATAATTCAGGCTTTGCCTGATCCTTTTGATGATTCTAAAACGTAGGACAAAAAAATCACATATTTTTGTAAAGCATCCGTGAAAAAGTAGCAATGTCTTACAAAAATATGTGAGATCAATGACTTTCATTTAGAATACGGTTAGAGTATACCATTGCCCTGCTTGAAATGTCAATAATTATCTTTGATTTTTAGACCTATTTTCCTAAGGAAAAAGCATATGATTTTAAGAGAAACAGGATGCGGGGAATGACGATGGATCTAAGATTTTTGGGAAAAGTATTACAAGGGGCGCTGATCGGTCTGGGAGCGGTACTCCCGGGGATATCCGGCGGCGTTTTAAGTGTGGTGTTCGGAGTCTATCGACCGATCATGGAGCTTTTGTCGGATCCGGTACATAAGTGGCGGATCCGTCTGCCGGGATTATTCCCTTATATGATCGGATCGGCAGCAGGATTTTTAGGGGTGGCGAATCTGTTATCATATGTATTAGAGACTTACCCGGAGCCTTCCGTCTGCGTGTTTGTGGGACTGATCGTGGGAATGCTTCCCTCGTTGTGGAGAGAAGCGGGAGAACAGGGCAGGAATGTGGGAAATGTGATCTTATCCTGCGTGACATTAGTGGCAATGCTTAGTCTGTTATTCTGGCTGCAGAATTCTCAAAATACCGTGGAGCCGGGATTTTTCAGCTTTTTGTTCTGCGGCTTTGCCTTTGCTCTGTCGGTGATCGCTCCGGGCATGAGCTTTTCAACAATATTGATGCCCTTGGGACTGTATACGCCCTTTGTGGAAGGGATCGGTCATGTGAGACCGGAGGTTCTGCTTCCGGGAGTAGCAGGGTGCGTGGTGACTTTCATCTGTCTGGCAAAACTGGTAAACCGGCTGTTTGAGAGGCATTATGCGTTGATGTTTCATGGAATTTTCGGAATCGTCGGTGCAGCTACGGTGATGACTGTTCCCTGGGGCAGCTTTGCAACATCGGCGGATGCGGCATCCCGGAATCTGTTCTGTATGGCGGCGGGGATCGTGACAGCGATACTCTTGGATTTTATGAATGAAAAACTGGCATGTTTTCCCGAAAATGAGACAGAATAAGATGCAAGAGTCTTATTATGGAAAAAGGAAGGTAGAAACATGCAGATGTATGCTGTGGTGGCAACGGGAGTGCTGGGACTGTTGATCGGTTTCTGGTTGGGCAGGAGCATCCGGTGGAACATGGAAGAAACAGAAGAAGAGGTGGTAAACAGACAGGAAGAGAGAAGAATAACAGGGGACAGACAGCTTGTTATGGAAGGCACCGCCATAGGGAGCCCGGTGAACGGCGAGATCAGGAAAATATCGCAGGATACTTTGCAGGACACAACGGAAGAAGCGGCGGATGACAATACTAAGTGCATTACCATCCTGCCGGCGGATGGAAGAGTCTATGCTCCCACTTCGGGAAAAGTGCTGAAGCTTTATCCCATGGGCAACCGGATCCGTTTCCGCACGGACAGCGGGGTGGAGCTGCTATTGAATATCTGTAAGGATAAAGAAGAACTTCATAGCACATATTACCGCTGTAATGTCCTGCCCAATGAGATCGTGAGAAAAGGCAAGCTTCTCGTAGAATTCGATCAGGAAGGGCTGGCGAGAGAAGGAGTGGATACGGCGGTGACAGTGGAGATGTGCCAGACACCTGACCGGGGACGGATCGTTCGTACCTGGAAGGATTATATCCGGGCGGGCGAGGAACTGTTGTGGGTAGATTCCGTCTGCCTGCGGTAGGCTCCCGGAGTGGTATGGAAGGTATCCTGAAAGGCACGGAAAAAGGTACGGGAGCTGCCAAAGCCGGCATCCAGTGCAATCTGTGTTACGGAGAGCTCTGTGGACAGCAGAAGGTCTCTGGCATAATCAAGCCTTCTGGAATTCATATAATCCGGGAAAGTGGTGTGGAACTTTTCCGTAAATATCCGGGAGAGGACAAAACGGCTGACACCGAATTCTTTCGAGAGACTGTCCAGGGACAATTCCTTCGTGTAGTTGGCATCCAGATAGAGAAGCAGCCTTTGCTCCAGCTCCAGATCCTCCGTGCTTTTTAGGGTCTGCAGGGGGAGGGAAGGCAGAAGATCTGCCAAAAGGAGTGTCAGATACCCTTCCGCATAGATCTGCACATCAGAAGGAGTGGGACGATCTTTTTCCATGGTGGCAGCTAAGGCTTCGAGCCCTTGTAAGGCAATATGGCTGTGCTCCGAGAGGGGGGAGACGGCAAAGTCATTGCGTGAGGGCTTTTTATTCTGGAAAAAATGTCGGAAGGAATGACAGAAATCCGGCTCGAAGATACAGAGCAGATTCTGACCGGATTCCACATGTTTTAAGCCGTGCATCTGGTTCGGAAAAACGAGGACACCCTGACCGGGAGTCAGCGGAAATCCCTGCTGTTCCACAGTGACCGTGGTGGAACCACTTAAGACATAGATCAGCTCCAGCTGTCTATGAAGATGGACGGCGTAAGAGTTATTCTTGGACAGATACAGATAGAGTTGTTCTTTACGATTCTGATAAAAGAAACTCAAGGTGTTTTCCTCCTGCAACGATTGTCACTTTGCTTTTATAATATTATTGCATTGCAGTGTAGATAATGCAAGATTTGTCATAAATAAAATGATAAATGACACGCGATATGACGGAATATCTGCTATACTGATTTTATAAAGTAAACAGTAGCAAAAGGCTGCGGAATGGAGAAACTATGGACAAGACGAAGATACATAAAATGTGGATTGCCGATCAGGGCGACGGCACCTATACCAACCCGATCCTGTATACGGATTACTCGGATCCGGATGCCATTCGTGTGGGAGAAGATTATTTTATGATCGCTTCCAGCTTCTGCAATACCCCCGCAGTGCCGCTGCTGCATTCGAAGGATCTGGTGAATTGGAAGGTCATCAATTACATCATGGATAAGCTTCCCTTTGATTATTATGACAAGCCGGTGCACGGCTGCGGTACCTGGGCTCCCGCCATCCGCTACCATGAGGGAACTTATTATGTATTCATTCCCATGCCGGATGAAGGGATTATGATGTGCAAGACCACAGACCCTTTCGGCAAATGGAGTGAGCCTGCCTACGTGCGCAAGGTAGTGGGCTGGATCGATCCCTGTCCTTTCTGGGATGAGGACGGCAAGGCTTACATGGTGACGGCTTTCGCCAGAAGCCGTATCGGCTTCAAGAGCATGTTGTATATGTCTCCCATCGAACCGGACTGCTCCGGAGTGCTGGATGACGGTCAGTTCATCTATGATGGTCATGCGACCCAACCTACCATTGAGGGTCCGAAGTTGTACAAGAGAAACGGCTATTACTATATTTTCGCTCCGGCAGGGGGCGTGAAGCCCGGCTGGCAGACCGTACTGCGGTCGAAAAATATTTATGGTCCATGGGAAGAAAAAATTGTCCTGCACCAGGGCAATTCCCCCGTCAACGGACCTCACCAGGGTGCCTGGGTGGATACCCCAGACGGACAGGACTGGTTCTTACATTTTCAGGATGTGGGCAATGCGGGACGTATCGTACATTTACAGCCCATGCGCTGGGAAAACGACTGGCCGGTGATTGGAGTAAATGCCGTGGATGGCTGCGGTGAGCCGGTACTGCGTTATAAGAAGCCGGAAGTGGGAGCTACATACCCCATCGATACCCCGGAGGACAGCGATTTCTTCGAAGGAGATCGTTTAGGACTGCAATGGCAGTGGAATGCCAATTATAAAAAGGAATGGTACGAGCTGAAAGACGGTCAGCTCCTTCTCCATGCACAGGCGGCGGATCCGAAGACACAGCTGTGCGACATCAGCAATCTGTTATTACAGAAGTGGCCGGCACCGGAATTTGCTATTACCACCTGCCTGCATCTGGAGCAGATGAAGGACGGCGATGTGGCAGGACTGGTATCGCTGGGCGGATGTTATACAGCACTTGCAGTTCAGAAAATACACGGTAAAATGAGCTTGCAGCAGCGCACCGGCAACTGGACGAAGGACGATGAAGTACGCACTGATCTGGACGAATGGAACAGTGATGTGATCTATATGCAGATGAAGGTGGAGAAGGAGACTTACCGTACGTTCTACGTGGGAACCACGGAAGAAAATTTACAGCCTGTGGGGCAGATGGTGGAAGCAACTCCGGGCCGCTGGGTCGGTGTCAAGGACGGACTGTTTGCCATCAACGAACAGGGTGCGGCTGGCGGTTCGGTGGCTGCGGATTATTTCGCATATCAGGAACTGTAAAAATACCATTTCCCGTATTTACAATGCAATGACAATATGTTATTTTGGCAGATGTCAATGTAAGGATAAAGGAATGATGTAAATTATGCCGGAAGAGAAAAAAATGTTATTTTCACAGGATGCATTGAAAAAATTATTGTGGCCGCTGATCATAGAACAGTTTCTGGCAATCGCAATGGGAATGGCGGATACAGTGATGGCGGCCAGCTGTGGAGAAGCCGTGGTATCCGGAATCTCCCTGGTGGACAGTATCTGTGTGTTATTGATCGGTCTGTTCACGGCCATGGCCAGCGGCGGTGCGGTCGTGGCGGCACAATATATGGGACACGGAGATAAGGAAATGGTAGGCCGGGCCTCCAATCAGCTGTTTATAGCGGTTGGGGGTGTGGCCCTTCTGTTTATGACGATAGCGCTGATCTGGAACAAGGGACTGCTGGCATTGCTTTACGGCAATGTGGAAGCGGATGTCATGAGTGCTGCAAGAATTTATTTTTATATTGTGGCGGTGTCCTTTCCTTTTCTGGGAATTTATAACGGTGGTGCAGCTCTGTTCCGTGCGGTAGGAGATTCCAAGGTGTCCATGAAGGTATCTCTGGCGGCAAATCTGGTGAACGTAGTGGGTAACGCAATATTGATCTACGGTGCAGGGATCGGCGTCACCGGTGCTGCCCTGTCTACACTTTTTTCCAGAATCCTGTCAGCGGTGCTGATCTTAATGCTTCTTAAGAAAAGTGACAAGATCATCATGAGCAATCATTGGCGTCTGGATACCAAAATCCTTGGGAAAATCCTGTACATCGGCGTACCGAACGGATTGGAGAACAGTATTTTCCAGATCGGTAAGCTTCTGACCACCAGCCTGATCGCCGGATTTGGAATGGCAGCTACGACGGCAAATGCCGTAACAGGCAGCATTGCCAGCTTCCAGCAGATCCCTGCCAATGCCATCGGTGTGGCAATGATCACTGTGATCGGACAGTGCATTGGCGCAGGAGAGTCAGAGCAGGCATTATATTATCTGAAAAAAATGATGAAAGTAGTATATGCCTGTATGATCCTGCTGGGAATCCCCATGATTATTTTTGCTCGACCGATCTGCGAAATCTATCATCTGAGTCCGGAGACAATGAAAATAACTGTTTTTTTATTATGTTACAGTTGTGTATGTTGTATGCTGGTGCATCCGTTGTCCTTTGCGCAGTCCAATGCACTTCGCGCTGCGGGAGATGTGAGGTTCACCATGATCGTGGCGATCGCTTCCATGTGGCTCTGCCGTGTGGGCATGGCATATATTTTGGGACAGGGTCTGGGACTCGGCGTCATCGGCGTCTGGATCGCTATGACCATGGACTGGGTCGTACGGGCATTTTTGTTTACTAACAGGATACGGACGGGAAAATGGCTGAAGTATAAGGATCGGCTGGTGAAGTAAAAAATATCTGCTGCACTAAAGTTTTACATTGACATATTTTTGAATGTGTTTTAGCATGTTTTTATAGTAGATTCCTAGGAATAGATAAGCTACTATATGACTAACACACAGCACACAGATAAGTGCAGAAATGAGGCAGAACATGAGTAAAAAGCCCTATGCAGAGCGTAATTTAAAATTTGAGACATTACAGTTACACGTGGGACAGGAGCAGCCCGATCCCGTGACCGGTGCGAGAGCCGTTCCCATTTATCAGACATCTTCTTATGTATTCCGCAACTGCGACCATGCAGCAGCACGCTTCGGACTGGAAGATCCCGGTGAGATCTACGGCCGTCTGGGCAACCCTACCCAGGGTGTCTTTGAGCAGCGTATTGCGGCATTAGAGGGCGGTACCGCAGCTTTGGCAGTAGCCAGCGGAGCGGCAGCTATCTGCTATACGATCCAGAACCTGGCAAAACAGGGAGATCACATTGTTTCTGCAAATAATATTTACGGCGGAACCTACAATCTGCTGGCGCATACCCTGGTGGATTACGGTGTGACCACTACTTTCGTGGCTCCTTCCGATTATGACAGGATCGAAGCAAGTTTTCAGGAGAACACCAAGGCGCTCTACATCGAGACCCTGGGCAATCCCAACTCTGATGTGGTAGATATCGAGCGTCTGGCACAGATCGCCCATGCGCATAAGGTTCCTCTGGTAGTGGACAATACTTTTGCTACTCCTTATCTGGTACGTCCTTTTGAGTACGGCGCAGATATCGTGGTACATTCCGCAACCAAATTCATCGGCGGACACGGCACCAGCTTAGGTGGTGTGATCGTAGAGAATGGTAAATTTGACTGGGAGGGCAGCGGCAAGTTCCCTCATCTGTGCACTCCGAACCCCAGCTATCATGGTGTGACTTTCACCAAGGCAGCACCGGGCGCGGCTTTTGTGACCGCTATCCGAGCAATGCTCCTTCGTGATATGGGCGGCTGCATTTCCCCTGTTCATGCTTTTATTTTCTTACAGGGACTGGAGACACTGTCTTTGCGCGTAGAGCGTCATGTGGAGAATGCACTGAAGGTAGTACAGTATCTAAACAATCATCCTCAGGTAGAACGTGTGCATCATCCTTCCGTATCCACCGATCCGGAGCAGCAGGCATTGTATAAGAAATATTTCCCGAACGGAGGCGGTTCCATCTTCACCTTCGAGATCAAGGGCGGCAAGGAGACAGCGAAAAAGTTCTGTGATAATCTGGAGCTGTTCTCGCTTCTGGCAAACGTAGCAGATGTGAAGTCTCTGGTCATCCATCCGGCTTCCACCACCCATGCACAGCTGTCTGAGGAAGAACTGAATGAGCAGGGAATCTACAGTAATACGATTCGTCTGTCTATCGGTACGGAGAATATTGATGATATCATCGAGGATCTGGAAGGCGGTTTCCAGTCTGTTTAAGGAGAGACCATGCTTTCATTAGCTGTTTTCTATTTTGTATTTTTAGGAACAGAGTATCTGTTTGATAACCGGATGGCATTATATACGGATCCCACAGGAGTAGTGCTGGCACAGAGCTATATTCTGGGAGTCAGTGCACTGGGTTTTCTGGCATATTCTCTGATAGAAAAATGGAAAAGCAAATCCGGGAATCCCACTGCGTTCAAGGCAGCGGGATTCTTCTTGCCGGTGCCGGTGATCGCAGGATATATACTGCTGTTTGCCGGGGCTGGGTACCGGGTACTATTGGGCAGCGGGTGCTTTCTGTTCCTGATACTGGGATATCTGGGCAGCAGGACACATTACCTGGCGGCACAGCTGCTTAGGGGAAGCAGGCATCCGGCGAAGATCGTGAGTGTGGCGTATGCTGTGGGGCTGCTCCTTCAGTTCCTGAACCACAATCTGTTGTGGGGCGAGACAGTGGAAGGTATCTTCCTGGCGGTAAGTTTTGTGGTGCTGTGGATACTGACTGTCGGAATGGAACAGAGTGTACTGACTGGATATCACAGGAGACAGAAGGCAGAGGACGGAGAAACGGTGTCGGTGAAAAACGCGCAGGAAGGTGTTACTGCGGTGCAGATATCATGGAAGAATCTCCGGCTGGCAGGTGTGGCATTACTGGTGACGGTTGTTCTGATGACATGTATCTTCGCTACACTGGACAATGTGGTGACCTTGGCGCATGCAGCGGGTACCATGGATATCGGTCAGTGGCCGAGACTGTTCTTAGCGCTCAGTGGATTACTGGCAGGAGTACTGTTTGATCTGAATAACGGAAGGTATCGTGGATTGATCATGTATGCGGTGACGATTCTATCCACTATATGTGTGCTGATCATCGAAAGCGGTGGACTGTTTCTGCCGGGACTGTTGATCTTCTATGTGTCTGCGGGATTTTTTGTGGTGTTTTTCACGAACGGATTTTTCCAGCTGTCCTATCGCATGCAGGATGGCAGGCTGTGGGCAGGTATGGGAAGAGCGGCGAACAATCTGGGTGCTGTGATCACAGGAGTAGCTTCCGTAAGCCTGCTGAATGGAGAAAATCATATCCTAACGGCAGTACTGGCACTGGTATTGTTTGTACTGATCAGTGTGACACTGTTGTGGTATTATAGTTGTGCGCAGATTGTAAAGGTTCCCGAAGCAATGGAAAGTCGCGAAATGTCCGCCGGTCAGAGTCGGCTGGAGAGATTTGTAAAATATTTTGATCTGACGGAACGGGAGCAGGAAGTGCTGCAGCTTTTGCTGCTGTCCGATGACGGCATGCAGGAGATCGCCGACAGCCTATTTGTATCCCGCGCGATGTTGTATCGGCATATCGCTGCATTAAATGAGAAGACCGGTACCAGGAGCCGCATCGGACTGATCCAGTTCTACTACAACTGGGAAGAAGATAAGAAATAGCGAGAGAACGAGAAAGGCACAGCCCTGTGAGGGACTGTGCTTTTTAGCGTGCGTCTTGCAGCGCAGAGAAAGCGCGGGTATGAGAGGCAGATTGACATTGTGATACCCACGAACGCAGAAAATACATGGATTTGGCGGGTTGAGACAAATGTCAACTTGAAAAAACAGCATATAGAGAATAGCATTCATATATAGACTATAAAATTAGGATCATCATATTGATAAGGAGAAGAATATATGAGTGGAAAAAGCATATTCCGGAGATTTTTAAAGGCAAGTGCCCTAGCAGTCATTACTTTTTTATTGCTTGGATCCAAGGATATGAAAGCAGAAGCAGCACAGTCAGGAAATGCAGATTTTGGAACAATAGAAAATTCAATTGAAATTACAGTCAATATAAACGCAGGACGACAATATCTGGATAGGGATTCCCAAGGGAATTATTTGAAAGTGGATAATATTCCGGTGTCAGCGGACGGAAATGTAACAGTAGAAAAAGCACAGCAGCATACTATAAGCATTCTCCCTCAATTTGGAATCTCTGTCAGTACGAAAATAAACGGAACAGCAATGCAGGGAAGCCCAGATGATGGATGGATGAACTATATTGTAACAGAACAAAACGTCTATGATCTTACGATCAGTCAGAGTGGTAATAGTGCGGTGACTGTTATCTGGGATTATCAGGGAACACAGGGAGCTGATGCAGTTGTATCTAACGGAACGGTTAAAATCCTGTCTGCAGTTTTGCCGGATGGGCAGAACGGAATCGGCAGTATCAATATGCAGGATGAGAATGGTGGACATGTGGAGATTAAACCGGGCAGTACAGTGACGGTGGAACTGAAACCTGATTATGGATATCAATTTGTAAGCGGTTCTTTGAATGGACAGACTGTTACAGCCGGTACAGAGGTCAGCCAATTTACTTTTACAATGCCGGAAACCAATCTGCATCTGAGTGCATTGTTTACACAGACACCGGACGAGGTAGAAGCTACCAGCACGAAGATATCATCTGCTGGTCTGGAAAATGGGGCAAATGCAGTGGATTCCGGGAATCTGAAACTTACAGTAAATGACCTGGACACCACAGTGATTCCTTCTGTGGAAGCCGGAGTAAAGAAGCTGGTGGAACCGTCAGATCAGGTACAGATGTACTTAGACATGAATCTCTATAATGTGGTAAATAAAGGAACGACAACTGATTCCTGGGAAAATAAACTTAGTGAGTTGAGAGGTTCATTGACTATTTCTTTGGAGCTTCCAGAAGCTTCGAGGGGAACGGAAAGTACATTCTATGTGGTAAGGGAGCATGAAAATATAGATGGGACAAAAAGCTATAAGAAAATTCCGGCTGCCTATGACAGCATGACAGGGAAAATCAGTTTTGACACCAATAAATTTTCAACTTACGCAATTGTTAAAGAAAATGCGATTACTTATACCATTGATAATGATCCGAAAAATTCATGCAATGCAATATTGTCAGATGCCGGGAATCTTGCAGAGCAGATATTTACTCCGGAAGAAATCCAAACGATTAAAAGCAGTGGCGATAGCGTAAAGTTTTCTTTGATGGTCAAAGATGTTACGACAGATGCAGGATATCCTTTGGAAAAGAATCAGATAGATTCGAACAAGGGAGATAAGAACATAGCCTTCTATTTCGATATTGAACTTAAGAAAACAATAGGGAGCATGCCGGAACAGTCAATTACAACGACAAATCAGGAAATTAAGATTACGTTAAAGCTTCCAGGCGAACTGGTGAACACAGATAATAAGGTAACGAGAGACTATTATATTGCACGATATCATAGTGGAGAAGTCACATGGATCCCTTGCGAATATAATGCAGATACCGGAACAATATCTTTTAAAACGGACAAATTTTCAGTATATGCATTAGGATACCATGACCATGCAGTGGTATCAGGCAGTACAATAGGCTCCAATAACGGAAACACCTCAGGAAGTAGTTCTGCGGCAGATACTACAACACAGAATACAGCGGTTAATTCTGTTACGGCACAGACCTTAGATCAGGTACCGAAGTCAGGGGAAAACGAAGATATTTATATTATGGAAATCATGTTACTTTTCGGGGGAATTCTTCTGATTACCATGGGAATCTTACTTCAGAGAAAGCGCGGATAAAAAAGCATTAGGAAATCTACCTTGCAAAACGGAAAGAAGTTCAGTATAATAAGAATGAAAACCAAAAACAGTCAGCTGAAAGGCCGCAGTAATGCGGCTTTTCTAAGACATGTAAGTTAGCACAAACTAACCACATAACTCTATACAGTGATTAGATAAAACTAACAAAAAAGAAATGGCAAAAATGCAAGAAAGTGAGAGATGTCCATGAAATACAAGATTGAGAAGAACACCGTACAGGAGACACTGATCATCCCGCTTTATTCCCGGAAGCTATGCTCGGAGTTGTATCCGAACCTATATCGGGACGAGATGGCGGTACACCTGATCGACCAGATCGACTATGATTTTTCACAGGTGGAGAAAAAATCCCACGGCCTGATGCAGCGTTTCGGTTCGCTGGAGGTTGCCATGCGGCAGAATGACCTTGCGTGGGAGGTACAAAATTACCTGGCAGATCATCCTGATGCGGCGGTGGTCAATTTGGGCTGTGGACTTGACGGTACCGGCAGAGCCTGTGACAATGGCAGCTGTAAAATTTACAATCTGGATTTTCCGGATGTTATCGCCGTACGCAATCAATTACTGCCTGCCGGAGACCGTGAGGAAAATATTCCCTGCAATTTGAATGATACGGAATGGTTTACCAAAATCGACGCGTCCGAAGGGGCGATATTTTTTGCCTCCGGAGTATTCTATTATTTTCTGACGGAGCAAGTCAGGACGCTGGTACAGGCAATGGCTGACAGTTTTCCCGGTGGTGTGCTGGTATTCGACGCGGCGAACCGGACAGCGGTTAAGATGATAGCAAAGACATGGCTAAGGAGCGCTAAAATTCAGGATGTGGGCGCGTATTTTGCGGTTTCGGATGCGAAAAGTGAGCTTTCCCCGTGGGACAGCAGATTGCAGGTTACAAGCCGTGGCTATATGCTGGGCTATAATGATCTTCGAGACCCTTCCGTCAGCGGATTGTTCCGCTTCCTTGCCAAGACCGGCGACGGAATCATGAAGATGCAGATTGTAAGGATCTGTTTTGGTCAGAAGTGAAATGGCAGGAATTAGAAAATACTTCTTGACAAATACCCCACAGGGGTATATCTTGTAGAAAAAGACAAGATACCCCTATGGGGTATTTTGCATGGCTGCAACAATTAGTCCTTCTACATACATTGAACGCTGTTATGTGATCGGAGGACAATAAAGAATATGTGGGCATTTAGAAAAAAATAGCAGGAACCGGCTTCAGAATGGGAGAAAGTATGGCAGAACAATTAAAAGAAAAATTAGAAGAGAAGGGCATGAAATGTTGCCATTGTCATCAGAAAGCAACACCTCGCTCTGAAACAGAAAGAAAACAATTACAGAACCGTTTAAGCCGCATGACGGGACAACTGAACGGTATCAGCCGGATGTTGGAAGAAAACCGATACTGCGGAGATATCCTGACGCAGGTAGCTGCGGTGGAGAGCGCCCTTCAGGCTTTTGGCTATGCGATTCTGAAGGAGCATATGGAGACCTGCGTGGTGGAAGAGATCCGGAAGGGGAATACGGATATCGTAGAGGAAGCAGTGGATCTGGTGAAAAAATTGAAATAAGTAGAGGCATGACTGCAGATAATACTGTAAATTCGTGCGGTAAGGCACTGAAAATAACGGAAACTTTGCAGGTTATGGAAAGGCAAGGCTATTTTTATGAAGGAAAGATATCATGTAACGGGAATGTCCTGCTCCGCTTGCTCTTCGCATGTGGAAAAGGCAATCAATAAACTGGAAAATGTGGAAAAAGCATCCGTGAATCTGTTGACAGAGACCATGGATGTGACCTATGACGAGACGAAGATCACTTCGGCGGAAATTATCGATGCTGTGGTGAAAGCAGGCTACGGCGCTTCGGTAATGACCGAAGGCAGTGCGGCAGGTGCAGGCGGACAGAGCACTTCCGGGAATGCGGGAAGTACAGGAAGGTCCGCAGCCGATGGCAAGCAGGAGCTGCAGCAGAAGCTGGATGCGGATGCAAGAGCCATGAAATGGCGGCTTGGAATCTCCATCGGGTTCCTGATCCCGTTAATGTATGTGTCCATGCACCATATGCTCAAAGAATGGTTTGGGATTCCGGTCCCCGCATTTATCGTGAATACCATGCACGGTAATGCCAACGCTATGAATTTTGCACTGACACAGTTTTTACTGTTGTTGCCGATTCTGTATGTGAACCGGAAGTTTTTCTCCGTAGGATTTAAAACCCTGGCGCACCGCAGCCCGAACATGGACAGCCTGATCGCCTTAGGATCCGGCGCGGCGCTTGTGTACGGCATTTTCGCCATGTACCGGATCAGCTATGGCTTAGGCTACGGTGACATGGCAGTAGTAGAGCAGTATTCCCACGATCTGTATTTTGAATCCTCCGGTATGATCCTGACCCTGATCACGGTCGGAAAATATCTGGAGAGCCGTTCCAAGGGCAAGACCAGTGAGGCTATTACCAAACTGATGAATCTGGCCCCCAAGGTGGCAGTCCTCGTGACCGGGGACGGGCAGGAGAAGGAGGTGCCTACGGAAAGTCTGCAAAAGGGTGATATATTTCTGGTAAAGCCCGGAAGTCTGGTACCGGTGGATGGTATCGTGCTGGAGGGTAACTCCAGCGTGGACGAAGCAGCCATCACCGGTGAGAGTGTCCCTGTGGAGAAGCAGGCAGGCGACCATGTGGTCTCTGCAACCGTGAACAAGGCGGGCTTCTTAAAATGTCGTGCGGATCGTGTCGGTGATGACACCACGCTGGCACAGATCATCCGCCTGGTGGAGGAAGCCAGCGCCAGCAAGGCTCCGATCGCACAACTGGCAGATAAAGTGGCAGGGGTCTTCGTGCCTACGGTCATTACCATTTCCCTGATCACACTGGTCGTATGGCTGCTAAACGGCGCCACTGCGGAATTCGCTATTTCCACAGCCATTGCCGTACTGGTGATTTCCTGTCCCTGCGCGCTGGGACTGGCAACTCCGGTGGCTATCATGGTGGGAACCGGCGTAGGAGCAGGTAACGGCATCCTGATCAAGACTGGGGAAGCCTTACAGCAGGCTAAGGAGATCGACACCGTGGTACTGGACAAGACCGGAACCATCACAAGCGGCAAGTTAAAGGTAGAAGAAATAGGCGGTTATCAGAGTGATTTCCCTGCGGATGCCATGATGCAGATCGCGGCGGCACTGGAGAAAAAAAGTGAGCATCCCCTGGCGGAGGCGGTAGTGGAATATGCGGAAAGCTTCCGGCTGACAATTCCGGAGATCGTGGATTTCAAGGCAACCTTCGGGTGTGGTGTGGAAGGTGCGCTGGCAGCAGATTTCCTGGCAGTGGAAGCAACAAAAAATGACGGCCCTACGGCGGTGTTTTATGCCGGAAAACTGAGCAATGGTTCAAACACCTCTGGGAATGGGACACGTAAGGCTCCGCCAACCGGGAATACAGTGCCGGATACCGGTAGTGTATTCCCGGCAGGCACAAAGTTCTATGTAGGCAATCTTGCATTTTTACAAGAGAAAAATATCACACTGCCGCAGGGAGCCGCAGAAGGTCTGAACCGAATGGCAGACGAAGGCATGACACCGCTTCTGGTGGCGCAGGAAGGAAGATTCTTAGGCATCATCGGTGTATCAGATACTGTCAAAGCCACCTCCTATGAAGCAATCAACGCATGGGAGAAAATGGGTGTCAGAGTCATTATGCTGACCGGAGACAACCGCCGCACCGCGGAAGCCGTACGGCAGAAGCTGGGGATCTCCGAAGTCGTGGCAGAGGTACTGCCGCAGGATAAGGAGAAAAAGGTCAGTGAGTTAAAGCGTCAGGGACACAAGGTGGCAATGATCGGTGACGGTATCAACGATGCTCCCGCACTGGCGGCAGCAGATGTGGGTATGGCCATCGGCGCAGGTACCGATGTCGCCATGGAGAGTGCCGACATTATCCTGATGAAAAACGATCTTCGGGATGCGGTGACTGCCATGAAGCTGAGCCGTGCCGTGATCCGCAATATTAAGGAAAACCTGTTCTGGGCATTTTTCTACAACTGCATCGGCATCCCTCTGGCAGCCGGTGTGTTGTATCCGGCATTCCAGATCCGGCTGAATCCCATGTTCGGCGCGGCAGCCATGAGCTTAAGCAGTATCTTCGTCGTGGGAAATGCCCTGCGGCTGAGAGGTTTTAAGAGCGGATTCACCCCGCTGAAAAAGGGAACACCGAAAGCATCCCATAAGGAAACAGAGATAGCGCATGCAGCTGCGGAGGAAGAACAGTGCATATTGAAAGCCCCCGCAGAGCAAAATAACAGACAAGATGTAAAGCAGGAGAAAGAGAGGACAAACACAATGACAAAAGTAATCAGCATCGAAGGAATGATGTGCAACCACTGCACCGGAACCGTACAGAAGGCACTGGAGGCAGTAGAAGGTGTGAAAGTCGTAACCATGAGTCTGGAGCAGAAAAACGCTGCCGTGGAACTGGCTTCCGATGTGGCAGATGAGGTACTGACCAAGGCTGTGGTGGACGCAGGATATGAAGTGAAGGGAATTACCACAAAATAAGGTTTTACCGTCAGCTTTTGCCAACGTAAAAGGAGAAATGGCGCTGACCAGATGTTATGTTTACAGACATGACACTGGGCAGCGCCGTTTTGGGTCTATAGAGGAAAAAGTGATCCACAGGTACTTTTCACTATTGTATTTCAGGAATTTTTGCGGCATATGGGTCTATACAGAAAAAAACGTCGTCTGGATACTTAAATCATGGAAAATGAGTATCTGGAAAGTAAATTTTTCTCTATAGACCCAAAGGGAAACATTTTGTATGATTTTATGACAGAAAAAGTATCTGAGCGTCATTTTTTTTCTGTATAGACCCATGCAGAATAGAATGGTGTCAGCTGTTTCCAGTGGAAAAAGAAAAAAGATAATTTTCCAAATATTCTATATAAAGTTTATAATTTATTAATTGATTTTCTTAGAATAAGTGTTATAGTAACAATAGAACAGATGAGACAGAAAGCCTGTGAGTCTGTTCTATGCCAAATAAATATTGTCAAAGCTTTTTATGAATGTTGACATTCAACAAAGCTCAGGCAATGTTTAATGGTTCTGAACAGTTGCAAATTGTATAACCTTATGTGAGGAGGCGAACGATTATGAATATTGATAAATTTACACAGAAATCCATAGAAGCCGTCAACGGCTGTGAAAAGCTCGCCATGGAATATGGCAACCAGGAGATCGAGCAGGAGCATCTGCTGTACAGTCTGCTGACCCTGGATGACAGTCTGATCTTAAAGCTTGTGGAGAAGATGGAGATCCAGAAGGATCATTTTGTAAACCGCGCAAAACAGGCTTTGGAGAAGAGAGTAAAGGTACAGGGCGGTCAGCCCCATGTCGGTCAGTATCTGAACAAGGTGCTGGTCAGCGCATCGGATGAAGCAAAACAGATGGGTGACGAATATGTCTCCGTAGAGCATCTGTTCCTTGCCATGATCAAGAATCCCAACAAGGAGATCGCCGAGATCTGGAAGGAATACGGCATCACCAGAGAACGTTTCTTACAGGCTCTGTCTACCGTAAGAGGTAACCAAAGAGTCACCAGTGACAATCCGGAGGCTACTTATGATACCCTGGAGAAATACGGTCAGGATCTGGTGGAGAAGGCAAGAAATCAGAAATTGGATCCCGTCATTGGACGTGACAGCGAGATCCGTAACGTGGTGCGTATCCTGTCCCGTAAGACGAAGAATAACCCTGTTCTGATCGGTGAACCCGGTGTCGGTAAGACCGCCGTGGTGGAAGGTCTGGCACAGCGTATCGTCAAGGGCGATGTCCCTCAGGGATTGAAGGACAAGAAGATCTTCGCACTGGATATGGGCGCACTGGTAGCCGGTGCAAAATACAGAGGCGAATTCGAGGAACGTCTGAAAGCCGTACTGGATGATGTGAAGAACAGTGACGGACAGATCATTCTGTTCATCGATGAACTGCATACCATTGTCGGTGCCGGTAAGACCGACGGTGCTCTGGATGCTGGCAATATGTTAAAGCCCATGCTGGCGCGTGGCGAACTGCACTGTATCGGTGCCACCACCCTGGATGAGTACAGACAATATATTGAAAAAGATGCCGCTCTGGAACGTCGTTTCCAGCCGGTTATGGTAGAAGAGCCCACCGTGGAGGACACGATCTCCATCCTGCGTGGACTGAAGGACCGTTACGAAGTATATCACGGTGTCAAGATCATGGATAATGCGCTGGTAAGTGCAGCGGTACTTTCCAACCGTTATATCACCGACAGATTCCTGCCGGATAAGGCAATTGACCTGGTGGATGAAGCCTGCGCCCTGATCAAGACTGAGATGGACAGTATGCCTACGGAGCTGGATGAATTACAGCGTAAGGTGACACAGCTGGAGATCGAGGAAACTGCTCTGAAAAAAGAGGATGACCGGATCAGTAAGGAACGTCTGGCTGATCTGCAGAAGGAACTGGCAGAGTTAAAGGATCAGTTCAATACGAGAAAAGCACAGTGGGATAACGAGAAGGCATCCGTAGATAAGCTTTCCAAGCTGCGTGAGGACAGAGACCGTATCAACAATGAGATCCAGATCGCAGAGCGGGAAGGAGACTATGAGAAAGCGGGCAGATTAAAATACAGCGAACTTCCTGCACTGGAGAAACAGCTGGAGCAGGAGGA
This sequence comes from uncultured Lachnospiraceae bacterium, assembly GCA_945929965.1. Classification (GTDB taxonomy): domain Bacteria; phylum Bacillota; class Clostridia; order Lachnospirales; family Lachnospiraceae; genus Acetatifactor. Next base: position 23,808 of record CAMEOT010000015.1, read on the forward strand.
AAATAAGGTCGGCGAATCGGATATGTCACTGGTGCATGAAAAGGTATCGGAGGAAGAGATCGCAAGGATCATTTCCCGCTGGACCGGCATCCCAGTAGCTAAACTGACTGAGAGTGAGCGTAACAAGACCCTTCATCTGGACGAAGAACTGCACAAACGTGTGGTTGGACAGGATGAAGGTGTGACCAAGGTTACCGAAGCCATCATCCGTTCCAAAGCCGGTATCAAGGATCCCAGCAAGCCCATAGGTTCCTTCCTGTTCTTAGGACCTACCGGTGTAGGTAAGACGGAGCTGGCGAAGAGCCTGGCAGCAGCACTGTTTGACGACGAGAACAACATGGTTCGTATCGATATGAGTGAATACATGGAGAAATATTCTGTCTCCCGTCTGATCGGTGCGCCTCCCGGATACGTAGGATACGAAGAGGGCGGTCAGCTGACCGAGGCTGTTCGGAGAAAACCTTACAGCGTGGTATTGTTCGATGAGATCGAAAAAGCCCATCCTGATGTATTCAATGTACTGTTACAGGTACTGGATGACGGGCGTATCACCGATTCTCAGGGGCGTACCGTAGATTTCAAGAATACCATCCTGATCATGACCTCCAACATCGGCGCAAGCTATCTGCTGGACGGCATCAACGAAGACGGCACCATCAAGCCGGAGGCAGAGGCAGCAGTCATGAACGATCTGCGTGCTCATTTCCGTCCGGAATTTCTGAACCGTCTGGATGAGACGATCCTGTTCAAGCCTCTGACCAAAGATAATATCGGCGGTATCATTCATCTGATCATTGCCGATCTGAACAAGCGTCTGGAGGATAAGCAGTTGACGATCCGTTTGTCGGACGAGGCTATGCAGTACATCGTGGATAACGCGTATGATCCGGTCTATGGTGCACGACCTCTGAAACGTTATATTCAGAAGTATGTGGAGACCCTGGCTGCCAAGATGATCCTGGCAGATCAGGTGGAGGAGGGTGATACCATCGTCATTACCGTAGAGGACGATAAGCTTTCCGCCAAATGTGAGAAAGGCTCTAAAAATAAATAAACAGTAATACGAAAAGCGAAAGTGGCAGACTTGTCATTTTCGCTTTTTTCGTTTAAGATAATGGTAATAAAATTTTTAAAGTGAGGTTTTATTTATGATACCACAGGATCCGGTCATGTTATTAAGCTTTATCAATCTGAAACTCCGTGACTACTACGGAAGCCTGGAGCAGCTCTGCGATGATCTGGAAGTGAATGAACAGGAGATCAGGGATAAGCTGGCATCCATCGATTATCATTACAATGAAGAGAGGAATCAGTTTGTATAATACAACCAGCAGTCTTACAGGGAAAAAGGGAACCAGATGTCTGATCTGCACCGGCTGCGGCAGATGTCCCGGAGTGATCCGGGAGATGCAGGTGGTGACGGAAAAGCTGGAGCTTCCTCCGTTATCTTTGCAGAATACGGAAGGTATCCGGCTGATGACAGTGGATATCGGAACTACTACCATTGCTATGCAGCTCTATGATGCAGACGGTAAAATAGTGGACAGTTGTCCGAGTGTGAATCCCCAGGTCAGCTACGGTGCCGATGTACTCTCCCGGATAGAGGCGGCAAGGGATCCGGGGAAAGCAGCGGATATGCAGAAAAAAGTCCTGGGCCTCATTGAAAAGGGAGTGCAGCGGTTTTCCAAAAAAATACAGGAGAAGGAGTCTATACAGATGGTCATTGCGGCGAATACCACTATGACCTATCTGCTGATGGGCTGGGATCCGGCAGAGCTGGGCAGGGCACCTTTTCAGGTAAGTCATTGCGGAGCTGTGGACACGCAGATCGCAGGCATTTCCTGTCATATTATTCCCGGATTGTCTGCCTTTGTCGGCGGGGACATCACAGCGGGAATACTGGCCTGTCAAATGCTGGAGCAGGAGGAACCTATGCTGCTCATCGATCTGGGTACCAATGGTGAGATGGCGCTGGGAAATAGACAGAAGCTGTATGCCTGTGCCACGGCGGCGGGACCTGCCTTCGAGGGCGGGGCAAACCGTGGTATCTGGGGTGCGGATATGGTGAATTTGTTACAAGAGCTTCTGGAAGAAGGACTGATGGATCGGCAGGGACTGTTAAAGGAACCCTATTTCACGAGGGGGATCCGTATCGGAGATGTACTTGTGACGAAAGAAGCCGTGCGTGCGGTACAACTGGCGAAGGGAGCCATTGCCGCAGGCATAGAGATCCTGACGGAAAGCTATGGAATAAGACTTTCGGATATTTCCAAGGTAGTGCTGGCAGGAGGTTTTGGCTATTATCTGGACCCGAAGGCAGCTGCCGCCATCGGACTGCTTCCGAAGGAACTGACAGATCGTACTGTGACCGGCGGAAACACGGCACTTAGTGGTGCTGCACTGGTGGGAAACAGGATACTGACCGGACAGCTGCGATCATGGGATGATTTGCACCGGCGGCAGGAATTACAGATTCAGATATTGAATCTGGCGGAGCAGGTAAAATTCACAGAAACATTCTTGAAAAAGATGGATTTTTGTTAAAATTGCGCAAAAAAATATAACAAAACACATAAAATGTTGTTTCATTATAGCAATAATTATGGTATACTTCTTAATATGATTACATGTATCGGAGGATATTGTATGAGTACGAATGTTGAGAAAACAAAAAAATCTCTTTTTGCGGGGAAAAAAGAGAAAGCTTCCAAAAAGAAGCCAAAACCTGAGAAAAAGGTAACAAAAGTACCGAAGGAGAAGGCTGTAAAGACAAAGACACCGAAGAAGACATCCGGCAGGAGCGGGAAAAGCTCCAAACTGTTCAGTATACGCAATAAGATCGTAGTATGTTTCCTGGTGCCGATCGTGTTCATGATCATTATCGGCATTTCGGCATACCAGAAGTCTGCGGAAGGCTTAAGTGAGAAATATACAGATTCCACGTTACAGACTGTGCGCATGGCAACGGAATATCTGGAGATGACTTGTGATTTTATCCGTTCCGAGGGCTTAAAGTATGCGTATGACGATGATCTTCGGAAATATTTCCTGGGAATGTTCGAGGAAAATCCGGTAGATAAGCTGAACTTCCTGACAGCTACGAAGTCGAATCTTTTATCGGTGCAGACGTCGAATCCGTTCATAAGTCATATGCACATTATTCCCAAGAAAGGTGTGGGACTTTTGTCTACCAAGCTTTCTTCCGGTGTGGATGGATTCCTGGATGAATATAAGGAGTCGGTAGCTTCCGGCGAAGGCAGAAGAAGCATCCCGCAGTGGATCGACAGTCATCCGGTGCTGGATGAAAAGGTAAAAGAGACACAGCAGGACTACATAATGTCTTTCCAAATTATGAGCCAGTCTAACAATGCCTGCGTTGTTATTGACATGAAGCCTTTGGCTATTACGAACTTTTTGAAGGAGATCGATATCGGTGATGACAGTATCATTGGATTTATCACTCCGGGTGGAAGAGAACTGGTAGTGGAGCAGCTGGAAGACGGTGAAGAGAGTACTCTGGCTGAGGATGGGACTGTGTTCGTTGATCAGGAATTTTATAATGGGGTAATGGAGCAGGCAGTATCGGATTCCGGCACTGCGGAAGTGGAGTTCCGTGGAGAAAAATACCTCTTTATCTATAGCCGCAGTGCGGAAGTGGACTTTACCACCTGTGCACTGGTGCCTATGCGTGTGGTGACCAGCCAGGCTATGGAGATCCGTAATATGACCATTGGACTGGTGCTCCTGGCATGTGTGATCGTTGTGATCGTGGGTATCTTTATTACTGCCGGTATTGAGAATAACATGAAACGCATCTCCAGAAAGTTCGGTGATGTTGCACAGGGCGATCTGACCGTGACGGTATCTGCCAAGGGACATGATGAGTTCCAGGATCTGGCAGGATCTGCGACCAATATGATCACGAATACCAAGAAGCTGGTAAATCAGGTAAGCAATGCCACTGGAGAATTAGAAGTCTCTGCGCAGAATGTTGGACAGGCTTCCGAATTGATCCATGAATATTCCCAGGATATTACCAGAGCCATCGGAGAGATCAACGAAGGCATGGAAGAACAGTCCAGACACGCACAGGAATGTGTGAAGAAGACAGATGTCCTCTCCAATGAAATGCAGGAAGTAAGCCGCGTGGTAGAACGTGTTGAGAAACTGGTGGATGAGACCGAGGGTATGATCAACAAAGGAATGGAGATCGTACAGGTACTGGGTGACAGAGCCGGTGAGACGACTAAGATGACTGCAAAGGTAAGTGACAGTATCGAATCTCTTCGTAAGGAATCCGCGATCATCAACAGCTTTGTCGGTACGATCACGGAGATCACGGAGCAGACCAATCTGCTGTCCCTGAATGCTTCCATTGAGGCCGCCAGAGCGGGAGAGGCCGGAAGAGGTTTCGCTGTGGTAGCGGAAGAGATCCGCAAGCTGGCAGATGATTCCGCCAAGGCAGCCGGTGAGATCAGCAATAATGTTGCGAACATTACTGCACAGACGCAGAACAGTGTAGACAGCGCAAGCCAGGCACAGGCGATGGTAGAGCTTCAGACCAAGGCAGTGGACGAGGTAATTGCAGTATTCCGTGAGATGCAGGCTCGCATGGGGCAACTGATCGAGGGATTGAAGGATATTGCAGCAAGTACAGAAAAGGCTGATGGCGAACGTAGTGCAGCGGTAGCAGCAGTGAAGAATATTTCGGATATCATCGAAGAGACTGCAGGAAGTGCCGAGACTGTTAATGATGTGGCTAATAAGTTGCTTGAGCATGTAGAGAAGCTGAGCGATACGGCAAGTGTACTGGATGAGAATATGGAAGGCCTCAAGAAAGAGATTTCTGTATTCAAGATTTGATGACAGACATAGAACAGAAAGGAACTTTGGAGTTTTGTGCTCCGAAGTTCCTTTTTTGCTGCCAGGAATTGCCGGTTGTCCGGATGCATATATTTTCTGTGAAAGCAGTAAGCGGATGGATGAAAATGAAAAAAACGCTGGTGGGAATTCTGGTCTTTGATATGATCATGGGAATGTTATGCCTGTGGGCCGGAGGAAAACGTCAGGATACTACAGCATCTGCTTCGCAGGAAGTATCGACCGGGAAGATCACCGGAGAGGAAGATGTGGCGAAAAAGATTGCGCTGACGTTTGATGACGGACCGCATCCGAAGTACACGGAGCAGCTTTTGGATGGACTGAAAGAACGGAATGTGGTAGCTACTTTTTTCGTGACCGGGGAGAATGCGGAGAATTATCCGGAGATCATCCGAAGAGAACAGGAAGAAGGGCACCTGATCGGCAACCATACTTACAGCCATATACAGTTGTCTTCCCGTAACCGGGAGGCTTTCCGGGAGGAACTGGTGAGGACCAATGCGGTCTTAGAAGAGATCACCGGAGAGAAAACCAGTTTCGTACGGCCGCCCTACGGCAGCTGGGATAAAAGTTTTGAGAAGGAACTGAACATGTTTCCGGTATTGTGGAATATTGACCCCTTAGACTGGTGCTCCCACAATGCGGAATGCATTGCAGCCAGGGTAGTGGAGAAAGCAGGAGATGGGGATATCATCCTGATGCATGACTATTATGATACTTCTGTTATTGCGGCGCTGGAAGTGATAGATGCTTTGCAGGGAGAGGGATTTCAGTTTGTGACGGTGGAAGAGCTTCTGTTTGACTGATAAATTATCCTTGCATCCTACCGTAATGTACGCATATAATATGAAGAGCAAGAGTGGAAAAATATGTCGGATGGGTGCGATGAAATGTTCGCATCGTACTTAAAGGAAAACGAATGATAAAAATAGCTTTTTGTGATGATGATCTGTCAGTGCTTAAGGAATTAAGCATATTAATGGACAGATATCGTGTGGAAAGAAATCAGGATATAACTTATGCGGCGTTTCACAGTCCGCTGGAGCTGCTCACAGAGGTAGAGCGGGGAACTGAGCTTGATATTATTTTCCTGGATGTACTGATGCCGGGACAGAATGGGATCAGCACCGCAAAGGAGATCAGAAAATATGATACTTTGGTGAAGATCATATATTTGACATCCTCGGCGGAATATGCGGTGGACTCCTATTCGGTAGGTGCCTATTTTTACCAGCTGAAGCCGATCTGGCAGGAAAGCTTCTATCGTCTGATGGATTCGGTGCTCTCGGAGTGCCGCCGGAATGAGGAAAAGAGCCTGATCCTGCGCAGCAAGTCAGGAATCACCAGAATGGATCTGGACAAGCTGCAGTATTGTGAAGTGATGGGACGTACCTTATTGTTTCACAGGCAGGACGGAGTTGTCCTGGACAGCTCCGGAAGACTGGATGATCTGTGCGAACAGCTCAAGGATTATGATTGCTTTATCCGCTGCCACAGGTCTTATCTTGTTAATCTGGCATAAGTGCAGAATATTTCCAGTAAGGTCGTCACAATGTGCAATGGTACTGAGATCCCAATCCCACATGGAAAATATTCGGAACTGAAAGACAGATTCTTTGATTATTTCTTTCAAAAAAATCAGACAATTCTTGGATAATTTTAAGCGGCCACGACCGGAGAACACCCTCTCCGGTCGATTCATGTCATTTTCGGGTCGATTCATGTCAAAAATGGTTTTCCAATGGAAAAATAAGGTACAATTCTTTCAGACAACAGAAAACTGTTGCTGGAAGGAGAAAAATATTATGAAGAGAAAAGTGATCACATGCGTTATGGGCCTGGTGCTGGCAATGTCATTAGCAGCCTGCGGTGAGGAAGAAGTGGTTGTGGAGAACACCAATGCAGAAGTAACAGTAGAGGTACAGACCACAGAGGCGGCAGAAACTCCGGCGGAGACTGTTACAGAGACAGATACAGAAGCAGAGGGTGGCCCCCTGTTACAGGTGGAGGTTATGGAGATTCCGGATCTGAGCGGCACGGAATGGACTTTTGCAGGCGGTATGATTGACGGTGTTGAAATGGAGGAAGAGGATCTGAATGCAACACTGGAGACTTACGGCGGTACTTTACAGCTGGTATTCGGTGAAGACGGTGCAGTTACCATGGTACAGGGTGGCGGAAATGCAGAAGGTACATATGAGTATTCCGATGATAACACTGCTATTAAGATGACCCTGGATTTCGGAGGAACAGAGATTTCTTACGCAGGCTTTTTGTCTCAGGTAGGTGATAACGTGACACTGATCGCCATGTCTGATATGAATGGTTATGACGGACTTTATTTTGTACAGTAAAACACAGCAGGAAATATTGGAAAAGTAGAAAGAATGAAAAGGGGAGGGAAGAAATGACGATAGAAATTGTAATTATCGTAATGTTGCTTGCCTCCCTTTTTGGAGCCTGGGTATTGTCGGTGTAGCGTAAACTGGAGATGCAGGAAGAAAATATCCGCAATGCCTTACATCAGACACTGGTACAGCTTTCCGCCGAACGGGAAGCACTGGAAGGCTTGACGGAGCTTTTGAAAGATGTCATTGATGCAGAACTCTTACAGGAGATGAGATGTTCTCTGGAGAATGCACAGGATGGCGGAGAAGCACGACAGCCGGAGTGGATATCAGAACGACAGAGAGAATTATTAAAAGTACAGAATAAAATTGCAGAGATCTCGGAAAGTATGCAGCTTTTGCAGACACAGGAGACCTATCAGAAGTACTGGAAAGCAGCGAAAAGCTATGAACATATGGTGGAGACCAGCGGACTGATCTATAACGATTCAGTGGAAAGCTATAATGGGATGCTTCGTAAGATGCCGGATCGTATAGCAGCAGGAATCTTTGGGTTCCATCGGAAAAAATTGATCGAGATCATGTAAGCTATATACATTTTAAGGAGGGTAAAGTTATGGGATTATTTACAAATAACAAAAAACTATGTCTGATCTGTGGAAGCCCAACACCGAGACTTTTGGCATCGGCAGTGGATGGACAGAATCTGTGTAAGGAGTGCGCAGGCAAAATCAATCTGCCGGATGGTGTACAGGATGGCATGACGGTGGACGATTTTCGGGAATATATCAACCTCCATGATGCGAACAAGCCGTTACGCGACAGATTTACAGAGACTTATCGCTATAATTTCGGCTTTTTTAAGGGAGCGTTATTGTTAGATCTGGATCATCAGCTGCTACGTCTCGGAGACGGCGAAGCGGTATTTGCCATGGAACCTGCAAATATCAGATCTTTCCGCATTTTAGAGGATGGCGAAGTATTATTTGAGGGAGAAAAAGGGAACTTCCGGAGCTACAAGAGTGATATCAGGGAACGGTTAAAAGAATTGAAGCCCAGGATTGAAGAATACAAGATGCTGCGTCATGAGTATGAGATCATGGCAGAGATGGAGCGCAACAGAGAGCAGAACGGCAGGGATAATGACAGAGATTTCAGGGACCGGGTAACAGAACCGGACTTCAATGTACCTAATCCGGTAGACAAATTTGCAGTGGAGATCATCCTGGAGCATCCTTACTGGAAGAACTTCTATAAGGAGACGGGTGCGCCGAAATTCAACAGCGATCATCCCAGTACCATTGATTATCTGGATGATTATACGCAGAAGACAGAGGAACTGCACGCACTGGCACAGAATCTGATGCAGCTGATCGATCCGCAGGCGCAGGAACAGGTAATAGATCCTCATGCCTCCGCACAGAGCCAGGGCACTCAGAGTGCACCGCAGGCGGCACCTGTACAGACAGAGGATCCGACTGTGGCATTGCCCAAGTATAAGGCATTGATGGATGCCGGCGTTATCACAGCAGAGGAGTTTGAAGCGAAGAAGAAACAGCTGCTGGGACTGTAAAAAGTGAATATTTCAAATTGACGGGCGCATGGCTGTCGGATATACTACAAGAGTATGATATCTTACATGGGTATGATACGGAAAGCAGGATCTGACAGCCATGAGTAGTTTACAAAAGAAAGAAACATTATTGATTGTTGATGATTCCAAATTTCAAAGAGTAGTGATCAGACAGTCTCTCGGGGAGTATTTTAACTTCGCAGAGGCTGTTTCCGGTGAAGAATGTATTCAGATCATGGAGAAGGAAAGTGATGCCATTGATCTGGTTCTGCTGGATCTGGTCATGCCGGGCATTGACGGCTTCGAAGTACTGCGCCGCAGACAGAGTATGGAAGGCTTCAAGGATACGCCGGTCATTGTTCTGACCAATACAGAGTCCGTAGCTTCCCAGTCGGATGCTTTTGCCCTGGGAGCAGATGAATTTATCATTAAGCCGGTGGATGCCCGTATCGCACTTTCCCGTATCAACAATGCGCTGGGGGTAAAGCGCAGATTACAGAGCAGCCGGGATGAACAGAAGGCATGGGAGACCAAATCTCAGATCGATGAAATGACCAGTCTGTTCAACAAGATGACAGTAGAAAAGCTGATCACAAAGGCGTTGACAGAGAATGATAACAGATCACATGCTTTGATGTTAATAGATATTGATAATTTCAAGTCTGTCAATGACGTCTACGGACATACCATGGGTGACCATGTCATCAGCGTGATCGCAGGGGTGATTTCTTCACAGTTCCGCAGCACCGATTATGTGGGTCGTGTCGGGGGAGATGAATTCTGCGTATTGATGGCGGATATTCCGTCGAGAGAGATCGCACTGATCAAGGCAGAGAATCTGGTTAGTCTTGTAAAATATAAGGAGAACTTATCCATACCGGAAAATATATCTATCAGTGTGGGAGTAGCTTTTTCCGAAGCGGATGATCAGTGCTATGATGAGCTGGCAGCAAAAGCCGATCAGGCTCTGTACGTCTCTAAAAAATCCGGTAAAGGGAGATACAGCGTCTACGGCGAGGAACAGCAGGCTCCCGAGAAAGTCATACAGGCCCTTGTATGGTCCGGCTCCCGTAATGTTACCAGCATGATGGAATTTGCCCTGCCGGATTATGTACAGCTGAAGACAGTGGCTTCGGTGGAAGAGATCAGATCTTTTATGGAAGAAAAGACCGATGAAGATGTTCCGGCATTGGTCGTGGATGTATCGGAGGAAGAGGACCAGGGACAGAGGCGTTGGCAGGAGCTTCGTAAGCTGAAGGAAGAGCATACTTTTTCCATGATCGCTATCTGTAAGGAGGGCAATCTGGCACAAATGAAATGTGCTTTGGAGACGAAAGAACTTTCGGATCTCTTGCTGGCACCGCTGGAAGCGAATACGTTGAAACGACGTGTGAAGATCTGGATGCAAAATTGCAAGTTATGATAAAGTCTGTTATAATTGGCTGGAGCATATCAAAGGATGTGCTTCGGCCTTTTTGGATGATAGAAGCAGGGGATGTAACAGTATGGATTTATTTGAATATATGCGAAGCACCAATATGGAAAAAGAAGCACCGTTAGCTGCCAGAATGCGTCCCAGGACTTTGGATGAAGTCGTAGGGCAGGAGCATATCATTGGCAAGGATAAGCTTTTGTACCGTGCTATCAAGGCGGACAAGATCAGTTCCATTATATTCTATGGACCGCCCGGCACCGGTAAGACGACATTAGCAAAGGTGATCGCCAATACTACCAGCGCCGAGTTTTGTCAGATCAATGCCACCGTAGCCGGCAAAAAGGACATGGAGGAAGTGGTGGCGAAAGCCAAAGAACTGCAGGGAATGTACGGGAAACGTACGATCCTGTTTATCGATGAGATCCATCGTTTTAACAAAGGACAGCAGGATTATCTGCTTCCTTATGTGGAGGACGGTACGATCATTCTCATCGGAGCTACCACGGAGAATCCTTATTTTGAGGTGAACGGAGCGTTGATCTCCCGTTCCGTGATCTTTGAACTAAAACCGATCCCCAGGGAAGCTATTAAAGAGCTTCTGAAGAAGGCGGTTTACGATACGGATCGCGGTATGGGAGCTTACAACGGTACGATCGATGATGATGCATTGGAGTTTCTGGCGGATATCTCCGGCGGAGATGCCAGACATGCCCTCAATGCCATCGAACTGGGTATCATGACCACAGAGCCCGGCCCGGATGGTAAGATCCACATTACGCTCGATGTGGCACAGCAGTGTATTCAGAAGAGAGCGGCAAAATATGATAAAAACGGTGACAACCATTACGACACGATCTCTGCTTTTATCAAAAGCATGCGTGGCTCTGACCCGGATGCCGCAGTATATTATCTGGCAAGAATGTTAAATGCGGGAGAGAGCGTGACTTTTATCGCAAGACGTATCATGATCTGTGCATCGGAGGATGTGGGCAATGCGGATCCTCAGGCACTGGTAGTGGCAGTAAATGCTTCCCTGGCAGTGGAACGGGTCGGTATGCCGGAGGCGCAGATCATATTAGCGCAGGCAGTCACTTACGTGGCTACGGCACCCAAGAGTAACCGCAGTTGTGAAGCGGTATTTCAGGCGATGCAGGAAGTGCAGGCCAGCGGAGATCTGCCGATTCCCGCACATCTGCAGGATGCACATTATAAAGGAGCAGCAAAATTGGGACATGGTATAGGATATAAATATGCCCATGATTACCCGAATGACTATGTGGAACAACAGTATCTGCCTTATGAGTTAAGCGGCAGGGAGTTCTATCAGCCTTCGGGCAACGGTTATGAAGTGAAGATCCGTGAACATATGGCGAGAATCAAAAAAGAAGCGGCAAAATCAGAATAATTCACGGAATTAGAATAATTCCGTGATCAGATATTTGTATATTTCCTGGTTTTTCCGCTGCCAGTTATCGCAGATGGCAGCGGCAGTCTCTTCCACGGGGACAGACAGAGTGATATCTACCAGGCTGATGCCTCTGTCCTTTGCCACCAGGTGAGCTTCGTACTCACCGGAAGTGGATTTGTAGTAATCTCCGAGGACGGATACTTCGTTGCGCAGTGTGAATTCATTTTCCTGAAAATAGGTATTGATCTCCTGCTTGATGGTATCACCGATGCGGTTCTCGAAGAAATTCAGGGTTTCTTTTCCCTCGTCAGTGATGGACAGATGTGTCCGGTTGCGGATTGACTGGGTGGCGATCATGCCGGCATCCGTCAGCTCATTGATGACCTGCTGTAAGGTCAGAAAATTCGTGTATTCTTTTCCGAGGATAAAGTCGCTTACCTGTGCGGTAGTGAGGGGGAAGGTAACGCGGTTCAGCATATAGAGAACGATGAGTTTGTATAGAGTAAGCGGATCTTGTAACATAATGTGAGTACAGCCTTTCTTATAGTTATGAATAGTTGTCTTTTGGAAACAGGTCACCCTGACGGATGCCCTGTTTTTTCATTCGATGGTGCAATTCGTTGAGAACACCGCGCTTGTTCATACTCCAGGTGGGAGCGATCAACAGATTTTTCGGTCCGTCACCGGTGACCCGGTGGATCACGATGTCGGGGGACAGATGGGCGAGACAGGAGATGACCAAATCGATATAGGCATCGAAAGTCAGAGCCTCGAACTTCCCTGCTAGGTAATCGTCCGCCAGATCGGTGTCTTTCAGCACATGCAAGAGCTGCAATTTGATGCCGAAAGGCTGGATCCGGTTTAGATAATCCATTGTCTGAAGCAGCTGAATATTCGTTTCCCCTGGGAGTCCCAGGATCGTGTGGACGATAAATGGAATCTGCAAAGCCTTAAGATCTGCACATGCTTGTTCAAAACAGGACAGCGGATAACCTCTGCGGATATAGCGGGCGGTATCTTCGTGGATGGTCTGAAGCCCCAATTCGATCCAGAGAAACTTGTCCGGATATTCGTCACGTAGCTTCGCCAGCAGGTCCAGTACTTCTATGCCCAGACAGTCCGGTCTCGTGGCAATGGAGATCCCACACACATCCGGATGGTCCAGGGCAGAACGATACACCTCTTCCAGATAAGGGAGAGGGGCATAGGTGTTGGTATATGCCTGAAAATAGGCAATCAGATCCTGCCCGGTTGCTTTGCTGCCGAAATTAGCCATACCTTCCGTGAGCTGTTCCTGCATTGACTTGCCTGCCATGTCCACAGCAAAATCGCCGCTACCGCCTCTGCTACAAAAGATACAACCCCGAGTGCCAAGGGTGCCGTCCCGATTGGGACAGGACATCCGGGCATTCAGGGCTATTTTATAGCATTTATGGTGAAATGTATTTTTACAATAGGAATCCAGAGAGTAGTAGGGCTTGCCGTGCCATTCTCTTTTTATGTTATCCGGATACATTAGCGGATATGACTCTTCACGGCATTGGCTACGACTTCTGCTACCTGGGGATCGAAGGCTTCCGGCATGATATTATCATCGGAGAGCTTGTCTGCAGGTACCAGCCCGGCGATGGCTTCGGCAGCGGCTAACTTCATCTCTTCAGTGATCTGGGTAGCGCGTCCTTCCAGGGCACCCTTGAAGATACCGGGGAATGCTACCACGTTGTTCACCTGATTGGGAAAATCACTGCGGCCGGTTCCAACGACACGGGCACCGGCTGCCTTTGCCACATCCGGCATGATCTCGGGAACGGGATTTGCCATGGCGAACAGGATGGAATCATGGTTCATGGAAGCTACCATTTCGGGAGTAACGATGTTAGGAGCGGAGACACCGATGAAGACATCAGCACCCTTCAGAGCATCGGCAAGAGAACCAGTTTCGTTATTTAAGTTGGTAACCTCGGTCATTTTTTTCTGCATCCAGTTCAAGCCCTCGGTATCTTTAGAAACGATACCTACTTTATCACACATGATGATATTGGGGAAACCATAGGTCAGAAGCAGCCTGGTAATCGCCACACCGGCGCTTCCGGCACCGTTTACCACTACGCGGCAGTCTTCCTTTTTCTTACCGACTACCTTCAGGGCATTAATGACACCGGCGAGTACGACGATGGCGGTACCGTGCTGGTCATCATGGAATACAGGAATGTCCAAAATCTCCTTCAGACGTTCCTCAATTTCGAAGCAGCGGGGGGCGCTGATGTCTTCCAGATTGATGCCGCCAAATCCGGGAGCCAGATAGGTCACTGCCTTGATGATCTCTTCAGTATCCTGCGTATCTAAGCAGATGGGAACGGCGTTCACATTGCCGAATTCCTTGAAGAGGACTGCCTTGCCTTCCATAACGGGCATTGCTGCATAGGGTCCGATGTTACCGAGTCCCAAAACGGCACTTCCGTCGGAGACAACGGCCACGGTATTGGCTTTCATGGTGTATTTATAAGCAGCTTCCTTATCCTGGGCAATTACCTTGCAGGGCTCCGCAACACCGGGAGTATATGCAATCGCCAGATCCTCACGGGTCTTTACCGGAGTCTTGGATACGGTTTCAAGTTTACCGTTCCATTTTTCGTGCATCAGTAACGCTTTTTCGTTGGTTGTCATGACAATACCTCTTTCTTTGATTATTTGATGTCTACGGATTGTTCCGTGCTGCGCACTCTCACAATCCGCCCCAATATTCGCATATCGTGGGATTATCATCCCGCTTTTATGCTCATATCGGGGCGGGACATAAGGTCTTTCACCCACTTATGAGCAAGCTCATGTGGGCTTAGACCTTTTGACCCTGGCATCAGATGTATTACGTTATGAACTATGATATAATAGAATCCAGTACTTCGCAAGGATTTGTAAAAAAATAATTTTGGGACTTCCTATTTTAAAAAATATATATTATAATAAACGCAGATGTAGTTTTAATATCTATTTTATTTCATTGACACATCAGGATAGATCAGGAGTATTCCCCTAAGTGAACAGTTTGCAGAGTATATAATGAATACAGGAGGAGCATATGAGGGAAAAATATGAATCACTTGCATTAGTGCAGTTGAAGGAACTGGCAAAAGTGCGTGGCCTGAAGGGTACTTCCACAATGAAAAAGGCGGAGCTGGTAGAAGCCATGCTGGCAGAAGATGAGCGCTTGAAAAAAGAGGAAGAAGCGAAGGTAGCGGCAGCCAGACAGACAGCAGCAACAAGCGGAGAGCCGGAGAGAATAGAGCGTCCTGTAAGACAGGATCGTCCTTACAGACAAAAGCCGCAGGAGAACGGTGCAGCAGAGAATGTTGGAGCGAGAAGCGAAGCTTATACCAAGGAACGGTCCTTTAACCCGAACAATGTGGCTTATGACGAGAGTCAGTATCCCAAGGAATTAGACAGTGGTATTGAAGCCAGCGGTATCCTGGAGGTAATGCCGGATGGTTACGGATTTATCCGCTGCGAGAATTACATGCCCGGTGAGAATGATGTCTATGTGGCACCCAGTCAGATCCGCCGTTTTGGACTGAAGACCGGCGATATTCTGAAGGGTAACAAGCGGATCAAGACGCAGCAGGAGAAGTTCAGTGCGCTGCTGTTTGTTAAGAGCATTAACGGCTATACCGTAGAAGAGTCTGCCAAGAGAATGGCATTTGAAGATATGACTCCGATCTTCCCCGATGAGCGGATCAAAATGGAGACTCCCGGCTGCAGTGTAGCCATGAGAGTTATGGATCTGGTGAGTCCTGTCGGTAAGGGACAGCGTGGTATGATCGTATCCCCGCCCAAGGCAGGCAAGACCACCCTGTTAAAAGAGGTGGCAAAGTCCATTTTAAGTGGCAATCCCAAGATGCATATGCTGATCCTGCTGATCGATGAACGACCTGAGGAAGTTACCGATATTAAGGAAGCAATCCACGGAGATAATGTAGAAGTCATTTACTCTACTTTCGACGAACTTCCCGAGCATCATAAGAGAGTATCCGAGATGGTGATCGAGCGCGCAAAGCGTCTTGTAGAACATAAAAAGGATGTCGTGATCCTGCTTGACAGTATCACCCGTCTGACCAGAGCGTATAACCTGGTGGTTCCCCCCAGTGGACGTACTCTGTCCGGTGGTCTGGATCCTGCCGCACTCCATATGCCCAAGAGATTCTTCGGTGCAGCCCGTAATATGCGTGAGGGCGGAAGCCTGACGATTCTGGCGACCGCACTGGTAGAGACCGGAAGTAAGATGGATGATGTGGTATACGAGGAATTCAAGGGAACCGGTAACATGGAAATGGTTCTGGACAGAAAACTGTCCGAGAAGCGCATTTTCCCGGCTATCGACCTTGCAAAGTCCGGCACCAGAAGAGAAGACCTGCTGTTAACTCCGGAAGAACTGGAAGCCATCAATATCATGCGTAAGGCGCTGAATGGACTGAAGCCCGATGAGGCAACCGACCGAATTCTGGATATGTTTGCTCATACACGCAACAATGGGGAATTTGTGAACATGGTGAAGAAGAATCACTTCATTTAATTATCTGATTATCGCAAAAAATGTTAAAATAAGTCTTGCACCGCATCTTTTCTTATGGTACAATAATACCGCTGTTTGTGGTTCCATAAGCAGTGAGGATGAGAACAAGAACTTATACACGACATTTTTATAGAGAGGTGAAAGAAATGAAAGAAGGAATCCATCCCGCTTACTACCAGGCAACTGTAACCTGCAACTGTGGTAACACATTTGTAACCGGCTCCACCAAGCCCGAGCTTCACGTAGAAGTTTGCTCCAAGTGTCATTCATTCTACACTGGCCAGCAGAAGTCTGCAAGAACCGATGGCCGTATTGATAAGTTCAATAAGAAATACGGTGTTAAATAAGATTGCAAGCGAACGGTTGAGGTATTCTTATCTCAACCGTTTCTTGTCGTACAGAAAGTGCGTTCCTATACGACAAAAAGGATTCTGTTTTATACTGCATTACGAGGACAATGTTTATGGCTAGAAGAAAGAGTCGTTATTCCGGTATCGGCGGACAGGCCGTGCTGGAAGGCGTTATGATGAAAAATAAAGAAAAATACGCGGTAGCGGTCCGCAAGCCGGACGGTGAGATCGATGTGGAAGTGGAGACCTATCAGGGACTGGCTCATGGCAGCAGGATCAAGGAGCTTCCCTTTATCCGCGGTATTTTTAATTTCCTGGATTCTCTGATCCTGGGAACCAGAGCGTTAAATTATTCTGCTTCCTTTTATGAAGAGGAGGACAGTAAGGAGACGAAGTTCGATAAAGCAATGAATAAAATGAGCGGCGGTAACGGAGAAAAACTGCTGTCCGGTATCGTGACGGTGATCTCAGTCGTACTGGCAGTGGGAATCTTCATTGTACTTCCTTATTTTATTTCATCGCTGTTTGAGAGCTTTATCCGCAATCGATCCCTGATGGCGATCATTGAGGGCGTGATCCGTATTGCCCTGTTTTTATTGTATGTATGGGGCATCAGTGCCATGAAGGATATCCGCAGACTGTACCAGTATCACGGCGCGGAGCACAAATGCATCAACTGTATCGAGAAGGGCAGACCGCTGACAGTGCACAACGTGATGCGCAGCTCCAGACTGCATAAGCGCTGCGGTACCAGCTTTATTTTCTTTGTTATGTTGGTAAGTATCGTGCTGTTTTTCTTTATTCAGGTGGACAATGTAGCGGAGAAGGTGATCCTTCGTATTCTGCTGATGCCTGTTGTGGCAGGAATCTCTTATGAGATCATTCGTCTGGCAGGACGCACGGACAATATCTTTATTAAGATTCTGTCGACCCCCGGTATGTGGATTCAGCGTATGACCACCAAGGAGCCGGATGAGAGTATGGCAGAGGTTGCTATCGCTTCCGTAGAAGCAGTATTCGACTGGAAGAAATATTTACAGGATACTTTCGGTTATGAGGTCGATGAGAGCTGGGCGCAGGATGCCAAACCGGCAGAACCTGAGGATTAAGATGACTTACCGGGAATGTTATGAACAGGGCTGCCGCACCTTACAGGCAGCGGGAATCGAAGAAGCGATACTGGATGCGAGACTTCTGTTAGAAGCTGTGTGCGGTACGGACCGCAATGATCTGCTGGTGCACGGCGAACAGCCGGTGATGCCACAAGCGGAAGAAAAGTATCTGAACTGGATCCGTCAGCGCGCGGAGCATATTCCTCTGCAGCAGCTGACCGGTGAGCAGGATTTTATGGGGCTGACCTTTAGCGTCAATGAGCATGTGCTGATCCCGAGGCAGGATACCGAGATCCTGGTGGAGGAGGTATTGAAGGAACTCCATGACAGGATGCGGATACTGGATATGTGTACGGGCTCCGGATGTATTCTGTTAAGCCTGCTGCATTACAGCAATGACTGTGAAGGACTGGGTGTGGATCTGTCAGCTGAGGCCCTGGAAGTGGCAGGACGAAATGCCTTGAAGGTGCTTACCCCGGAAAAAGCGGAGCATGCGCATTTTTTACAGAGTGATCTGTTTGAAAAGGTGGAGGGAAAATTTGAGATCATCGTGTCGAATCCGCCTTACATCGCCAGTGCGAAAGTAGACAAGCTGATGCCGGAGGTGAGGGATCATGAACCCAGGATGGCATTAGACGGTACGGAGGATGGTTTACATTTTTACCGCCGTATCATTAAAGAAGCAGGAAAACATCTGGTGAACAGCGGAATGCTCTTTTTTGAGATCGGATATGACCAGGGACAGGCTGTGTCGGAACTGATGCGCGCCGGTGGGTACCGCGAGGTACAGGTGGTGCAGGATTATGCCGGTCTGGACCGGGTAGTACTAGGGACTTATTGTGAGAGGAATTAGTTATGTTTGACAAGTTAGAAGATTTATTAATTCGTTTTGAAGAGATCATGGGTGAACTGCATGAGCCCACGGTCACGAATAACCAGGAACGTTTCCGTAAGCTGATGAAGGAACAGAGTGATCTGACTCCCATCGTGGACGCATATACAGAGTACAAAAAGTGCAAGCAGGATATCGAAGATTCTCTTTCCATGCTGGAAGAAGAAAAAGACGATGAAATGCGCGAGATGATCAAGGAGACGTTAAATGACAGCAAGAAACGTGTGGAAGAGCTGGAGCAGGAGCTGAAGATCCTGTTACTGCCCAAGGATCCTAACGATGACAAGAACGTAATCGTGGAGATCCGTGCCGGTGCCGGTGGCGATGAGGCTGCGCTGTTCGCAGCGGAGATCTATCGTATGTATGTGCATTATGCCGAGAAGCAGCGTTGGAAGGTAGAGCTGATCAATGTGGATGAGATCGGTATCGGTGGTATGAAGGAAGTACAGTTTACCATCAGCGGACAGGGTGCTTACTCCAAGATGAAGTATGAGAGTGGCGTACATCGTGTACAGCGTGTACCTGAGACCGAAAGCGGCGGACGTATCCATACCTCCACCATCAGTGTGGCGGTTATGCCGGAGGTGGATGATGATATTGATATCGTCATCGAGGACAAGGATATCCGTATCGATGTCATGAGAGCATCCGGTAACGGCGGTCAGTGTGTCAACACCACCGACTCTGCGGTACGTCTGACCCACTATCCTTCCGGAATCGTGGTATACAGCCAGACAGAGAAGTCTCAGATCCAGAACAAGGCGAAGGCATTCGCACTGTTGAAATCCAAGCTGTATGACATCGAGCAGCAGCAGAGACACGATGCGGAAGCAGAGATGCGCCGCAGCCAGATCGGTACCGGAGACCGCTCTGAGAAGATCCGTACCTACAACTTCCCGCAGGGCCGTGTCACCGACCATCGTATCGGCCTGACCCTGTATAAGTTAGACAAGATCATGAACGGAGATATCGAAGAGATCATCGACGCCTGCATCGCAGCCGACCAGGCAGCCAAGCTGGCTAAGATGAATGAAGAATAAAATGGTAAAAGAAACGGTCTTTGGCATAAGTCAAAAGACCGTTTCTTTATGTATACTTTTAATGAATAGTTACAAAATAATTTGAAAAAGGACATAGTTATGGCATAATTATACTATAAAGGAGGGGGAAACGATGGGAAAGTATACAGCATGGAAAATGAAAGCTGCAATATGTGATGATACGGTAGAAGATGCGGAGTTCATAGAAAAACATATAAAAGATTATTTCATGACAAAAAGCATTCCTCATGAATGTAATGTATATCAGAGCAGTAAGGCATTGTGGTATGAAATTGAGGATGGTCAAGCGTTTGATCTGTTGTTTTTGGATATCGAAATGCAGGAATTAAATGGCTTTGAACTGGCAACTAAAATTCAGGAAACAGCACCGGATATTCTGATCATTTTTGTGTCAGCTTACGAGAGTTATGTGTATAAATCATTTGAATTCCGACCATTTCGTTTTATTCCGAAGCAACAAATGGAGAGCATGATCACACAGGCACTGGAGGCAGCATTCAGGGAAATTGTATCACGTACCTCAGAGGTTTATATTGCAGAAAATCAACAGGGCATAGAAAAAATCCCATTTAGAAAAATTGTATATATTTGGAGAGAAGGCAAGTATTTATATATTGAAAAGACAGATGCTACCAGGTGTAAGGTAAGGAGTTCCTTAAAAAAGATATCGGAGAAATTACCGGAAGATGAATTCGTATGGGTGGATCGGGGATATTTGTGTAATTTATATCATGTGAAACAGATCAAAGATAACCAGATGGTTTTATCTACGGGGCAGCAATTATACATCGGAGAACGACGGCTGGCACGATTAAAACATCGAATAATGGAATATTGGCAGGCAGGTACGATGAATGGAGAGTAGAATACAGATGATCAAAATTCTGTGGAGCATACACAATTCGGCATGGCTTCTGATATGGATGGATATGCTTTTTGATCGGAGAAAATACATAGATTCAGATAAAAAATTTATTGTAACAATTTTTTTATCGGGAATGCTATGGTATGGTCTGCAAAAGTATTTGTCGTGGATTCCGTTACTGCTACTTCTTACTATTTTGGGATACCTGTTATGGAATGGCCCTGTGGAAAAAGTGGCATCCCTTGTAGTCAGTTATGTTTTTATCTGGACTGTTTTACTGGGACTCGTGGAACATTTCTGGACAAATGCGGAATTTTGCGCACAGGCAGGATGGCTGATCTTAAATGGGATATTGATATCTGCTATAAGACATAAAGTAATAGGAAAAACTTTTACAGCGTTGAATCTGTTGAAAACATTTGGCATTGCTTTCTTTAGTACAGCATTTCTGTGTGATTTTTTCATGGATATGATTTATGGAAATGCAATTCAGAATTATGTTTTCCTGTCCTGCCTGGTGAGTCTGCTTCTTATGGTATGTTTTTACTTCCGCCAATCGCAACTGAAGATGCAAATCTCTGTATTAGATACACAATATGAGCTGATTGAGAGCCAGTATGTCAGAGCACAGAATTTCTATACAGAAAATGCGAAACTGTATCATGATATCAAACATCATCTGCGAGCGCTGGAGAGACTTCTGCAAAATGGTGATCGGAGAGAAGCTTTAGCATATATAGAAAGTGTGCAGGAACCGCTGCAGTGTAAAATGATTCCGGTACATACAGGCGTAGATATTGTAGATACCGTAATTTATGAAGCAAAAGAGAAAGCAGAACAGCGCAATATTCTTTTGGTGGTCGAAACACCGATTCTTCCGTCAGGGCTAAAACTGGGGGATAGAGAATTTTGTGTATTATTTGCTAATTTATTGAACAATGCATTGGAAGCAGCAAAAGAACAAATCAGATTGAATATTGCAATAACAGCAGGATTTCTTGTGATTGAAATGCAGAATGACTATAAGGAAAAACCAGTGGTTAAAAATAATCATTTTGTATCTGAGAGAGAGCAGGATTCGTTAGCGCATGGCTGGGGAATGAAGATTATTGAACAAATCGTGGAAAAATATCAAGGAGAATTGTCAATCAGGGTTGATATGCAGGTAAGCATTAAAATATTGATGGACGTGCTATAATTGGTGGTCAGATTTCTGCTTTTTGTGGACAAATTATGATAACAATAAAAAAATAAGTTATTATAAAAAAGAACGAAAGAGCAACAAAAGTCTACGAAATTAGAAGGAGAATTCTATGATGAAAATCAGGGAAGCTGTTAATTGTGTGCCTGTGATTTTAGGATATTTTTTGTTAACTGAGTTTGGCAAAATGATAGAGTTTTGGATTTTCATGGCACATCAAACGGAAAGTGATTTATATGAGCAACAATGGAGTTGGATTACCATGCCGGAAAGCAGGTTCTTCCAGATCCCGGGAAGAACAGGACTGTTGTTTGCTGCATTGATAGCGGTCTTGTTATGTATGTTAGCTCACGGGAAAGACTTTCGTGCCGGACAGTTGAAAAAAATTAAGGAAACACTACAAATAAATTGGAGAAAAATATTGTTTCAGGCAATACTGATCGTTGGTGTAGTATTGGGAGTGGCTTATACCAGGTTCCTGGATCGCATAGCCTCTGCTATATCCATGAAAGATATTTATTTCTATATCAGCGGAACTGGTGCACTTGCCGGAACACAGATAATTGAAAATATAGCTGAAAGGTTTTCTACTCTCGTCGCATTTCATGAACCCGATTTGTGGACAATTCCATTTTCCTTTTTAGTATTTGAACTATTAAGAGTTTGCTTTGACTCTAAAATGACACTTACTTAAGAGATAAATTTTTTACTCTTCCAGAAAGTGCGAAAGGTAGAAACGGGAATTATCATAAGTTATATAGCTAAGTTGGTTAAGTTGAATGAGGAATAAGAGAAGAAAATGATGAAGGGCGGACTTTGGCGGTGCCAGGGTTCGCCTTTTATGATATAATGAGCGCAAGTGAGCCAATATGCTTGCATAATTGACGAACGGCGAATTTGATCATGATCGTTGCGAAGCAACGGTAAGCACCGTAGGTGCGAATCATGATATAATAAAGAGAAGCAGCAAATATGAACAAAGGAACAGCAGAAGGAGAGAAAAACAAATGACCGTAGTAGAAGCAATACGTGAATATGTCGATGAAACCGAAGGGCTGGAGCTCTATGAGCAGGATCCGGAAAAGGGCCTGGGAATTCTGGTAAAAGGTGACAATTCCTATATGGAAACGATCATGGATCTGACCAGATATTTCGACGATCACGATGTGGATGATGTTATTGTATTTTTCCCTAATATTGAAGCCTGACGTATTGATCCTGGATGTTTACAGACTGAAATAGAAAACGGAGAGTTAAACAGTGAAAAAACATATTTTGTGCATCGGAGATTCCAATACCCACGGGCTCTGCACCGATCCGTCGGAGAGTGCCGACCACGGCAGCAGATATAATGAAGAGGAACGTTGGACCTGTCTGTTACAGAAAGCACTGGGAGAGGAATATCTGGTCATTGAGGAAGGTTTAAGCGGCAGAACCTGTGTGTATGATGATCCGGACATGGATTCGGTAAATCTGCTACCGGTATTGCATGCCCTGTTGAACAGCCACGAGCCGTTAGACCTGCTGATCCTGATGTTAGGTACCAATGATTCCAAAGTGAAATTCAATACGGATGCGAAGAAGATCACGAAAGGCATGCAGATCCTTGTGGAAGAGGCAAAATCTGTTCCCTGCTGGGGGAAGAACGGACCGAAGATCCTGATCGTGGCGCCGGCTCCCATCAAAGAGGGTGTGATTTATCCTGATTTTAATGAAAAAAGCGTGGAGACAACGAGGGCACTGGCAAGAGAATATGCTTTGCTGGCAGTGGCTGAGAGGGCGGATTTCTTAGATGCGGGAGGCTGTGAACTGACGAAGGCGGATCATGTGCACCTGACAGCGAAGGGCCACAGACAGATGGCAGAGCGGATGGAGACCGCCGTGCGGTACATTCTTGGGAAAACAGCACCGAAGGCAGTGGAAGAGAGGAGAGAGAGTGACGGGATGGAGGAGATCGTAACGGCAAAAGAGGCAGACCTGCCCCGGATCCTGGAGATCTATGACATCGCCAAAGCTTACATGCGGGCAAACGGCAATCCGAACCAGTGGAACGGCGCCTATCCGGATCCGGAGACACTGCGGACAGACATTGAGAAACAGCGGCTGTACGTGTATAAAAAGGCCGGAAACATCCACGGAGTATTCATGCTTTTGCTGGAGGAGGAACCAACCTATGCCTATATTGAGGATGGCAGCTGGCGGGAGGAGACCCCTTACGGCACGATCCATCGCCTGGCAGGAGACGGGGAAGTAAGTGGCCTGTTTGCAAAATGTGTTGCTTTTTGTGAGAGCAAAGTGAAATATCTGCGGGCCGACACCCATTTCGATAATCACACCATGCAGCACTTATTGGAGAAGAACGGCTTTGAACGCAGAGGCATTATTTACCTGAAAAACGGAGATCCACGCATCGCCTATCAGAAATAATGCACAACACCTGACCGATTTCCTATGAGCAATATTCACGAAAATAATCAGAAACGCCGAAAGATACTGACACTTCGGCGTTTCTTTTGGTACAATAAGGGTATACTATTGGTAGTAAACGGAAATTGTGTTTTTAATTTTCTGTATCGGGCAGAGGAAAGGAAGGTTAAGGTGTTTCAGAAGGGCGAACGTGTAGTATGTGGCAGTAAGGGAGTCTGTGTGGTGGAAGAGATCACGACATTAGACATTGCGGGAGTGGATAGGAAGAGAGAGTATTATATTTTAAAACCTCTGTATCTGTCCTCCAGCACGGTATATATTCCGGTGGATACGGCGGAAGGTTCCATGCGTAAGGTGCTTGCGCACGAGGAAGCGGAGAATCTGATCCACAGGATCCCGGAGATCCCTCTGATCACCATTGCCAATGATAAACTGTTAGAGCAGGAATACAAGAATTGTTTAAAGACCAGCAGCTGCCAGGATCTGATCCGGATCATCAAGACGATCTACCTGCGGAAACGTGCCAGAGAGGAAGCGGGACGCAAGGAGACAGCAGTGGATGCCAGATATTTCCGTATTGCAGAGGATCATCTGTATGGGGAATTGGCCGTAGCTTTAGATATGTCCAGAGAAAATGTGGAAAGCTATATAAATACCTCTTTACAATCCGTGTGAAAAGGTCTATGATATCAACATAAGTCCTAAAGCAACAGATTTTAAGATCAGAAAACGTTGAAGAGAAGAGTAGGAAGCATAGAAAGGCACCAGAGAGAACCGCCCTGTTATTAGGAATAGGAGCTGTGAGCGGTTTTGCCGGATGCGGACGAAGACCATCTCCGAGTGGCTTTAATACAGCCCGGCAGCTCCCGTTATGAGTAAATGAGTGGCAGTTATTTTTAATAAAATAATTGCAATCAGGGTGGAACCGCGTGTGATACGTCCCTTGCAGATTGTTGCAAGGGACTTTTTTGTGACTTTTCAGCAAAACTCCGAAAGAGCGATTTCGCGAATGGAGGTTCTGAATAGTTTAGAAAACAACAAAAAGGAGAACGAAAATGGTAAATTTTAAGGAAGACGAAAGACTGTCAACTCTCAATCATTCCTGCGCCCATGTCATGGCACAGGCAGTAAAGCATCTGTACCCTCATGCAAAATTCTGGGTAGGACCTGTGGTAAAGGAAGGATTCTATTATGATATCGATCTCGGCAACGATGTGGTCAACGATGAAGTGATCGCTGCCATCGAAAAAGAGATGAAGAAGATCTGCAAGGAAGGCAAGAAGATCTACAGAAGAGAAGTCTCCAAGGCAGAAGCGATGGAAATGTTCAAGGACGATATGTACAAGCTGGACCTGATCAGCAATCTGGAAGACGGCAACATCACAGTATACGATCAGGGAGATTTCACCGATCTGTGCCGTGGACCTCACGTAGACAACACCAAGCTGTGCAAGAACTTCAAGCTGGTAAAACACTCCGGCGTATACTGGAAGGGCGATGCCAGCAACCACGTAATGCAGCGTATCTACGGTGTCTGCTTCCCTACCGCGGAGGAGCTGGAAGCACATTTGAAGGAGTTAGAAGAGGCCAAAGAGCGTGACCACAGAAAGATCGGCAAGGAGATGGAGCTGTTCATGTCCGATGATCTGGTAGGCCGTGGACTTCCTATGTTCCTTCCTAAGGGTTACACCGTATGGCAGGAGCTGGAGAATTATATTAAGGATAAAGAGAGAAGACTGGGATATCTGCACGTTATGACTCCCTGTGTCGGTACTGTAAATCTGTACAAGACCTCCGGTCACTGGGATCACTACAAGGAGAACATGTTCCCTCCCATGGAAGTAGAAGGCGAGTCCTTTGTACTGCGTCCCATGAACTGCCCTCACCATATGATGATCTACGCTAACACACAGCACTCCTACAAGGATCTGCCCATCCGTATCGGTGAGATCGCGCATGACTTCCGTTTTGAAGCCAGTGGTACCCTGAAGGGTATCGAGAGAGGCAGACATTTCTGCCAGAACGACGCCCATCTGTTCGTAACACCGGAGCAGATCGAGTCCGAGTTCTCCAAGGTAGTAGATCTGATCTTCAATACCTACAAGGATTTCGGTATTACCGATTACAGATGTGTCCTGTCCCTGAGAGATCCGGAGGACAAGGTAAAATATCACGATGACGACGAAATGTGGAACAATGCAGAGGACGCTCTGCGCAAAGTTCTGAACGACCTGGGCATTGAGTACACCGAGGAGATCGGTGAGGCTGCATTCTACGGACCGAAGCTGGATGTTAATGTAAAGCCTGCGGTAGGTAACGAGTACACCTTGTCCACCTGCCAGCTGGATTTCTGCCTGCCCGCTAAGTTTAATCTGACCTATGTGGACAAGGATGGACAGAAGAAGACTCCCGTGGTCCTTCACAGAGCAATCTTAGGATCTCTGGACAGATTCATGGCTTATATTCTGGAGGAGACCAAGGGTAACCTGCCTCTGTGGCTTGCTCCCGTACAGGCAATGATCCTGCCGGTCAAGAACGACGATGAAGAGCTGAACACTTATGCCCATGATCTGTACGGTTATCTGCTGGACAATAACATCAGAGCAGATATCGATGAGAGAGCAGAGAAGCTGGGCTACCGTGTAAGAGAAGCACAGGTGAAGAAGATCCCTTACCTGATCATCTTAGGAAAGCAGGAAGCACAGGACGGCACCGTAAGCTATCGTCTGCATGGACAGCAGAATACCACTACGGTATCCAAGGATGAATTCCTGGCTATGTTAAAGGATGAGATCGCAACCAAGAAGCTGAGCAAGTAAGCTGATTGCCGGATAAAATCAAGTAGGAAAATATGAAAATCGCCGTTTCCTTATAAAAATAGAAAGGGAGACGGCGATTTTTTGAATGGTATGACAAGAAACAGTATTTCGATATTAGTTTTTACGAGCAACGAGATGGGCACGCATTTTTGCCTGTGCCTTGAAAGAAACCACTTCAAAACCGGCAGTTTCCGCAAACTTTTTAAATTCGGCACCGGAATACAGTCTGACATCTCCGTGACCGCACAGATGGGCTAAAGGCATCTCGATATGATTGCACAGCCACAGAAGCACTTTGGATTTCGTGGTGTAGTCCCGCAGGATCAGACGGCCGTTCTTTTTCAGAACCCTGTAGGCGTTATTGAAAAAGTCCTGAGGATTCGGATAGTGATGGAAGCTGTTGGAAGAGATGATTGCATCGAAGGTGTCCTCAGGGAATGGAATGTTCTCGCAGTCTCCCACGACGAAGTTGGTATTCGACAGGTTCTTGGCCTGGGCTACGCGGATCATTTCCGGGGTCAGATCCAGTCCGGTGTAATGTTTGTCGGGATATTTTTCATGTAACAGTTCGATCACGGGACCGGTGCCGCAGCCACAGTCCAGAACAGAGTCAAAGGGCTCTTTTTCCAGTTCTTCCAAAAGATAAGGATAATCATCTTTACACATTTCATAAATGCCGGAGTGACCGCTGTCGTAGACTTTGGCGGCCTCGGTGAATTCTTTGACGGAGAGTGCTTTATATTCTTCGGATGTCATTGGAAATCCTCCTGTTAAAAATATTTTGTAACGATTCAGAAACTATGAAAGAGCGATTTTGTGAAGGGGCTGAATAGTTACAATTTTTTAATTATTAAGTGTATGAATAAAAACAAATAGTTAGTCAAAACTAACAATGAAAATATAGCACACATTCCATAAAAAATCCAGGAGAAGGCATAAGTTTTTCAAATCTGCACAGACTATCCATGACGCGTGGCGGGACTGCATCGGCTCTTTTGCCGCGTGTCCTCTTTTAAAATTTTAAAATCAAAAAAGAAGACGAGAAGCCGCAGAAAGCGGCAGAAGGTGAGGGAGACATGGCAGATTTGAAATGTGTTGTGGAAAATTGTACCTATAATAAGGATTGTATGTGCAGCAAGGGTGATATCATGGTGGGAGGCAAGCATGCCTGCGACTGTGACGGAACCTGCTGTGAAAGCTTTGCGCAGAAGAGAGAGGGGCGGGATTCTTTCAGCAGCTCTCTGTCTCATCCAAGCCATACGATCAGCATCGATTGTGAGGCGGTAAAGTGCATCTATAACAGTAATTATAAGTGTGTGGCGGATCATGTAGATATCAAGGGCTGCGGAGCCAGCGACTGCAGAGAGACCGCCTGCGCTACTTTTTCGGAAAAGTAAATCAGTATTCCGGCTTGACAAATGTCCCGAAACTGCGGATAATAAAGCAGGTAACCGGATTCGGCGGGAGACCGCCGGTACATAGATTCCAGGATAAAACTAGAAAATAAAAAATGGGAAATAAAAAATATCAGAAACGGGGTTGACATCAGGAAAACTTCGTGGTATTCTATTTAAGCGTGTGAAGAACACAACACAACAAGCAGAGTATCCACTCTCACCTTACGGCGCAGGCTGGTAAGCGTTCAGATTTTTTCATAGACAGAGAACTTGTTTGAAATTTGTTTGAATGAGTGCAGTCCGTGAAGGGAACAGGTGGATAGTTATGCTATCTGCTTTTTTTATTGTTTTACACATTTTCTTATGGAGGTACACAACCATTAGCGATTTAATGATTAATGAACAGATCAGAGACAAAGAAGTACGACTGATTGGAGAAGATGGAGAACAGCTCGGAATCGTTTCTTCCAGAGATGCCCTGAAGATGGCAGAGGAAGCCGGACTCGACCTGGTGAAGATTGCTCCTACGGCAAAGCCTCCTGTTTGTAAGATCGTGGATTACGGTAAGTACAAATACGAGCAGGTGAGAAAAGAGAAGGAAGCAAAGAAGAAGCAGAAGGTCATCGATATCAAGGAGATCAGACTTTCCCCCAACATCGATACCAACGATCTGAACACTAAGATCGGTGCAGCCAGAAAGTTCCTGACCAAGGGAGACAGAGTGAAGATCACTTTGAGATTCCGCGGCAGAGAGATGGCACACATGAACAACAGCAAGCATATCTTAGATGATATCGCACAGAGTCTGTCCGATATTGCGGTAGTGGAAAAAGCTCCCAAGGTAGAAGGCAGAAGCATGACAATGTTTTTAACTGAGAAGCGTTAATTCGTACAGTTAAAAAGTGTCGGATTCCGACACGATAGATTAAGTAAAGTTTAGGAGGAACTCGTTATGCCCAAAATGAAGACAAGCAGAGCAGCAGCTAAGCGCTTTAAAACAACAGGAACCGGTAAGTTAAAGAGATCTAAAGCTTACAAGAGCCATATCTTAACCAAGAAGTCTACTAAGAGAAAACGTAATCTGAGAAAGCCTGCAATTACGGATGCAACTAATGTTAAGAATATGAAGAAGATTTTACCTTATTTATAATTCAGGCGAGGAGGAAATAAGACATGGCAAGAATTAAAGGTGGCTTAAATGCCAAAAAGAAGCACAATAGAGTATTAAAGCTTGCAAAGGGCTACAGAGGCGCAAGAAGCAAGCAGTATAGAGTAGCAAAGCAGTCTGTTATGAGCGCTCTGACCAGCTCTTATGCAGGTAGAAAAGAGAGAAAGCGTCAGTTCAGACAGCTGTGGATCGCTCGTATCAATGCAGCAGCCAGAATGAACGGTTTATCTTACAGCAAGTTCATGTACGGTCTGAAGCTTGCAGGCGTTGATATGAACAGAAAGATGCTGGCAGACCTGGCAGTTAACGATGCAGAAGGTTTCAAGACCCTTGCTGAGCTGGCTAAGTCCAAGATCGCGTAAATAATAGCAACTGTTAAGGCTGGACACATTATCTTCGGATGGTGCGGACAGCCTTTCTTTTTTGTAACTATTCAGAGCCATGGAGCTATCACGGAATATTCGTCGAATGCTTGCATTCGTAAGGATATTATGTGATAGTTATAGGGCGACAGAATAGTTAATAGTTTGGAAGGAGACCATTATGATAAATCCCGGAATGATGATGAAACTGATGAATGCGAAGAATACCTTCGAGAGCAATCATCCCAAATTTGCAGCGTTTGTAAGCAGATTTTTTATGGGTGGAGCGATCACGGAAGGAACCATTATCGAGATCACGATCACAAGACCCGGTGAAGAGCCCGTGTCCACGAATCTGAAGGTACAGAAATCCGATCTGGATCTGGTAGAGGAGCTTAAGAATCTGAGATGAAGATAATATTTTTTGATATTGACGGAACCTTAATATGCGGAGGAAGTGAACTGATGTCAGAGAGCACGAAGGAAGCCATCCGCATCGCCAGAGCCAACGGTCATATCTGCATGATCAACACCGGGCGTACGAAACGGCTGGTTGGGGAAAAGCTTACCGGACAGGTGGAATTCGACGGATTGTTATTGGGCTGCGGAACGGAGATTGAATATCATGGAAAACAGCTGATGCACAAGACATTTTCCATGGAGGAGTCTAAGGCAATTCTGGCAGCCATGAAAAAATATCATGTGGATGCCGTCCTGGAAGGCAGCAGGGAAGACTATGCTCCCAGAGGAGAAGAAGTATTTACCGAGACTTTCCGTCATATGGCACGTGAGATTGAGAATCGGAAATACGATCGTTATGCCAATGCACCGGGCAACTATGATAAATTATATGCTTATGCAGAGACTCCGGCGGGAATGGTCGGAATGAAGCATGATCTGTCGGAAATACTGGATTTTATCGACAGAGAACAAGGGTTTTACGAGATTGTTCCCAAAGGCTATTCCAAGGCAACTGCGATCCGTTATATTACAGAATATCTGAATATTCCGATGGAAGATACAGTGGCGATCGGGGATAGCAATAACGATCTGCCGATGTTAAAGTATGCCCATATCAGCATTGCCATGGGTAATTCCAGTAAACAGGTGTTGGAAGCGGCAGATTATATCACCACGGACGTGGATAAAGACGGCATCTGGAACGCTCTGAAGTGGTTGGGAGTGCTGGATAAGTAAAATGATAAAAATAGTAAAAATTAGGACTGGCAAAATAAAGGAACATGGAGTATAATATTTTATGTTCCTTTTGCAGATATGGTTCATCGGTAGAACGCTAGCTTCCCAAGCTGGAAAGGCGGGTTCGATTCCCGTTATCTGCTCTTGAAAATGCCTATAAATAGGGCGTTTCGGAAGTTCGGTAATCAGAAGGTAATCAAAAAGGTAATCAACGCAAGGAAAGGAGATTCCTGCAAAAGTGCTACTAAAGATAAATCGACCACAGATCGGTTTATTTTTTTGCGCAAAAATAGGAGAAGTTTTCAAAAAAATCTTGGTAAATGATTTTGATACCCCCCTACCCCTCATTTTCAGTTGAAAAATCGAAATGGAATTTTTTCAAAATTTTGTGTAGATTTCACACAGATTTGTTCTGAAAAATGTGATCTGATTTTGGATATAGTATTCTTGATTATTCTTCCCCAGTTCTGGGGGACACACTTCACAAACTTATAATATGCCCTGCCTGCGGCTCTGGCTGGCTCAAATTTTGACGATAGGAGAGCAGACGCAGAAACTCACGTATAGACCGCATAATTGCCTTAAAATGGATTTTACGCGGTCGCTCCCATTGTGTCAATCTGTTTCAACTGGTAAGTGAACGCTTTTATTTATAGCCTGCGCCAGTTTCTCCGAGGACTGGGCGAGGTATTCTTGTGTTGTCGTAACGCTGGCGTGCTGGTAAAATTCTTTAACCGCTACAATATCATGTCCGGAATTCTTATAGATCTGCTGCCCGGCGAACTTCCGAAAGCTATGTGTTGAGGTCTGAGGAAGTCCTAAATATTCAGTGGCAGCCTTAAGCGCTTTCTGTATAGCCCTTTCTGTAAATTGAAATATGCGCCGCTCCTGGTTGATTCTATTTTCTTCGCAGTAGTCCCGAATATAGTTATAAACCGGTTCCGGGACCTGGTGCCGCCGTGCCTTGCTTGTTTTCTCTTCGATAATGTCCATGCGGTAATGATCACCATCACGCACCAGAGAGGAAAGGGACAAGTGCAAAATATCACCGATCCTGCAGCCTAAATTAGCCTGTATAACTAAGCAGCAGGCCATATGTGGCGCAGGGCGGTGTATTACGTTGTCTTTTCCGGTGTAGCCGGTGCGGATCAGTGAAACAATACGGTTATAGCTTTCTTCATTAACTGCCAGTGTGGTATAAGCTCCCATGTGATTCTATCCCCTTTCTAACTCGTAAATAGCCCACCGCAGGGCGGCGGCTGTCTCCGTGTCGTGTTCGCGCTCTGCGCGTTCCAGTAGCTTATAAAGCCGTTCGAGGTTCTTTTCCTTCATGTGCTTTTTTCTCCTTTCGTTTGAATATAAAACCGCCGCCGGTAGTGATCCGGCGGGCATCCTCTGCGGCGGCTATTGTTCGCAGTTTATATCTGCAAGCTCTTTGCGTATTTTCTTGATCTCTGCAAGGTATACCGGGTTATCTTTGCAGGCTTCGAGGTTGTCCAGTCGTCTTATTAGTTCTTCTTTTCTGCGTTCGTTTTCGCTCATGGCGTAATACCTCCATATTTTCAATTTTTCCCGTTTCCGGGTAAAAGCAAGCCGGGGAATCGAACCCCGGGAACCGCCGCCGCTTGCCTAAATAAGTACACCCAAGCGCATACAATCACGCTTTCTATCACAAACAATTTTCCATTTTTCAAAGTCGCCCTTGATATTTTCTGCAGTTCTGGTGTCTGCCCATTCGTCCCGGGCTTTAATATAAGCGGCTTTCGCATCGTCTTTCTGTTTCTGCAATTTCTCCATAAATTCCATAATATTAACCGTCCTTTCTATGCGTTTACTTCTTTTCTCAAAATCTCGATAGCTTCTTTCGTGGTGTGTTCTCTGTACCACTTCCAAGGCTTTTTATAAGCTCTTGCGAGTGAAAAATCTTCTTGATTTTTCAATAAATAATCCCTAACTTTCAAAAATGCTTTTTGAGCTTCTTCTAATTTTACCATAAAATCAACCATCCTTTCATTTATGCCCTGTCTCATCGGTGCAGGTGGGGCAGTTCCTGCAGACCGCCGGAAGGCGGTTTCGACTTAGTTGTAAAGCATTTCTTGCATGATCTGGTGGCGTTCTGCTTCGGATTTCTTCCGGTGCATTTCTTTAAAATCCTTTTCAGCTTTCGCCTGTGCTTCCTTCTTGGTATATCCTCGACCTCTCCAAAGGTCATGTAATTGTTCTATTGTCCAGTCCTTCATATTTTTCCTTTCTGGTCTGCCATCATCAGAGCCGGGAGACCATCCCACGGCTGACGCCCCAGGGCGGAGCGTTTCGGCTTAAATAATTTTTGCATAGAATTCAGAAACTTTCTGGATTCTGTCGGCATCCTCGCAGTTTTCAAGATCTGCCAGCCGGATTATAAAAAATCTATCCTTTGTGTTCTTTGGTAAGCAGTTATTTATAAAATCTTCTGCGTTGTCTGGATGGGAGAAAGTAGCGGTAATAATTACCTTTGTTTTTCTGTCGTCCTGTGTGCTCTTGTCGATCTTGTAAGCTACCGCCCAAGGGCAAGTATTAAATGTTATATTCTGCATGCTAGATACCCCACTTTCTTACTTGTATACGATTTCATATATCTGCGACAATTTGCAATATTCTTCGCATTCCGCTTGTTTCGTGCACTTGGAGCAATCATTTTCGTAAGTGCCGCAAACCTTTGTTAATTCCTTTTCCAGCTCTTCAATTCTTTCCATTTGCTTTTACCTTTTCACCCATGTTATAATTTGGGTGCCTTTCTTTTTGGGTGCCGCTCGGGTGATCTGTCCAGGATGCCGGGCGGCTTTTTATTTGTTGAGATTATTATATAACTTAAATAAGTTATAGTCAATAGAAATTACAACTTTTTTTAGTTATTTTTTGATTGACTTTTATATATGTGTGTTGTATTCTCTCTATATAAGGAGGCTTGTAAAATGATACGTTTTAAGTTTGACGTTGCCGGAGCACTAAAAACGGCAGGAATGACAGCATACAAAGCACAAAAAACGGGGATTATATCGCAGGACACATGGAGGAAAATAAAAGAAAATAATGCAAATATAAGTATGAAATCTCTTAATAATATATGTGCCGTTTTGAACATGCAGCCGGAACATTTAATATATTATGAAAAGGATGAAACAGAGGAAAAAGAAATAAAAGGAAAATTAGAATTATAATATTAAAAACATAACGAATATAAGTTACTACAATATTGCTAAAAGGTAACAGGCGGAAACCAGAAAGGAAGGTGAAATAATGCAAATAGAATACAGTAAAACGGCTGTCAAATTTATAAACAAAATGGATAGACCGACAAAACAACGAATAAAGGCAGCTATTGAGGGGTTAACAGAGCAGCCACCAAGAGGAGACATAAAAATATTACAAGGCTACACAGACGGGCGGAAGAGGTTAAGAGTTGGGAAATATAGAATAATATATAATTATCTTCCGAATGGAGAAATAGAAATATTATATATTATTGATATTGATTCGAGAGGGGATATATACAAATAGGACACCCAAGAAAGGAGAGCAAAAAGCATGAGTACAACAACAAAACAGGCGATAGACCTAATGGAGTTATTGCCGGAAAAAGATCAGAATTTTGCATTAGAATTTATTAAAAAGCTTGTGATAGCATGGGACCCGGATTATACAAAAGTAACGCCGGCAGAACGTGCAGAACTGGAAAGAGCACAAAGAGAAATTGAAAACGGGGAAACGGTTTCACATGATGCAATTAATTGGGATTAAGCATAGGAAAGGCGGTCTTTCAAAGGCTGCCTTTTTTGCTGTTATACTTCACATATAACAAAAACCTCCCAATCAACTTCCCGAACAAATCCCAAGCAACGGGCAGCCAACAAAGCCAGTATTTATGCGACTTTCAAGACTTTGCATTTTTCAACTTCCCAAGCAAATCCCACGCACTTTCCCAAACAATTCCCGAGCAAACCTCGCGCGCGGATATAAACTATATATAATAATATATTATAAGGGCTTAAAAAGGATATAAATAAAAGCGCGTGCGCGCGTATGCGCATACATAAATATTTTTATAAAATGGTGGTTGACATAATAATTCTGTGGTTTATAATATATCCATAGGGCGGCATGTTCCGCCGGAATAATTAAAGCGTGTATGTGCTAGCTCGCAGGCCTTGACCACATACAACGACCACGCAGCAGGCGTGCAGAGATCAGAGCAGACGGCTCCAGTCTATACGGTATCCACTCCGTAGGGCTGGGGCTTTATTTTTTTTATTCGATCACTTCCAGGGATCCGGAAGACGTGGAGCAGATCAGAAAGGACAGGGAGCCATGAAAGACAATACAGAGATTGCATATAACGGATCAAAGGTATATACGAATCGCATCCAGGAACTAGCAGACGAATTTATAAATAATCAACTGGACGATAAACAGCGTGAAGAGATGCCAAATAACTCTAATACTTTTATGGCTATGATATTATATATCTCTGATAATATCCCAAAGGTAGATAACAATGATATACAGCAGTTAGATAATATTTTTAATATATATACTAGATTATGTGTTAAATATAATATGCTGCCTACTTTAGAATCGTTTAGCATGTTAATTAATATTAATCCTGGTACATTATCAGATTGGAGTAGTGGAGCATTAAGAAGTACAGTATATTATGACTCTGAAGGTAAGTATATAAAAGACTTTGCAGCATGGCAGCTGAACCACAGGGGCGATCAGTACAGGGCGGAACCCAGTACGGCGCACGCCGAAGCGGTCAAAAAATGGAAAAATATTTGTAAAAATTTCCTGGTAAATTCTCTGCAGAATTCCCGCGGAACTGATGCAAATAAAATATTTATTGCAAAGGCTGCTTATGGCATGGTTGAAACCGCACCGGTCCTGGTAGCTAATCCAGAGCAACACCGGACAGCGGAGCAGATCGCAGCCGATTACAGCACTGCCGGAGCTCTTCCCGGGGATGTCCAGCCGGATTTTTAAAGCTCTTTCAGCAATATGCACAAAGGTTTTAGAGTGGCAAAAAAGGAAAAGCCCAGAAATATGGGAAAGTTCGCAAAATGGTATAAATGCGAACTTTTGAAAAGGGCACAGGATCAGACCGGGGGCGGGGTCTACTGGGAACTGTCCCCGGGGCATAACTTAGCCCCTCAACCACTCAAAAATTAAAAAGGCCATCCTCCTACATACAGCCCACCAATTTACTACAGACAACATCATTCAATCTACATCTGATAAAATTCAAAGTTACGTTCGATAACAGGATTCCAAAATTTAAAAAATATAAAAAAGGGGTAGCACATATATGACCGGAAATGAGTATCAAAAATCCGCTATGCGGACAAATGATTGCAAGGCAACAGACAGATTAAGAAATGCGATGGAAATTTTTCATCTCGATAAACACTGTTCTGAACCGAATGCCGAGATACGCAATGCAGATTTCGGAGGAATATTCAATGCCTGCCTTGGATTATCCGGCGAGGTTGGAGAGTTCAACGACATGATTAAAAAGTGGATTTTCCATGAGAAGCCGCTCGATATTGACCATGCAAAGAAAGAAGCAGGAGATATTTGCTGGTATCTTGCAATGCTTTGTGAATCTTTCGGATGGAACCTTGATGAGATCATGCAAATGAACGTAGACAAGCTTAAGGCACGTTATCCTGAAGGCTTTGACGTTGAAAAATCGAACCACAGAGCAGAAGAGGATGTTTAAGGGAGGAAAACGTATGATCTTATTGATTGTTATGTTATTTTGGATTTTATATACATTGCAGGCTCCGTGGTGGATGTATTTGCTATTGATCCTCCTGGGGATATGTGGAACTAAGGATTGAGGTTATAGCTTATGAAAATCTACGGTAAAGAGATCACGGATGAATGTCAGTACTGCGGTGATGTCCTTCAGTGTGAATTATTCCTTCAGGGGCACGGGATCAAACAGGAGAGATCCAACATTACAGAGATGTTTGCCTGCCAGATGGATCATAACAATAAGCGCGATGGAAGCACTTCAAACATGACGGGGAAAAAGAAGAAAGAGCTTCCGGAGGATGTAAAAGCAATTTATACTGCAGTCTGGAAAATCCATAAAGGCAATCCGTATCCTAAATCTGATGAAGACTGGGAGCAGATCAACCGGGAATGTAAGGTGCTGCTGAAAATGTATGATTGTCCGTTTGCACATAGTCTGATTCAAACGATGATTGCAGAAATAGAACGGCGTGTTAAAAAGGAGTCTTAGCTCAGCTGGTTAGAGCACCCGGCTCATAACCGGGCGGTCCTGGGTTCAAGTCCCAGAGACTCCACTGTATTGCTTAGTCCATGAGCAATACCCCCTATACCTCATAGCGGAATGCTGTTAAGAGCCGTCAATGGCTCGTGAGGGTTTTCCGGCTCCCATCCCACGGAGTCGGAGAGAGCAGTGTTAGTCCTGCTTTAACAACGATACGGCAAGCTCGGCATACGCGAGTAAATAGAGCATCAATCTTCAAAGCCGGCGGGTGGAACTACAGGCAGTCAAATGACAGAGATTGATTACCCTGCACGGCCCTTGCAGTCATAAGATGGGCGTAGGTGGTGGCAGAATGGTATTGCAGGCAAAGAAGCCGATCAGTAAGAGTATTGCCGAGTGACAGGCGGACGATCACCCGTAGCCAGCAACAACACCTTTTCAGAAACTGACTTTGTGAGGTTCAAATCCTCACCCACCTATTTTCCATGAAAGCGCATGGATAGTGCAACGCATGGCACGATAAATATGATTGCTAACCGTCTGATGGCGGTTTCGGAACGTAGCTTAATTGGTAAAAGTGGCGTGTACACGGAAAACAACAACGAGAGCCGGATTGAAGGTTCGAATCCTTCCGTTCCGATGGTGCCGAGCTGATCTGATACTGTATGCGTAGCGCAGTCGCATACAGAGATATGGAGTGAGGTGTCTGCGCATTTCGGGGAAGCGGCAACGATTGGCGGTGTTGCAGCTGACTGTAAATCAGTTCCCAAGCGGTAAACATTGGAGGTTCAAATCCTCTCTTCCCCATTTTGCAGAAATAAAATAGAGCGTGAGATACGGTGGCGGCCACAAGGTGTTTCGTAAATGTACAAGTCAGGTAAACAGCCGGGAGACATCCTACCGATAAACAGCAGAAAATCATAACGCTTGTCCCTGTTCGCAGGTGCTGACTAACTGCTGCATAATATCTGTTTCTGCAATTATTCGGTCAAATTACGCTGTCTGCCAGCAGATGGTCTATGTTTTGGCTGAAATGTATTGGCGAAAGCCGTGGTAAGCAATCGTTAAATAGGGAGATTGCAACGCTCACTGAGAGGCTTATGTGAGCATATAAAATTGCCAACGTGCCCGAGCGGTAAAGGGAACGGTCTTGAAAATCGTCTGTCAGAAATGGCTTGTGGGTTCAAATCCTACCGTTGGCGTTTCGATCTTTGATAATTGAATATTGACGGTTGAAGTGGTATAATTTTATTATTACAGAAGAGGGGGATAAAATATGGACGAAAGAATAACTTTTCTTTGTGAAATTGTAAATCGAATTTCAGAAATTATATCTGACAAAGAAAATAAAAAGAAACAGGAATTGGTTAAAGCGGTATATGAAAAAACAGAAGAAGTTTATAATGATTTTTATAGAATTTTGCAACATGCGTATTTAGAAATAGATAGTGGAAACATGACAGTAGATGAAGCGGTGCGATATTTCGACCATGAGAGATTTCCATTTAGATCTTCAAGAAAGAAAATACGCGGATATATGCAGCATCCGTATTATAGTAGAAATCAAGAACTGGAATGGTTTAATATTGGTGTTATGGGGGTTTTATGTGGTGGAATACATGATTCTATTGAAAGATTTCTGAACTGTAGTATTAAAGAAAATGATATATTTGCCGAAACAAAAGTTGAATTTAAAGGTTATCATACGATTGTAGATATTATGAATTTATATGATAGAAAAAATATGAATTCCTTATTCTATTCAGATTTTTATAAGCATTATCTAGGTGGAGAAGAACTCGAAGAAGCAATTAGAAAAAGACTCTTAGTGGACATAAAAAGACAAATGGGAAAGATAGATAAAGCGTGGCAAATGGTCTGTGATTATTACCCCAGAATAATGTTTTAAACGTTACTACCAACCGTCAATATTTGATGGTTGGTATTTTTTTACGCAAAATGAGGTGTGAGTATGTGTAATTTTTGCAAGGATTACAGTGAAAACAGAATATTTGGCGCTGATATTCCTATCAAAAAGTGCGCAAGCGAAACTGATCTGAAAGATGCACAGATTATGAAGCATACCGGAGATAAAGTGTCAGGTATCGTGATTTATAAAGGATGTAAGGCAGCAGGATATTTTAATATTGCATTTTGCCCGATGTGCGGCAGAAAGTTGGTGGAAGGATGAGCATGAAAGCAGTAATTGAGAGTATAGAACGTGATGCGCTCCGGCAGGCAATGAAGCCAGAGATTGAAATGTCTTTGGTTGAATTTGCAGAGAAGATTGCACCATTTCCGTTATCTGAATTTCAGAAACAGTTAATTCGGGAATACGAGGAATGTGAGAAAAGAAATTTACCCTTGTGTTACATTCCACCAAGAAAAGCTGGAAGAGATTTTATATATCGATTGATTAAAGAGTGGGAACGTCAGTATCACTTGATAGATGCACGTTGTAGTAAATGCAACCGTCTTTTAGGAAAATTCAACGGACAGGCTGAAATCAAATGCCCGAAATGTGGGAAAATCAATAGAATCGGAGTAGAACGATGAAATTTTGTTTCGGAGATATTGTTGTTGTCGAGGAAAATCAGATAGGTGTTGTGGTTAAAAGCTGGTGTAAATCACTCTTAGGAGCAGAAGCAAGTCATGATGTGTATGTGAGAACGACAGGACAGATTGTAAATTACCCGGAATCGCAGATACAGAGGTATATGGTACGCCATAAATATCTTGATGAACAGGAAGTCGAGTGGAACAATAATGCCGTATATGGCAGATAAATATAGCATTTCAGAGCACCAGTCGTAGAGTGCCTACGCAGAGAGCCAAATTTCCAAAATGTAAGGAAAGGAGGCTCTTTTTTCGTGGTATCAGCACAAAATAAAGCGGTGGTGGATGCCATCAAGAGATCGGATCTGAACAGCTACAAGGCACTGAGCGA
Organism: uncultured Lachnospiraceae bacterium; assembly: GCA_945929965.1. Taxonomy (GTDB): domain Bacteria; phylum Bacillota; class Clostridia; order Lachnospirales; family Lachnospiraceae; genus Acetatifactor. The sequence goes on from CAMEOT010000015.1 coordinate 64,092, forward strand.
CCTGTTGGATATGGCAAAGGTGATTGCGGATCCTGAGGGGGATCATGATCTTGCCTATGCACTGAAGCTTACAAATTTCATAAAACGTAAGATTCCAACGCTGCCGTCATCCATCGTGTTAAATCAGCTGTACTGGCAGGCTATGAAGTTCGAAGCACCGCACCGGTTTGAAAGTTTCCTGCTGTATATGGAGAAGAACAGATCTCCGAAGAAACGATTTTACCAGCCGAGAGCAAAGACGCTTCATGTGGTGGTCGAAGACCTTCAGGATCTGGAAGACGGACTGATTGAATTCTATGGACTATCTCTTCCTCCGCGAGTTGGTAAATCCACGGTGTGCATTTTCTTCCTTGCATGGTGCGCCGGTCGGCACCCGGACTTGCATAATGCTATGGGCGGACACTCCGGAATCCTGGCAAAGGGATTCTATAAAGAGTTCCTGAACCTGATTACGTCACCGGAATATACATACAATGAGATATTTCCCAACGTAACATTGGAGAGCAAATCATCGGATGAATACACGGTGAATCTCAATGATCCGGATAGATTCGCGACACTTACCTGCCGTGGTATTGATGGAACATGGACCGGTGCGGTTGATATTTCCGCCGGCGGCTATCTGTATGTGGATGACCTTATCCGGGACAGAACAGAATCATTAAGTCCGATCCGACTAGAGAATCGCTATCAGGACTATCTCAATGTCATGGTTGACCGTAAGAACGACGGTGCCAAGGAATTGATGGTAGGTACCAGGTGGTGCGTGGCGGATCCGCTGGGACGGAATGAGGAGAAGTTTAAAGGAAATCCGAAGGCAAGGTTCCGGAAGATTCCTGCACTGAACGAAAAGGATGAATCCAACTTTGATTACGATTATGGTCTTGGATTCTCCACAGAGTATTACAAGAACCTGCGTGACAGGTTAGATAAAAATGAGTGGATGGCTAAGTATCAGCAGAGACCGTTCGTGAGAGAAGGACTGATATTCCCTATAGATGAATTGGAATATTACAATGGTGTTCTTCCGGATGGTGATTGTCTCACAGCGGCAGCTTGTGACGTGGCATGGGGCGGCGGAGATAGCCTGTCAATGCCATTTGGGAAATTGTTCGGTAGTGCTGATGATGGTCCTATATATATTCCGGACTGGATATTTAATAAAGGGGATAAATACGTTACTAAACCTCTTGTTGTGGCAAAAACGATGCAGCAAAAGCCAAATATGGTGCGTTTTGAAGCTAACAACGGAGGGGATGAGTATGCTGAGGATATTGACCGGCTATTAAGGGAACAAGGATTTAAAACCAATATCTCTTGGGCAAAAGCAAGTAACCAAGTGGGAAAGATGGCGAAGATCATCCAATATGCACCGGATATAAAACGAAGATTCAGATTTCTCAAACCGGAGCTACAGAGTGATGAGTACAAGGATGCTATGGAAGAGCTTGGGATGCTTACCCAGGTCGGAAAGAATGAACATGAGGATAGCGCGGATGGATTAGTGCAACTTTTCCAACTGTTTGACGGTGGAATGAACCAAATTGAGATTTTGAGCCGAGCAGAACTGGGAATATAGGGAGGAAACTATGGTTATAACGAGGGAATATTTGACACGGTATGCTTATTTAGAGAGTTATATTAAGTCTGTTAAACGTAGATTAAAATATTACGAGACGCATCCACTGCAGGCCACACATGGAGTTGTGACAGGATCAAGAAGAGAGTTCCCATACATACAATGCCATTTTGTAATATCTGCACCAAGCATCAAGTCAGATGAAGAAAGAAAAATGGCGATAAACCAACTTAAAATTGATTTAGCTGGCAATCAGCAGCTGTATGAAGATATGCAAATGGATATAGAATGCTTTATTGAAGGACTGAAAGATATTGAGGACAAGACTATTCTACGGTTGAAATACATAGATAGGCTGACGGATGAACAGATTGGTCGGGAGTTAGGGTATGATCGGAGTAGCATTTCCAAGAAAATAGATAAAATTTTGGAAAAAGTACAGGTTTCACACAATTCACAACCATGAAATGTTAATATGTTACTGTGAAATAGTGCATGAGGGCACCGGACGATGGTTCGGTGCTTATTTTATTGGCTGGAGGTGAACGCAGTGGAGCTTTTCGGAAGACGACAGATATTCTGTGATAAATCCGTAATTGATAAATCAAATATTCTTGAAGTCCTCGGAGATGCTTATGCTATTCACGAACAGAATAGAAGAGAAATGCTTTATCTGTTTGATTATGTAAAAGGTAGCCAGCCGATTCTCGACAGAGAAAAGAAGATTAGACCGGAAATCAACGAAAAGGTCGTTGACAATATGGCATCTGAAATTTTGGAATTTAAGCTCGGCTATGAGTTTGGTTCGCCTATTTCATACGTCCAGAGGGCACGGAAAGATATTAAGAGCAGAAATGCCCTTTTTTCTTTTATTAAAAAGCTGTTTACATCCGAGGAAAGCAAGAAGGAAGATTTGAGGGTTGCGGCACTCAATGAAATGATGGTTGAGGAATGCAAGGCTGCAAAGGATTTGATGCTTGCAAAGGATGTTAAGACCTGTGGTGTTGGCTACCGGCTGATTCTTCCGAAGAGGATGAAGACAGGCGTTTCTGTATTTGATATTCTGGTATTGAATCCTATGAACACATTCGTGGTCTATAGCAACGATGCATACCGGGAACCGATTCTGGGAGTTTCATATTTCCCACACAAGGACGGAAGCGTTACCTTTGGATGTTATACAAAGCAAGCCTATTTCAAGATTGAAATGAGAGTAACAAAAAGTTTTGACAGCTGGTTTGAAGAAAAAGCAAACACGTTAGGCGAGATTCCCATTATTGAATATATAAACGATTATGACCGCATGGGGTGTTTCGAGAGGGTCATTCCACTTATGGATGCACTGAACACCATTGATTCGGATCGGGTTAATGACATTGCTCAGCATATACAGAATATCCTGTGGGGCGATAATGTGGCGCTCGATACAAATCAGTATGCAGAGCTTCGTAACCAAGGTCTGATTCTTACAAAATCCGAACAGGGCAGAACGGCAACACTGAAATACCTTGAATGTGTGCTTAATCAGTCGGAGAACCAGACGCTTGTTGACTATGTGGAGCGCAAGATTGAAAAGATTGCTCATATTCCGAACCGTTCGGAGCTTTCTGGTGGAAGCACCGGAAGTGCAACCAATATGTCTACTGGCTGGATGGATGCGGAAACAGATGCCAAGGCCAAGGAACAGATTTGGATGGCCTCTGAACGCAAAGAGACCGCAATTATTCTAAAGATTCTTAAAACCAGCAATGAAGTTGATGCGGATATTGCTGAATTAAATCTTTCAGATATTGAGATTAAGTTTTCCAGGTCACGTACATATGATCTGGCTACGAAGTGCAATTCACTTGCGACCTTAATCAACATTGGAATCGATCCACTTCGGGCAATCGAGATTGTTGGACTGTTTACGGATCCTCAGCAGGTGGCACTTGATTCTGCAGAACGAATTGATCAAATTCTGTTTAAACAGGATAGCAACAATACGTCAGAGAAAAAGACACAACCAGATATCACAGATCAACCGTCGAAGGTGTCTGTATCAGATGAATAATTGGTATTTTGAGGGCCTAAAATAGGCTCTCTTTTTATACCGTCAGGAGATTGACGAAAATAGCGCAATAAAAAGCAGAGAAGCTAAAACGCAAATTTAACGGAGAGAACCGTACAAACGCAAGGAGGATTTATGGCAGATTTAAAGGTTTTATTAGGCGAGGCGTACAAAGAAGATATGACTTTGGAGGACGTTAATGCTGCCTTGGCAGAGAAAGAGTTTATCAGTAAAGATTCCCTTTCGGAGTATGTCCCTAAGAATATTGCCGACAAATATGCAACTGAGGCAGCGGACTATAAAAAGAAATGGAAAGCTGCAGCAAGCGAGCAGGAACAGAAGCAGATCGAGGAAGCAGAGCGACAGGCGCAGATCGAGGAAGAGTTAAAAACTCTTCGGCGTGCATCTAAGGTCTCTGAGTATGAAAAGCAGCACTTAGCGCTGAAGTATGATGAGAAGGATGCTAAAGAGATTGCCGAGGCACTTTGTGATGGCGATATGGATACGGTGTTCCGGCTGCAAAAGAAACATGAGGAAGCGCTACAGAAAACGATCAAGGCTGACCTGATGAAGAATATGCCGACTCCTCCCGCAGGAAATCAGGCAAACGTAGACTACAGCAAACAGATTGCAGAAGCGCAGGCGAGCGGAAACATGGTTCTCATGGCTTCGCTTATTCGACAGCAGGCTGCGGTAAATGCAAACAATCAGTAAAGGAGAATGAAGAATTATGGCAGATGTATATGCAATGAGTGGTAACACTCCCAATTATTCCGGCATGCTCTTTAATAAGGGCAATACCAAGACCCCTTTTTCCACTATGATCGGTGGTAAGAGAAAGTACACAGATCACACAGAATTCGTAACCGGACAGGAATATGAGACTGCAACAGGTAGTCAGCCCCATATTTCTGAGGCACAGTCTCTTACAGCACCGGAAGCGTCCGTAGTTGCAAGAGATCAGAAAACCAACGTAACACAGATTTTTCAGGAAGCTATTGGTGTTTCCTATGGAAAAATGTCCAATATGGGAACTCTGAGCGGTATGAATGTTGCTGGTCAGATCGCAAATCCCATTTCTGAAGAAGACTTTCAGGTTGCAGCAAAAATGGCTAAGATCGGTCAGGATATCGAGTATACGTTCCTTAATGGTAAGTTTCAGAAGTCCAACAGTGATACTGTGCCCAACCAGTCCAGAGGTCTGCTGGAGGCGATTACTTCTAACATCATCGATGCAAACGGTAAAAGACTGTCCTTTATGCTTCTGTGTGAGGCATTAAAGAGCATTAAGGAATCCAACGGTGATATTACAAACATTGTTCTTGGTTTGGATTCCACCAGCAGATTACAGCTGAATGCTGACGCTGTTGCGAATGGCCTTACCATTGTAGAGAGTGGAAGAGATATCAACGGTATTGCTGTTGATAAGGTTCGTACACCTCTGGGAATTGTTTATCTGAGAGATCTGTTCTATCTTCCTAACGGTACAGTTGTTTTGTTTGATCCGCTTATCATGGCTCCTGTTGAACAACTGGTACCTAAAAAAGGTAATTTCTTTGTGGAAGAACTGGCAAAGGTCGGCGCAGGTACCAAGAAGCAGATCTTCGGTCAGATCGGTCTGGATCATGGTCCCGAATGGTATTCTGCGAAGATTACCGGGTTGTCTACTGCAATGCCTACTGATAATGATATGGCACGCAGAGTATTTCAGGTAAGTGCAGATTCTACCCATGCTGCGGAGCTGACGGCATTAACTGTAACCTCCGTAGCTGGCACGGCAACTGGTGATACCAAGATTACTGTTTCTCCGGCAAAGGGCGAGGGCAATTCCTATAAGTACAAGGTAGCTGATGCTGAGACCGCTGTAACAGCTGGGCAGAATGTGAAAACTTGGACGGCTTGGGATGGCAGCGCAGATATTACCGCAGCAACAGGTAAGGTAATTACCGTTGTTGAGTGCAACAGCAACTATGCAGCTGTGGGCGCAGGTCATGTAACTGTGACGGCTAAGGCGTAAGTAGAGGAGATCTGGGATGGAAGAGCTTTTGAAAGAATTGAATAGTGATTTAGGAGCTGAACTGGCTTCTGAACTGCACGAGGATTCCGACAAAGATCTTCTGTCCTCAAAGGTCAAGGGAGCCTATTATGCGGTAAGGCGCAAACGGAATTATCAGGAACACCATACAGATGAGTTCATCGACAGGGATATGAAAGCCATGTATGACATCATTCGGGATCTTGCAATGTATGACTGGAACCATATCGGAGCTGAGGGGGAGACGAGCCACAACGAGAATGGAATCAGTCGCGCATGGAATCCGAGAGAGAATATTTTAAGGGAAGTAATTCCTTTTGCAACGGTTATTCAGAAAGGTTAAGGTGATCCGGAATCTCCCAGCCGCGGGTAAGCGGTAAAGAAGATTGAGCGTGGCGAAAGCTGCAGGCGACGCACGTTAAGTGGTGGTGGGCGGTGCGCCATATTTCTCTTTTGGAGGGAAAGGTAATGAATTTTCAAAAAGCATATGAAGCACTCAAACAGGGTGCTATGATTAAATGCCCGGAATGGGCGGGATATTGGAAATGGGAAGATAATTCCATTAAGATGCATTGTAAGGATGGCAGAATCCTTGATATTCGCGAGACAGAGAATGTTGATTATACGCTCAATTTTATTCTTCGGGATGATTGGGAGGTTGTCGGGGAAGCTGATGTAAGGGATTTGGATATCCAGACATTCACATTTGGCGAAGCAATTCGCAGAATAAAAGCAGGACAGAAAGTTGCCCGCAAGGGTTGGAACGGCAAGGGAATGTTTGTTGTTTATCAGAAAGGCTATCCGCAGGGAATTCCGTGCAATAAGCAGACTGCCGAGGCATGGGGAATTAAAGAGGGCGATTTGTTTGTATGCAATCCGTACTTTCAGATTCGTTGCGTTGATGGTTCTCATTCTATGTGGGTTCCAAGTATCAATGATTGTCTTGCGGAAGATTGGATTGTAGCTGAATAATTTCTTGTAGCCACTCTCCTTTTGTCGTATAATGACGATAGGTAGTGTCAAGTAAGTTATGAAAAAACAGAGTCAACAAAATAGGCTCAAGTGA